>CAZQIV010000114.1:0-23203 GCA_964593705.1 uncultured Lentimicrobiaceae bacterium | reverse complement strand
TAAGCTTTCAGCGGGCTGAAAGCCAAGAACCTCTTGCTCGGGATAATCGAACCATATTAACAGGAATGAAATCTCCTTTGCCTTTATTTTTTCCGATTTCCCTGAGGTACTTATTGCGCCAGTAAGCGAAAGAACTTTTTGCAATCCCCTGCTGATGTAAAAACTGCTTTTGGCTTAGCCCACACGTTTCCCACTGGTGGATCAGGGCAAACATCTGTTCTTTGGCATTCTTTTTATTTCTTTGCATGTGGCAAAACTACTACCGCCTGCCACAGAATAAAAGATGGGGTTGGTAGAAGGGATACGAACATTTTAGCACATTAAAACATGAATAAAGACAAATTTCAAAAATCATTATTAACAACACTTCTTTTCGTTGTAGCGGGAACTGCTTTCGGTCAATGGCAACAATTAAACGGGCCTGCCGGTGGTTACGTAAGGAGCATCATTTGTGATGGAAGCACCATATTTGCTGCAACAGGCGGAGGTGTTTTGGCAAGTGATAATCAAGGAAATACATGGACATTTCGTAACGAAGGACTAACAAGCTGTGACACAAAATCCCTTACTAAATTGGGAAACTATGTTTTTGTTTCAACAGACGAAAATGTATTTCGTACAAACAATTCAGGAATTACATGGGAATCGGCAGGCTCAGAATTAAATGGTATCTACACAAAAAACTTAACAGAATGTAATAATGTGCTGTTTGCTGCTACTTATTTGCGGGGTATTTATCGTTCGATAGATACAGGAAATACATGGTCATCTGTAAACAACGGCTTTCCTGCCAAATATGCTTACTACCTCGCAACAGATGGTTCTAACATTTTTGCAGGAACATACCAGGATGGATTATACCGTTCAACATATCTGGGCAATAGCTGGATGCCAATTAACAATGGGCTTACCGAATTAAATATTATGGCGATAATATGTTTTGGAAACAAAGTGTTTGTGAGTACATTGTCATCAGGTGTTTTTGTTTCTTCTGACGATGGCAACACATGGAATCCATTAGGAACCGGCATCCCTTCGGTAAAAGGTTTTGCCGGTTTAAACGGTGTACTTTACGCAGCATCTTTTGGGGGTGGTGTTTATCAATCGTTTGATGCCGGTCAAACATGGAGTGTGATAAATCAAGGACTTGGTGAAACGGATATTTGGTCGATTGGCACAAGTGATTCTGAAATATTTGTTGGTGTTACCAGTGGTCATATTTACATGAGAAACATTTTAGGAGGTAATTGGTCAATTTGCAGTACAAGCGGATTTAACGCTTGCGTAGGATCTATTTGTAGTAGTGGCTCAAATTTACTGGCAGGGACACATGGTTCTGGTTTTTTTGCATCTGTTGACGCAGGTGACATTTGGACTAAAATAACTTCTATTTGGACAGTTGAAACGAGGGCAATTATTTCATCAGGTCAATACGTTTTTGCAGGAACTGATATGTTGGGTGTTTTTAAGTCAACAAATAATGGGGCATCTTTTTCAATGTCAAACACAGGACTCACCAGTGCATGGATTCAGGCATTTACTATCTGCGACGGTAAACTTTTTGCCGGAAGTGGTGAAGAAGGTGTTTTTATTTCTGCTGATGCCGGGACAAGCTGGAATCCAATAAACACAGGATTAGGGAGCTTAAATATTACTTCCCTGGCAAATGATGATATTAATATTTATGCAGGAACTGCTGATACAGGTATTTACATTTCGAATGATTTAGGTGTAAATTGGTTGGCAATAAATACCGGATTAAACTCAAATAAGATTACCTGCCTTCAATCGTCCGATAGCTTTTTATTTGCAGGAACAAAAAATAGTGGCTTATTCAAATCAAGTAATCAAGGTGTAAGTTGGCAGCAAGTTTCAAACGGATTACCAGGCCAGGGAAATATTAGGTGTGTTTATAATTACGACACGCTATTATTTGTAGGTACCGGAGATGGTGAAATATTTACAAGTATAAATTACGGAAATTCATGGACAGAAATTACCAATGATCTTTCCGGCTCACCGATACTTTCATTATGGGTTTATGATGATTATTTATGTGCAGGACTAAATGCCGGAGGAGTATGGAAAATTCCAGTATCAATGATAACAAAAATTGATGAAGCAGAAGGTGATATTAAATTGCATATTTACCCAAATCCTTCAAACGACATTATTACGATTGCAACAACTAAGGCTCATAATAATAGTTTTATATCTCTTTACAGCATAACCGGTCAGATGTTAATAAAACAGCAGGTTCAAGGCAATAAAACTAAAGTTGACATCAGTACTCTAAACGCCGGTATTTACTTTGTAAAATATAGTAGTAAAAACCTAGTTTTAAAAACCAGCTTTATTAAAAAATAAATTTTTGAATTTAATAACGTGCTACAACACCCAAACCATATCCGTAATCCCATTAGATTTTCCAGATTTTAAAAATGCAGATTATGGATTTTCAACTTCGTTTTTCCGATACCAAAAGTTCGGCACGTGCCGGAATCTCTACAAAACCAGAATAAACAAATCATCCATGGTCAGTTCGTTTTGAACCAGGCTGGTAGAATACATGTTTTGCTGCAGGCAAAAAGTTGTAATCATGCACAGGAAAACCGATTTGCCTGTTGCGGTTTCCTGCATAAATGCCCCGATTTGATTTCGCAATTCGGCGGCATGTTTTTTTGTGATGGTGTAAGGGTTGATCGAGAATTTGATTTTGCACAGATACATCTAATCAAAAAAAAATTTCATTGCATTTGTAGGTCAATAATGATCGATAATGAAATTGAAGGAAAATCCCAATACATTCTATTTTTTCACGCTGAAAAAGGATCAAAAGGCACTGTTCACCAAATATCGTTTATCTGTATCAAATTTCATCCAGGTTAATTAATCAAAAGGAATTTTAGATATGGGCATATCTTACTCATAAAAGTAAAAATAGTTATGAAATCAGAAATAATATTATCACTATCTGGAAATTTTGAAAGTCATTCTCAGACCACCGAAAATGGGATTGAGTTTTGGTTTGCCAGGGATTTGCAACATCTACTTGGGTATTCAAAATGAGACAACTTCTTAAAAGTTATCAGTAAGGCAAAAACTTCTTGCGAAACTTTGGAGAATGAAATTTTAGACCATTTTGCCGATGTCGGCAAAATGGTTGAAATTGGTTCGGGAACAAAGAGAGAGATTCCAGATATAATGCTAACACGTTATGCTTGCTATTTAGTTGCCCAAAATGAAGATCCTAATAAAGAACAAATTGCATTTGCTCAGAATTATTTCGCGATTCAAACACGAAAATTTGAATTAATAGAAAAACGTATAAATGACTGGGAAAGGCTTCAGGCTCGGCAAAAGCTAACATTATCGGAAAAGGAATTGTCAGGTCTAATTTATGAAAAAACCGGGAATGATAGGGATTTTGGAATGATTAGAAGTAAAGGAGACCAAGCTCTTTTTTGCAAAAATACCCAGCAAATGAAAGACAAACTTGGTATTCCAAAAAGTAGAGCATTAGCAGATTTTTTACCTACAATTACAATAAAAGCTAAAGATTTTGCAACAGAAATTACGATTTTTAATACCAAAGACAAAGACCTTAGAAGTGAAAGGCAAATTTCAGCAGAACATATAACAAACAATCGTTCTGTAAGAAATATTTTACTTAAAAGAGGAATTAAACCAGAAGAACTTCCAGCTGAAGAAGACATTAAAAAGCTTGAGAGACGTGTGGGCTCAGAGCCAAAAAAACTTGAAAAAAATCCTGAAAAACTTAATTGACCTCTGCACATCACACTTTAAACCCTCACTCCATTCTCCCAATTCCCTTACCTTTGCCGGCTTTTAAAAATACAAATAATGGATTTTCAATTACATACCACCGATACCAAAAGCTCGGCACGTGCCGGAACTATTACCACCGATCACGGCGAAATTCAAACCCCTATTTTTATGCCCGTGGGAACGGCAGGAACGGTAAAAGCGGTTCATTTTAAAGATATCCGCGATGATGTAAAAGCACAAATCATTTTGGGTAATACCTACCATCTTTATCTGAGGCCGGGATTAAAAGTGATTAAAGAAGCCGGTGGCCTGCATAAATTCAATGGCTGGGACAAACCCATCCTTACCGACAGTGGTGGATACCAGGTTTTTTCGCTTTCGGCTCAACGCAAGCTCACCGAGGAAGGCGCACATTTTCGCTCCCACATCGATGGCTCCAAACATTTGTTCACCCCCGAAAGTGTGATGGACATCCAGCGCACCATCGGTGCAGATATTATAATGGCTTTTGACGAATGCACGCCCTGGCCCTGCGAATACGACTACGCCAAAAACTCACTCGACCTTACCCACCGCTGGCTCGACAGGTGCATTAGCCATTTCAAAAACACAGAACCCAAATATGGCTATAGTCAAACTATCTTCCCCATTGTGCAGGGAAGTACATTTAAGGATCTGCGCATAAAATCTGCTGAATACATCGCTTCTCGCGGGGCTGAAGGAAATGCCATCGGGGGTCTCTCGGTTGGCGAACCCACCGAAATGATGTATGAGATGACCGATTTGGTTTGTGGAATTTTACCCAAAAACAAACCCCGCTACCTGATGGGCGTGGGCACTCCGGTAAATATCCTCGAAAACATCGCACTCGGCATAGATATGTTCGACTGCGTGATACCCACCCGAAATGGCCGCAACGGAATGCTTTTCACCAGCGAGGGCATCATGAATATGAAAAATGAAAAATGGAAGGATGACTTCTCGCCCCTTGACGAAAACGGAACTTCTTTCGTTGATCGCGAATATTCAAAAGCATTCCTGAGGCATTTATTTATGGCCAACGAATACCTGGCACCCATGATTGCCAGTTTGCACAACCTTGCCTTTTACCTATGGCTTGTAAAAACCGCCCGTGAGAAAATTATTGGCGGCACTTTTGCCGAATGGAAGGCGGTGATGGTGGGAAAATTGGACAAGAGATTGTAAACACAAAAAACACGACAATTTGATACCACAACCCATACTGGGTTGACTGTGGGTATTTATGGGCTTTTACTACAATACCAAAACCCATACTGGGTTTATTGTTTTGTAGCCCGGTACAGCCTGTCCCGCCCATGCGGGAGGTTGTTGCTATTGTAGGATCATCGATTAAAAGGAAACACAAACCCACTATAGACTGTCCCGATTTTTTCAGGGGTTTCGTATTTTCAACCCAGTATGGGTTGATGCTATTATAGCACAATCGAACAAAAGGAAACAAAAACCCAGTATAGCCTGCCCCGATTTTTTCGGGGGGGTTTCGCGAAAAGCTACTCATGAAATTCAAACAAATACTTTGGGTTATATTCAATCTCAAATTTTTCCAAAAATTCAATGTATTCCTCCTGAAATGTTTTTTTCTTGTGATGCTCCCGTTGGTGGATGATGTATTTGATAACATTATCAATTTGCGACTTGCCATAAGAAAACCCCCCATAACCACTTTGCCATCCGAAGTTGTGCAAACAACCCTCATCCTTCAAAAAAACAGATGACACTCTTTTGATTTCTTTTACCGTTTCCGGTGGACTAATCGTTGGTTTCATCCCATAAAACACGTGAACATGATCGTACATTCCATTTACTGCCAGAGGAAAATGACCAAGCTTTTTAACAATTCCCGAAATGTATTTAAATAATTGATCCTGTAATTTGATGCTTTGAATGGGGCTGCGAAGTTGCGGGCTAAATATTAAATGACTGTAATATTGTGTGAATGATCCGGGTACCTTAATTTTTAGATTTTGTTGTTGGAGCTAAAGGTAATTAGATTTAGGGAAATGATGGTAATGTTTTTTTCAAATAACGAAAAATACCACAACCCATACTGGGTTGATGATGAGTGTTTTTGTGCATTTAGCTACAATACCAAAACCCATACTGGGTATTGTTTTTTCAACCCAGTATGGGTTGATGCTATTGTAGCATAATCGAACAAAAGGAAACAAAAACCCATACTGGGTTTTGTTTTTTCAGTCAGTGTGATATTTAAAATTGCTTATTTTTGAAAACCAAATGAAAAAATCCAATTTGGAAATTGAATTTAATCGGCTTTCAATATGCTAATAAAAAACCTTATCGAAGTTATACCTCAATTCTTGGGTCAGCGACCCAAGAATTCAAAAATGATTAACAATCAAACATATTCATTCATAACAACACTCATTTAATCATGAAAAATTTTATATCCCTTCTTGTTATCATTTTTTTATCGATAACTTTTGGCCACACCCAAACCACCGATCCGCTCTGGATGCGCTACCCGTCCATCTCCCCCGATGGACAAACAATTGTTTTTAGTTACCAGAGCGATTTATTTAAAGTGCCGGCCACCGGCGGAACAGCCGTTCCCCTAACCATGCATACCGCTTACGACTTTATGCCGCAGTGGTCGCCCGATGGTAAATCCATTGCCTTTGCTTCGGATCGTCATGGGAATTTTGATGTTTTCCTGATCTCTGCTGAAGGCGGAAAAGCAAAGCGTCTCACCGATTTTTCGGGTCGTGAATTACCCAATTCATTTTCACCTGATGGAAAAAGTGTGCTTTTTTCGGCTTCCATCCAGGATGTGGCGGAAAACCAAATGTTTCCCTCAGGTGCACTGCCTGAATTGTACTCCGTTTCTGTAAATGGAGACCGCCCCAAACAACTGCTTTCTGTTCCTGCTGAAATGGCGCAACAAAGTGCGGATGGAAATGTAATTCTTTTTCACGATCAAAAAGGATATGAAAATCAATGGCGTAAGCATCATACTTCTTCCATTGCCCGAGATTTGTGGAAATATGAAAAAAATAACAATACCTATCAAAAACTCACCGGTTTCGAAGGCGAGGATCGTAATCCCGTTTTTAGTAATGATGAAACAAAAATCTATTACCTAAGCGAAAAATCGGGTTCATTTAATGTGTGGGAAAAACCCTTGCAAAGCCATATTCCTTACGAAAAGCAAATTACCACCTTTGAGAAAAATCCCGTGCGCTTCCTTTCCATAGCCGTAAAAAACAGACTTTGTTTTGGCTATGATGGTGAGATTTATATTAAAGATGAAAACAGTGATCCTGTAAAAGTTAAAATCCGGATTGCTGTGGATGATAAAGAGAACCTGACTGATTTTGAGAAAAAGGGAGATGGTGCCGGCGAAATGGCTGTCTCGCCCGATGGCAAAGAAATCGCGTTTGTGCTGCGCGGCGATGTGTTTGTAACCTCCACCGATTTTGCCACCACCAAAAACATTACAAATACTCCGGAGCAGGAACGCTCGGTGAGTTTCAGCAAAGATGGCCGCAAACTATTATATGCCGGCGAGCGTGATGGAAGTTGGAATGCGTACGAAACAAGCATTGTACGTGAGGAAGACCCAAATTTTTCCCGCGCCACATTGTTGGAAGAAAAGCCGGTGATTGCTACGCTCGAAGAAGAATTCCAGCCCGAATATTCGCCCGATGGCAAAGAGGTGGCCTACCTCGAAAACCGCGAAACATTGAAAGTAATTAACCTAAAAAGCGGAATTACCCGCACCGTGCTCGATGGCAAGTACAACTATTCTTATGCTGATGGCGATCAATGGTATCAATGGTCACCCGACAGTAAGTGGTTTTTGGTTTCCTTTTCACCAAACAATGCTTTTATGAACGATGTGGGTTTGGTAAATGCGGATGGATCCGGTAATATTGAAAATCTTACACTAAGCGGCTATTACGATAATAATCCAAAATGGATGATGGCCGGCGAAATGATGATTTGGTTTTCTGACCGTGAGGGTTTGCGCAGCCACGGAAGTTGGGGGGCACAAAACGATGTGTATGCCATGTTTTTTACTGGCGAAGCCTGGGATAAGTTCAAGCTTAGCGAAGAAGAAAAAAAACTGTTGGACGAAGATAAAGATGATATAAAGGATGAAGATAGTGAGGGCGATGAGGATGAGAAAGACTCCATAAAGAAAAAGGACAAAAAGAAAAAGAAAAAAGAAGATGGGGAAAAAGAAGTTAAACCTTTGAAAATTGAATTGGATAATATCGAAGATCGCAAAACCAGGCTTACCATCAACTCGTCTTCACTTTCGGATGCCATTATTACCAAGGATGGTAAAAAGCTTTATTACCTGAGTAGGTTTGAAAAAGGCTACGATTTATGGATGAAAGATTTGGTGAAAAACGAAACTAAATTGGTACTAAAACTTGATGGTGGCGGTGGAGCATTGCAGATGGATAAGAAAGGCGAGCATCTCTACATGATTTCCGGAGGGAAATTTATCAAGGTAAATACCAAAGACAACAAAAAGAAAACGATCAGCTACCAGGCAGAGCAATTTATTGATTTTCCGGCTGAGCGCGAGTATATGTTCGAACATGCCTGGCGTCAGGTGCGCGAAAAGTTTTACGACCCAAATTTACAAGGTGTGGATTGGGATTTTTACAAAGCCGAATATGAGAAATTCCTGCCCTACATTACCAACAATTACGATTATGCCGAAATGCTTAGCGAAATGTTGGGCGAGTTGAATGCTTCACATACCGGATCGGGTTATCGACATTCTGCCAAAGATGGTGACAGAACAGCAAGTCTCGGTGTTTTATTCGACTGGAGTTTTGGGGGAAATGGGATTAAAATCGTAGAAATCCTCGACAAAGGGCCTTTCGACCTTACCAATTCTAAAGCAAAAGCCGGAGATATTATCGAAAAGTTAAATGGTGAACTCATCCTTGCAAACCAAAGTTTTTTTGGCCTGCTCAATCACAAGGCCGGAAAACCCACCTTGGTTTCCCTGTATGACCCTCAAAACGGAGAGCGCTGGGACGAGGTGATAAAACCCGTTTCCTACGGACAATACGGCCAATTGCTTTATGAGCGTTGGGTGGAAGAACGCCATCGGCTTACCGAAGAATTATCAGGAGGACGCCTGGGCTATGTGCATGTGCGGAGTATGGATAGCGAGAGTTTCAGGGAAGTGTATTCCGAAATTTTAGGAAGAAATCACGAAAAGGAAGCCGTCATAGTGGATACCCGTTTTAATGGCGGGGGCTGGTTGCACAACGACCTGGCTATTTTGCTTAGTGGCAAAAAATACGTTGAGTTGTGGCCTAACGGTAAAAAATTTGGCCAGGAACCCATGAACCAATGGAGCAAACCTTCGGCAGTAATCATGAGCGAAAGCAATTACTCGGATGCGCACTTTTTCCCTTACTCTTATGCAACTTTAAAAATTGGGACAACGGTAGGAATGCCCGTGCCTGGTACCGCCACTGCGGTATGGTGGGAAACTTTGCAAGACCCCACCTTGGTTTTTGGAATTCCGGAAGTGGGGACCAAAGATGCTGACGGCAATTATCTGGAAAACCTTCAACTTGAACCCGACATTAAACAGGCTTTGGATTACGATGTAGTTGTTTCAGGTCGCGATCAGCAGCTTGAGGCAGCGGTGGGATATTTATTGGGCGTGATTGATCAGGATTAAGGTAAAATAGAAACTTCGTGTCAGTCCATTTTATCAGTTGCCCGCATAGGTCTGTGGTTTACAAGTTTATTGTTGTCTCCACTCAAGATTTTAAAATTTCAGAACTTCTGACCTATAAGTTACAAACCAATTAGTTATAACTTTTTTGTCGTAATTTAGTGTGTCGCAAATTCAATTATTTTTTATTCTTTTTTACTTAGTGGTTCTGAGTGATCTAAGTGTCTAAGTGGTGAATTTTAGAAGGTTACCACTAAGGCACTGAGGACACAAAGAGTCACTAAGATGTGTTTTTTACGACAATTGATTTACGTTAAGTAAGGAGTTCTGAATTTTTGGTTGTCGTAATTTCTTATTTTTGCTGAAAATACAAATTGGTTTATAATTAAACTTGTACAACATTGCCTATTATTGGTTCTATCATAAAACGTGCAATTGAGTTGAGAAGCTTAAGCAACAAGGAAAATCAGAAAAGATTTGATGCTTGCAAGGCTCAGCAAGAGGTGCTCAAAAAACTCCTGCGGAAGGCTCAGTTTACTCATTTTGGCGAAGCTCACGATTTTTCTGAAATTCTAAGATCAAAGGATTTAATCACGGCGTTCCAAAACGCTGTTCCTGTTCATGATTATAACTCCATTTTTAAAAAATGGTGGTATCGCTCTCTGAACGGCGAAGCATTTGTAACCTGGCCCGGCAAGGTAAAACATTTCGCGCTAAGCTCCGGCACCTCCGAAGCCTCCAGTAAGTATATTCCGGTAACAACCGACATGCTGAGATCAATCAAAAGAACCAGTGTTCGTCAGTTGCTTTCGTTGGCGCAATACAATTTTCCACCTGAGTTTTTCGAAAAAGGAACAGGCATTCTTATGCTTGGGGGAAGTACTCACTTACAATACAACGGGACATACCATGCCGGCGACCTCTCCGGAATAACCACAGGAAATATCCCTTTTTGGTTTCAGGTATTTTACAAACCGGGAAAACGAATTTCGAAAGAACGGGACTGGAACACCAAACTTGACGAAATAGTAAAAAACGCCAAAAACTGGGATATTGGAGTAATTGTTGGCGTTCCTGCCTGGCTTCAAATTTTATTGGAAAGAATTATTAAAACCTATAATTTAAAAAATATCCACGAAATTTGGCCAAACCTCTCTATTTATGTTCATGGTGGCGTTTCTCTGGCACCCTATTACAAAGGTTTCGAAAGGCTTTTAGGCCAAGCCCTTACTTATATGGAGACCTATCTTGCCTCCGAAGGATTTATTGCCTATCAGAAAAGACCCGGTGTAGATTCGATGCAGCTTTCGCTGGATACCGGTTTGTTTTTTGAGTTTGTCCCTTTCAACGAATCCAATTTTAATCAGGATGGTAATATTGTAGCTAACCCTGTGGTATTTACCTTAAAGGATGTGGAAGAAGAAAAAGAATATGCCTTGCTGATAAGTAGTAATGCCGGAGCCTGGCGCTACCTGATAGGCGATACCATAAAATTCACCTCAAAAAAACTAAACGAAATACGTATTACCGGCCGAACCAAGCATTTTTTAAGCTTATGTGGCGAGCATCTTTCGCAGGACAATATGAATCGGGCTGTTGAAATGATGAGTAATGACCTGAATATTGAAGTGCGGGAATTTACAGTGGCGGGGATTAAACACGACTCGATGTTTGCACACAAGTGGTTCCTGGGCACCGATGATGCACTGGATAGCAATACAGCCAAAGAAATTATTGACAATAACCTTAAACAACTTAACGATGACTACAGGGTTGAGCGCATAGCATCTATTAAGGATGTAATTGTTGAAATATTACCTACAAAAGTTTTTTATGAATGGATGTGTGTGCACGGAAAAGAAGGCGCACAGAATAAATTTCCGAGAGTGATTAAAGCAAAACAACTGGATGAATGGGAAAAATATATTGAGGGTTTTAAACACAACAATCCTAAATAAACCCCTGAGCCCCTCACCATCACTGTGTGAAAAACCTCATTTTATCATGCTAAATTTTCTTTATTATTTTTGCCAATTTATCAAGCTATGGTTTTCTCTTTATTAATAAATTTAAAGATTAACCCTACTACTACGAAGCAATAATACTTTAGCTACATGCATCCACTTATCGAAGGGGCAATTTTGGGAATGACGTTAGCGGTACTTTTGGGCCCTGCTTTATTTGCACTTGTTCAAACTAGTATTCACCGGGGGTTCAAATCAAGCCTTTACCTCGCCACAGGAATATTTCTGAGTGATATTACACTTGTTTTACTTTGTTTGATAGGGGCATTACAAATTATCTCCAACGATCACAACCAATTAATTTTTGGAATCATCTCAGGCTCAATTCTTATCATTTATGGTATTGTATCTTTTACAAAACCGGTTCATCTAAACGGAAAAAACGGAAATAGTGATGAGGAGAGTAAGCCCGGTTGGTTTACTTTTGTTTTGAAAGGCTACTTTCTTAATGTTGCCAATCCCTACGTATGGATTTTCTGGATGACTGTAACAGTAGGTGTAACAAATGATTATGGTGAAAATACCCGTGCAATATTTTTCTTTTTTACAGGAGCATTGCTCATGGTATTGCTAACCGATATTATAAAGGCTTTTATAGCTAAAAAAATAAAGGGACTCCTCAACGAGGCAAATGTGAAAATGCTGAATAAAATCGTGGGGGTTTTGTTGATGTTTTTTGGTGTAGTTCTTATTGTGCGTGCAATAATGATGAATAGTAAAATTATTTAACCCGGAAAATTTATAAATTTTCGATGAATAACGCGGGTTAATATGCCTGACTCTCACCGTATGGTTTGATGTCTTTAATATTTAATTGCAACGAAACATTCCCGTTCCACTCGTTTTCCTCTACATGATAACAAATCGAAAATGGCCTTCCGCTTTGCACAACCGGCAATTTATCTCCTTGCTGAAAAGCAATTCCTGCAACGGGAAAACCTGAAATATCAGGATGTACAACACTAAGTTTCAAATGGTTTTTACCAACAATGCTCGCGTAGCCTGTGTCAACAACATTTTCGGTTAAGAATATTGGCGCCATGTTATCGGGACCAAAAGGAGCAAACTGTTTTAAAACTTTATAGAATTTTGTCGAAATGTTGTTTAGCTTCACTTTAGCATCAATGCTAATTTCGGGAATCAGCATTTCATCATCAATTGTACCGGAAACTATGCTTTCAAATTTTTCTTTAAAAGCCGGGAATTTATCAGGATTAATCGACATGCCGGCTGCATATTTGTGACCACCAAAGTGTTCGAGCAAATCGAAACATTGGTCAATGGCATTATACACATCAAAATTCTTTACCGACCGCGCTGAACCTGTGATAAGGCCATTTGATTGTGTTAATACTATTGTAGGCCGATAATAGGTTTCCGTTAAGCGGGAAGCAACAATTCCCAA
The DNA here is from genome assembly GCA_964593705.1 of uncultured Lentimicrobiaceae bacterium. Classification (GTDB taxonomy): domain Bacteria; phylum Bacteroidota; class Bacteroidia; order Bacteroidales; family 4484-276; genus SABY01. Next base: position 10,272 of record CAZQIV010000114.1, on the reverse strand, counting down.
AACTCCCTTGTGCCAGTCCGGGTTATAAACAATGGTGGATTTTTTAAATTCGTTGGTCGGGTCATTGGCTAAAATTTCAAGCGCTTCACGGGTAACCTGCATATCAAGATTTCGGCGTTCTGTATTAAACTGGTTAATCTGTTCAGCTTTCGCGATGGCTGCTTCTATGCCTTTTGAAACCAGCAATTCAACCGAGTTCTTTCCACTTTCCATCCGGCCGGCAGCGTTAATTCGCGGTCCGATCAAAAAAACCAGGTCGCTGATGGTAAGTTTCCGGTTAAAGGCATATTCTTCATCAACAAAGTGAAAATCTGATTTTTTCTTAATGTTGCTATATTGCAGTATTGCAGTAAAGCCCGGCCTGGGATTCGAGTTCAACAACTTGAGCCCAAAATATGCAAGTATTCTATTTTCGCCGGTAATGGGCACAATATCCGAAGCAATGCTTACCACTACCAGATCGAGATATTTTTCCAGACGTTTAAAGGGCATGTGGTTCTTTTTTGAAAAAGCCTGGATCAGTTTAAATCCGAGTCCGCATCCTGATAATTCCTTATACGGATAATTGCAATCGCTTCTTTTGGGATCCAAAATTGCAAACGCGGGAGGAAGTTCGTCTCCTGGACGGTGGTGATCAACGATAATAAAATCGATTCCCTTATCGTAAGCATAAGTAATATTTTCCACAGCCTTAATGCCACAATCGAGTGCAATAATCAGGGAATAGTGATTTTCCCGGGCAAAATCAATTCCGACTACCGAAACACCATATCCTTCGGAGTATCGGTCGGGAATGTAAAAGCCTACATCCTTACAAATTGATTTCAAGAAAGTGTAAACCAGGGCAACAGCAGTAGTGCCGTCAACGTCATAATCGCCCCAAACGAGAATTTTTTCGCGATTACGCAATGCCTTTTCAATCCGATAAATCGCCTTATCCATGTCCCTCATCAAAAAAGGATCGTGCAGTTGAATTAGCTTAGGACGGAAAAATGAACGCGCCTCGTCAAAGTTTTTTACCCCGCGCTGAGCAAGAAGGTTAGCCAACAGCGTGCTTATGTTTAAAGCGCGGGATAGCATCATCACTATCTCGTTGTCTACCTTTTCTTTTATTTCCCAGCGCTTTTGCATACAAAATTTTTTTGTAAAGATAGAAATATTAGATGAAGTAAAATAATAGATTTGTAATTTTACTTGCCTTTTTGCTTAAAAATAATTATTCGCTTTGCATAAACTACAGCACTATTGTTTCGTCAGCATTTTATAATCAGGCGATTCCATATTTCATGAATAATATTGGGTTTCCGCTTAAGAAAATCTGTTTGAGTTTTTGCAATCGATAAACCCGGGAAAATAAATATCAGGTGTGTTTCGGAATATGATTTACTTATGTTTTAAATCACCAAAAAATAACTGTGGCAGGCACATCAAAAAATCCTTGATTTCTACTTCACCATTTACTAAAACCCCAGAGTAGATTATTAAATGCCAAAACGTATGGCTTCCACCGGATCAAGACGCGATGCTGTCCATGCAGGAATAATGCCGGATAACAAACCAATTACTGTGGAAATTACCAGCCCCAGAATTATATTTCCCTGCGAGAGGATGAGCGGAAAGGGCATCGCGTTTTGAAGCACCAGGGTGCCGAGAAAAATCAAAAACAAACCAATTATCCCACCCAACAGCGAAAGAAAAACCGCTTCGAAAAGAAATTCTAACAGGATGAAATATTTTTTAGCGCCAATGGCTTTTTGAATTCCAATAATATTGGTTCGTTCCCTCACCGAAACAAACATGATATTGGCTATGCCAAACCCTCCAACCAAAAGTGAAAAACCACCAATGATATATCCTATCAACGCCAATCCGCTAAAAAACGACTGGAGGTTCTGATCGATGGCGCTTACCTCGTTGAGGGCAAAATTATTCTCTTCGCCCGGCTTGAGTTTTCTGAGCGATCGCATAATTCCTGTTAGTTCATCCTTAATCTGTTGATTGGATACTTCGGGTTTTCCCTGGATCATAATGGCGGTGCCAATGTTTCTAATGTTTACATGATTCCTTGCGAAATTAACAGGGACAAATACTTTTTCGTCATTAGAATTTCCAAAAGTTCCCTGGCCTTGCTCAGCCAAAACTCCAATAACTACAACCTTGCCGCCAAACACTTTGATGTCCTGCCCAATTGAATAGGAATTTGGAAATAGTGTTTTGGCAATCTCCGATCCAATGAGTGCAACATTTCTCCCGGCGAGCGATTCGGTGCGGGTAAAATAACGGCCTTCCCTAATATCGAGAGGCATCACTTTATCGTAGTCATAAGATATGGCATTTATCCCTACGTTGTCGAAGCTGTTGTTGTGGCGCTTTACTGTGCGGGAAGTACCAAAGGTGAAGGTTGCTGCCTCAACGGTTCCTGCACGTCTTTGAATATCTTCGAGTTCATCAAGGGTTGCCTCGGGCCGGTTAAGGTATTTCCACCACGGATATTCACCACCCATGCTTCCCCAGGGCCATTTCTGTATAAAAACAATATTGCTTCCAAGATCGCTCAAACTATCGCGAATACTCCTTTCCAACGAATCGAATACCGAAAGGACTGATATTACCGAAAATATCCCGATGGTAATTCCTGACAACGACAGGATTGTACGGAGTTTATTACCCATTATAGCCTGAAAAGCAAACAGGAAACTTTCGTGAATAAGTCTTAGCAACAAATACATATCTTGATCTTTATGATAATTAAATGGTAAAAATAGTTGATTGTTTACAATTTCACACCCCAAAATTCAATTAAGTGAACTTATTGTTTGCCAATCGTTATTATTTAATAGTGATAACGAACAATTAAACAAACTGTGATATTTTTTCCATAATTTTGCACTCTTATATTTAAATGGTTTTTAATAAATTAGATACAGCTTACAAATGGAGGGTTTGAAAAAAATTAATTCCGTTTTGATTTCGGTTTTTAACAAAAACGGCATTGAAAATATTGCCGCAACCTTTCATAAGTCAGGCGTGAAAATTTATTCTACCGGAGGCACCTACACTTTCATCGAAAATCTGGGAATACCAGCTGTAAAAGTCGAAGATATTACTTCCTATCCTTCCATACTGGGCGGGCGGGTAAAAACCCTGCATCCAAAAGTATTTGGTGGCATTCTTGGCCGGCGCAATCTGGATGAAGACCGGCAACAAATGCAGGAGTATGGAATTCCTGAAATTGATATGGTGGTTGTTGATTTGTATCCTTTTGAAAAAACTGTAGCCTCAACTGATGACGAAAATCTAATCATCGAAAAAATTGACATAGGGGGAATTAGCCTTATCCGGGCAGCAGCCAAAAACTTTAAAGATGTTTTGATTGTTCCCTCGTGCGATTTTTACGAAGAGGCCATCAACATAATTTCCGATGGTAATGGCTCAACAACACTTGCCCAAAGAAAGCTTTTTGCAGCCCGGGCTTATGCGGTTTCATCCCATTACGACACCGCCATCTTTAATTATTTTAACAGGGATGAAGAAATTGTGTCGTTCAAACAAAGCACTCACGAACATAAGGTTTTGAGGTATGGCGAAAACCCTCATCAAAAGGGATACTTCTTTGGCAATCTGAGCGATAATTTTGAACAGCTTCATGGAAAAGAAATTTCATACAACAATATCCTTGATCTGGATGCAGGGGTGAATTTAATTAAAGAATTTACTGAGCCTACCGTTGCCATTTTAAAGCACAACAATGCTTGCGGCCTTGCTTCACGCCCCGATCTTATTACAGCCTGGAAAGATGCACTTGCCGGCGACCCGGTTTCAGCTTTTGGTGGTGTAATTGTTACAAATATTCAAGTAGATGCACAAACTGCAAAAGAAATTAACAAACTGTTTTTTGAAATTATTCTGGCGCCCGCCTATGATTTAGCCGCCCTGGAAATATTAAAAACCAAGAAAAACAGGATCATCCTAAAGCAAAATAATACTGATCTCCCGGCTTATATTTTCAGGTCTTCATTAAATGGCACTTTGATGCAGCAAAAAGACCTTAAAACCGAAACTCCTGAAGACCTCCGTTTTGTAACTGATAAATCTGGAACAGATGAGGAAGTTGAAGATCTTTTGTTCGCCAATAAAATTGTAAAACACAGCAAATCAAACACCATTGTTTTAGCTAAAAACAAACAGTTGATTGCAAGTGGTGTGGGTCAAACATCGCGCGTTGATGCGCTAAAACAAGCCATCGAAAAAGCAAAAACTTTCGGGTTTGAGTTGAAGGGTTCAGTAATGGCCTCCGATGCTTTTTTCCCTTTTGCCGATTCGGTTGAAATTGCACATAAAGCAGGTGTTGTTTCTGTAATTCAACCGGGTGGGTCGATACGAGACAAAGATTCAGTTGACTACTGTAACAACAATGAAATGTCTATGGCGTTTACGGGAGTCAGGCATTTTAAACATTAACAATATTATTTACATTTTTATTTTTTAATTAAGATTATCAATCCCGGATTAAAACCCCGGGACATTTGAATAAAAACCTATGGGACTATTTTCATTTTTTACACGTGAAATCGCCATTGATCTTGGTACAGCAAATACCATTATCATTTACAACGATAAAGTAGTGGTTGACGAACCCTCCATTGTTGCCATCGAGCGCAGCTCGGGGCGTATTATTGCAGTGGGAAAACGCGCACAGATGATGCACGGCAAAACCCACGAAAACATCAAAACTATCAGGCCCCTGCGCGATGGGGTTATTGCCGATTTTCAGGCTGCCGAATATATGATTCGTGAAATGATAAAGATGATCGGCATCAGGCAGGGCTTATTTCCTCCCGCGTTAAAAATGGTGATTTGTATTCCTTCGGGAATTACCGAAGTTGAAGAACGCGCCGTAAAAGACTCGGCCGAGCAAGCCGGTGCCCGTGAAGTGCGCCTTATTCACGAACCCATGGCAGCCGCCATCGGTATAGGTATTGATGTGCTGGAACCTACCGGCAATATGATTATTGATATAGGCGGTGGAACCAGCGAAATTGCCGTTATTGCCCTTGGCGGGATTGTAAATAACAAATCCATCCGTATTGCCGGCGATGATTTTAATGCCGACATAGAGGAATACATGCGCAAGCAACACAACATCAACATTGGCGAACGCACATCCGAAAGGATTAAAATAGAGGTGGGTGCTGCCCTTCCTGAACTCGACACACCTCCCGATGATTTTGCTGTTCACGGCAGGGATATGCTTACCGGCATTCCCAAAGAAATTATTGTGAATTATGCCGAAATTGCACATTGCCTCGATAAATCCATTTCAAAAATTGAAACTGCCGTGCTGCAGGCACTTGAGATGACACCACCTGAATTATCGGCTGATATCTTCCGTACAGGAATTTACCTTGCTGGTGGTGGTTCCATGCTGCGTGGCCTCGATAAACGCTTGCATCTTAAAACCAAGCTGCCGATCCATGTTGCCGAAGATCCGCTCAGGGCTGTTGCCCGGGGAACCGGTATTGCACTGAAAAACTTCGATAAGTTTACTTTCCTCATCAAGTAAACCTTAACTTTACCGCCCAGATAAATTGTTCTAATGCGAAACCTCATTGCCTTTTTATGGAAAAACTATTTCTTTTTCCTTTTTGTGATATTAGAGGTATTTGCTTTTTTTCTGGTGGTAAATAATAACTATTACCAGGGGCGGGTATTTTTTAATTCAACAAATGATGTTGCCGGAACAATTCTGGAAAAATACGACAATTTTACTTTCTATTTTGCCCTGAAAAATGCCAACAAAATTCTTGCTGAAGAAAATGCGCGGTTTTACAATATGCATCCCGAATCGTTCATTAAAACCGACACCCAGACTTTTTTTGTAAACGATTCAATCTATTTACAGCAATATAAATACACATCAGCAAAAGTAATCTCCAACTCGATAAGTCGCCGAAACAACTATATAAAACTCAATAAGGGCAAGCTGCAAGGCATTAAAGAGGACATGGCTGTGGTTGCTTTCAATGGAATTGTTGGACAGGTAATTGAGGTTTCCAATAATTTTAGTTCGGTGATGTCGGTGCTGAACAGCAACGCCCGCGTGAGCGCGAAGCTAAAAAAATCAAACCAGGTTGGGTCGCTGTATTGGGAAGGAGAAGATTACCAAATAGGAAAGCTTGTGGACATCCCATCGCATGTTAGGTTTAATGTTGGCGACACTGTAGTAACCAGCGGGTACTCTTACACCTATCCCGAAGGGCAGATTGTTGGCATTGTTGAAAGTTTTGATATTACTCCCGGCGACAGCTTTTTTCAGATTTATGTAAGGTTTTCGGTTGACTTTAATAAGCTTTACTATGTTTATGCCATTCAAAATTTATTCAAAGGCGAAATAATCGACCTGGAACAATCCGATATTAAAGAATAATCCATGGCCGCTAAAAATATCATACGGTTTATCGTCCTGCTTTTTCTCCAGGTGTTGGTATTTAGTAATATCAATGTAAACGGCTATATTTATCCGGCCTTCTACGTGTATTTCATTTTACTGCTCCCATTCGAAACTGCCGGCTGGCTATTGCTTATCTTGTCATTCTTAATGGGTTTGAGTGTTGATATATTCACCAACAGTCTCGGGATAAATGCTGCCGCATCAGTTTTCACTGCATTTTTACGGCCGGGTTTAATCCGTTTACTGAAATCAAAAAAAGAGTACGAGCCGGGGATTACTCCGGGGATTAAGGATTTGGGCTTTAGGTGGTTTTTCTTCTATGCTTTAATATTAATAAGCTTACACCATTCGGCCCTGTTTTTCATCGAGGCTTTTAGCTTTAAAGATATTATACAAACCGGGAACCGGATAATCGCGAGTTCAACAGCAACACTAATTCTCGTGCTGTTGCTTCAGTTTTTATTTTACAAACAAGATAAACGTTAAGACATCTTTTACACAAATAGTTTTAAAAATCAAACTTTTATAAAATTTCAAATTATGAAAAATGTGCTTTGGTCTTTATTGATAATATTTTTTTTGGCCTCCTGTTCGGGTCCCGCCAACGAATATGTAATAAGTGGAACGGCAGATGGCACATCACCAGGCTGGATAGTGCTTTCAAAAGTTGTCGATAATAAACTTGTGGCGATTGATTCGGTTGAAACTGCCGATGGCATATTTTTATTTACGGGAACTATCGACATGCCCGAAGCTTACTTTCTTGAATTTAAAGTTGACCAGGTATTTCAGCGCTTTTTTGTAGAACCCGGTAATATTATTGTTTCTGGTGATGTAAAATCCCTTGCTTTCGAGGGATCTGAATTACAAAAGATTTACGAAAGTTACAACCAGGGTGTAAAAAGGCTGGATAATCAGCGTGATACGTTATACGCCGAATTTCAGAAAGCTATGAAAAGTGGAGATAATGCCCGCGTTGAAGAAATTAGGAAGGAAGCCGACCGCATTGATGATATGCAGAAAAATTTCATAAAGGATTTTGTTAAGGCACAAAACACTAACGTGGTGGGGCCATACATTACAGTAAACAATATTTACCAGTTTGAGCTTGATTATCTGGTAGCTATCCGTTCAGGATTTAGTGAGGATGTTACCGGTTCAAAATATGTAAAGATGATTGATGACAAAATTGCAAAACTAAAGTCGGTAGCCATAGGTCAACCGGCACCATTATTTTCGCAAAATGATAGTACAGGCATCCCGGTTGCCCTTGATGCTTTTAAAGGAAAATATTTACTCATCGATTTCTGGGCTTCATGGTGCTCGCCATGCCGCAAAGAAAACCCCAATGTGGTTTTAGCTTATCAAAAATACCACGATAAAGGATTTGATATTTTGGGTGTTTCTCTGGATAAAGACCGTCAGCGTTGGATTGATGCCATTGCTATCGACAACCTTACCTGGACTCATGTATCGGATTTACAAGGATGGCAAAATGAAGCTTCAAATCTATACGGGTTAAGCTCTATTCCGGCTAATTTCCTGTTGGATCCCAACGGAATTATCATTGGGAAGAATCTGCGCGAAGAGGCGCTGCAAGAAAAGCTTACCGGGATATTTGAATAGGCTCTAAGTAGGGTCTGTCTTTACAGTAAGGTGTTTTTTGAAATATCAATTTCCACATCCTTTAGGTTGTGGATTAAATTGATGTGATGAATGCCCCGCCTTTTCGCTGTCAATGCCTTCGGCATTGACAGCGAAAAGGCGGGGGAGGCATTGCTAAATTCATTAATCCCCGTCCGTCAGCTGACGGACGGGGCAAGTGAAAAGTATCGACTTTATGGACACTAAGTAGTTTGGTACATCTTTTCCCTCAGATCCATTATTTTTTCGTCTTTTACATAATCATCATACTGCATTAGTTTGTCGATAATGCCCTTGGGTGTAAGTTCGATAATTCTATTGCAGACGGTCTGGATAAACTCATGGTCGTGAGAAGACATGAAAACGTTTCCGGGATAATTGATCAGGTTGTTGTTGAATGCCTGGATTGACTCCAGATCAAGATGGTTTGTTGGTGTATCCAACACAATTGCATTTGCATTGATAAGCATCATTTTTGAGATCATGCACCTCATTTTCTCGCCCCCTGACAGTACTTCAACCAGTTTGTACATGTCTTCACCTGCAAACAGCATTTTACCCAAATAGCCGCGAATATACAGCTCTGTGGTGTCTGATGAAAACTGGCAAAGCCAGTCGAAGAGGTTTAATTCGCTCCTGAAAAATGTTGAGCTATCGAGGGGCAAATAAGACGAGGTAATTGTTTGTCCCCATTGGTAGATGCCTTCATCCGCTTTTTGATTTCCTGAAATAATTTCAAAAAACGCGGTCATTGCCCGTGGGTCTTTCGAGAGGAAAATAATTTTATCGCCTTTGTTTGCAGAAAAATCCACTTCCTTAAATAATACCTGCCCATCGATGCTTGCGCTAAGTCCTGTTACATCAAGAATCTTATCGCCGGCTTCCCTTTCGGGAGTAAAAATGATGCCCGGGTATTTTCTTGTGGAAGGTTTAATATCCTCAATGTTGAGTTTTTCTATCATTTTCTTACGGCTGGTTGTTTGTTTCGATTTTGAAACATTGGCGCTAAAACGTGAAATAAACTCCTGGAGCTCTTTCTTTTTTTCTTCAGCCTTCTTGTTTTGCTTTTGAAGTTGTTTTAATGCCAGTTGACTACTCTGATACCAAAAGGAGTAATTTCCGGCAAATAGCTGGATTTTTCCAAAATCAATGTCCACAGTATGTGTGCTGATGGCATCTAAAAAGTGCCTGTCGTGCGAAACAACCAAAACCGTATTCTCATAATTTGCAAGATAATTCTCAAGCCAGCTTACCGTTTCGAGGTCAAGGTCGTTGGTGGGCTCATCGAGCAATAAATTATCGGGCTTACCATAGAGTGCCTGTGCCAGCAACACCCTCACTTTTTGCTTACCGCTCATGTCTTTCATTGTCCAATGATGAAATGATTCCTTTATTCCAAGGGCGCTTAATAAGGATGCCGCATCACTTTCAGCATTCCATCCATTCATATCGGCAAATTTTTCTTCCAACTCAGCAGCTTTTATCCCGTCTTCATCCGAAAAATCAGGTTTTGCATAAAGTGCATCCTTTTCCTGCATTATTTCCCAAAGCAGGTTATGCCCTTTCATTACAGCTTCGATTACTGTAAACTCATCAAAAGCAAAGTGATCCTGACGCAACACGGACAATCGCTCACCGACACCCATGCTTATTTGCCCGTGAGCCGAAAATATTTCGCCGGCAATGGCTTTTAAAAAAGTGGATTTTCCCGCGCCGTTGGCCCCAATTACTCCGTAGCAATTTCCGGGAGTAAATTTTAGGTTCACATCCTGAAACAAAACCCTGCCGCCAAATTGAATTCTCAAATCAGAAACTGTAATCATTTGTGCTTGTATTTATTACCTTATCTATAAAAGGGCGCAAAATTACACTTTAATTCAGGGAGGCTGCCCAAACAAATTATTACCAGTTTTTTCGTTGTAATTTAGTGTGTCGGAAATTCAATATGTTTTTTTACTTATGCCATAGGCTCGCCTCGCGAAGCGGGCATCCCCCATGGGAGTGCCTCTTAGTGATCTAAGTGCCTTATGCCATGGGCATCACTATGTGAGTGGTGATTTTTAGAAAGTTACCACTAAGGACACAAAGATTCACTTAGATGCATTATTCACGACAATTTATTTAGGGCTTGCTGAAAAACTCAGAATAATAATATTTCGGTGCGCTGCACCTCTTGT
>CAZQIV010000113.1:9882-23382 GCA_964593705.1 uncultured Lentimicrobiaceae bacterium | reverse complement strand
TCACTATTAAAACAACTACATTACTAATGCAAACAAGCAGTAAAAAATCGCTGAAGGATCGGGGCAGGAGTGTGCTAATAATTATCAAAGCCCGCCCACCCTCAAAGCGGGAATATTTAATTACTTAAAAACTAATCTAATGCAAATAAAACAGGCAGCATTTATTATGAGCAATACGGATTATAATAAATGTCCGTCCCCGGTAAAGCCTGAATTTGCTTTTATCGGTCGTTCCAACGTGGGTAAATCATCATTGATCAATATGCTTTGCCAGCGAAAAAATATTGCAAAAACTTCAGTAAAGCCCGGAAAAACCCAGCTTATCAATCACTTTTTAATCAACGAAGAATGGTATCTCGTGGATTTGCCCGGCTATGGTTTTGCAAAAGTTCCACAAAAAAATCGCGATGAATGGAAGTATATGATTAACGGATACCTGCTCAATCGCATCAACCTGATGTGTACTTTTATCTTGATCGATTTAAGATTACCACCTCAAAAGATTGACCAGGAAATGATTGAAAGTTTCGGCGAGCATGAATTGCCCTTCGCGCTGGTTTTTACAAAGGCAGATAAATTAAAACCCGCAGAAGTTGAAAAAAATGTGGCTGCTTACAAGAAATTTTTATTGGAATCGTGGGAGGGACTGCCTCCACTTTTCACCACTTCATCAGAAAAAGCTACAGGGCGGGATGAAATTTTGGAATTTATAAGTAAGACGAAGGCAATATTTGATGGTGAGGCCATAAAACAAAAACTGCCCTGATTTTTATAACCAGGGCAGTTTATTAAAAAAACAACCTAATTTCTTCTAAGCAATTTCGATCAACACAAAATCTTTGGGCACAGCCTGTCCGGTTTTCACATAAATCGATTTTATTTGTCCGTCAAGGGGAGCTTTAAGAATATTCCTCATTTTCATGGCTTCCAATACCATGAGATCGTCATTCTTTTTGACTTTAGCCCGGCGTTTTACATAAATTTCCCTGATGGTGCCGGGAATAACGGCTTTTATTTTTTTAAGATTCGGTGGCTCATAAGGCTTTTTGTTGAGGTACTTGGTGGTTAAGGTTGTACTATAATTCACCTCGTCAACCCACAGCTTTTTGAGTTCAACTTCTTTCTGTTCTATTTTTTCTTCGTTTTCCATACTTTAAAATTCTAATGATTTTTAAAATAAACCAGGATATTAAAATGGTGGGATGCCATGTTTTTTCTTGGGAGCTTCAGTGCTTTTATTTTCCGAAATTGTTAGTGCATGTGTGAGGAAGTGCCTGGTTTCACTCGGCTCAATCACCGCGTCAATATATCCATAAGCGGCAGCCACATAAGGATTTGCGAACTTTTTCTTGTATTCTGCAATCTTTTCCTGTCTGAGCTTATCCGGATTTTTTGCTTCCATAATTTCTTTCCTGAAAATGATATTGGCTGCGCCTTCGGGGCCCATAACCGCAATTTCGGCTGATGGCCATGAGAAAACAAAATCTGCACGGAGATGGGTCGAGCACATGGCAATATAACCTCCACCGTAAGCTTTACGGATGATTAATGTAATTTTTGGCACGGTGGCTTCTGAATATGCATACAAAATTTTTGCTCCATGGCGGATTACCCCTGCATGTTCCTGCTCAACCCCCGGTAAATATCCGGGCAGGTCAACAAAAGTTACCAGTGGAATATTGAAAGCATCACAGTACCTGATAAAGCGTGCGGCCTTATCTGATGAATCCACATCAAGAACTCCGGCCAAAACCAAAGGTTGGTTGGCCACAAAGCCAACGGTATGCCCATCAAGTCGGGCAAAACCAATAACAATGTTGGCAGCAAACAATTCCATAATTTCGAAGAATTCAGAATCGTCAGCTACTGCCCTTATCAAATCCCTTACATCATAAGGTTCTTTTGGGTCAACCGGGACTATGTCATCAATTTTAAATTTTCGCGTATTGGGTTTTTTGGGTGGGAAAGGATCTGCCTTTTTAATGTTATTCCAGGGAATGTAGCTCACTAATTTCTTGATCTGGTCAAAACATTCCTGCTCGCTTTCAGCATAAAAGTGTGCATTTCCGGTAATTTCGGCATGGGTGCGTGCGCCACCAAGAGCCTCCATTGAAATATCTTCGCCCAGCACTGTTTTAATTACTTCTGGCCCTGTGATAAACATTTTTGAAATTTTATCGACCACGAAAACAAAATCGGTAAGTGCCGGCGAATAAACCGCACCACCGGCACAGGGGCCAAGAATTACAGAAATTTGTGGAATAACACCTGATGCCTGAGTATTTCTGAAAAATATCTCGCCATATCCTGCCAGGGAGTTAACACCCTCCTGAATACGCGCACCCCCCGAATCGTTAATCCCGATCAAGGGTACTTTCAGTTTCATGGCATGATCCATAATCTTGGTGATTTTTTTGGCATGCATATACCCAAGTGAGCCTCCGGCCACGGTAAAGTCCTGTGCATAAATGCAAACAGGATGGCCTAAAATTGTTCCGGTTCCTGTAATTACTCCGTCACCGGGGAGGTATTTTTTACCCATGTCGAAATCTTTGCCTGCATGTTGTACAAACAGGTCGTATTCATGGAATGATTTCGGATCGAGCACAGCAATTATTCGTTCGCGTGCGGTGAGTTTTCCTGTGGCTTTTTGCTTTTCGATGGCTTTTTCGCCTCCGCCCTGCAGCGCATTGCGCATCCGCTGTCTGAGGTCTAATGATTTAGATATTTCTGCCATATTATGTAGTTTTATGTTACCCTAAACTTGTATTTAAGGTGAAAAAAAAGTTTTACAAAAGTAAATTATTTTAATCTGAAAAATTAATGAATTTTTCACTCTGCAGGCTAAAAAGCCTGCAGAGCCGAATTTCCAAAGGAAATTCGAGGATTAACCCTCGTAAATATTTTAAATAAATATTTACGGCCTTCGGTGATTAATTCACAAGTTCAACGAATTTGTGAATTAATCAGGTTAAAAACCATTGGTTGTTAATCTCTTTCAGTACTTGATTGTAGGCCGGATGTATAAAAATTTAATTGCTATATGCCTGAAAGTGAATAATCAAATACCAGGATTATCTTAGCAAAGATAACTCATTTATTTTTATTTAATCTTGATAAGATGCGCGTAATTCTAATTTTTTATATTTGCCGTCTAATTTTTTTTATTTTATAATATCACCAAAACTTTAAAACTATGAAAAGGACTTTTCTACTTTTTTTTCTAATCACATTCTCATTTGTGTTTTCCTACGGGCAAGCTGATCGCCGTGTATTAGTTGAGGAGGCAACCAATGCTTCTTGCTGGCCATGTGCATCGCAAAATCCTGCATTTGATGCTTTACTCGATCAAAATGATGATATTGTTTCCGTGATTAAATACCATGCTTCATGGCCTGGTTACGATCCCATGTATGATCACAATACTGAAGAGAATTCTTCGAGAATAAGTTTTTATGGTATTAATTCGGTACCGAGAGCCGTTGTTGAAGGCGATTTTAACGGAGCACCCAGTTCAGTAACCCAAAGCATGCTTACAAATTATGCTAATGATCCTTCGCCTTTCGAGGAAATTGATATTTACCATTATTTGTCGCCAAATCAAGATTCTTTGTATGTATTTATGAGAATACAGTCTGCACAGGATTATTCAGAGAACTTCATGAAGTTGCATTGTGCCATAGTTGAAAAACATATTCATTTTAACTCTTCACCGGGTAGTAATGGTGAAAAAGACTTTTATGATGTAATGAAAAAGATGTTTCCCGGTGTAAGTGGGACTGCATTAAAAGCGAATTGGACAGATGGCGAATATAGAGTGCTTGCCCAAACCTGGGAGCTGGAAAATGTGTATGATGTTAATTAACTATCAGTGGTTGGCTTTGTGCAAAATTCAAACTCCAAGGCTGTTCATCAATCAGGAGTTGGTTCTGAAGAGCCCTTTGAGGCCTTATTTGATGTAGATGCTACACCTGCCGGAATTACCAATCTTACTTCAACCACCTGCCTTAGCAAGTTTTCGCCCGAGGTAACAATTGCCAATTTTGGCGCTAACAATCTTACCTCAATGGATATTTATTACAGCGTAAACGGCGGTGATGAGCAAATGTATAGTTGGTCGGGCAATGTTGCCTATTTGAGTTTGAGCAATGTATTGCTGCCCGAAATAGAATATGATCTGATGGAGGAAAATCAACTCAAAGTTTATTTTTCGAACACGAATGGAACCGGTGATGAATATCCCGCGAACGACACCCTTTATTTTAATTTCGACAGGTCGATCGTAGTTCCTGAAAGCGTGAGTTTGATTATTAAACTGGATAATAACCCCGAAGAAACCACCTGGGAAATAATTAATGCTGATGATGAAATTGTTTTTGAAGGAGGCCCTTACACCACCCCAAATGGTTTTATTAGTTTAAGCTTAGAGTTTGAAGTTACTGATTGTTATAAATTCACCATTTATGATGCGGGCGAAAATGGTATTTCGCTACCCGGATTTTTTAGTCTATTTAAAGGATCAACACAAATATTAACCGGAAGTAACTTTGGCGCTGAAGCCAGCCAGATGTTTCTTGGTGAAGCCCCCGTTGGAACAATTGAAGTTGCTATGGATGTTGATGTAAATGTTTATCCAAATCCTGTTTTGGGTAGTGGAATAATTTCATTTTTCCTGCCGCAGCAAAGTGAAGTTCAAATAGATATTACCAACCAACTGGGTCAAAAAATCAATACTATTTCTAACAAAGTGCTTATGGCCGGAAAGCACGATATTCCATTTGGTACCGAGGATATTCCTCAAGGCTTTTACTTTGTAAATGTAAAAATTGGTGCGGAAAATAATATTCACAAAATTTCTGTTATTAAATAGTTAGCTTTTTTAATATAAAATTTGAACCCTTCGGTCATTGGTTCTATAGTCGATGTAATTCAGAATTATTCAAATTAACTCCAAACCTATTATCATCATTAAATTAGCAGGTTAAGCTCCATCAAGCAGGCATATTTAATTATTTAAATAATTTGTATTGTTGATCGATAATATTTATTTTTGCTCCCAATTTTAATTAAACCAAATCACTGAATTAAAAATTAAACTAAAACAAAACTATGAGAAAAGTTACATTTTTACTGGCCGCTGTCATCTTCATGCTACACTTTGCCAGTGCCCAGCAGGTGGAAAGGGACATGGTCGTATTCGAAATTTTTACAGGCGTAAACTGTCCGTATTGTCCTGCTGCAGCTAATGGGGCATATGATATGCTTGAAGCCGGCCTTGATGTAGCAGTTGCTGCTTACCATAACCCTACTTTCAGCATTTCTCAGTTCTATACACCGGAAACCACTGCCCGTACTTCGTATTATGGAGTAAGCGGCTGGCCTACCACAAAAGTTGATGGTATCCTAACCCAGAGTGGTGGTGGTGGTGCCGGACAATCAAATTATGGTGCATACTTAAACCTCTACAATCAACGTATCAGCGTAATGAGCGATTTTGCGATTGATTTGGATTGGGAAAGTGTGACAGATGATGACTACGAAGTTATGGTTACTGTAGAAAAAGTAGGTACAGGAACATACAATAACCTCAAGTTGATTGTTGACCTGTGCGAATCGGATATTAACTATTCGTGGCAGGGCATGGACAAGCTTAGCTTTGTTACCAGAGATATGATCCCCAACCAGAACGGTACAACACTTGACTTTTCGGGTGGTAATACTATTGAGCTGACCTTGCCGTTCACCATGCCTGCAGGCGTTGTAAGGGACAACTGCGAGTTGATCGCTTTTGTGCAAAACTTTTCCGGAAAGGAAATTTTACAGGGAACAAAGAAAACCATGGCCGTTGCCGAATATGATCTGGATGCTGAGCTTGCAGAGATGTCAGGTATTCCTGATGAACTTTGCCATGGTGAGATTGCACCGGTGATTAAACTAAAAAATAAAGGTGCTGAGGTATTGACTTCGGTAAATATTAATTTTGATGTGAATGGGGAGTTAGTTTATACTTATCCCTGGATCGGAGAACTCGAATTTCCGTTGATGGAAACCATCGACATTCCTGCCTTTACATTTAATGTTCTGGCTGAGAACGAGATTTTGTGTTACCTCACTGATCCAAACAATGGCACAGATCAAAATCCTGACAATGATCAAATTCTCAAAGTTACTGACCCCACGCCAATGTGTACAGATTATGTGGTTTTAATTTTGAAAACAGATGCCAATCCACAACAAACATCTTATGAATTTTTGGATGCAGCAGGAAACGTGTTAAGTGCAGGTGGCCCGTTTACCCAAAGCTACAGTTATGTAAAAGATACGGTTTATTACCAAACTCCCGGATGTCATCAGTTTTTGCTTTATGATGCTGCCGGTGATGGCCTCTCAACATTTTATTCCGTTAGAACATGGGTTGATGGCGAAATAACAACAATTAAAAGTGGCGGCTCGTTTGGATACGTTGATGAAACACAATTTACAGCCGATGTTGATGGTGTAATGGCCGCTTTTACAAGCGATGTGCAGGCAGGTTGTCCCGAACTTACTGTTCAGTACTCAGATATGTCGGTTGGGGCGGTTAACGAATGGAACTGGGAATTTGAAGGTGGCGATCCTGCTAACTCAACTCAACAGAACCCATCAGTTTATTATGCTACACCCGGAGATTATGATGTAACACTTAGCGTTTCTGACGGAACAAATACCAATACTTTTGAAAATCTTAATTACATCACTGTATTTGACCTTCCCGAGGTTGAATTTGCTGTTGTTGGTGATCAGTGTGTTGGTTGGCCCGGTTTTGAACTTTCAGGCGGTACTCCCGAAGGTGGAACTTATGCAGGTGCCGGCATTGAAGATGGATGGTTCTATCCTGATATGGCTGGCATCGGAATCCACACCCTTACCTACACGTATGAAGATGGTAATGGATGTGAAAACGTAGCTGAACAGGAAGTACTTGTTGATGCTTGTACGGGCATGGGCGAGCTAACAGGAAAACAGGCGCTTAAAATATATCCAAATCCGGTGATTGGACAATCAACCATCGAATTTTACAATGCTAAAGATGTTGAGGTAAGTATTAGTATTTACAACAGTATTGGAATGCTTGTAAAACAATTCACCCCTGAAACTGGTGCAGGAATTCATCAGATTACAGTGAATACTCAGGATTTTGAAAACGGAATCTACTTTGTAAAATTCAGTGCAGGTGAAGAAACAATGACTCAAAAAATGACTGTTGTAAAATAGATTTGTAATCTTTCTTTTTTTAAAAGCCATTTGTATGCTTTTTTTGCTGCAAGTGGCTTTTTTTTTAACCCTAACATCATTAAAATGAAATCTAAACTCTACGCTTTATCGCTAATTATTTTTCTGGTTTTGCTCAATTTTATTGTCAGGGCAGACGAAGGAGATACAATTGTTATTCAAACCATCGATTTTAGTACGCCGGTAAACCCAGGATGGGGTGCTCCACGGGAAGGTATTTTCGAGTTTCCTTCGCAGGATGTCACTTATCAAAAGGCATTGATGTATTATACCTTAAAATGCGACAACACGCAATCTCCGGCATGTGGCGAATGGGATTATTTAACCCATACCTTTTTGTATCAGCACACTGGTGTTTATGATTCCACGCTGTATTATCATCCAAATTTTATTGCCAATGGTCAAACACCGGATACGCTGGCATACATGCATACGAAATCATGGAGTTATTCCCCATACCGGGAATATTCAAATGAAACCACGCCAAGTGGAACTTACACTTATGGACAGGGAGATGATTCAGTTATTTTTCCCACAGTGCCGGTTCTAGATGGAAAAGCTATAATAATTTGGACTGCAGGGGAACTTCAGGGGCTATCAGTACCTGCCGGTGAAATTACAGGCATGTCGTTTTATGCATTAAATCCATCTTGTGTATTTCATGATTTTGAACTAAGGATGTCTCATACAAGTATTGATGAAATGAACGATGAGTCTCTGCCGTTGGGAAATTATAATACTGTATTTAAAAAACATGCTTTTGAATTTGAAAGCTCCGGATGGAATAATATACCATTCTCATTTCCTTTTATCTGGAATGGTACTTCCAATATCGCTGTGGAAATTAGTTTTAATAGCATCTCAGGAACCCCTTTTCAAATGTTGGCAGATGAAATGAATATAAACTTGATGGCGCGATCGATGCAGCAGGATTTTGTTTTGGAGTTTGAAAACCATGACATTGTTGATATTCCAGTATCTTCAATTGATGAAATCGATGAAGAGATTACGATTACCTGCTGGATTTATGGTGCGGCCAAACAACCCCAAAATGATATTTTATTCGAGGCGGTCAACGGCAACGGCAACAGGGTTCTAAATGTACACCTCCCGTGGAGCGATTCAAAAGTGTATTGGGATGCCGGTTGGGAAGACGGTGGATACGACCGCATTAGCCGCACGGCAACAGCCAACGATTTCAAAGATAAATGGAACCATTGGGCGTTTACAAAGAATCTCAACACCGGCATTATGCGGATTTATCTTAATGGTGAGTTTTTCATGATAGGTGGTTCTAAGAATAAACCCTTGGCGGGAATTGAAACATTCCATATCGGTGGAGCCGGCATAGTGAACTCAAGTGATAATTTTTATGACGGAAAGATTGATGAGTTTAGGGTTTGGAATAAGGAGCTTGATGAACAAACAATTAAGGATTGGATGCACAAAAGTGTTAATACATCCCACCCAAATTTTGAAAACCTGATTGCGTACTACGGTTTTAATGAAGGAGAAGGATTACAAACTGCGAATCAGGTAAACCAATCTGAAACAGCCAATTTAATAGGTTTCCCACAATGGAAATCGTATAATGGAAGTGAACGTTTTTCAGATTTTGAATTCTTTACTTTACGGCCCATGGTTATTTTTGAGAGCGGTGATTACGATCCAAATGCACTCGATTCACTATTGGTGGTTGATACCATCCCCAAAGATGTGATGATGATTGTAATGTTTGAAGATGAAAACAATCCCACCATGCCAACCGATACACTCTACAAATGGCCCGGGTACTACAATAATTATGTGTATGATGAAAATGGTATGGCAACAGATTCATCGCTGGTAGCAGCTGATGGCATTTTGTACAGGGTTGATAATCCCTACTATGGCGAGCCTTTTGAATTGCTAAACCGCATCGAGTTGGGCAGGTACATTACGCCCTATGGCAACGGGCTAAGCCTCGGCGATGGATGGACCTGGGTTTACGATGTAACGGATTACGCGCCTTTGCTTCATAATTCGGTACACCTTACAGCCGGTAACTTCCAGGAACTTTTAGATATGGATTTTGTATTGATTGAAGGAACACCGCCAAGAGATGTGCTGACTGTAGAAAATGTTTACCGTGGGTCGCATAATTACACCAGCCCCGAAAGTCACAACTTACCTCCCGTTACGCTCTTCGTACCAGATGAAGCTTCAGGAGCCCGTTTAAAGATCAGAACCACAGGCCATGGATTTGGGGGTAACCTGAATTGCTCGGAGTTTTGCCCACGGACAAATAAAATACTTGTAAATGGTGAAGAAAAATACACACAATATTTGTGGAGGAATACCTGTGGCGAAAACCCACTCTATCCCCAGGGAGGAACCTGGCTCTACGACCGGGCCGAGTGGTGTCCCGGCGCTGAAGTAAAAACCTGGGATTTTGAAATCACTGATTGGATTGTTCCCGGCGATTCAGTTACCGTAGATTATGATTTGCAGGATGGCTATACATGGAATGGTGCCGGATCAACACCTTATTATTATATCGAATCACAGTTCATCACTTATGGCGATCCTAACTTTAGCCTGGATGTTGAAATCAGTGATATCATTGCACCCAATAGCAGGCATTTCTATAATAGGGTTAACCCGGTTTGTGCAACGCCAATTATCAAAGTTAAAAATAACGGGACTCAAAATATTACACAGTTAAAAATAGAATATGGGCCGGTAAACCGTGAGATGCTCACCTATGAATGGATCGGGACACTTGGATTTTTGGAAGACCTAAACATCGAATTGGATCCAATCGACTGGAGTGGATGGTACTCTGGAGATAACAAGTTCGTTGCAACTATTGTTGAAACAAATATGGTAGCTGACGAAAACCTTAGCAACAACACATTATCCGTACCTTTTGAAATTACTCCCGAATGGCCAAACATGTTTGTACTTAAACTGAAATCGAACCACGCACCAAACGAAACAAGCTGGACGGTTACCGATGATGCAGGAAATGTACTTTTTGAAAATGATGAGATGATCGCGAATACCGTGTATGAAGATACAATTGATGTAGCCGATGGATGCTTTAATTTACGGATAAACGATACAGGTGGCGATGGGCTGCAATACTGGGCCAATATGCCGCCAAACGGAAATGGTACTGCCGGCTATGCCAGAATTTTCAACTTGAACGGACAATTGATTCATACCTTTCAGGCTGATTTTGGGAATTTTATACAGCAGTCATTTTCTGTGGGAATGGCATTGAATGCCCACGAAAACAGGGATGCCGGATTTATTGAGCTTTATCCAAATCCAGGCAATGGCCTTGTTAAATTATCTTTTAAACTTAAAGAAATTCAGGATATTGAAGTTTCGGTTTTGGATATGATGGGAAATATTGTGTTGCTGAAATCATTGCCAAATTGTCTTGATGAGAATATTTCATTAGATATAAGAAATCAACCTGCCGGTGCATATTATTGCCTGATTAAAACCAGGGAGGGAATTTTTACAAGGAAAATTATGAAGGTAGAATAAGGGAAAATTGATAAAAAACCTGACAGGTGGGGTGTTAAATCTGTATTTTACTTCTTCGTGCCATTTTCTCGATTGAAGTGCTTCGGACAATGTACTTCTTGGTCTACAAGTTACTGACCAGAAAATAATTTTTTTGCAACCCGGTACAGCCTGTCCCGCCCATGCGGGAGGTTGTGGTATTGTAGTTATTTGATATCCCAGATAGCACTAAAACCCGGTACAGCCTGCCCCGGTTTTTTTCGGGAGGTTTCGCTATTTGAATTTCACTACCGCCATATTTAATTTTCAAAATTTTCATCTTAATGCCTTATTTATGTGATGTTTAAATTTTTATCACCCTTTCAAGAGTTGATCCATCCGGGGTTTTGATTTGGATAAAATAAATTCCGGAAGGAAGAACGCCGGTTTCCAATTTTTGAATTTGCAATCCCGGTTGAAGGATTCCCTCATTTATTTCCATAATTTTATTTCCCGATAAATTCAACAATTCGATTTTTATATCACAAGATGTTTTCAATTCAAATTCAATTGAAATTTCATCAGTAAAAGGATTGGGAAATAATTTTGCCGACATAGCATCGGGTATGTTTTGATGATCAGCAAGACCTGTAACGAGGTATTGATTCCTGAAATAATTGAAAACACCACTATATTGCCCGAGTGTGAGGTCAGGATCACCATCATTGTCCAAATCGCCAAAGGCGGGCGTGGTATTTTGTTCGCCGGAAATGCCATCCAGGATTTCAGGGTTTTGTACCCACTCACCACTTTCGTTTATGAAGCAATAAACGTTACCAAAAAGTGTCCCGCAAACAATATCCCAATCTTCATCGTAATCAATGTCAACAATTGCGGGGACACAATTGCTGCCAACATCAATTCCACTAAAATAACCGCTTATTTCATTCCAGTCTGGTTCTTGCGCATCACCCTGATTTTCGATGTAATGTAAGTATCCGTTTTCGCTGCCGGCAATAATATCCAGATCGCCGTCATTGTCAAAATCCACCAGGCAGGGTGACGACCATCCGCCAAGAGCAACGCCCTGGAAGGCACTGCTTTCGAATTCAAAACCCAGGCCTGTATTCCTGTGGTAAAACAAGTTGCCACTCAAATCGCCTACAACGGCATCTGCCAGTCCGTCATTATTTACATCACCCATGGCAACTGCACTGTAAATAGAGTGCTTTAGCGAGGTGAAGCTCCCGCTGTTTTCCTCCCATGCCGGCCCTGATGCAGTTCCTGTATTTTGGTAATATTTAATATCGCCAAGCTGCGAACCTGTAAACAGATCAAGATCACCATCACCATCATAATCGAAAAAGCACGGATTGCTGGCCCCGCCAACATCCATCACGCCGCCAAAGAGCGCTGTGTTTATCTGCCATTCGGGATTGCCGGGTGTCCCGGTTTGTGTAAAGTAGTTTAGCGGGCCTGAGGCTGTGCCAAAAATCAGGTCTGGTTTTCCATCGGCAGTAATATCAGCAAGGGTGGGGGAGTTCCAATAGGTTTCGCCGGCAAGACCTTCAAAATAGGTTTCATCTATTTCCCAAACCGGATTGTTGGCATCACCTGTATTTTTGTAAAATGTGAAGTTGTGCCCATCTCTGCCAACTACCAAATCCTGGTCATTATCCATATCAACATCACAAAACACAGGGTAGGCATACAATCCCACATCTCCAACTTCGTAACTGTTCAATTCGATAAATTCAGCAACTTCATTGGTGCCTGTGTTGATATAAATTTTTACAATTCCACTTTCACTAAAACCCACTATCATATCAGGGTCGCC
Source organism: uncultured Lentimicrobiaceae bacterium (assembly GCA_964593705.1). Classification (GTDB taxonomy): domain Bacteria; phylum Bacteroidota; class Bacteroidia; order Bacteroidales; family 4484-276; genus SABY01. The sequence goes on along the minus strand of CAZQIV010000113.1, from coordinate 10,778 downwards.
GTCAGTATCAATGTCAGCAAAGTCAGGAATTGGATTTTGGCCAACACTCAATCCATCGAAAAAGCCTGTCACTTTTTCAAATTCTGGAATTTCAGGATTTCCAATATTCAGGTATAGATTTAATCCGGTAAATCCGCCCGTGATAAAATCCAGGTCACCATCTCCGTCAATATCGTTGCACACACCCATTTCCGCATCCAGATATTCGACCATCGAAAAATAATCCGGTCCGGGTTCAAAGGTCGGAGTTGCATTGTTTCCTGTATTTTCAAAATAAAGAGGGTGCTCGTCAATACTTCCTATAATCAGGTCGTAATCGCCATCATTATCCAGATCGGCAAGGCGCGGTTGTGAAAAGGGAAGGCTTGGAATGCCGCTTGGGTTGAATATCGCATCATTTTGTACCCAGGGTTGGGCAAAAAGTCCAAAGGACAGAAAAATCGAAATCACTGTTAAAGTTGTTATTGTCTTCATAATATTCATTTTTTTATCAGCCACTATGGAGTTATAGTAGGATTACTGAAATTAGAACTTTCAAAATTAGTTTTTTATTAAATACAAATAAAATGGATTCCCTGGATTTTACCAATGGTATCATTTTTTGCGATTGTATGAATTGGCTCAACAATAGTTCAGATACTATATCCCTTGAACTCAAAATCCCAGACGGATCGATTAAAAATGTCTTTCTTGAAAAAAGTATTTTAAATAAAAGCCAATAGGAATTTACCGTCTTAGGATTTGCTATGAAATAACGTGAATCATTGCAATAGATGTCTCACTTCGTTCGACATGACCTTGTTCATGTGTTGATATGGGAGGAGTGGGGGAGGGGGGGCAAAGCCCCCGAGAACAACACCCCCAAAAAAAAAGGGGGCGCGTTATCAAAAAAAGAG
>CAZQIV010000113.1:0-9872 GCA_964593705.1 uncultured Lentimicrobiaceae bacterium | reverse complement strand
TTAACATTTCAAATGTTTTTATCACTTGTTACGACTTCCCTTTTTTATTTTTTTTTTTTGGGTGGTTTGCATCGGGGCCCAACGCCCCCGTTTCCACTCCTCCCATAACTCTATCGGGAGCATTGTCACCTCGAAGGAGCTTGCGACTGAGGGGTCTGTTTAATATATAGGTTTTCATCATCCTACAAAAAACTGTCATTGGTATCCGTAGGCTGACGGAGAGGTATCTATTTTTATGGATGAAAAAGATATAATAGAACCTCTATAGCATCAAGTTATTTAATAGCAAACCCATTGTCAAGCCTCATCCTCCCAAAATTTTCAGCATTTCTGCCACCAAAAAACCGAGATAATTCCCGATGGCATAACCCACGATGCCAACTGTAAGCCCAGAAACTACTATTCCACGATTTTTCAAAGCTCCTGCAACCACCGGCACAAAGGGCGGGCTGCAAATCAGGGCCGTGGAAGTTACAATAACCGTGTCGCTATCAATTTTGAAAATGCGGGCAAAAACAACATGCAAAAATAAAGAACCAAAAACCACGAGGGCAAGGTATGAAAAGAGTGTAGGGGTTTTGCCCGCGAGGGCAGTAATATCAACCATTGAAGCAACATCAACACTAAAAATCAGGATCAGGTACATGCCAAGCTCGAAGGTAAGGTCGATTTTGTTGATGGAAGGCAATACTGATGCTCCGATACCAAGGGAAGTAATAATTAAAATCACAACTACCATCTGGCTGTTTTCAGAAACCAGCAGCGAGACCCCGCTACCGATTGCAAAAATCAATACTGAAAGCCCGAAAGCCTTTAGTAGCTGCAGTAAAATTTTCTTTTTCAGGATGCCGGAGTAGGGATTTTCTTCATCCAGATTAAGGGTTTCCTTATGCCCGGTGGTTTGCGAAAACCTGAAAGGCTTGAGGAAGAGCAGGAAAAATCGTTGACCAACAGTAATTAGAAAAAGAAAATAGACCCCCGATAAAATCATGTCGTAAGTATGCGTAAGAAGGTAAATATTTTCATCGATATTGAGCATAATTTTCAAGGCTGCCAGGTTGGGAGTGCCTCCGGTGTAAACGCCAATCAACATTCCCCCGATTTTCCAAAGGTCGGCCATGCCATGATCTTTAAAGATGAAAAACCCTGAAAATACCATGATGATAACACTCAACAACCCAATAAACATAGAAAGGGCAGTTTTGCCGGCCAGCGAAAACCATTGCTTTATGTTGGATGAAAACAACAACAGAGGAATGGCCAGCGGAATGGTAATCATGGTGATTATGTCCTGAACTGCTTTGCTGCTTTCGGGGATGATGCCCAGGTTTCCGGCAACAATGCCCACGATGTAGGCCACCACCACCGCCCCCAGTTTGCTAATGAATTTGTACTTGTGGTTGAGGTGAAGAATTACCAGCGGGGAGAGCACATAAAAAAGGATGAGAATAATATTTGCCGTCATATCAAGTTTAGTTTTTTACTTGCATTATCTGAAGATGAATAACAAAACTAAAAAATAATTATTGGGGATAAGCTGGTTTTGGAAAGTTGGTTTTTATTATTTTTACACAAATTCTTAAACAAATGAAGATTTCAAAAATAAATATAAAGGACTTTCACCAGTTTAATGGGTTTAATTTGGATTTGACATATCCTAAAGGACACGAAAAAGAAGGGTTGCCTTTAGAAAAAGTATGTATTATTGGTCAAAGTGGAACTGGAAAAACAACACTATTAAACCTTATTTTGGAGTTCGCCAAAAAACTCAAAACCATTAGTATGCATTTTGAGCCAGCCAATAGAATAGCCAACAATCAAAAAATTGATTATTCGATTAATCAAGAAAAATCTGATAGAATTAATATTGCACTTAACTTTATTATTAACAATATTGGAATTCAATTATCAAAAGGAAAAAATGGTTCGGAAAAGAAATGGGATATATCAATCAACGAAAGTAATGTAGCGGCAAAGGAAGTCAAAAGCAGTGAGGCATTTCTTAGAGAGGTTAATAAATCAATGGAGCATTTCATAATTAGTTATCCGGCAGATATTAATGTAAGACACCAATTTGTCAAAAATAAAACTCCAAACGAAAGTTATAAAGACAGGAAAGTTATTGATTTTAGTGATCAAAGTTTAAAGCCTATTTGGAGCCAGGTATATAAGGAAATTGTTGATTTTCAGAATAAGGAAGCAAATTTCAGGATTGACCTTACGAAGCGGGCTGAGGTTGAAAATATTAATATTAAAGAAGAAATTGCAAACTGGAGGAAAGGCAGTCAAAATCCATTGATTAATTTGGCTGATAAATGTTTTAATCCGATAATTGAAAACTTCGGATTAAAAGTAGAAACTGATTTGCCGGCAATACAAGACATAAATGTTATTAGAACAAAAAATACAGTAAATAATAAAATAGTACCTTTTGAAAAGTTAAGCAGTGGGACAAAACAAATCATATTAACGGCGCTTCCACTGTATGAGTTAAATACCTTAAATTCAGTAATATTAGTAGATGAACCTGAGGTTTCTTTATACCCTGATATACAAAGGATGGTAATTGAATTGTACACATCACTGGCGCAAGATGCACAGTTTTTTTATGCTACTCATTCACCAATTATTGCTTCTTTATTTGAACCCTGGGAAATTGTGGAATTGAAATTTGATTATGAAAAGGGTCAGGTTTATCGAGAGGAATATTATGATGTTTCAGGGCAAAGGCATATTGATAATTATTTCATTAATCCACAATATCTAAGATGGGATTCGATACTCACTAAAGTATTTGACCTAAAAGAAAGGGGAAATGACAAAAGAATTGAAAAAATGATGGAATTGGTGTCGCTGGGTAAAAGGATTGAAAAACAAAAGGATAAAGCCGATAAGGCAGAAATATATCAGGAATATAAAAAATTGGCAAGTCTATTAGATTGGGAGATCCAATAATACCATGAGAAAATTAAATAAATCCAAAATTCTTTCATCAAAATACAAGGAATGGCTTGATAATCTTGATCAAAGCCACGAAAATCATGGTACATACAATTCAACAAATAATGTACATTACATTGATGTTGTAATGAACCTTTTGCATGTTCAGCGTGGTTTGTGTGCTTTCACGGAGGTTAAGCTCTGTAGTCAACAATTGATAGATGAAAAAAATTGGGTTGATGGTAAATATATCAATAGAAAACCTGAAATTTTGGGACAATTAGACCATTGGAATCCCGATCTAAAAAAGGAAAAATCGTGGAATTGGGATAATTTTTTTTATATCAGTTCAGACATCAATATTCGTGTAAAAAGTAAAAAGGTTGTGGATGAAATCCTTAAGCCAGATACAGAAAATTATGATCCAATAAAATTTTTAGAATATGATGCTAAAAGTCATATTTTCATTCCTAACTCAAATCTCGATAAAATTAAGTATGAAAGAGTAAAAAAGATGATTCTAATTTTAGGGATTAATTACGATCCAATAATTGACCTTCGAAAAGAGTACCTCGAAGATAAATTAGCCTGTAAACGTTTTGGGCTTGATTATGAGATTAATCAATTTGTTACAGCCTATAGTATGATTAGTAAAGTATAAGATACCCAAGCAAAATTTAAAATGCATTGTCGTTAATATGAAAGGAAGATAAACAATAAAGCTCTTAATTGCAAAATATGCATTTATAAATTTTGCCGACTAACTTGGGCAAACCAAAACAGGAAAACACCACATGTTTTACATGTTCATCTTGTTTGGTTTTGGCTTGTCCAAGTTAGGGAGATCCCAGATTGGTTTTATAAAATTATGGAGATTAGCAACTTCAAAAAAAATGGATCAATATTATTTTACTTAGTTGGATTCTGTTTAGAGTTCGTCTTTTTAGTCAGGTCTGCGAAATCTGCGGGAAATTATTTTTCTCTCCTTGAAAATGGACGACTTTATGGATACGAGCTAAATAGGCTTTTTTGTGGATTTATTCGAATATTATTTTTTATCTTTGTACAAAAGCAAGTTTGATGAGAAGGTTAGTTTTATTATTCTTTTTTCTAATTGGGTTTATATCAATATTTGCTCAACTGCAAGCACAATATGGCTGCAAAAGAATTATTCAAACTGAAAAGATTTTATGTAAACCGGATAAAAACAAGATATGTTTACATAACGAAATGGGTACTTTATCTGGCGAAATGGGTTTCACATTTGAAAATCTTATAACTAAAATTAATTACATTCTGGGGCTTCAGTTGGCGACCATTGCACTATTATTGGTTTTACTCGGTTATATGATTTGGGATAGACGTACAGCCCTCAATCCTGTTAGGGATGACGTTGTAAAACTTAAAAGTGAAAATGAAAAAATGAAAAGTGTCTTTCGTTTCCTTTCTGAAACACAACCCCAGTTACGCGAAATGCTTAAAAACGCCGGGATACTGTAGTTTAATAGCTCTCCACCAAATAAAAATTCTCCTTTCCATCTTTCAATAATAATCACTCCTCCAATTTGTCAATGATGTTATTTTTGCAGAAATGCAATTTAGTATGAAACTCAATAAACCTACTTTACTTCTCGATAAGCAAAAATGCCTGGCCAACATCCGGCGGATGAAAGATAAAGCCGACAGGCATCACCTTATTTTCAGGCCGCATTTCAAAACCCATCAGTCTGCCGGGGTAGGAGAGTGGTTCAGGGATTTGGGTGTGGATAAGATCACAGTTTCATCAGTAAGCATGGCGCAGTATTTTGCCAATCATGGATGGCATGATATTACCATTGCATTTCCCCTCAATCCTGCCGAAATTGAAGAAATCGATCATCTGGCCTCTGAAATCCGGCTCAATGTGCTGATTGAAAATAATGATGGTGTTGCCATTCTTTCAAATAATTTGAAAAATAGTGTTGGGGTGTTTATTAAAATTGATACCGGTTACCACCGTACAGGCATTGAAGTTGACAATCATCAAATCATCTTAAAACTAATCAGGCAAATTGGAAAAAGTCCTATTCTAAAATTTCAGGGTTTCATAGTTCATAATGGCCATACTTACCATGCTTCCGGGACTGAAGAAATCCTGGCGATTCACGTAAGGAGTTTGCAAAAGCTTTCGGTTTTAAAGCAATTCATGCAGCAAAACCATGTTGAAGTCATCTATTCCATTGGTGATACCCCGGCCATGAGCCAAGCTGAAAACTTTGAAGGGATAGATGAAATCAGGCCTGGAAATTTTGTGTTTTATGATGTGATGCAGCAGCACCTGGGTTCGAGCGATTATTCTGATATTGCAGTTGTCTTGGTTTGCCCTGTTGTAGCAAAGCATCACTCACGCCACGAAATTGTAATTTATGGAGGTGCAGTTCATCTTTCCAAAGATTATATTTTGGATAAGATTGGGAATAAAATATTTGGGAAGGTGGTTGAAATTTTCGAATCAGGGTGGGGGAGTCCGTTTGAGGATACTTTCGTAAAATCGCTATCGCAGGAACATGGAATCATCAAAGCATCTCAGGCTTTCTTCGATAAAATTAAAATTGGAGATTTTATAGGAATACTGCCGATTCATTCGTGCCTGACCGTAGATGCCATGGGCGAGATGTATGAGACCGGTGGAAATATATTTACAACAATTCATACCAAATGAAATCAATACCTAAACTTGAAAACAGACTTTCTGCCCTTGCCATGGTTATTGCGTTGGTGGTGGTGATGATCATAAACTGGAATACTGCCTACTGGAGGGAAGACAACCGTGTTCTGCGAAGTGATGTCAATCAATATTATGCCTACCTGCCTGCAATTTTTGTTTATAATGATATCACTTTGCAGTTTTTTCATCAGGATTGGACATCCCTGGGCTCAAATTTTTACCCCAAAAGATCACCTACCTGGAATTTGGTAATTCTGTACACAAGTGGACTGTCGATACTTTATTTTCCATTTTTTATTGTGGCACATGCCCTTGCTCCGCTTCTTGGATATCCGGCTTCCGGTTTTTCAATGCCGTATCAGTTTGCCATCCAAATGAGTAGTTGGTTTTATTTGTTTTTAGGTTTACTTTTTTTGCGGAAGTTACTCCTTAAATATTTTGAAGACAATATAGTGGCTATTGTTTTGATAGCTACAGTTATAGGCACTAACATGCTCTGGTATGTTACCGGCGAGGCGGCCATGTCGCATGTCTATAGTTTTTTCCTTATCACCACCTTCCTTTTTATGCTGGATGCATGGCTCGAAAAGGGAGGGATTTTTCGGACCTTGTTGCTGGGACTCTTTGCAGGACTTATTGCCTTGGTCAGGCCTACAAATGTCCTTGTTGGAATATTCGTCATCCTTTGGAAGGTTTCAAGCTGGCAGGATATCAAAAACAGGTTTATCTGGTTGCTGAGTAAATGGTATTTGTTGGTGCTGATGATTTGCATGGCCCTTGTGGCCTGGTTGCCTCAGTTATTGTATTGGAAAATGGTTACCGGGTCTTATTTTTATTATTCCTATCCTGATGACCAGGGTTTTTATTTTAACAATCCACAATTGTTCAACAACTTATTTTCCTGGCGCAAAGGCTGGCTAATTTATGTTCCGGTAATGGTATTTACGCTTTTTGGCATAGCCTTGTTGTACAAAGTGAAGAAACCGTTTTTTTGGGCTTTGGTCATTTACTTTCTTCTTGCATGGTATGTTGTGTCTTCATGGTGGAGTTGGGGTTATGGCGGGGGTTTAAGTATCAGGCCATATATCGACTCTTATGGAATTTTCTCGTTTGGAATGGCAGCTTTTCTTACATGGGCTTTCAGGCAGCGCATCTGGCTTAAAATTCCTGTGTTCATCCTTTTTGTTTTTACCCTGTGGAACGGGGCTCACAACAATGCCAGGTACGCAAAGGGTTCATTGCATTTTGACGGCAACACGAAGGAAACCTATTTGCAAGGCTTTTTTAAAGTAGAAAAGGACGAAAATTTTTGGAATACGATTAAAAGGCCTGATTATAATTATTTTATAAAGGGTATTTATCGCTATGAAGGAGAAGGGGATGAAAATGAAACACCAACAGAATAAAAGAGGGTAATTGTATTAAAAAATTTATTTTTACCTCAAAATTTAATGGCTTTGATGGGTAATATTGTTTTTTTATTCTGGCATTTTTATCAATACTATATTTATACTGTGATGGTAAAGGTTTTTATCATGCCTTTGAAAAATTAATACATATTAAACGACGATATTGTTTATGAAAAAATCTGGTAATTCAATTCTTACTTTTATAATTTTTGGGATGTTAATTATTTTTACATCTTCTAAAATCACTCACCCAGGAGCATGGAATCATCAAAGCTTTACAGGGTTTTTATAATATAATATAAATTGGAAACTTTATTGGTATTTTGCCAATTCATTCGTGCCTTACCGTGGATGCCATGGGTGAGATGTTGACGATAGATGGTGTTAAATTTAAAACTTTTTACAGTCGATGAAATCGATACTTAAATCCAAAAATAAGCTTTCTGCCTTCGCAATTATTTTTGTGTTGGTGGTGGTGATGATCATAAACTGGAATACTGCCTACTGGAGAAAAGATGGGCGCGTATTGCAAAGTGATGTCACCAGATATTACGCCTACCTGCCAGCTGTATTTATTCACCATGATATTACTTTACAATTTTTTCTAAAGAACACGAAATCGTTGGGGAAGGATTTCTATGCAAAACGATCACCCACCCAGAAACTCGTTATCATCACTACCTATGGGATGTCGCTGATGTATTTCCCATTTTTTATTGTGGCTCATGCACTTGCTCCTATGCTAGGATATGAGGCCACGGGCTTTTCCTTGCCATATCAGTTTGCTATTCAAATGAGCAGTTGGTTTTATTTATTACTTGGATTGATTTTTTTACGAAAGTTATTCCTTAAATATTTCGATGATAAAGTAGTGGCTGTTGTAATAATTGCCACAACCTTATGTACTAACCTACTATGGTATGTAACCGGTGCGGCAGCTATGTCGCATATTTACAGTTTTTTTCTTATCACCACCTATATCTTCCTGATCGATTCATGGCTTGAGAAGATTAGTATTTGGAAAACAATATTTCTTGGGCTGGTTGTTGGGCTCATTTTCCTGATTAGGCCAACCAACGTAATTATCGGCATATTGGCCATATTTTGGAAAGTGACTTCCTGGAGTGAGTTAAAAAACAGAATTCTGTTGTTGTTCAGAAATTGGCAATTCATTTTATTGATGATTTGCATGGTTGCCCTCACCTGGGTGCCTCAGTTATTGTATTGGAAAATGATGACTGGATATTATTTCTATTATTCCTATCCTGATGAACAGGGTTTTTATTTTAATAATCCTCAATTGTTGAGTATTTTGTTTTCGTGGCGTAAAGGCTGGCTCATCTACACACCGGTAATGGCCTTTTCACTGATTGGCATTGGTATGTTGTTCAAAATCAACAGGCACTTTTTTTGGGCTCTGTTAATCTACTTCCTTCTTTCGTGGTATGTTTTGTCTTCGTGGTGGAGCTGGGGCTATGGCGGAGGATTGAGCATCCGGCCGTATATTGATTCGTATGGAATTTTTTCCTTCGGCATGGCAGCTTTTCTTACCTGGGCATTCAGGCAGCGTATTTGGCCTAAAATTTCTGTGTTCATCCTTTTTGTTTTTACTCTCTGGAATGGGGCGCATAACGTAGCAAGGTACGCGCATGGCTCATTGCATTTTGACGGCAATACCAAAAAAACCTATCTGGAGGGCTTTTTTAAGGTTGAACGCGATAGTAACTTTTGGTACACTATTAAAAGGCCTGATTATAAATATTTAAAAAAAGGCATTTATCGCTATCAAGGTGAGACGGAAGAAGACAATGAAAAAAATTCAAAGGAATGAACCCAATCGCCACACATTCCAAAATAGATACCTTTGGCGGAAAAATAATACTATTTATTGATGAGAAACCTTAGCCTGTTATTTTTATTACTGCTTGTTATTCTGAGCTACAGCTCTTGTAAAGATGATGTTGAAGATGCCATCGACTGCTCGGTCGAATCCGTCTTCCTGTTGCTTAATGCAGATGTGGATAGTAATACCCCGCGTCTGGTTCATTTTACTTTCGTTAATGGCGATACCATCGAAAACAAGTTCACCCTCGATCCATCCATCAGATTTGAGTTTGGAGATGGTAGTGAAACAACCCTTCAATCCGTGGAAACATCACATACCTATACCAATGCCGGAACTTTCACTGCGAAAGCTTATTTTACTTTGCGCAAAGGCAGTAGTAGTTGCGATTCTTATAAGGAAAAAACCGTAACAGTTGAATAATAATTTATCAGATAAAATCTTAAAGAAATGAAAAGAAAGAGTATCTCCATTTTAGTATTTTCACTTTTTGTATTCCATCACCATTGCGGATGAAGCCATAGGAAAATGGAAAGAGCCCGGGTGGTTTGACCAGTTTGACGAGTCCATTATTGAAGTTAGGGAAGGTTGCGGTGTTTTTCTAAAGCAAACTCAACCGGGTGTATTCGAAGGTTCGACAAAGGAAGGCGCTTGTGGCAGTACAATGCGTGGTGCAAGTTATGCAAGCTCCATTGTTAAAATCTCAAAGGGACAGGTGTATAGCTGGGATCAGGGCTTCGATGACAAGGGCAACCAGGTTTGGGGTGCTGTAAAAGGCGGATATATTTTCAAGAAAATTGATTGATGGCTTTCACTTCAATTTCCCCCAGGCTAAAGCCATGGGGCAATTCACTCCACCACTCCCCTCTAACCTCTAACCTCTAACCTCTAACCTCTAACCTCTAACTTCCAACCTCCAACCTCTAACCTCTAACCTCTAACCTCTAACTTCTAACCTCTAACTTCTAACCTC
>CAZQIV010000112.1:0-23527 GCA_964593705.1 uncultured Lentimicrobiaceae bacterium | reverse complement strand
TAACGCCAACTGGCTTACCGGCCCGGTTAGTGCATGGTATGGGGTGACCGTGGGGGGGGGGAGGGTAATAGAATTAAAAGTCTATAGCAATAACCTAATTGGCACACTTCCAAATGAAATTGGAGAACTAAAAAGTCTGTATAAAATAACATTATCAAATAATCAAGGATTGACAGGAAATATCCCTGAAACTATTTTTAGCATTGATAGTCTTATCTGGCTGGCCATTGGGAATTGTTCCATAACAGGAACAATTCCCAATTGCATTGGGAATTGTTCTTGTTTAGAAAGTATTTCCTTTCGGGAAAACAATCTCTCAGGTTCCATCCCCCCTGAGATTGGCAATCTTATTAACCTTCAATTTCTGTACTTATTCAGCAACCAACTCACCGGCTCAATCCCTACCGAACTGGGGAATTGTACCAAATTATGGGAACTGCGCCTAAACAACAACCAGCTTATTGGTGAATTACCCCCAGAATTGGAAAATTTAAACGAATTATACCACCTCGATGTTTCAAACAACTATTTCGAAGGAGATATTCCCGATGAGTTTGCAAACATAATTACTTGCGAAAGTATGTTCTTTCATAATAATCAATTTACAGGTATTCCTCCATGGGACAACAACTGGTTTTTAAGTGCTTTATGGATCCAAAATAACAAAATGACCTTCGAGGATATTGAACCTCATTTTGTGGGTTATATGTGGTTTAACTATTTTCCCCAAGACAGCATTGGAATAAAAATCGATACGGTACTGACACCTGGAAGCAACTATGGCATTTATTCAGGCACAGGAGGTGAATATACAGAATACCACTGGTATAGAAATGGAGAGCTTCTTTTGCAAAGTAATGAAGCAGATACTCTATGGATAAACAATTTTTCCAATGCCGATACCGGGACATATCAATGTTGGGCCGAAAATTCACTGGCAACAGAACTTACGCTGGTAAGCCGTCCGGTCCATGTTAAAATTGATACCGGGGTCAATATATTACACGCTAAATATAAAGATATTTCAATTTATCCTATTCCTGCAAATGACAGAATTACTGTTGAAATGTATTTAAAGGATAGAAGCACCTCTGTTCAGATTATAAATATGCAGGGTAAGTGTGTTTTAAAGAAAGACTATGAAAAAGAAAACTGTTCCAGGATTGTGCTTGATATAAAACACCTCTCACCCGGAATGTACCTTTTTAATTTACAAACTAAAATTGATACTTATTCAACGAAATTCATAAAAAGCAAACGTGGGACCAATCGCTAAATTCATGCTCCCGCTTGTGAGCTAATTAAATTAATAATTAACATTAAAACCTTACAAAACTATGAAAAAGTTTAAATTTCTGGTGGCTTTCAGCATCATGATGCTGATGCTGCACGGGCTTTTCGCCCAGTACACAGGGCAGGTAAATTACAACCCTGCCGATGTAAACACCACACAAACCGATGGCTGGGATCTGGCAACAATTGCCGGTTGTGATATGGAAACAGATGTAGGCAAACCCTGCCTGCCCATAAAACAACTCCACATTGCCATTCCCGAAGACAAGGCCGTTACAGGTATTCAAATCCTAAATATTCAGCAACAGGAACTTACGGGCACCTACAACATTATGCCGACTCAGCCCGGGCAAATACCCGGTGAGCCTGAACCGGATTTTGTTGTCCCTAACCAAGATACTTATGGTGTAAATGCACAATACCCGGCTGAGTATATCTACAGTCCCACGGCTGGGTTTAAATCGGGGGTGCATATTGCAGGGGTGCTTTACTACCCGCTTACCTACAACCCGGTAACACAAAAGCTCTACCTCACCACCCACCTCGAGTACCAACTGGTATATGCAAATGAGGATAACAATCCGGTGAAACCGCGCAGGATGCTTAGTTATTCTTTTCTTAAGTTGAAAGAGGAGATTAAAGCATTTACCGAAAACCCCTCCGATGTGGATACATATTTCCAGTTGGAAAAAACTGATGTTTGCACCGGGGCAGCTTTTGCACCCGATGAATTCCCCAACTTCAACGGACAGCCGGTTGAATATGTAATCATCACCAACCAAACACTGGCCGCAGGTTTTCAGGAAATAGCCGACTGGAAAACACAAAAAGGCGTGCCGGCCGTGGTGCGCACAGTCGAATGGATTTACGATTATTACTCCGGTGTGGATCAGGCCGAAAAGGTGCGGAATTTTATTATTGATGCCTGCCAAAACTGGGGTGTGCAGTATGTGATGTTGGGTGGCGACAGTGATATTGTACCGGTACGGTACGCCTGGCATAGCCATTTTAATCATTGGCAACTTATAGATATAATACCTTATGGTGAATTTATTCCTGCCGATATGTATTATTCTTGCTTAGTAGGTAACTGGAATGCAGATGGCGATGCTATTTTTGGAGAAAGTGACTGGAGTTACTTTTATGAGGATCTTCCAGAATGGACAGAAGATGAGGATTTTGACCTTGTTGACCGCCTACCCGATATAAAAATAGGTCGTATACCGGTTGAGGATTATTTTGACAATGATGGAGAATTGGTAGAACTGGAAAGGTTTAAGGCTAAATTTTTTGAGTATATAAAAACCTCGCAGGGGAATGAAAACAATGTACTTCTTTTCTCGGCAGATTCAGATGATATATCAAGTGGACAAATGAATATTGTAAGTAATAAATTTCCTGGATATGTAAATATTACTAAACTGTATGAAATTACCAACCACACTAATACAGATGTTCTTAATCATTTTAATGCTGATGAAGGGATAAATTATAATTTCATAAGTGGCTACGGGCATGGTGGCTATACCTCTTTTGAAGCATGTGTTGGCAGTCTCAACAGAACAGATATGGATAACTTGCAAAATCCAGATAATAGCGAAATATTGTATCTTACACATTGTAGCACGATGGAGTATGACAAAAATTGTGTTGCCGAGCATTTTATTAACGCTGAGCATGGTGGTGTTGCAGTTTTAGGCAATACACGATTTGGGTGGACAGGTCATCCGAATAAATATACTGCTAAATTTATTGATAATCTTTATAACGTGGATCACATTATAGGTCAGTCGTTCAATTACATTAAAGGACTATATCAATCATCAAGCTATAAAGACGGATATTCTAGATGGGAATTCTTTGCCTTAAATATGTCATCCGATCCAGAAATGCCAATCTGGACAGATAACCCTGACACTCAAAACCCTCTTATTGTAAATGTACCTACAAGTGTTAATACAGGCGAACAAAACATACCTATACAAGTAAGTAACCTAACAACAGGTATCGAAGCCAGTGTATGCCTTTACCGTGAAGGTGAAATATATGCCGTGGAATACTTATCCGGCACCGGAAGTACGGTAAGCGTAAATATGGATTGTACACCAAATACAGTTAATCTACAAAGTGATATACTGGTCACCGTAACGGCTAAAAATTACCTGCCTGTCGAAAAGTCAATTGCAGTTACAGCAAATCCGCTTGTCCATCTATACACCTCAAACCACACCATAAGCGGCGATGAAAACATAGATGCCGGCGAAACTATTGATTTAAATATTGAACTGAGTAATTCAGGATTGACGGTGTGCAATGGCGTAAGTGCTGTTTTATCGAGTGCGGATACTATTATTACCATAAATAACAATCAACTTAATTACGGCAATATACCTGCCGGGGGTTCGGTAACTGTTGTAGGTAATTTTACTTTTACTGTTGATGCCGCTTTAATCGAAAACCAACTCGCCAATTTTACACTTACCATGACAGATGCCGGCAACAATGAATATACAGATGAAATTTACCTCGAAGTGTGTGTTCCCGAACTTTCCCAACGATCCAAAAGAGTAGTCAACACTTCAAATGGTGATGAAATTATCGAAGCCGGCGAAACCGTTTGGTTCGACATCGACCTGCACAACAACAGCCATTCGCTCTTGCAAAATGTTAACGCGGTATTAAGTTCAACAAGTGGGTATGTTAGCGGAATATCACAAAACCAGGGGTCTTATGGCAATATTGCTTCCTTCGAGACAGAGACCAACACCACACAATTTTGTTTTAGCGTAGCTGCCAATTACCCCGGCGAGCCGGAACCTTTAGAATTTATTTTGGATGCTGCCAACGGGTTTGGTCAGCAATGGCAGTTTTCGTTCAATCTTCTGGAAAAACCCGATATTTCAGATATTGAAATCGTCTTTAGGGGCAAGCTCACCAGCATAGCCCTTTTCTGGACAGTTTATGATGGCGTGGCAGGGTACAATATCTACCGCAGCGATACCGAAACAGGTTCTTACGCGCTGCTCAACACAAACGGCTTATTAACAGTTGCCTATTTTGAGGATGCAGGATTAGGAGAATTAACGGAATATTATTACAAAGTAACTGCCATATCACCCTCGGGCAACGAAAGCGAACCATCAGACCCCAAACATGCCTGGACATCCCTGGCCTACCACCCCGACTGGCTGCCCATAACCGTAACAAACGAAGATCATGGTGGTTTTTGGGGTGCGCCCAATGTTTACGACCTGGAAGGTGATGGTGAAAAAGAAATATTTATCACCAGCGGGAGGGGCGATCAAGCTGCAAACAGGGGAACTATTTTCGGTTTCCAACACGATGGGGAGGAACTATATGATATTGATGAAAACCCAACATCCGTAAGCGGTTTTGCCAATATTGGCATTAGTATGACAAGTACCCCTGCCATTGGTGATATCGACAATGATGGCGTGGTAGAAATTGTGGTTGCCACCAGGATGGGCGATCCTGATATTGCATCAAACCGCAAATTGTTGGTTTACAAAAACGAAGATGCAGATAATGATGGCATCCCGGATTTGATGTGGGAGACACCCATTCATTTTAAAAACTTCAATGGTGAAGTCCTGGCTGATCTAAACCATGATAACTTGCTCGAAATTATCGTCCCTAACCAATTGGGCAATAAAATGGAAGTATTTGATTGTTATGGTAGTATTTTCAATGGCTGGAGTAATGTAACAACCAATGAAGACCCGACAGACGACAAAGCCGTTTCGATGCCTGTGGCAGTCGATCTTGATGGAAATGGTGATAAAGAAATTGTTATAGGACTTGAAGCTGGAATATACATTTGGAATCATGATGGAACTGACTTTATTACAAATCAAAACCCTGTTTACACTGACAATGGTAGGCTTGACTGTCCGGTAATTGCTGCCGATATTGACAATGATAATGATTTTGAAATTTTGTTTATGTCAATACGTGGTACAACAGGGTATATTTATGCCATCGAAAATGATGGAAGTCTTGTTACAGGGTGGGATGACGACGATCACAATATTGAACTGAGCATACAAAGCCAGACATGGGCCTGGCCTCCGGCTTTTGTTTGCGGCGATGTGGATTTGGATGGAAATATTGAAGTGATTATTGCCGATAAGAACTATCTTAAAGTATGGGATAATGCGGGAACGCTCGTATTAGAAAAACCCATCCCAACATTGCAATGTCAATATTTACAACCTATTATTGCCGATGTAAACGGAACAGATGATGCTTGCGAAATTATTGTTCCTTCCAACAATGGTACTATTTACGCATTCAAGCTAAATGGAAACCCTGTGTTGGGTTGGCCGTTATATTTGAGTGGTGGAACAAATTCTGACCCCTACATTGGCGATATTGACAATGATGGTAAAAATGAGGTCGTGGCAGCTTCGGGCAACGATATTTTTGTCTGGGATTCAGAAGGCGAGGCAAGCCTAAACCAATGGGGCAGCTTTAGGCTTAACGCATACAACAATGCTGTATATGTCAACGGATGCCATTACAACACCACACCGCTGGTGGTAGATAGTGATGAAACCTGGAACAGCGATAAAACCATCAACAGCGATGTGATAGTTGAAGCTGATGCTACTTTAACGGTAAGTAGCTGCCTGCGTTTTGCCGATAACGCAAAACTTATCATCAAACCCGGGGCAGAACTCGTACTCGATGGTGCCATACTTACCAACGCCTGCAACGGCCTGTGGCAAGGCATCGAGGTGTGGGGAAACCCCGCTTCTGCCTTTCCATCAGATCAGGGATGGCTGACCATTAAAAACGGGGCATTGATCGAAAATGCAAAAGTGGCCATCCGCAACCACCACTACAACGACGAACTGGCTCCACCCGACAGCCACCAGGGTGGTATTGTAAAGGCTTTTTATTCCACTTTCCGCAATAACACAAAAGCCATGGACTTTAGGAATTATAATCACTATTCCCATAATTACATCAAAGACTGTGAATTCATCTACGATGGTAATTATTTGGACAGCGAGGCACCCGGCTACTTTATCGAAGCCAGGTACATGAAAAGCATCAGCATCATCAGCAGCGATTTTTCTAATAATACCAGCAAGGCATACAATGGCAGGGGGATTTACAGCTATAAAACAAATATTGCCATCAAGGGAAAGTGCATTAGCCAAACCGTGCCGTGCAACGAATGGGAAAACAACACTTTCAACAATTTGGTGTATGGCATTTACGCCATGGACAATGCAGCGGGTAAGTACGTGGATATTCGCAACAGCACCTTTAACCAGTGCCAGAAAGGGGTTTACATCAGTGGTATGGATGGGGCCAGGGTAACTTCAAACGAATTTAATGTGCCCCAATACTATACTTTTGATATCGAAAAGTATGGCTTGTACCTCAACAATGCTACAGCCTACCACGTTGAGGACAACGACTTTTTTGGCCCTTCACCATCGCAGAAAGGTGGTATTGGCGTGTATGTAAACAACTCGGGCACAAACTGGAACCAGATTTACAACAACCGCTTCGAAAACCTTAAACTGGCTTCTGTTGCTTATGGTGTCAACCGAAATGCTAATGTAACAGGCTTATGTTTTAAATGTAACGATTATCAATACAATGCCAAGGACATTATTGTAAATGGGAAACCTTATGTTGAAAATCATGGTATTGCACGCTACCAGGGCAGCTTTTTACCCTGTGCCTCCTGCCCTGCAGGTAACACATTTTCAGGAGGGGCAGATGTGAACTTATATAATTCTGATGGCATGGAATATTTTACATATATTTATCATGGTCAAAATCCAACTGGAGCTTTGATTATGCCGATATCATATTATTCAAGTCAAACAATGAATTTAGCAATAAATTGGATCGCTTCATATGAAAAAGAATCTTCATGTCCATCGAAATTGGACAACAGCGGAGGTATTGGAATAGAAAAAGACGATGAAAGGGATGGTATAGCAGATGCTGAAAACAACGCCAGCCAGAAAGAAGCGCAACTTGCTGCCTGGGTTGATGATGGTGATACGGAGGGATTGAATTTTGATGTGTTGTTAAGCTCTCCACCCGAAGCAGGTGAAGTATATCAGGACTTAATGAACCAGGCGCCCTTTATCAGTGATACTGTTTTAAAAACGGCCATTTCTAAAGAAAACGTCCTGATCAACGCCATGATCCGTGATGTGTTGGTGGCCAGCCCGCAATCGGCTAAGAACATTGAAATATTGAATGCTATTGACGAACGCTTTGAGCCCATGCCGCAATGGATGAAAAATCAGGTACTGGAAGGGGTAAATTTGCTGGGAGCCAAAGAAGCCGTGGAGGCCGAGCTTTCAACATGGAAACAAAAGCGAGGGGAACATTTCAATAACCTTTACCAGTATTTCCGTAAAGACACCCTTGATCCGGCAGCTTCTGACAGCCTTGAGGTTCTGTTGGCAAATGATCCCTGTCTTGATTCGAAGTACCGCCTTGCATTCCATTATTATCAAAGGCACGATTATATCAGTATGAGTTCGATTCTTAGCAGTATTCCGTCTGATTATGTATTGACTTCTAATCAGCAGGCCATCCATCAGGATTACCTCACATTGTTTGGTATGCTTGAACAGCTTTCAGGTAATGAGCTTCTTGTGGATAGTGTTCAGGCAGTGCAATTAGAATCACTTATCGAAAGGGATGAATATTTCCCCGGGGCTTATGCGCGTGATATTCTTTTCGCAGCAGGGTTTATCGAATATGAAGAACCCATAGTGATCCCCGAAATACTAAAATCATCGGAGGTTACCGCAGATGAGACCTTCAATTCATTTGATTCACCGGAAATATTAAATGTATTTCCCAATCCTGCCAACGATTATGTTGTAGTTGATTACATTGCTGAGGGTAAAAATGGAATTGTGCTTTTGAGTATTATTGACCTAAATGGTAAACCCATGTTTGCAGAAGTGCAAAATGAAATTCGCAATCAAAAAGTGATTAGCACTACTAATTGGAAAAGCGGTATTTACCTTGTAACCGTTTCTGTTAATGGTTCTACCATTAAAAGCAGGAAATTAACAATAAAATAGTTTACTAATCTAAAGCAAGGGTTTGGCTGTGCTGCCAAACCCTTGCTTTATAAAAATTAATTTAAGGATGAAAAAGATTATTTTATCAATTCTGCTTATACTTATTATTTCTACTTCATTCTCTCAAAAAGATGACTGGATTAGGGTTTTCTCGGAAACAGAAAAAGATTTAAGCCAAAACCTAATTGAAACCTATGACAATGGATACATTGTTTTAGCTATAACATATCCTGGTGGTTATCCCAGATACAGTTGGATAAAAAAAACTGACATAAACGGGGAAATGCTGTGGGAGAAAAAATTCGGGGATGGCTCAACTATATTCGGTTTCTTAGATATCCAAAAAACCGACGATGGTGGTTATATTTTAACAGGCACTAATTATCTGCTTGACAATACATTTGGCGACCCTTTTTTTATGAAATTAAATGCTTGTGGTGAAAAGGAGTGGTGCCGGATTTTTAATCATGAAGGTCCACTTGCCTTTTACGAATCTGGTTTAAATATTTTTCCTGTACCCAATGAAGATACATATATTTCATTGGTTTCATTATGGGGTGAAAAACAATGGCCAGGAGGTGTACTACAAGGGATATGGCTGTTTAAACTCAATCATGATGGTGAAGCTATCTGGATGAAAAATGTGTTTGATCAGGTACAACCCGAAGCATGGAATGAAATACCTTACCAGATGTTTCTTTCTGAGGAAGGGGAATTAATTATTTCTGGTATGACTTTATACGGCGATCCTATTGGTTTCCATAAGCCATTTGTTGTATCAGCCGCCCTTGATGGCACAGAAAATTGGTGGTATATTGTAGCCCAGAATGAAGAATGGAGGGGCGAAGTTAATCAAGCTATTAAAGATAGTTATGGGAATATTTATGCAACAGGATGGTTTGCGGAATATGAACCGGCCGACATTTATTATCCCGGTATCCATAAGCTGGATACAAATGGTAATATTATTTATTCTAAACGTATTATTGATTCAACTGAACAGGCAAATACCTTTTGTATCAACATGGTGAACGACTCAACCATTGATGTAGCTGCAGCTATGAAGTATCCTGGACAACCATTCCATAATACAATAATCCGAATAGATTCAAGTGGCAATGTTTTATTTGAAAAGCAAATCCTCCAATCCGATTTTGGTTTTTCAAATAGTATTAAAACTTTTGACGATAAATTTTTATATGTTGGCCCTTTTAAAGAAGGAAACTTCACTAAAATTCACCTCCATAAATTCAATTCCGATCTGGAGTACGATTCCATATATAACCAGCCCCTTGAATACGATTACATGTGTGATGACTTACCGATAGTATCGGACACCATTAGTATTTCTGATTGCGATATCTGGACAAACCTGCCTGATGAAATTGAATACCGCATGGCGCAAAAACTGGTGGTTTATCCTAACCCGGCGCGGGAAAAGATAAAAATTAAGTTACCATGGGCAACTGCAGTAGAACAGCCTTTCGGCCCATTTACCAGCCGGCATTATAACCTGCAGTACTTTAAAAATTCAATTTTAAAAATCTATGATATTTACGGTAAGCAGGTAAAAGAAATTTCGTTAAAAAACCAGCAGGAAAACGAACTGGAAATAGATGTTTCAACATTTCCTGCCGGAATATATCTAATAAATTTGTACGAAAACAACAGGAAAATGGCAAGTGGGAAGTTTGTAAAAAACCGCTGGTAAATATTAATTATGAGACAAAAACGAAAATACTTTTAGGGTGTATAAACTGTGCCATTAAGCGAAATGCCAAAGCGGCTTTTTTTGGTAAACCAAACTAAATCAGCCTGACTGCCCCTTTTATCGAAGCCACATACGTTCGTAAGTAGGTTTTTCGGTCATTAGTCCAAACCGAAGTACATCCAGGCGATGGTCGAAATACATGTTGTAATAATCGGAGTCATGATAATTTTGAATAAATCAAATGAAGCTTTACGAAAATTAGGCTGATTCAGGATGCTGATGGATTGATAATTTGAAAAGCCAATACCTTCTTTGGGAAGGATAATTCTTTTTTTAATCTTTCCGTTGCTATCTTCATCATGCAAAATATTTACTGCATATCTCCCTTCCGGGATGTTGTGGAAAGTTACTTCCGAAACTCCGTTTACAATTTTCGCAGTAACTTTCCGGTAGTATTTTTTGTATTGCTCATCGGGAAAGGCATCTGCATTATTATACAATGCAAATTTCACCACCCCGTTTGAGTTCCGTAAATTGTGTACCTCAACGGTTAATGGATATCCGGTTTCTTCTTTGTTTTGAAAGGAAGAAAATAACAGGACACCCAGTAGAAATTTTATAAGTACAATCGCTTTTTTATCTTAGTGACATTGAAAAAGATGTCTCACTTCGTTCGACATGACAGGGTATTTTGGCTTTGAATGGGGTATTGGGAAATAGATTTCTTGCCGCACGTGCGGCATCGAAATGATCCTGTCCAAGGGATTGATTTGTGAGGAGGGGAATCGGGCGCTTCGCACCCGATTCCCCTCCTCACACCTCTATACCGGGAGTCTTGTCACCTCGAAGAAGCTTGCGACTGAGAGGTCTGTCTAATAGTAAAGTTTTAAGTGCCTTGCAAAAACCTGTCAATAATAACAAAGTGAGACATCTATCATACTATATCAAATTTTAACCGAAATATCTTTGTGTAAATTAATTTGAACGTTTTTCGGATTTCTTTTTCTGTTTACTAAATTTCTCTTTTACAGTATCCACGGCATAATAAACCACTGGCACCAAAAACACGGTAAGTATTAATGATGAAAGCAGTCCGCCGATAATTACCCAGGCCAGGCCGTTTTTCCATTCGCTGGCGGTTCCCTGTGCAAGCGCAATGGGCATCATACCAATGGCCATGGACAACGTGGTCATTAATATCGGGCGCAAACGTTCTTTTCCGGCCAAAAGCAGTGCTTCTTTAAAATGCTTGCCTTCGGCTTTTAGCTGGTTGGTAAAATCCACAATCAGAATGGCGTTTTTAGTAACCAGCCCCATGAGCATAATTAAACCCAAAAGTGCAAATAGTGTGATGTTGTTTGCCGATAAATTCAGAGCAAGAAAAGCGCCAATGGCCGCCACCGGAATTCCAAACAGTGCCACAAATGGATAAATGTAACTATCGTACAAAGCCACCATGATTAAATAAATGAGGATAAACGAAATGAGTAAAACCGAGCCAAGTGCGCCAAAGCTTTCGTTTTGGGTTTTAATGTCGGCACCCCAGGTCAATTTCACATTTTCGGGCAGGGGCTGCGATTCTAAGTAAGCAATTACATCGTTGGCAAGTGTTCCCGATGGCCGCCCGAACGATTCGGCAGTGAGTGTTACCGAAGCCTGTCGGTCGAGCCTTTCCAAAAGAGATGGAGAATTATCCTGTTTTACTTCGGCAAACTGCGAAACAGAAATGGGCAGGTTCATCGGATTTACGATGGAGAGATTTTGCACATCCTCAAAATTTTTCCTGTTAAAATCATCGAGCCAGATGCGCACCGGGTATTCCGTTCCCTTTTCGGTCAAGGTGGCATCTTCGTTTCCTGTAAATGCTGTTCGCAAATTCATGCCAACATAAGCGGTTGTTAAACCCAACCGTTGCATTTTATCCTTGTCGGGAACGACTTTGTATTCGGGGTTTCCTTCCACAACCGAAAGTTGCACATTATCGGCGCCGGGAATATTTTCGACCGCAGTTTGCAATTGGCGGGAAGTTTCCATTGCTTCGGTAAGATTGGCACCACTCAGCGTTATTTTAATGGGCGCCGACTTGGGGAGCAGGCCGATAAAAGCCATCGAAAAATTGATGCCCGAAAATTCGGATTCCAATTCGTTCCGCAACGATTTCATAAAAGCCTCGGTTTTAATGTCGCGTTCTTCTTCGGGTTTTAACTGGATGGTAAATTCCGATTTATTGGCTGAACCAACACCGAGGCTTCCAATTCCGGTGCTGGGGCCGGCAATGTTGCTAAAAAGTGTGGCTACTTCATGGTGCTGAAAGATGTAATTTTCGACCTGCTGCGAAACAATATTGTTTTGCTGAACGGTGATGGTTTTATCAAATTCGAGGTTTAACCGGAATTTTCCCTGGTCGCCGGTTGACATCATCTCTTTCCCGATGATGCCCTGTTTCATCATTCCGGCAGTAAAAAC
The DNA here is from genome assembly GCA_964593705.1 of uncultured Lentimicrobiaceae bacterium. Taxonomy (GTDB): domain Bacteria; phylum Bacteroidota; class Bacteroidia; order Bacteroidales; family 4484-276; genus SABY01. The sequence goes on along the minus strand of CAZQIV010000112.1, from coordinate 10,966 downwards.
CAACAATAAAATCACAATGCCTGTAAAAATTAGTTTGTGGCTTAACACCCACGTTAACAGTCGGCCATACCACTGGATAAAAGTTTGAAGCTGGCGCTCGAACCAAAGCAAAAACCTGTTGAGAAAATTGGTTGGCTGCAAATCTTCTTTTTTCCCAATGCGCGATGCCATCCACGGGGTTAAAGTAAACCCAACCAACAAACTTGTTAATGTTGATGTAATTACAACCACAGCAAATTGTTTGAGCATATCTGCAACAAAAACCTGCAAAAACAAAATCGGTAAAAACACCACCACATCTACCAAAGTGATCGAAAGTGCCGAGAATCCAATTTCCATCCGTCCATCCATCGCAGCACTACGTTTTTCTTTGCCCATGTCGAGATGTCGCTGAATATTTTCGAGCACCACAATGGAGTCATCCACCAAAATCCCAATTATCAGCGACATGGCAAGCAGTGTCATCAGGTTTAGCGTGTAACCCAGCAACCACATCACGGCAAAAGCAGTAATCAGCGAAGTTGGTATTGAGATTATAACGATGAGCGAATTCCGATAACTACGCAAAAACAACAACATAACGATTGACACCAAAATTACTGCAAGGATTAAATCGTGTACCACCGAATCGACAGCAGCAATGGTATTGTCGGTTGAATCGTCGGCAATGATAAATTTCACGCCGGCATCTGTGTTTTGTTCTTCAATGCGTTTCAGCTTTTCGCGAACCAGCCCCGAAACATCCACAGCATTGGCATCGCCTTGTTTTTTTAGCAACATGCCAATACCGTTTACACCATTGTAACGGCTCACCGATTCAATTTCTTTTACCCCGTCAATCACGCTGGCCACATCTTTTACATACACCGGGCTTCCCGGGAAAGGCATGGCAAGCTGTACATTCATAATATCGTCAACAGTGGCAAACTTTCCGGTTAAGCGCACCGAGTTGTTTACTTTGTTCGTCTGCACTTTTCCGGCGGGCAAATCCAGCCCCGACATATTAATGGCTTCCACCACCTGCAACAGCGAAATCTTATACAATTTGAGTTTCTCCTGGTCAACTTTTACTTGTATTTCGCGTTCTTCTCCACCCAGCATCGTAATTTCGGCCACACCTTTTAACTGCTGAATTTGTGGAAGAAAATCATCTTTCATTTTCTGGTAAAATTCCGTTTCGGGCAGCTTGCTGTTGGCACTGATTGAAATAATGGGTAAATCGTTGGGCGAAACTTTGCTCATCACCGGTGCCTGAATGTCGTCAGGCAAATCGGTGCTGATGTTGTCGATATAACGCTGGGCATCCTGCATGGCATTGTCAACATTGGTTCCGTATTTGAGGTTGGCAATAATAACCGAAGCGTTGGGCATCGACTTTGTTTCCAGATAATCAACTCCTTCGAGGTTCGATAAAGCATCTTCAATTTTTCGCGAAACCGAGGTTTCCACTTCCTGGGGTTCTGCCCCGGGGTAAATGGTTTTTATAACCACCACCGGCTGGTTAAAATCGGGCAACAATTCGTAACTCAGGTTTTTGTAACCGATAATTCCCAGCAGTGCAAATACACTGAAAAGCACAATAATCAGGGAAGGTCGTTTTATCGAAATTTCTGTAATATTCATAATTCAGCTTATTTAAGGGTAACTTTTGCTCCGTTAAAAAGATTGATAAATCCGTTGGTAACCACCTTGTCGCCTTCCGATAATCCTTGTGAGACGACCACTTTATCTTCCAATCGTTCTGAAACTATGATGTTTTGCAATACAGCATTTCCATTTTTAATTACATAAACCTGTGGCTGAATGGTTGTTCCTACCATTACCGATGCCGGAATAAATATCCGGCTTGAATTACTTACGCTTTTTATAGAAACTTTTCCAAACATCCCTGATTTAATTTTTAAGTCGTCCGTATTTTTTAAGGTTAACTGAACCGGGTAGCTGTTTCCCATGTTTGCCTTGCTGCCCACCATGCTCACTTTTCCGTTTAGCAAAATACCGGGATAAACATCCGCAGATACCTGACAAATTTGCCCCTCACTAAATTTGGATAAATCATTCTCCGGCACATTTACAGTAAACTTAAGATTTGATATTTCGGTGATTTGGAGCAGTGGCATTCCCGGGGCGGCAAAAGCGCCTACCTCGGTAAATTTTGAGGTAACAACGCCATTGAATGGTACGCGGATGGTTGTTTTGTCGATTTGTTCGAGCAGCATAGCTTTTTGCACTTGTACCGTTCTTAAACCCAGTTCTGCTTTTTCGAGCTGAACGCCCTGGATAGCATCTGCTTTTGCCAAAACAGTAAAACGCTTTACATCAGCTTCCAAACCTTCAATTTGTATTTCGATGCTCTGTAATTGAAGTTTCAAAAGCGAATTATCTAATTGGATAAGTGTTTGTCCTTTTTGAACCCGGCTTCCCAAATCAACTAAAACAGCATTCACTTTTCCCTGGAAATCAGCGCTTATTTTACTCTCCCTATTCGGCTCGAAGTTGCCTGAATATATGTATTCATTTTCTATATTCACCAGATTTACGGTCATAGCCTGAACACTAATCGGTTTTTCTTTGTCGTATTGATAAACCCGTTTTTCGGTGATTTCTTTATTACTTTTCAGTTTATAAACGGTAAATGCAACGAGTGCAAGAATGGCAACGATATAAATGATTTTTTTCGACATGATTCTATGATTTAATTTTTTAATGAAATATTTCCGCTTAATTTTTTCAATTCCAAATCGGCTCTCAAAAATTCAACTACTGCTGCTAAGTAGTTTTGTTGCGTTTCGCGAAGCGCGTTGTCGGCCAATAAAATATCAGTCAGGTTAGCTGTTCCCTCTTTTTGCTGCAAAACCATCTCATCGTAAACGGTACTTGCCAGCTCTATTTGTCCAGTGGCATTTTGGATGGTTAGTTGGGTTACCAGTCTTTTTTGCGTTGCATTTTCGATAAGCATTTGATTTTGGTCTTTTACCAAATCGATTTGTAACTGGTTGTTTTGAATTTCCAGTTTTTTTTGGTTAATCTTACGCTTTGTAACTGTTCCGTTAAACAGAGGCATCGAAATTTGTAATCCTGCAAAACTTACCGGATGGAATTTAAGAAAATCATCTGGCTTTTCATCGTAGCCAAAGCCAGTTTGCCCATAGCTTCCGAATATCGAAACGTTGGGGATGCGCGAGTTTTTCAGTGTTTTCAATTCGCCGGTGAGGAGTTTGTTTTTAGAGTATGCCATTCTTAAATCTACCGATGGGGAATTGGGATAATCCATTAAAGATTTTTTGATGATTTCGGGCTCAATACCGATATTTTGCTGAAATGGAATTCCCATCGAAAATTTCAGGGCATTCATTACCTGGTCATAATTGTTCGCAACAATTTCGCGCTGTGTTTTTAACTGCTCATATTGCAATTCTACTTTTGTAACATCACTTTTCTTAATCATTTGCTGGGCATGAAGCAGCTTTAAATTATCGAGCAACTTGCCGGTATTCAACAAATTACTGTCGATAAAAGCTTTTTTATGCATTAGTATTTGTGCATTATAATAAAGGTTCGATATTTCAAAAAACACCTGTTCTTCGGTTTTTTGGTATTGTAGTTCGCTTATTTCAGCTGCGATTTTTGTAGATTGGATGGCTCCATAAACCTGCGAACTGTACAAGGGCAGGGCAAGTTGAATGTTTGCCCCCATATTGTGAGGCACTCCCATTTGTATTTCCTTAAACTGCCCCTCGGGTCCGCCAAATGTCGATTGTGGCATAATCTGGTAGGGCAGCTCGGCAAAATACTTGTAATCGCCGTTCAGGCTTATTTTCGGAATTAAGTTTGCCTTTGCCTCTTTATGTCTTTCTGTGCCAATTTGCATATTGTTTCGGCTCATCTGAAGATTCTTATTATTTACCTGCGCTGTATCGATACATTGCTGCAAGGACCAGGTTTGTGCGTTCGCTGAATAAAAAACAGTGATAGCAAGCATAAACAGGATGAATCTTTTTGATTTGTGAATATTCACTAACTTGGTGTGCAAAATTTTTCTAACTTTCATTTTATCTTAATCTTTTAATATTTTCAATTGCCCGCCGCTTCATGGCAGGGGGTGCATTAATGGGATGATAAATCCCTTCCTTTTTACTTTTTCATAATTATTTATGTAAATGAATGTTCACTAACTTAAATACCCAAAAAATTTTATTTTTCTATTAAACCAACTTATAACAGTTTTACCTTTGCTGTAGGTTTTGGCGCTTTTACAACCAGGATACGCGCAACATATTTTGAGTTGTTGTACAAGCAATGAACAATACCATTCGGGCTTTCGACCAAACTGTCGGGATGTACCTGAATTTTCTCTTTCCCAACCATTATTTCAGGCGTTCCTTCCAACACATAAAAAAATACATCCACAGGAGTGATGTGCGGTTTTAGTGCTTCGCCGGCTTGCAACGTGATGTGCATGGCCTGGGCTGAATCTTTGTCGTACAATTTCCTAACATCCACTTTGTGCGGAGTGTCTATAATTTTGCTTTCGCTAACTTTAATAATTTCCATTTTACTTGTATTTATTTTATAATTAATAGTTTTATCGAGGTTGAAAGTTCATCTCCCTTTTGAGTAAGGTCAAAGGCGTAGTTGGACATGTGCCATTGTTTTACAAACAAACGGAGCGTACCCATAACAACCACCGACAAATGCGCTGCTTCAATATCATTTCTCAATTCGCCATTTTCCTGTCCGGTGGTAATAATGCTGGTTAATGCATCGAAATTGTTATTCATTATTTCTGAAACTTTCTCCACCAAAATAGCCTCATTCCGAAAAAGCTCTTCCGAAAAAATGACCGCAACAAACGATGGTGATGCCGAAAATATTCTAAACTGATTATAAAGCAAATGATTTATTTTGGATAGCGCATCACCTTCAACATTTAGCCCGGAAGTGAAAAGACCCTCGGTGTTTTCTTTGAAGAAATTTAAGATGGCTACCAAAATCTGAATTTTATTTTCGTAATGACGATAAATTGCCGATTCGGAAAAACCAATTCTTTTTGCCAGGTTTTTAATCGTGAGTCCCTGTATTCCGTTTTCTGCAATTAGTTGGAGCGATACATCAATAATTTGCTTTTGTCTGTCTGATAATTCTTCGGTCATTTTCAATTATAAAATTAGGTTAGTGAATATTCACTCTGCAAAGAAATATAATTCATTTGGATATTCTCAATTTTTTTAATATTTTATGAAAATATTTTCATAGCAAAATGGCTTTATCTGAAGGGAACTTTCTCAAACTATTGATTTTTAGTACTCCTACCTTCCGCTTTGCCAGCCAGTTTAAAAGTTCGATTCGTCAGCGATGCGGGCTAATAAAAACCCTGACAGAGTTTTAAACTCTGTCAGGGTTTAAAGACAAGAAAATAAATTTCCATTATATCAATCCCATTTTTCTTGAAATCTCCAGCATCCTGTCGATGGGTTTTCTTCCTTCTCTTATCACATCTTCAGGCAAAATAATCTCTGGAATTTCTTTGTCGATGCAATCATAGAGCTTTTGCATGGTATTCATTTTCATGTAGGGGCAATCGTTGCATTAGCAATTTTATTACATTTGCGTTACAATTAATTATTTACAATAGATAACTATGGAACAATCAATAAATATTGACAAGAATATTGAAAATAAATTTTCCTTATTATCACAAGAAGAAAAAATAGCTGTAATAAGTCATGGTGTAGCAGTTCGCTTTTCAGAATTAAATAACAGACTTTTTCTGGCGGAAAGCAAAGTAAGCTTTTTTGAAAAAAAATATGATACAAAACTATTAGAACTCGAAAAAAATGGATTGCCCGATAATGCAGATTTTGAAATGCATGAAGATTACATAATGTGGCATCATTGGACTGATGTAACTAAGAAAATGGAGAAACAAATCAAGTCATTGCAAGCTATTGCCAAATATGGGGTATATAGGAAATGAGAGCTTCTTACCGACTACTTGATATTGAGGAAAAATTCAGCGAAATTGTTGATAGAATAGTACCTATTGAAATTGATGAAACTGCCATAAAGGTAATTCTGTTTTTGAAGGATGGTAGCAATTTAAGAGTAGTTGAATTATGGGAAAATGAAAAACTTAAGCGTTACAGTTATTATTGGCTTACTCCTAAAAATGAATTAATAATAGGTTGGGATAACGCACCTCATCACACACAAATGGATACATTTCCCCATCACAAACACATCAAACTTCAAAATAATGTACAACCATCAAAAGAAAAATATTTGGAAGAAGTTATGAGCAAAATTCTTCAAAATCAATAATTAACTTTCATTAAATCAAACCCATTTTTCTTGAAATCTCCAGCATCCTGTCGATGGGTTTTCTTCCTTCCCTTATCACATCTTCAGGCAAAATAATCTCGGGAATTTCTTTGTCGATACAATCATAGAGTTTTTGCATGGTGTTCATTTTCATGTACGGGCAATCGTTGCACGAGCAGGTTTCATCTGTGGGCACAATCAAAAATTCCTTTTGCGGAGAGTCTTTCTGCATTTGATGTAAAATGCCGGTTTCGGTGGCAACAATATATTTTTGTGAATTGTCATTTGTAGTAAATTTCAACATGGCCGTTGTAGAACCCACAAAATCAGCCAACTCAAGAACAACAGCTTTACATTCAGGGTGTGCAATTAATTTTGCATCCCTGTTTTCAGCTTTTAACTTTATGATGGCTTCGGTTGATAAAACATCGTGAACTTCGCATGTTCCATCCCACAACACCATGTTTCGTCCCGTTACCCTGTTTACATATCCACCCAAATTTTTATCAGGAGCAAAAATAATTTTTTGTTCCTGCGGAAATGATTCAACAATTTTTACAGCATTTCCCGAGGTACAAATTACATCCGACATTGTTTTAATTGCTGCCGAGCAATTAATGTATGAAATTACGATATGATCAGGATGCTGATCTTTAAACTTTTTAAAATCCCCTGGAGGACATGAATCGGCCAGCGAACATCCTGCATCCAAATCTGGTAACACGACCTTAATTCCGGGATTTAAAATTTTTGCCGTTTCAGCCATGAAATGTACTCCGGCAAAAATTATCATCTTTGCATCTGTTTCAACAGCTTTTTGAGCCAGACCCAGGCTGTCGCCAATGTAATCGGCTACATCCTGAATTTCAGGAATCTGATAATAATGCGCAAGCAAAACAGCATTTTTTTGTTTTTTAAGTTCAATTATTTCTTCTGCAAGATTAGTACTTTTCATGTTTTCATTATTTGTCGTTTTTATCATAATCATATTATTATATAATTTATTTAAAATATTATTTAATAGTATTATGCTGTTGAAATGGTGTAAAAATAAACTGTCAAAAATTTGTTTTTTTGAGTTTTAAAATGTTGTTAACAATAAATCAAATTCTATTTAATATTCAACTTCTTGATTCTAATTTAAAAAGCATTTTTTAGTCCATTATCAATTATGCTTTTTAACAATTATCAACTCATAAATAAATGGAAATTATTTCAACATTATTGTTCATTACTATCTTAAAAATACTGATAAATACAGCATTTTCCTGATATAAATTTTCAATCACCCTTAAATTGTTAACAAGTACAAAACTTCTTAATAATTCAACACAAAAATAAACAGATATTCACAGCGAACTGTTTAAAAAATAAATTAGCTGAAAATGATACTACTATGTTTTTTGGCTAAAAAAGATAAAAATTACGAAATTTTTGGCATCAGTAAGTTAGCTTTATTTTTTAGTAGTTGAAGATTTTCAGATTCAAATAATTGAGAGATGAATTTTGAAATTATTAGTTTTTCAAAAAATTTCCATCTTGCAATTTATCCGTATTTTTGACCAATATTTTATTAACAATTATGTAAATGGCAGCAGAACAAAACATTATACCAATTGGCAGTGATCATGGCGGATACGCGTTGAAAAAGTACATTATTGAAAAGCTGTCAAAAGAGGATTTTCAGTTTAAAGATTATGGAACCAACTCCGAAGAAAGTGTGGATTATCCTGATTTTATCCATCCTGTTGCAAAAGCTGTTGACAGTGGTAAATTTGAAAAAGGTATTGTAATTTGCGGAAGCGGGCAAGGCGCAAGTATGACAGCAAATAAATATCCAAACGTACGTTCGGCATTGTTGTGGGATTTGGAACAAACACAACTTACCCGTATGCACAACGATGCCAATATTATTGCCTTAGCGGGAAGATTTATAGATTTTGATTTGGCAATAGATATGATTAAAGTATTTTTAAATACAAAATTTGAAGGCGGGCGTCATCAAAATCGCATTGAAAAAATTCCTCTACAGTAATAATAAGCTATTACCCATGTCTGAAACAGCAAAAAAATTTAATCAGGATGCCGAGCGTGTCGCATTTGATCCTGTCCATCGCAAAACAATAAATTTTAATATTGATAAATACGATAAAGCAGTAATTAATGGAAAACGTCAATTTAGTAACCTTGAACTGGCACGAAAAAGAGCTGCTATCCTCAAACACAAATCCATCGAAAATCTTGATATATTACTCAACCAATTTGAAACCAATTTCGAAAGCAATGGAGGTAAAGTAATATGGGCACAAACAGCCGAAGAGGCAGTGAGTGAAATCATGAAACTTATGATTAAGCATGAAGTGAAGATGGTGGTTAAATCCAAATCGATGATTACCGAGGAAATGGAACTGAACGATGCCCTGGAAAGATCAGGGATTGAAACCATTGAAACAGACCTTGGAGAATACATTGTGCAGGTAGCCGGCGAAAAGCCCTATCATATAGTTACCCCTGCCATGCACAAATCAAAAGAAGATATTGCAGCGCTGTTTCACGAAAAGTTTTCAACCCCGGAAGACATTACCCCGGAGGAATTAACGCATTTTGTGAGGCAAAAGCTGAGAAAAAAATTTGGTGAAGCCGGGGCCGGCATTACAGGTGCTAACTTCCTGATTGCTGATACGGGTTCTATTGCCCTCACCGAAAATGAAGGCAATGGAATGATGTCGTTATCATTTCCCAAAGTGCATATCGCTATTACAGGGATAGAAAAAATTATTTCTTCCTATCGCGATTTGCAACTATTTTGGCCATTGTTGGCATCGCATGGTACAGGGCAGGATCTTACCGTTTATAATTCGATAGTTTCGGGACCGAGGCAAACCGGGGAAATTGATGGCCCTACCGAAATGTATGTAGTGCTTTTAGATAATGGAAGAACCGAGATTTTAAAGCATCAGCAACAACGCAGGGCGCTTTCGTGTATTAAATGTGGTGCTTGTCTTAATGTTTGCCCGGTGTACAAAAATATTGGAGGCTATACCTATAATTCAACTTACAGCGGTCCAATAGGTTCGGTTATTACGCCGCATTTGCGCGGAATGAAAGAGTTTAAACATCTTAGTTTTGCTTCTTCGCTTTGCGGAAAATGCACTGAAGTCTGCCCGGTTAAGATCAACTTGCACGAATTGTTGCTTTACAACAGGTACGAATCGGTTCAATCAGGATACGTTACCCGAACAGAAAAATTTGTGCAGGCCATTGTCAAAAAAGGTCTTTCAAACCGATGGATGATGGATTTTGGTGGAGGAAAGCTGAAGAATATGGCCATGAATATGATCATGAAAAAAGCCTGGGGACCCAGAAGAACTTTGCCCGAGTTTGCTCCCAAAAGTTTTAAGCAACTTTGGGAAGAGAGACGAGGGAAAAAATAGTCCTTAGTCTTCAGTCTCCAGTTAACAGTCCAATTTAGATTGCTAACTTAAAAATATAATCCATTCAAATAAAATTTCAGAAGGTCTATTTTAAATGGGCAATTCAGTCATATCTCCCACGAGTTCCAATCCTGCTGTGCATCCTTTTCCCGAAAATATTTCATTACCCGAAAGGGTACAAATTTCCAGATTAATTTTAGCATCCACACTTTCGGCAATGCGGCGATCCATGGCACCATTCAGAGGGGCGACCAATAAGCCCCGGGCTGAATGTAAGGCTGAGATTTTAATGAGATGCTTTTTATCCCGGATTTCAATAGTTACCAAGTCGTTCTTCAAAGTGATATTTATAAGTTTTGCCCCGGTATAAGTGGCATAACGATGAATTTTTCCATCCAATAAAACAACACACAAAAATCCGGTAAACGAGCTTTTGAGCCAGGGAATTTTAGCAACCGACAACATACAGGAAGTTTTTGCTTTGTCGAAATGATTGCTTTGCATCCAAATCCAGGCCGAAGGCATCGAGCGACCCCAGTCTTTTTCGGAGTAACCCTTGCCCCCATCAAAGTTGATTTCCTGATTATCGATCTGCAAATTTCCTGACAATTCATGATCCATACTTACCAGGCCGTGATTACATTCCATAAAAGGTACAAAGGAGTACCAGCCCATGATTCCGGGATTTAATAATGTTGAGCCAAGCGGATGAATATTTTGAAATTTAACTTTGCCCTTTGCTTTGAACCCTGTTTTTTTATCATCAATATCCAGGCTGAATCCCTGTAGAGAAAAATGATTTTTAGCAATGGTTACTGAAAATTCCTTTTGAGAATAACTGAAATCAGAAAGCGGGAACTCAATATAAAATGTTTCGGCAGTTTTGCCATTGATGAATTGAATAAAAACGTGTTTGTTCTGATTATTAACAATTGAAATACCGGGAATCACCGACCAGATATGATTAGAATTTGCAGATACATTTTTAAAATACCATCCTTCAAAATAATTCTTCTTTCGGTTTCCACCCTGAAAATTGATGGGATTCCAGGTTTTTGTCAGTGCATAAATTGGATTTTTGTTGGATGATTGGATTTGTTGCATGTTTTATATTTTGGGTATTACTACCATTTTTGTGGATGTAAATAAAGGCTATCACTGTAAACAGATTCCAGCCTTGCCGGCGAGGCAGGTCTCCTTTCAAAACTTCC
>CAZQIV010000111.1:0-23688 GCA_964593705.1 uncultured Lentimicrobiaceae bacterium | reverse complement strand
AAGTTGGGTTAAATGCTTCTTACGTTTTTATTGATGGCTAAACTTAATGGCATTAAGGTTAGAGGGGAGAGGTTAGGGGGAAATGGAATGGAGAGACGCACGGACGTGCGTCTGGAGTTGCGGAGTGATGTGGCCAGATCAAACATCACACATCGGACATCTGATATATCAAAAAAAATCAGATTTCCGATATATGATTTTTGATATAGGATTGTACATTTTCACCAGAATTTTTTTCAGCACCTTGTACAGTCATCCGATGAATTACTTCTGGAAGTGGCATTGTTCCCTTATGCAAAGTGTCAGTTACCTAAGCAATATTCATCGGATGACTTTTGCTGGTCACCCGATATAAGTCACACCGTGAATACTGCCGGGCAGTAGCGCAACTTTAAATAGTCAGGGTTTCACTTTAAGTGAAGCCCTGACTTTCAGTATCCCGGGCAAGTCACACCGTGAATAGCCCCGGGCAGTTGTGCTTTATTTTTAAAAACCCGCCCTGCTCTTAGAAAGAATTCACGGTGTGACTTGTGTTCGGGCTATAGTCATCCGATGAATCACTCCCGGGAGTTTCGATGTTCCCTTATGCAAGGTGTCTTATGCTTAAGCACTATTCATCGGATGACTTTTCTTGCCGCATGAAACACAGGCAGGAAACCTCCCATTTCCCAAGTAATTATCAAACATAATATCCTGCATATTTTCTATGTTATTTTTTCTTAAATACGATGTTAAAAATTGAACAAAACATTATGGATACCAAAATAATTGATTTACTTTGTTACAATCTTAAAAAACAAAACATGGCATACTTTCTACCCAATTCAATTCTTTACACGAGGCCAACATTTCAGCACGGGTACAAAAAAAGCACCCCCAACGCTGAATTCCAAATACACTTTTCCACAGGAATATCAGGTAAAAAAAAACGGGAAGGAGGTAAAAAGCAGTTCGTACATCGTAGGCCCGGAGCCGGGAACGCCTGCATGAAGCTTCGGCGGATCAGGATCGCCTGCACGAAGCTTCGGCGGATCAAGCAGGAAAACCATTACACAAATTGTGGAAATAATTAAATAAACCGATTGTCTAAAAAATGAATGTTTAACCTAAAATTTTACAAGATGTTAACTAAAAAAGTTTTTGCAGTAGTATTGGTGGCACTATTTGCCACTATGGGCACACTTGTAGCCCAGGAAAAGTACGCCATAATAATTGGCGGAAATATGAACCCCGGTAGCAGCATCCCTGCTACCGAACAGTGGAACGGGGGACAAAACCCCGGCCCTTATGGCTTTGATGAGATTTGGAACGATTTGTACCTGGCATGGGAAATGCTAATCAACGAAGATTTTGGTAAAGGCTACGATGTGGATAATGTGCATGTTTTGTTTGGAGGTGATCCTGTTCATGATTTTACTTTTCCACTCCAAGACGACCGCTACAAAGCTGGTGAAAATGGGCATACCTCTGTTGTTGATGAAAACGCCAACAAATCGACCATTCAAAGCCAGTTTTCAACGCTTGCCTCTACCATCACCGAAGACGACTTTTTGTTTGTTTGGATAATGGGACATGGCGGCTCCAATCCTTTTCAAGGCGGCTATTTCTATAGTTATGACGGCCAAAAGATCTATGCCAGCCAACTCAACACTTTGCTCGACAATATTCCGGCACACAAAAAGGTGGTCTATCTTTCATTCCCCAAATCAGGTGCTTTTGCCAGCCAGTTAGAAGATAACGGAATAATCGTAGTTACTTCAAGCGGAGCAACAGAAGACGCAAGTGAGTCAAGGGAATTAATACTTGAGCATATTTAACCGAAGGACTCCTTTGGAGAAGTTGAATAAATAAGAACTATTAATGAAGAATAAGAAATAAAGAAATGAAAATACCCGAAAGAAAATATGACCTTGAAGAAAGGTTGATTGATTTTGCAATTTCCATAAGTAAAATATACAAAAACGCACTTGCCACAAACATCATACAATCAAGCAATTAAGCCCCCCCCCCTAAAAATAAATACAAAATATCACTTGGATTTTCAAAAAATAATTTGTATAATCGCCAGTCATAACATGTCCCTTTCATTGATAAAACAAAAATATTATGAAACCTTTTTCATATCAACAAAAGCTTATTTCTCTCCCCATTCACAATTTAAAATGCAACATTCATCCCGATAGCCATCGTTATTCTCCGAAAGGAGTCCTTTGGACAATATTCGTTTTCCTCCTCCTCCCTTTTTCCCTCCCTGCCCAACAGCAATGGACCGAACCCATTAACATAACCAACCTTGGTGGCTACAGTATGCACCCCGACATGGCGATTGACCACAACGGGGTAATACACGTGGTGTGGAGCTACAACATTACACAAACGCACTGGCTGATTATGTACAACTACTCCGAAGACGATGGCCAGACATGGACAGAACCTTTGGATCTTTTGCAAAACACAGACCTGTGGATGTTGCAACCCCACATTGCCTGCGATAGCAAAAACAAGCTGTATGTTACCTACACCCACGATGGCCATAGCTGGACACCCGAAGGAAGGCTGATAAAAATGCTCACTTACGATGGCCACCAATGGAGCGAACCTATTGTTGTTTCGGAAGGAATGCCGGGATCGCATTACAACAATGTTTTAATTGACAACAACGACAGGGTGTATGTTTTTTGGGATCACGGGCCTTCAGGAGATGATTATTTCAGATATCTCGAAAACAATATTTGGTCTGATCCTTTTTGCCCCTATCCGGGAAATGATGAAATTTATGCCTTGATGGAAGTCGCTGTTGATAAAAATAATTCACTACATTGGATTGGTGCCTCAGCCGGAACAGCATATTTTGGCGAGCGATTGCAATATTTTTACTACGATTATTTGTTTAATGCTTGGGATCCACCACAAAATCCTGTAAATGACACTTTACAAGTAGGCCTTGATATTGCATTAAACATTGATGATATTCCTGAAAGTGCTTACCGCAAAAAATCAACAATTTCTGTTGGGTTTACAACCGATTCGACCCTGCACCTACAAAAGGAAGGGGATTTTTGGGGTGCTCCCGAACTGGTTGCAGGCACAAATGGACTGCAACAATACCAGCAAATTGCAATTGACCAAAATGATGATGTGCATGTAGTGGAGCAAAATGAAACTGCGAGTGGCTATGGACTGGTACATTACAAAAAGAAGGGCAATTCATGGATGGGGCAATTCATCGATTCTTGTTACATTGTTAATTTCCCGAAACTACTATTTAGTAATAGCCAACTTTATTGTGTGTATAGTAAAACATGGGTAATTGAAAAAGAATTTTATGGAGATCTTTATTTTACAAAATACGATATCGTTACCAATACCACAGAAGTTACTAACCCATCCCCCGTACTAAAAATCTACCCCAACCCGTCACATGGCAATGTGTACATCGAATTTGAAAACAACAAACACCAACATATCGATCTGTCGGTTTTCGACATAAGCGGAAAACAGATCGCCACACTCATCAACGAAATAAAACCACCCGGTGTCTATCGGCAATTATGGAAGGTTACAGGTAAAAACAGAAAGGAGAATGCACCATACCTGTACCTCGTACGCCTGCAGTCAGGTTGGAACACTGTTACACGAACCGTGGAGATTATTAGATAATGTGGATGGGGATATTGGAATGAACCAATTTGATATAAGATAGCCTGCACCGACACTTCGGTGTCCGATGTGTGATGTTAGATATTGGATGTTTCTTCCATAATACCATCATGCAATTTTTAATCGAGACTTTAACCGGCAACAAGGGAACCGGCTGCGATCACGCAAATAATCAATACAGCCGGATTCCCCCAAACCGGTAATAGTCTGCAAAATTAATTTTATTAACAACTAAATTCTTAAACAGATGAAAAAAGTAAACTTTTTTGCAGTAATGATCGTGGCATTGTTTGCCACTATGGGCACACTTACAGCCCAGGAAAAGTACGCCATAATTATTGGCGGAAATATGAACCCCGGTTCAACGATACCGGACACCGAGCAATGGAATGGGGGCAACGACCCACACCCAACACATGGTTTTGATGAGTTTTGGAACGATGCCTACCTTAATTGGGAAATGCTGGTGTTTGATAAAGGTTACACCGATGCTAACGTGCATGTATTGTTCAATGATGGTTATGATTTTACCTTTTATCAGCAAGACATCCGCTACCAGGCAGAATATCATTATGGTTATGAAGTAGTGACAGATTTTGCCGCCACAGAATCCAACATCCAATCCTCCTTTACCAACCTTGCCAGCACCATCACCGAAGACGATTTCCTCTTTGTATGGATTATGGGCCACGGTGGAACCAATCCTTTCAGCGGCGGCAGCTACTTTTACAGCTACGACAACCAAAAGGTCTATGACAGCGAATTAGCAACCTGGCTGGGCAATATTCCTGCACACAGGAAAGTCGTTTACCTTTCATTCCCCAAATCCGGTGGTTTTGTTCCCGAGTTGGAAGACGAAGGTACCATTGTAATTACTGCCGGTGGTGCAAGTCAAAGTGCAAGCAGGGCCGATGACCTGGCACCAAACGGAGCTTTTACCGAAAATGAAGTACGGAGTGGTATTACCTACAACCATGGGGAAATAAACTATCATTTGTTCTCGTCTTTAACCGGTAACACACCGTTTGGTGAAGCGGTTTATTCCGGTACAAACCTTTCAACGGTGGATGTTGATTCGGATAACTACATCAATATAAATGAAAGTTGGAACTGGATATCGACGAAAGAAACCATTATAAACGAAACACCGCTTATTAATGACCCTGGTGAAATTAAAATATCTACCGGGCTTGATTACCCAACTCTTTTACATCAAATTATTAATTCCGGGGAAGTAGGAAATTATCGGGGCCTTATCGGCATTTCATCAAATTTGCTTTATATTTATGGAGGTGGTGAAATATCATTTCATGATAATTCTCAAATTTACATTTTGAACCAATGTTTAATATTCAGTTGGCCGGGTTCAACATTTAATATGGGTAATAATGTTACTGTAGAAAATATTTCAGAATATATTCTGTATCCTGGCTCTGAAATATTTATTTATGCCGATAATTTTTCAATTGGCGATGGTGTAAGTTTTATTTCCGATTCATTTGAAAACATACTTACTTTTATAGTTATTTCACCGTTAATCTCACTTTCGGTTAATGAACTTAACGCGGTAAACTGCAACATTAGTTTTGAGGTTGATCGAGGTACTTTTAATAACGTGAATATAACGAATTCTATTTTTTATTCTGGTTATCGCGCCACTGTACAAAATTCAACATTTGTAAATACTAAAATTAGTGGAGATGATGCAGCTGTCTTCCACGTATCTAATTGTAATTTTAATGTAGTCCCAGAAATTTTATCGTCCGATCAAACAATAAGTTATGCAATATACGTAGGGAATAGCCAGTCATTTGAGATTTCAAATTGTACAATTTCGGGATATTTAAACAATGGAATACACATCAATGAATCCGGACTGAACACTAACGAAGAAAAATTAATCTCTAATTGTGATATTTCAAATATACAAAATGATAATGGTGATGGTAAAGGAATACGGATTTATAACAGCAACGTAGATTTATCCGGATTGAATAATATTTATAATAACGATTTCGGGGTTGTTAGTTTGAATAATAGTGAAGTATCGATATATGGAATAAGAAGCGCAAATTATGTACACGAAACCCAACAAATACACGATAATAGCGTAAACCAGGTTTACGCTACCAACGGGGCATTTCCGTACGAACTGCGGTTTAATGCCATTTACGATGAAGACAATAGTTGCCTTGTTGGGTACGCCCCCGACCCAGTTGGTATTGCGCCAAACCTTGAGGTGATATACAACTATTGGGGCACCAACTTTAACCCACAGGAAGACCTATGCCCCTCAACCTCATATTATTCGTGGCTTCCTGTATGGAACCCTCCAGGTTCAAAACCCCGCACCAGGCTCCGATGAGCAATTGTTTTATACAGCGCAAACTTTGGCTGATTCGGGAAGCTACACACAAGCCCAAAATGCTTATCAGCAACTTGTGGCAACTTACCCAAGTTCAAAATACGCCATGGCATTGCTCAAGGAGTTGTTCGCTATTGAAGGAGTTGCTACCAATAATTATTCATCACTAAAGAACTATTATACCGGCATCGTAAACCAACAAAGCAATGATGAACTTGTGAAAATTGCTAATTTCCTATCAAACCTTTGCGATGTTAAACTCCAAAACTACCAAACAGCAATATCGTGGTACGAAAGTGTAATCCAAAACCCACCCGCATTTGCCGATTCGCTTTTCGCCATCATCGACCTGGGCAATCTTTACCTCAAAATAGAAAACGACAGCCTTAAATCGGCACCAATAGGCGCATTGGCGGAATATAAACCCCAATCAGAAAAACAATATTCCGAAAACCGCGATTATTTAATATCACTTTTGTTTAAAGGTGAAGAAACAATATTACAAGCTGAAACGGATTTGAGCGATAACAAATCCGCCCGATTATTGCAAAATATTCCCAACCCATGTGTTGGTAATACTACGCTAAATTATGAATTGATGGAAGATGCAATTGTTGTATTAAACATTTACGACTATTCGGGAAAACTTGTAAAAATCCTGGATGAAGGAAACAAGGAGGCTGGAAAACACAGTACAACATTTTTTGCCGGCGAGTTGAATGCAGGCATTTATTTTTGTACCATTAAATGCAACGGAATAATTTCGGACAGCCAAAAGATCACCATCATTAACTAAGGAAACTATCAACCTGGCGGGGATTTCAGCCGGTATATGGATGAAACCCTTGCCGGGTTATTAAATACCAACCCTTATGAAAAGACAATTCTTTTTCGGTTTAATCATTACAACACTACTATTTATATCACTATCAAAATCGATTTCCGGGCAGGAATGGACAGAGCCGGTAAACATTAATAATTTAGGAGGATACCTACTTAACCCTGATATGGCAATCGACCATAGTGGTGTGATACATTTGGTATGGTCCCAAAAAGTTTCTTCGAACCATTGGCTTATCCTCTATGCCAAATCAGCAGATGACGGTCTTACCTGGTCAGAACCGCTTGATCTTCTGTGCAATACTGAACTTGTTATGGAACAACCCCGTATTGCATGCAACAGTAAAAACAAGCTATATGTTACATATACACACGATGGTAATGGTATAACACCGGGAGGTCGTTTGATAAAAATGCTTACTTGGGACGGATCTCAATGGAGCGAACCCATTACTGTTTCTGTAGGTATGACGGGGTCGCATTATGGTTCAATTGCCATTAATCAAAAAGACAAGTTATACATTTTCTGGTTAATTGGCTCCCAAATGGGCAGTATTGATATGTACTACAGTTATAATGATAATAATGGCTGGGGCAATATTTTTTGTCCTTATTGTGATTCTACATTTGGCCATTTACCTGCAAGGTATTCAATTGAGGATTCTATCATGCATTGGTCGGGAGTTTATCAAGAATTCGGGATTGAAAAACCAGAATATTTTTTATTCAAAACTGACGTAAATTGCTGGGAATTTCCTGAAGTGATAAGTAATGACACTATCATTGTTGATATAGATATTGCATTAAATAATCAGAGCATTCCTGAAACAGCATACCGAAAAATATCCTCTATTCCACCAGGGTTTGGATTTGAAGGAACAATGCATACAAAAAAAGATGGAAGTAACTGGTTACCCCCTGAAATAGTTTCCGGGACAGACAAGCGACAGGAAGGGCAACAAATTGCTATCGACCAAAACAATAATATTAACGTGCTGGAAACTCAATATTATGTTTCAAACGAACATGAAACTGAACTAATTCACTATTATAATATTGAAAACACTTGGTTTAGCCATCCAATTGATTATTCTGATAATTTATGCAATATGCCTAAATTGTTATTCTCAAAAAATAAATTATATGTAGTATATGTGTGGAGTAGTCATGAGCTAAACCAGCAGTATATCAGGTTCTCAAAATACGATGTGCTTACAAATATAAATGGTGAAATACCAGGGGAAACAGAATTGAAAATCTACCCAAACCCGGGGGCAAACAACATTTTTATCGAATTTGAGCCATCGGCCCGCTTCGCGAGGCGAGCCTCCCCGGGGGATAATACAAAACACCAAAACATAAACCTCTCGGTTTTCGACATGTCAGGGAAATTGATAAAAACACTTTGCAACAAAACACTGCCACCCGAAAGGCAGCGGCTACTATGGAACGGCACGGACCAAAGCGGGAAAGAAGTACAAAGTGGTTCGTACCTTGTACGCTTAAAAACAGGCGGCAAAACCATTACACAAATTGTGGAGGTAGTTAAATAAATACGCATTCAAGGCACACCGTGAATAGCCCCAGGCAATAACAGAAGTTAGAGGGGAGATGGGAGAAATTGGAGGGATGGAGTATTGGAGTGATGGAGTGATGGAGTATTGGAGTATTGGAGTATTGGAGTAATGGAGTAATGGAGTGGTGGAGTGGTGGAGTGATAGATGCAAAAGTATTGAAAAAACGAAAACGAAAAGTCACACCGTGAATAGCTCCGGGCAGTTGTGTTTTATCCCGATAGCTATCGGGACTGCTTTTCTCTTAGAAAGAATTCACGGTGTGACTTGTGTTCCTGCAATAGTCATCCGATGAATTATTCCCGGGAGTAGCATTATTCCCTTATGCAAGGCGTCCTTTGCTAAAGCACTATTCATCGGATGACTTTCCAGGTTATCGGTTTTTAGTCATCCGATGAATTACTTCTGGAAGTAGCATTGTTTCCTTATGCAAAGTGTCTTATGCTTAAGCATTATTCATCGGATGACTTTTGCTCTTCTCCAGGCCATCATATTGAATTGATAAAACAGTAATATCATCCGATTGCTGCGCCGAACCTGTGTACTTTTTGAGTTGCTTTATTAAATCTTTGGAAATATGCGATATATCTTTAGAAAGGTTTTCGGTAAGGTTAGCTTCCAACCTTATTTTGGCATAAAATTCTTTTGCCGGGTTTTCAGCATCAATTACACCATCGGTATATAAAAGCAGTTTGCTTCCACTTTTCAACTTCATTCTGCCCGATTTATAATGAATATCCTCAACAGCGCCCAATGCCGGGCCATGCGTTGCTTTCACTTCAAAAAGGTCTTCACCTTTTATAAGGTAGGGGTAGTTGTGACCGGCATTGCAAAATTCAAGATTCCCGGTTTCGAGGTTAAGGATACCAATAAAAAAAGTAGTAAATACGGCATTTTCATTTTGAACCACGAGCGTATTGTTCATCTTTTCCACCACTTTATTCAAAGTCTCTTTTTGGTAATTTCCGGAGCGGGTAAGTGTTAAAACAATGGCCATGGTCAAAGCTGCCGGCACGCCTTTTCCTGCCACATCGCCAATGGCAAAGCAAAGTTCAGTATCGCTAATCATAAAATATTCGTAAAAATCACCACCTATTTGCCGGGCAGGTTTTATTTCGGCCACAAGTTTAAATGCCTGGTTTTTTGAAAAAGAAATAAAGTCTTTGCGTAAGTATCCCATTTGAATGGATTGTGCAACTTTTAGCTCATTTTCAATCCGCTCCTTATATTTCTCAGTATTTACCAGGTTATTAATATAAACCTGTAACTCTCGTTGCATGGTATCGAGCGATTCACTAAGTATCTTCACCTCATCATTTCTTTTCAACACAGGAAAAGCAACCTTTAAATTACCCTTTCCAATTTCCCGCGCTGTAAACGAAAGATCCTGCAGCGGTTTAGTCAATCGTTTTGTAATAATCATTACAGCAAATAAAATCAGTAAAAAACCGATAAGCCCGGTAATACCTAATTTTATGGTGGTGATATATAAACTTCTGAAAAGATCACGCTTTGGAAAAACCACGGCCAACGACCAGTTTGTTGAAGGCACGGGCATAAAATACAACACGGATTTCATATCCTGGAATACGCCTCCAACTTCGGCAGAGCCACTCTCTCCGGCTATCATTTTTTCGGCAAGGTCAACAATTTCGGGATTATTCAATTGTTTCGCAACCTGGAAAATGTCGGTATCGGCATCAAAACTCACCCCGGGTCTAAGCACCGGCTTCCCTTCTTTGGATAGGATAAAAACGTAGTCGTAATTAAATGCCTTTTTCGATTCAATAACTTCCTTTAACCATTTCAGCCTGAACTCAACACCAATCAAGCCCTTTATTGGCGTAGAATCGGTATTGCTAATAAATGCAGGGACGATATAAGCTGCCGTTAACTCACCGGTGTCGTCATCGTTGTATGGCTCCGACCAGAACGATTTATTTTCCTTTCGCAAGAGATCGGCCCATTTAATAATTCGGGATTTATAATTTTCCATCAAATCGGCCTCATTAAAACCCTTTTTATGAAAATGAAATTTTACATTATCGCGGTTCAAATTTTTTTCGTTTTTAAAATAAACCGAAAAGCTACTGATGACCCGATCGTCATTTTCGCTTAGCAATTTAAGCATCTTCGAAAATTCGGTGGTATTTAATTTATTTTGAGCCAGGTATTGAGCCAAATAATTGGTGGGGAGTTCAACCGTATTCAGGGCTTCTTCGATTTGGCTTACCGTGAGTTTCGAGATATTTTCGGCATCCTTACGCGCATCATCAAGCAATAGATTGTGCGAAATAAGGTAATTGATAAAAAGGATGAATAAAAATATGGCCAAAACAATTGATAATATGGCAAGGCTAAGGCGCAGGGTCAAGCTTTTGTAATTCTTCATCTGTCGTTCTTCTAACTATTCAATATTTCCAGGAGATCATTAATATAAAAAGCTGTGAAACTTTTAGCGATTTCATCCTCGAAACTGCATACTGACAATTTGTAATTTTTCTCGATTTTGATTTGTTTCAATATTGCAGGGCTGTAATCGTCATTGTCTGACAAACAAAACCCTCCGTCAGCTTGCCGGATAGTAAACGATTTCAGGGGTAAGGTTAATCCGGTACCAATGGCTTTCAAAAAGCTTTCTTTGAGTGTCCAAAGATTAAAAAAATAATCAATTTGTTTATTGGTGGGGAGTGAAAATAATTGCAGTTTTTCTTCTTCCGAGTAAAATCGTTGTGCAATGCCGAGGTTTACATTCCTTATTTTTTCAACATCCACACCCACCTTTGCCAACGAAAATGCAATTACAACCCAATGACCCGAATGTGAAATATTGAAGTGAATGTGGGGATGGGAAGCCAGGTAGGGTTTACCTTTTTCGGTGGTATCGATAAGTAAATCACCCGAAGGAATGCCATAATCGCGAAAAACAATGGCCCTCAAAAGCAACTCGCCTAAAACCTTTCGCTGCTTTCCGGCAATGAATTTAAATTTTGAAGCTGCATCGCAAACCTCTTTTGGAAGGCAGGCATGAAACAAACCACGCATTTCCAAAAACCGAAGATCATCCAACAGTTTTACACCGTAAACTTTTACCATCAAGCATTAATGTTTCAGTATCCGAACTAAAATTTAACCAATAAAACAATAAATAGCTTGTTTTATTTTTATCATCCAAAATCTCATTTTATAAAATCCTTTAAGGAAAAAAATCACTATCGTCCGTGAAAAACAAGAGTCTATCTATTTTAGTCGGACAGTAGTGAAAAAAGTTAATAAAGTATTTCAGGGGGTTAGCCCTCGAATTTTCAGAGGAAACTTGGCTCTTTCGGCAAAAAATACGGCAATGTGAACAGTTCATGAATTTTTCAGTTTAAGAATTTAAATATTTTTGCCGATTGAATTTTAAATTAATATGGCAAGATACAAGGCAATTTTCTTATGTGTGGTAGCAATTTTCATCAGTTGCAGCAACCCGTCTAATAATACTTTGCCAGTGTTTGTGCCCAAGCTCGTAAGCGAAGAAATACAAGCTCCAATCCCGGAAACGGAAATCCATACCCTGGATTCGCTTTTATTAAAAGTGATGAAGAATTACCGCTTTAACGGGAATGCCCTGGTTGCTATTGAAGGATACCCGGTTTATGAATATTCCGGCGGATATGCCGATCTTTACACAAAAGCGCCATTAAACTTCAACACAAGATTTCAGATTGCATCGGTAAGCAAAGGATTTACTGCCATGAGTGTGCTTATGCTTTACGAGCGTGGAAAAATTGATTTAAGCGATTCGCTTACAAAATTTATCCCTGAGTTTCCCTTCGGGCGGGTTACCATAAAACAACTATTACAGCACACTTCAGGTTTGCAGAACTACATGTATTTTGTTGATAATTTTTGGGAAAAAGATAGGCCAATCACAAACGAAGATGTGCTAACACTTATTAACGAGCATAGCCCCCAGTTAAACTTCAGGCCGGGAAGCCGCCATCTCTACAACAATACCGGCTACGCCATATTGGCCTTGCTGGTGGAAAGGGTTTCGGGCAAGCGGTTTTATGAGTTTGTAAAAGAGGAAATTTTTGATCCCCTTGGAATGAACAACTCCTTTGCCTGGAATAAAGAAGTAAGCGATACCCTTAAAAATGTTGCAACAGGATTTATTCGCAAAGGCTACCAGTACCGTAAGTTTGCCCACAACCCGCTTGATGAAGTTCTTGGCGACAAGAGCATCTATACAACCGCTGAGGATATGTTAAAATGGGATCAGGCGCTATATTCCAACACCTTAGTAAGCGATTCAATACTTAGAATCTCATTTACAAAAATAAAATTATCGAGAGGCCGTGAATACAACTACGGCTTTGGTTGGAGGCTTAAGGAAATTGACGGGAAAAATGTGGTTTATCATAATGGCCTTTGGAATGGTTTTACCGCAACGCTAACCCGATATACCGATGATAAAATTACTATTATCCTGTTGAACAATACCAATGCACCGGTTGCTTCGATTGTAAAGCAAATGTATGGAGTGCTGAAAAAACAATTGCTTACTGATGAGAAATTGGCAGAAAGTACACGAAAATAAATTAGAACAGTTATTCCAACGAAAAAATTTCTATTTTTGTGGCTTAACATCATGAAAGATTGAACTAACACTAATAACATAAATCATCATGACCGAGAATATGAATAACTTAGTATTAGTCCCCACCGATTTTACAGAAGTTGGCGACAATGCTATCAGTCAGGCTGCTGAAGCAGCAAAATTCCTGAATTACAAAGTTGTTGTACTTCATGTAATCGACAAAACCACCAAAGCTCAACTTAAAAAAGAAAGCCTTGATGAGCAAGTCATAAAGGGAAAACTGAGCGAAATTGTGGACAGTCTGAAAACAAACTATGGTATTGAGGCAGAAGGTATAGCCCGTGAAGGCTCAATTTTTACAACAATAAGTGAAGTTGCAAAAGATTTGGGAGCCAACCTGCTGTATCTTGGAACTCACGGTAAAATAGGAATTCAACACCTTACCGGCAGTTATGCATTAAAAGTGGTAACCAGCTCACCGGCCCCGGTAATTGTAATGCAAAAACGTTCGTTTGATGAAGGATACGGCCATATTGTACTCCCCATTACCAGCGATGCAGGCCCCTGGGAAAAAACCAAATGGGCGGCACACATTGCCAGACAATTTAAATCAGAAATTCACATCCTTCAAATGGGCGGAGAGCACATTGATGAGGCTGTGAAACAAATCACCGAATTTTTTGGTAAAAACGACATCAGCTATACCATCAGGGTGGCGCAAAAAAATACCAATTTTGCCAAGCAGGTTGTCGATTATGCTACTTCAAACAATGCTGACCTTATCATGATCATGACCGATCCAGATCAAAGTTTTAAACGATTTATTCTTGGTTCGTGGGATGAACAAATTATTTTTAATACCTCACAAATACCGGTAATGTGCATCAATCCCAGGAAATTTAACTGGCAGAAGATCGTATCTTATTAAGGTGTATTTTCGATAAACGAAAACAAGGAAGCCGGAAATAAAGTTTCCGGCTTTTTTTGTTAGTGTATAACCCTTAAATGTACAATACCAATGGATTTTGACGGTGTAAAAAAATGCATTCTCACAAAACTTGAAAAGGAATTAAAGCCGACTTTGTATTATCATGATATCAATCATACCCTTGATGTTTATCATTCGGCCGAAAGGATTGCTACCCACGAAAAAGTTTCGAAGCATGAAAAAATTTTAATAGAAACGGCAGCGCTTTTTCACGATTCAGGAATGTTGAGAACATACACCGGCCACGAAGAGGCTTCGTGTGAAATTGCAAAGGAAACCCTGCCTGAGTATGACTATAAGCCCGATGAAATTAAGTGCATCTGTAAAATGATCATGACCACCAAGCTGCCGCAAAGCGCATCCAACCAGTTAGAAATGATTATTTGTGACGCCGATTTGGACTACCTGGGTCGTGAAGATTTTTACATGATCTCGCACCGGCTTAAGTTGGAGTGGAACCTTATGAACATAAACAAAACAACCCTTAGGGCATGGTATGAACTGCAAGTTAGATTTCTTGAAAATCACACCTATTTTACCAAAGCTGCAATAGAATCGCGAAACGAAGGAAAACAAACGAACCTCGAGCAAATAAAAAATATGTTTATTTAAAGAAATAGAAATGTGGTTCTTAAATAAAAAAACCTCATCAATATTTTGGGTATTTACACTGTCCCTTGTTTTCGGCCTTACCCTTCCTGTTTTAATACAACATGCTATGTTTCAGGATGCAATGCTTTACAGCAGCGTATCACACAACTTATCCATCGGATTTGGCACATTTTGGTTCCCTCAATATAGTGCCTTAAATATTGAAGGGATTCCATCTTTTCATGAGCAACCCCCATTAGTTTTTGGCATACAAGCGCTCTTTTTTAAAATGTTGGGAGATAGTATTTATGTGGAAAGAATATACACCTTCATCATGTTGCTGTTGCACCTTGTTTTAATCAATGAATTATGGAAAACAATTTTTAGGAACAATAAAAAATACAGGGACTATGGATGGCTACCAATTTTATTTTTTATCATCATCCCGATCTGCCACTGGTCTTTTCGTAATAATATGCTTGAGAATACACTTAGCATTTTCACGCTAAGCTCTATCATCATTAGTTACAGGCAGATAATTTCAGGAAAAACAAATTTCTTTAAATGGTTTTTGTCAGGAGTATTCATTTTTCTTGCAAGCTTTAGCAAAGGCGTACCAGGTTTTTTTCCTTTGATATTTCCTTTTGTCTTTTGGATTATTACAAAAAAGATTTCCTTAAAACAAATGTTGATTTTTACAGGTATTTTAAGCTCTGCTCCTTTATTAATATATTTTGTGATACTACTTTTCCCCGAGGGTCGTGAAAGCTTGTCGATTTATTTTTTTCAACGATTACTTGGCCGTGTTCACACAATGCCAACCACCTCCTACAGGCTTGATGTTGCATGGCGGGTATTTACCGAGCTGATTCCGGTGTTGATACTCACTACAATTATTTTTTTTATTAAAAGAAAAATTGTAAAATCCAATTTCATTTTTACTAAAACTGATTTTTTACTCTTTCTTGCAATCGGTTTATCAGGAAGTTTGCCATTGATGCTAACAAGTGTACAAAAGGGTTTTTACCTTGTTCCTTCCATGCCATACTTTTCAATTGCCTTTGCAATAGTTATTGTTCCGGGAATTTTTGATCTTGTGTCAAAAATCAATGTCCACTCCAAAAAATTAAAAATTGTCAGATTTTTAAGTATTGTCGTTTTTGCTTCTGTAATTGTTTTTACAGGCTTTCAAAAAAATCAAATCAGCCGACATGAAGACATGTTTAGGGATGTAAATAAAATTGGAAACCTTGTGCCGCAGTTTTCTACTTTAACAGTCCCGCCGGAGTTATACAATCAATACGATTTTGTATTTCAGGGCTTCCTGGTAAGATATTACAACATCAGCATTAGTCCTTACGAAGAATACACTTACTTTATAAAGGAAAAAAATTCGATGTCTGCAGTACCTGGAAAATACAATAGGACAGATTTAGACTTAAATCTTTTTGAACTTTATATTAAAAATTGACACTTCACCGGTTTCTTCAATTGTTCACATTACTCATTTTTTCATATTCAAGCAATTTTAATAATTTCATCGCGAAAAATCAATTGTATTCATGAATATAGCAGAAGCAAAAGATCGTATCGAAAAACTTGCAACAGCGCTCCACGAGCATAATTATCGTTACTATATTTTATCAGACCCAACAATTTCTGATTATGAATTCGACATGAAATTGAAGGAGCTTGAAAAGCTTGAAAAGGAATTCCCACAATTTGCTTCACCTGAGTCTCCCACGAAAAGAGTGGGCGGAGATATCACAAAAGACTTTAAGCAGGTTAAGCATCAGTACCCCATGATGTCGCTGGGAAATACTTATTCCGAAAGCGAAATTGAAGACTTCATCCAACGCGTTAAAAAAACCATTGAGGATGAGGTAGAGTATGTTTGCGAATTGAAATATGATGGTGTGGCCATTGGTTTGCGCTACGAAAACGGGAAGCTTGTTCAGGCTGTTACCCGTGGCGATGGCGTGCAGGGCGATGAGGTTACCACAAATGTAAAAACCATTAAAAGTATCCCGCTGGTTTTGCAAGGCGATGCCTATCCCGAGGTTTTTGAGATGCGTGGCGAGATTTTGATGCCCCACAAATCATTTGAAGAACTCAACCTGGCGAAAGTTGAAAATGGTGACAACCCCTTTGCCAATCCGCGCAATGCGGCCTCCGGGAGTTTAAAAATGCAGGATTCTGCCGAAGTGGCAAAACGCATGCTCGATTGTTACCTCTATTTTATGCAAGGTGAAAACCTGCCCTTCAACAATCATTACGATAATTTAACTGAAGCCCGGAATTGGGGATTGAAAGTACCTGGATACATCACGATTTGTAAAACCAGCAAGGAAATTTTTGATTTTATAAACCATTGGGACAAAGCCCGCCACGATCTTGAATTCGACATTGATGGCATAGTAATAAAGGTAAACAGCTTCAGGCAGCAGGATGAACTGGGCTTCACGGCCAAGTCGCCACGCTGGGCTATCTCCTATAAATTCAAAGCCGAGCAGGTTTCCACAAAATTAGTGTCGATCGATTACCAGGTAGGACGCACGGGAGCGGTAACGCCGGTGGCCAACCTCAAGCCGGTTTTGCTTGCGGGAACTACAGTAAAACGTGCTTCGCTGCACAATGCCGATATTATTGCAAAGCTCGATGTGCGCATCGGCGACACGGTATTCGTGGAAAAAGGCGGGGAGATCATCCCAAAAATTGTGGGGGTAAAAACAGAAATCAGGGATTTGTTTTCCGTTCCGGTTAAATTTGCAACAACATGTCCTGAGTGTGGCACAGCTTTGATCAGGAAAGAGGGTGAGGTAGCCTTTTATTGTCCGAACGATGAAGGATGCCCACCACAAATCAAAGGCAAACTGGAACATTTTATCAGCCGCAAGGCGATGAACATCGATAGCCTCGGCGAAGGAAAGATTGAATTGCTTTTTGATAAAGGACTGGTTAATAATGCTGCCGATCTTTACGATTTAAAGTACGAACAGATTTACGGCCTCGAAAAAATTTATCCTGCCGACCTCGAAAAAAAGGAACGCAAAGTTAGTTTCAAACAAAAAGCCTCCGAAAATATTTTGAATGGTGTTGAAGCCTCGCGGCAGGTTCCATTCCCACGGGTTTTATTTGCTTTGGGCATTCGCTACGTGGGCGAAACCGTGGCTAAAAAGCTGGCCGAACATTTTAAATCGATGGACGCGTTGATGCAAGCAACTTACGATGAGCTTGTGGAAGTGCATGAAATAGGCGAGCGGATCGCGGAAAGCGTAATCGCATATTTTGCAAAAGAAAACCATCTTGACTTGGTGAGCCGATTAAAAGCCTCTGGACTTAAAATGGAAGTCGAAAATGAAGCCACACCCAAAAGCCAGGTACTTGGCGGAAAAACCTTCGTGGTGAGTGGCGTTTTCACCCATTTTTCGCGCGACGGAATAAAGGCAGCCATCGAAGAAAATGGTGGCAAAAATGTAAGCTCCGTTTCCGGGAATACCGATTACCTGATTGCCGGCGACAAAATGGGTCCGGCAAAACGAACAAAAGCTGAAAAGCTCGGCGTAAAAATTATTTCGGAAGAGGAGTTTCGGGGGATGATTTGATGGGAGGTTGATTTGGGGTTTTGGGATTTATTAACGGTTGGCAATATGGCAAGAAGCGGATTGCGAGTAATGCCCTTTCGCCTGACATGAAGTAACCACGAGCCAAAACCGGCTCAAATTGGCACTTCACCGCTTTTTACTATATTGCGTGTTGCATGCAGGTGTTTTTTCTACAAAGTCAGTTTTTTATTGTATTATTAAATCTGTCATTAGTTAGATTTATGTTCATAATTATTGAGTTATTATATGTTCTTATGTACAGGAAGCTTCATAGGATAACTGGTTAGCGAGAATATATTGAATATGCGTCAAAATTTCCAGGATCAGGTAGTTTTAATGTTTTTGCAGCCTTTTTTAAATTAAACCAAGATTCTTTATACGAATCTTTATCAATAAATGTGGATCCAATAACCGAATTATTTAACAAGATCATCTTTGAACTATTGAATATTTCTGTATCATTTATTAAATTACTACCATATCTTACCATTATGATACCTATAACAATATCTTTTTTTATTGAGTGTATACTTTTATCAGAAACAAATGAATTTAGTTTATCAATACCCGAGTTAATGTGACATACTCCTATTAAAACAATAAGTTCAGCAAAAGTATAATTGTCTTCTTTACTATACGGTTCTTTATATTTCTCTAGTTTTTTGATCCATCTATCATGTGAGATAGTAAACCTATAAGGATTTTTCTGATTTTTTATTTCAACTAACATGTAATCCATCAAATCATCCATAAATTGATTTTCTTCGAAATCTAATATGAATTTTATTATATAGGAATTTGTTGATGCAATAATATTATACGCTTCCATTCCTTCTTTTTCACCTAAGAAATAATTTATTCGAGAATGCGTGACTCGATTACCTGAAAGTAATATCGCATCGACTGGACTATTTGAATCAAGTAACCATTGTCGTAAAGAAAAAATAGCATCTTCCGCTTCAGTTATATTATTTTTAATATTGCATGAATGAATAAAATTTGCAAACATAGATATTTGTGTATTTATTAAATGTGGAACTAAAGTATGTTCTCCATTTTCTTCTAAAATTTTCTCAGTTTTAATAAACACTTTGGAAACTTCGTTTAAATCATTAATATTTTGATATGGAAAAAATTCAAGTACAGCAGCTGATGTCTTACTAAAATCATATCCATTTATAGTGATTAAATTTTCACAATAGTAACTATATGAATGCCTTTTATAATATTTCCCTATTTTTATCTTTTCATTTTTAACCTTAGGACAGCTGTCATAAATTACTTGGATATTCTTATATACATTACCTGAGTATTCAAAAAATGGTAATAAGCCTTCAACTTGACTACTTTTAATTACTATTTTATAAGATTTAATTAAATTAAGAGCAAGTTTTTTTTGAGGTTGAGGTAAGCCAATCTTTATTGCTAGAGAAAGATCATTCACACTTTGTTGGTAATCTATCAATGCTGAGGATAGAAATCCTCTTAAATATAAAGCACGACTATCTTTCGGATATTTCAACAAATACTCATCAATTAATGTATACGCTTCTTTATGTTCTTTACCACCATGTGTGCTTGAGTTTAATATATATTCACATACTTGTATTAGCTCCACTGGGAGCTCCTCATGGAAATCGTTTAAAGATTCATAATTAATACAGGATAGCAAATTGAAAAATAGAAAAATGAAGATATGAAAGCGTAATAACTTTTTCTTTACCATTTCTTTTAATTATTAAATAAAAATTATAACAGTTGTAGAATCCGTATTAGAATACTAATTAAAATAGTCAATAAACTTAGAAGTGTCCCAGTGTAAAAAAATATATTCTTATCAGTCTCAATCGCAAGTTGCAAAATATATAGCAATATAAAATTTGAAATTCGATAGGCAGCTAATGAGACAACCAAAAAAAATAATATCGACAAATAAATGCTAGTTGGGATAAAAGTTGTATTAGCAAAAAAGAAATTACCAATATATGCATCCAGGATAGAATTAAAATTGATAAGACCATTATAATAGGTGCTTATATTTACATATAAAGATAAATATCCAAATTCAAAGTAATGTCCCAGCGTATAACAAATTGAACCTAAAAAAAACGCTATTAAAATATCCATTATGATTATAATAGAACGAATAAAAGAATTCTGATTCTTACAAAAATATATCAAAATGAAATATGTAATTGTTATAGTTGCAGTATCTAAAATATAATTTATAGGAATTAAAAATTTCAAATCATGTTTAAATAACCAAAAGGCACTTGAATTGACTATTTCTAATACTGTATATTTCCTTGTAGCATGCATTACAAATTCGCCAATTAAGATTGCTGAAGATGTTAATAAAGCACTTAAAATAAATGTTCTTAAAAACCATCTTATTGATTTTATTTTATTGCCAAAAAAATATTGCTCAAAAAAAATAAATCCTTTCGCCATTTTACGAGGTAAATCAATAACTTTTAAATCAGAAATAAATACCCACCATTTAAATAGGACATTTCTAATAGACTCATGATGACCAGGAAGAATTAGATAATCTAATCTTCGAAAGAAAGTCGCAATAAGTGTTGATATGACTAAAATTGTACCCCAATAATAAAACTCGTTTAATGAATCGTTCATATGAAATTATTAGTCTTATTGTAAATCCAAAACATATTATCCGTTTTATGCAATTATTTAAGATTTATATCGAATTACAGTATATAGTTTCGGCCTTTAACACTTGCATGTAACGTATTGCGGATATGAGTAGTACATTGCGTAGCTTTGTATTACTTATGATCCGTTGTTACAGGCTTTTTTTATTTGCCCTATTGTATTCTTATATTAAGGACTATCTTCAAATTCAAAAACTGAATAAAGTACAGCATGATCTGATTGATAATTTTCATCTTGAAAGTTTGGCCTAAAAGGCTGTAGAGAGTTAGTCGTATTAATTTTTCCACTTGTGAATGAGGATTTTTCTATTCCACAAAATATATAATCAAGAGCAATTGGTGGCAAATTTTCATTATCTAAAGACCATTTGGTTCCCTCCTTAGCATTATAGTGTTTTAATTCAGGTGCTATCAGTTTTTTATTTACATTTCCGTCAATAAAACCTACTTCTTTCATCAAGGAGATTTCTTGTGATTCAGGAATTGAATTGAAGTCTCCGGCAACCACCCAAATGTCTTCATTTCTTATGTTTGAATTTATTCTATACAAATCACTTTCTTGATATGCAGAAATAATAAAATTAAGAATTAAATTAATTTGGTTCATTCTAATTTGCGAAGATTGTTGATTAATTCTGATTTTACCTTCTCGCTCACCTTTTAAAGTTGTAAGGTGAAGATTGACAAAATTCAGATATTTATTAGGGTTCAACTTCATCCTACCTAATATAGCAAGGCGTGGTTCAGTATCTCTTGTTCCCAAATATAATCCGGTTGAAATTGGGATTGCTTGAAAGCAAGATTCATATTTTTCATTCTCAATTGTATCAAGTTCGTAGTCTTTGTCATGGTGTTCGTTCTCAAGAGGATTTTTTGTCCATAACTTTCTAAGCATATTTTTATTTTTCACACACAATCCATATCCTTGTTGAGCTTCAATAAATTCTGGTAAATATTTATCTCCTTTCCTATATTTATCCCACTTTCTAGGATGAGGATTCTTAGTACTTGATAATGCTGGGAAAAAAAAACATTCGTAATCATTAAAAATAGAATCAAGAATTTCTTTTCCAGAAATCCATCTCTTTGAAATATTATCTGGTACTCTGTTATCTATAAAACCTATACATTCTTGTAACAAAATAATATCAGGAAGATTTGAACTTCCGACATGACTACTGAAATAATTTTTAACTTCATTCTCCCATACTTGATGATATTCTTTTATATAATCTTTTGCAACTGTATCTGGTTGTGGGTTTAATTTCCCAAAAACTTTAGCTCCTGCAATATTCCAACTCATTATATTTATTTTCATATCGTAATGTTATTTATAACATATAAAATTAAGTTCTATTTTTAAAGAATCATTCTTTTTACAAATAAACAGGAATGTCGCTCCCTAAAATATTATTAAGGTCTAATGAGTTAAGCGCAAATTCATAAGAAAAACCAATTTCTTTCCCAGCACCAATACCTTTATAAAACACAGTTGCAAACTCAATTGCTGTATTATCAGCAACTGCTGTATTCATTCCAATCACATTCGGAATGTACTTTCTTATCAATTTTGCTTGTTTAATGGAGTAACATGAGTTTAAAAATACACATGCTAAATCATTTGAAAATAACTTGAATAAATTTGCTAATGGTTCAGATTGAACTAATTGTGTTTTATCAGTAATATTATCCAATAATGCTATCCCATCGCCATTTCCATGACCAGAAAAATGAATAAAATTCGGAGAATGATATAGAAGTGCATCCTGTAAATCTTTGACTCTTACGGCTGATAACTTAATTAATTCAAATTGGTCTCTATTCTTCGACCTGATTAATTCAGTCTCAATATTTCGGATTTCTTTGTCTAACCTTAATGGGTCTGTATCTAAAGGATTGGATGCCAGAAATAATATTTTCACTTTGCTCTGGATTTCTAATAATTTCTCGATCAATTTCTCATCTTTCTTGATTTCATCGCTAATTTGGAAATTTCCTGATATGTTAATATTACTGCCTTTTATGCCTTGAATAACTATATTATTATTTCCTAATATTTCTACTTGTCTAATATTCTTGGAGGTATCTACAGAAATATTTTTTATTAATTCCAATAGAACGTATCTTATACGATTGGTTTCTAGATTGAATTCTGAATTACCAACTATTCCTATTTCAGACTTCTTTTTTATTGAATTATATTTAGAGGATAGTAGAACTAATTCATCAAAGTATTTATCACTTAAATTATTATTTCTCACAAAGTTCAAAAGAACTTTTAATGCCTCATCTGTTTTATCGCTTGCTATAAGCTGTCTTGATATATTAATTAATTCATTTCGTTCCATTTATTTCTATCTTAAGTTTTCTTTAATAAAATTGCCTGTAACTTCTTATGTGTACCAGTTTTCCCATCATATCCAACAAAATACTGCGGATAAGCACACCTTTTACTGTGTTATAATTCGAATCCATCCAGTGGCTTTTTACATTTTTTACTCCTTCCATACTTATTTTTAATTCTGCCAAAAGTAAGGAGTAAATTGGTAGGAACAAAATTAATTTGGGTGGGTTTGTTTGGTACTTTTATTAGAGTAGAAAATTTTGGTTTATTAGCCTCTTCACCAGAAACCTTTCACATCTTTAATCCTACCTAACTTCTCGCATCTCGTATATTTATTTATGACTAAGGAAAATATGCCATCCCTAAAATCTGTAGTCTATTCCATCCGGGGTTTTCATCCCCATTTGGGTATGTTAACCCTTATCGCAAAAGCAGAAAAGCCCGGAGTAAAGATTATTTCG
>CAZQIV010000110.1:0-23803 GCA_964593705.1 uncultured Lentimicrobiaceae bacterium | reverse complement strand
CGGGGCAAAAAGATGGAACAATTTACGCCATCGACAGCGCGGTTTGGTACGTGGAGGCTTTGCTTAACTATTCGTTTTGCGAAGCAGGCCACCTTTGCCAGGATTTCGTGGTGGATACCCTCGAAATAAGCCTGAACGATGCCGGAACCAACGGCTTCACCATCGGACAATTAGAAACGGTTTTTGATGGCCTGGAAGCGGATATTACCGAAAATCAACCTGAAGGCAAAATCGTTTTTGCCATCGACCTTTATGCTTACCCAGCGGGAAATGCTACGGTATTTGCTACACGCACTGCTTATGCTGCAATAAGCCAACCAGTGTTAAAAGCCATTGCCGATACTTCGGGCTACTGGTTTTGGGGTAGAGACCTTGGTATGTGCGGCCCTGATTCAGGGCTTTACGTAGGCATGGATGCTTCAGATGTATTGGAAGCCCAAATTGGTAATGCCACCTCTGGAGTGTGGACAAATATTGAAGGCTTTACTATATTACCATCCTGGACTTATGATCCAAATTTCCCTTTCGATATAACTTATCTACAACCTACAAGATTATTCTCAGCAGAAGGTCCGGCCTCTATAATATTGGACTTTTGCATTCCACCTGAGGTAATGAATTATTACTTATCCAGTAATGGTATATGGTATATAATAAATGATCTGCAACCAGAAAAGAAAAGTTTTATCTTTTGTGATCTTACCCCTGGGCCACTTGATGACCTTTCAGTTAATCATGTAGGAGATTTTACTTTTGGAATCCCATTGCATTAATATTTTAATCAGGCGTACTTTTTGTACGCCTGATTTTTTGTTAAACAATTAAATTTTTATCAATATGAACATTTCATTCTATTGTATTTTACTCACTGTTATATTACAGCACACGGCATTTGCCCAAGACGGTTTTGTTGTGAAAGCAGGTGAACCAAACTTTCTCAGCATGCCACAGGATATGGTAATAACTCCTGATAATTCGATGATATTTTTATTCACTTCAATTCAGGCCTCAGAACCATTATACATAAACGAAATTCGTAAATTAAATCCGGTTGGAGATATAACGAATACATTTACTTATGCTGACACAGCAAATAATTATGTTGAATATACGCATTGCTTATTGGTTGAGGATACGCTGTATGTATTTGGATGGGGTTATCGTGATCCCATAACTTATGAAAGTTTTCTATTGATGCAAAAGCTGGACTTACAATTAAATTTGATCAACACTACACAAATCAGAACAGAGCAAATTGATCCTTATGGGGCAGCTCATGGACAAGTAAAATATGTCAATGGAAAATTCTATTGTGTAAATAATTATGGAGATGCAACTTCACAAGCTGCATTTTATGCTGAAATAAGCAAGGAAGGAGATTTATTAAAGCTTAAAGCCGATAGCTTAGAGGGATATCTTCATTATGTCTATGATTTTATTGTGGAACCAAATAATGGTGGTTTTCGGCTATATTCTTTATCAATGTATAATCCTGCAATCCCAGGGATTTTTGGTACTATTGATTTCTATAACGAAGAATTCATCAGAGAAGACTTCTACATAATGCCTTATGATTTTTTAAATTTTTTTACTCACACTGCAGCTAACGATTCGATTTACTACATTTCCGGTCAAAGGATGGACTGGATAGCGAACGATGGTTGGCGTGCTGGTTTTATGAAAATGAAAAACGATACAACGCTATTAAATGCTTTAATATACTCTACAACCCCTGATTCGATGGCCTGTCCGGCATACCGCCATTCCATTGAAGTTTTGCCAGACGGAAATATTATTTTCTGTTTTAACATCCTAAGCTCTCAAATGTTTCCAACCCCTTATCCAGGTAAAATCAACCTAATGAAACTCACACCGGATCTGGAGGTAATTTGGCATCGGTACATTGGAGAACCCAACACCAAATACGATGCCTACGAGGTACACACAACATCCTCGGATGAAATAGTAATCCTCGGAGCATATAGTTTAGCGCCTTATGTAAATTCATGGGATATGCAGGCACTGTTTATCAAAACCAATAGCGAGGGGATTATTACCGGAACAAACGATGAACCATCCGGTGTTCGCTCCACCCAAGCTATTGTATATCCAAACCCTGCCAGGGATTTTGTGCAGATCGAGTATAGCATGGCCTACACCCAGGCCACATTCAGCTTGCTGGATATAAGCGGCAAAACGGTTTTTGAAAAACTGCTCACTGCCAACAAACAAAGCCTCGATATTTCGGGTATTCCGGCAGGCACATACATTTATAGGGTTTATAACCAAAAGGGGTTGGATGAAAGTGGGAAGCTAATGGTGGAATGATACAGGCTTTTATATAGAACCAACATCTTACATCGGACATCGGACATCTTACATCGGACATCTGATATCAGATATCCGATGTTTGATGTGTGATATTTGATGTGCGATATCAAGTCACACCGTGAATTATTCCTGGACGCAGTGCATTTCGCTAAATGTAAGGCACTGCTGCCCGGTAGTATTCACGGTGTGACTAAAAAAAATAAATTTAGCAACAAATAATTTGAATACAATATGAAAAATCTATTTCTATCAATAATCATTATTATAGCAGGCTTTACGGCTTGCAAAAAAGAGAGCAATACTACAAGCCCGGCTACCGGCAGCACACCCAACCTCGAACAGTTGATCCTGAACTTTGAGCAAAAGCTCGAATCGGGGCAGAAAGATGGAACAACTTACGCCATCGACAGCGCAGTTTGGTACGTGGAGGCTTTGCTTAACTACTCGTTTTGCGAAGAAGGCCACCCTTGCCGGGATTTCGTGGTGGACACCCTCGAAATATGCCTGAACGATCCCGGTAATAACGGCTTTACCCTCGAACAATTAGAAACAATTTTCGATGGCCTGGAAGCGGATATTGCAGATAATCAACCGGAGAACAAAATCGTTTTTGTCATTGATCTTTATAGCTATAAGGCAGACAACCTTACGGTGTTTGAAACCCGTACAGCTTATGCTACCTTGAGCGAACCAGCATTTAAAGCAACTGCTGATACTTCGGGCTGTTGGTATTGGGGGGGCGATCTTGGTATGTGTGGCCCCGACTCAGGCCTATATGTAGGCATGGATGCTTCAGATGTATTAGAAAGCAGGATTGGCAATGCCACTACCGGAGTATGGACAAATGTTGTGAACTTTACTATTTTACCATCCTGGACTTATGATCCAAATTTTCCTTTCGATATAACTTATCTTCAACCGACCAGATTATTTTCAGCTGAAGGACCTTATGCACAACTATATGAATTTTGTATCCCTTCTGATGTTATGGATTATTATCTGTCCAGTAGTGGGATTCCTTACATTATTAATGATCTGAAACCCGCAAAGAAGTCTTTTATCTATTGCTCTATTACTCCAATTTGGATTGATGTTAATAGTATTGGCCATTGGGGAGGTTTCGTTTTTGGAATACCTTTACATTAAATTATTTACCAGGCGTGTTTCACCACACGCCTGGTTTAATATTTTATTAATAAAAAGATATGGATTATGAAAAAGATACTATCGCTTATTTTACTATTGTACCTGATGCATTTCCAAACAAAAGCCCAGGATGGTTTTATTGTAAAAGAATCGGGGCCTAACTTACTAAATTTACCCCAGGATTTTGTAATTTCACCTAACGGGAATATGCTGTTTATATTCACCTCTGTCCCTCAAAATGGATATCTCAATGTAAATGAAATCCGTGAATTAAACCCATTTGGCGAGATTATAAATAACTTCAGCTTTTCTGACTCAACGCTTGATGATGTTCAATATACATATTGCCTTATTGTCGAAGATACTCTATATGTTTTTGGAAAGGGATACAGGAACATCGGAGGAAACTCCTATTTACCTTTTCTATTGATGCATAAATTCGATTTACAGCTTAATTCCATCAGTATGCACGAATTTTGGTTGGAGCAATTATCCCCAAACATGATTTTCCATGGGCGTGTAAAATACATTAACGAAAACTTCCACTATATTAGTGGTTTTGGTGCTATCGGCAACCTAAGACCCTTTCATGCAGAAATTTCAAGGCAAGGCGAACTCATCAATTTCAACATCGAAGGCGAAGCAGGGAAGACACTGTTGCCCTATGATTTTACAATAAAAGAAGATGGAGGTTACCAGACATATTCGCTGGCGGTAGGTTATACCAGCACATACCTGATTTGTGGATTTATATGCAACTATAATCGGGATTTTCAAATCGAGAATTATTTTCAATTGCCTTCAGATCTTGGCTTCTTTCATACATACAAAGCAATTAACGATTCCACTTACTATTTGGCTGCTGAGTGGCTTGAATTTCCATCACCTGTTACGTCCTTTCGGGCAGGTATTCTTAAAATAAAAAACGATACAACCATTGTGGATGAATTTTTATATTCAACATACCCTGATACGTCGGCCTGCCCGGCATACTACCATTCCATTGAAGTTTTACCGGATGGAAATTTAATTTTTTGCTTTGTTGGAAATTTATCGGCTCAATTTTATCCTCAACAGCAGCCTGCCCAAATTAACCTTATGAAACTCACACCGGACTTTGAGGTAATCTGGCATCGGTATATTGGTGAGCCTGACACGAAATACGATCCTTATGTTATGCGCACTACTGAATCAGGTGAGATTGTGATCCTTGGCGCCTACAGCCATGCTCCGCCTGGTAATGCCTTTGAAATGCAGGCACTGTTTATCAAAACCAATAGCGAGGGGATTATTACCGGAACAAACGATGAACCATCCGGTGTTCGCTCCACCCAAGCTATTGTATATCCAAACCCTGCCAGGGATTTTGTGCAGATCGAGTATAGCATGGCCTACACCCAGGCCACATTCAGCTTGCTGGATATAAGCGGCAAAACGGTTTTTGAAAAACTGCTCACTGCCAACAAACAAAGCCTCGATATTTCGGGTATTCCGGCAGGCACATACATTTATAGGGTTTATAACCAAAAGGGGTTGGATGAAAGTGGGAAGCTAATGGTGGAATGATGCTGGTATTTATTGAGAACCAACATCTTACATCTTACATCGGACATCTTACATCTGATATCAGATGTAAGATGTCCGATGTAAGATGTATGATTTCAAGTCACACCGTGAATTGTTCCTGGACGCAGTGCATTTCGCTAAAAGTAAAGCAATGCTGCCCGGTAGTATTCACGGTGTGACTAAAAAAAATAAATTTAGCAACAAATAATTTGAATACAATATGAAAAATCTATTTCTATCAATAATTATTATTATGGCTAGCTTTACCGCCTGTAAAAAAGAGAGCAATACAACAAGCCCGGCTACGGGCAATACACCCAACCTCGAACAGTTGATACTGAACTTTGAGCAAAAGCTCGAATCGGGGCAAAAAGATGGAACAACTTACGCCATCGACAGCGCGGTTTGGTACGTGGAGGCACTGCTTAACTACAACACCGGAACCGAAGGTGTAAAATGCTCAGGCATAACTGTGGATACTATCGAAACCAACCTTCTTACCCCATCATCAGGGGAATACACGTTAAACCAGCTTGAAACGGTTTACAACAGCCTACTCAACCAGGTGCAGCAAAACCAACCGGAAGGCACCATTATGTTTGCAGCCGATGTTTACCATCACCAAACCGAAACGGTGATGGTGTTTGCTGTCAGTACAGCTTATGCAACTCCGGTTGGGCCACTTTACAAAGCCCTGAACGACACGTCGGGCTGTTGGTATTGGGGTGGTGATTTGGGGATGTGCGGGCATGATTCAGGCTTATATGTTGGAATGGATGCTTCAGATGTGCTTGAAAACAGAATCAGTAACACAACCTCTGATGTTTGGTCAAGCTTAGAGACCATTTCAAAATTGCCAACCTGGTACGGTGATCCAAATTTTCCATTTGATATTACATATCTTCAACCAACCAGAATGTTTTATGCTGAAGGGCCATGGGTTGAACTATATTATTACTGTATCCCTTCTAATGTGATGGATTATTATTTATCCGGCAATGGAATTTGGTATATCATTAAGGATTTGAAACCAACAGGAAAGAGTTTTGCATATTGTAATATCTATGACTACCTATCTTATCCTTCATCTGTTGTCCATGTAGGATTATTTACTTATGGAATACCTGTGAATTAACCTAATTAAAATGAGGATGTCCGAAATATCTCCATGAAATGTGAGGCTTCTCGGGCATACTCATTTCTTTTCATAACTCATAAATTAATATAACAATGAAAAAATATTTTTCTCTAATTGCATTAATGTGTTGTATATATTCCGTGCTGAGTGCACAGGAGAGTTTTGTTGTAAAAGCATCCGGGCCAAATGAGCTTAATTTACCTGTGGACATGGTGATAACACCTGATGACAATATCTTTTTTCTTTTTTCATCCATGCCTACTAATTCTTCAACTGTTTATACAAACAAAATAGTCGAACTAAATCCATCAGGAGAAATCGTAAATACTTTCACGTATGCAGATACTGCCCATGATTATGTTCGGTATTATTATAGTCTTTTGGAAGATGATACGCTCTACGTTTTTGGCTTTGGCTATCGACCAATCGGGCAAAACACCCTCCAAATTTTTCTCCTGACACAAACATTCGATTTACAGCTAAACCTGATAATTACAAATCGTGTATATTTGGAACAGCTATACCCTAATTCTGCTTTAAATGGACGAATAAAATATATTGACGGAAATT
The DNA here is from genome assembly GCA_964593705.1 of uncultured Lentimicrobiaceae bacterium. Classification (GTDB taxonomy): domain Bacteria; phylum Bacteroidota; class Bacteroidia; order Bacteroidales; family 4484-276; genus SABY01. The sequence continues at coordinate 17,052 of CAZQIV010000110.1, read as the reverse complement.
TCCACTGCATCAGTTGTTTCAGTGGTAGCAATATAGGTTTCAGGGCCTTTCATGCAGAAGTTTCAAAACAAGGCGAAATCATCAATTTTAATATAGCAGGGGAAATTGGCAAAACACTTGTTCCAACCGATTTCATCAGGGATTCTTGTGGAGGCTTCCAGGTATATTCAGGTTCAGCAGGCTATGTTGCCCCCTATATCATGAGTGGCCTTTTAACCAAACATAACAAGGATTTTCAAATCGAAAGTTTTTCACCACTGCCATCCAATTTCTACAACTTTTATACTCGTGAAGCAGCGAACGATTCCATTTTCTACCTGGCAGGCGAATGGTTCGATTTAAATTCGGCAATTTTTTGGCGGGCAGGTTTACTTAAAATGGAAAACGACACTACAGTACTTGATGAATTTCTTTATACAACCTACCCCGATTCTGCAACTTGCCCGGCCTACTTCAATTCAATTGAAATACTTCCCGACGGAAACATTATTTTTTGTTTTACCAGTAATGTATTGAACAATTTTTATCCACAAGACCAGGCTGCACAAATTAACCTCATGAAACTTACACCTGACCTGGAAGTTATTTGGCACCGCTACATTGGTGAGCCCGATACTAAATATGATGCTTACACAATGCGCACAACTGATTTAGATGAGATTGTAATTCTTGGCGCCTACAGCCACGCTCCGCCTGGTAATACCTTTGAAATGCAGGCACTGTTTATCAAAACCAATAGCGAAGGTATCATCACCGGAACAAACGATGGACCATCCGGTGTTCGCTCCACCGAAGCTATTGTGTATCCCAATCCGGCCAGGGACTTTGTACAGATCGAATTTAGCATGGCCTACACCCAGGCCACATTCAGCTTGCTGGACATAAGCGGTAAAACGGTTTTTGAAAAACAACTCACTACCAACAAACAAAGCCTCGATGTTTCGGGCATCCCGGCAGGCAGCTATATTTACAGGATTTTCAATAACAATGGCCTTAACGAAAAGGGGAAACTTTTGGTGGAATGATGCTGGCATTTATAGAGAACCAACATCTTACATCTTACATCGGACTTCTTATATCAGATTTCTGATGTTTGAATTTTGATGTGTGATATTGGATATTCTCCAAAGGAAGCCTTAGGATAATCAAGTCACACCGTGAATACCGACGGGCAGTTGTGCTATACTTAAAAAACCTGCTTTTCTCTTAGAAAGAATTCACGGTGTGACTTGTGTTCCTGCTTTCAGTCATCCGATGAATTACTCCTGGAAGTAGTACCAGTACTACTCGCATAATGTCATTTGCTTAAACATTATTCATCGGATGACTTTCCCGGATTACCAGATTTGAGTCACACCGTGAATACTGCATGACAGCAGTACTTTACTTTTAGCGAAAAACGCTTTGTCCAAGAACAATTCACGGTGTGACTGCGACTACCTCATCCTGCCGAGCTTTGCTCGAGCATGCTCGAGGCTTTGCCTCGGCACCAACCCTTCTCCTCAAGGAGAAGGGAGATCCATCGCACAAGCCGACGGGTTGCATTAACGAAACAATGGAACAGAATAATTCATTCTGGTAACCTGCTGGCATGTGTGGCGGAATCCTCCCCATTTAGGGGGAGTTAGAGGGGGTCGGTGATGGAGAAGGGAGCTCCATCGCACATGCCGGCGGGTTGCATTAACGAAACAATGGAACAGAATAATTCATTCTGGTAACCTGCTGGCATGTGTGGCGGAATCCTCCCCATTTAGGGGGAGTTAGAGGGGGTCGGTGATGGAGAAGGGAGCTCCATCGCACATGCCGGCGGGTTGCATTAACGAAACAATGGAACAGAATAATTCATTCTGGTAACCTGCTGGCATGTGTGGCGGAATCCTCCCCATTTAGGGGGAGCCAGCCTTGCTGGCCAGGCAGGTTAGAGGGGGTCGGTGATGGAGAAGGGAGCTCCGCCGCACAAGCCGACGGGTTGCATTAACGAAACTTCCTAATCGGAATAGAATATTTCATTTTGGTAACCCGCTGGCTTGTGTGGCGGAATCCTCCCCGCCAGCCAGTGTAATGCCATTAACTTTAGCAAAAATAGAGCATATTTTCAAGACACCTGATTCCATTCCATTAAATTCAGTTCGTTGTTTTAAAGAATTATTGTGGCAGGATGATAAACTTTGTTTTAACAATTCTTTTGCAATTTATCAGTTTCATAGTCAATTTTAATTTAATTTACCTAAACAACACATAAACAATGCTTTGGGCTATTTTGCGGATGCCGAGAATCAGGCAATACATTCCCATTTAACTCAATTCTTCAAGTTGTTACTCATAAATATACGAAATTATTTAATTCATACCTCTAATAACCAATACTTTATATGATTATTTATTAAGTTAATGGCATTACCGGCCAGGCGGGGGACTAAGGGGTTGTGTGGGCTTTATGGACACGCATTAATTAGAGTTCGTCTTTTTAGTCAGGTTTCCCGCAGATTTCGATGATTTGCGCAGAAAAAAATCAGCGCAAATCAGCGAAATCTGCGGGAGATTCTTTAGCCTCGGATAGAAATAGTTGACTTTATGGACACGCACTAATTAGACCATAGCTTGTTTTCCTGGACTAAGAAAAAAGAGGTTTACTTACTTTATTAATTAAATTCCTGTTGTATTAAGATTACCGAGACTTATGGTAAAAACTTTGGTTTGATCAGGGTCATCATCGTTAATCAATCTCAGGGCAACCTGCAAATGAAGCAGATAAATATTAAGCTCGGTTGACTTTGACTGAATAATCCCGATTTTTAAAATATCAGAATTGATGATGCCATACGTTCTTTTTTCGATAATCCCAAAAATCTCATCGGGGTAATCGTCAAGAATTGTGCAGTCGTATCCATCCAAAAATTCTTCAATATTCGAAATCTCCGACATAGTAATCACCTGCAGATTTTCAATTCCACCTAAATGTACCAAAAACCATTTGTTCACATTTTGGTCAAACAGGCATCGGTTTAAGTTGTCGCGTTGAAGAATACGGGCATTGTTTATAATGGCTCTTCCAAAATAATTATTTCCAAATTTATAAATGTTATCGTAGGTAATGGCGTACCTAATATTGATACTGCCTATGATGCGCCGCAATTTGGGATAAAAATGGAAGGCGTTGTAAACCCTGAGTACTATGGCGAAATTTATGGCAAAGAGCAATGAATGTAAAGGAGTATCGAAAATAAAAAATCCCCCATCGCCGGTACTGATAAAATGATCGCGGATACGCTGCGGATCATATTTCTGGAAAATATACCTGTGATTTACGAAGCATTGATCGATGGCAGTTTCCATAAACCTGTTGAAAAGGAAGGGGATAAGAGATTGCTCCAAAACACCATAACCGGTGCTGTACTGGTAAATATCGATGCCAAGCACCGATTTGTTGGGGATATTCTCGTAATCAACATAAGTGCTCAATTCATCAAAAAGATCATCATCGCTCGGGATAATGTTGGTTTTTCTAAAAATTACCCGGTGATCCTTTTCCAGTAGGAATTTATTTATTTCATCGAAGCTCAGTTCTTTGATTGGTTGACTCATTTTTATAAAATTATTTTCTCAAAAAAAATTCGCACAAATTTACTTTTTTTTAAAGGATGGCTCAGGCAAATACTTTTCCTTTTCAAACAAGGAATTCACTAATTCCGGGGCTTCCCTTTTTTCCTGAATTTATATGGTTTGCGGTTTCTATTGCCTACAGACCTGCTTTTTTCTTCATACGAAGGACTATCGCCCAATTCTTTAGGCAGGGCAATTTTGCGTACTTCGCTGCCAATAAATTTTTCGATTCGTTTAAAACTCCTGATTTCTTTTTGATTGATAAAAGTAAGTGCAACCCCGGTTTTTTCTGCCCTGGCTGTTCTGCCCACCCTATGCACATAATCTTCGGCATCGTGGGGCACGTTGTAATTTACCACAAGGCTGATATTATCGATATCGATGCCCCTCGAAACGATATCAGTGGCAACAAGAATTTGAGTCTTTCGATTTTTAAAGTCCTGCAACACGTTGCCACGCTCATTTTGATCTAAATCGGAATGGATGGCTTTTACGTTGAATTTCATTCTTTTAAGATCAAGCTCCAATTCCTTAACACTGCTTTTTGTAGCAGAGAAAATCAAAACCGATTTAAGGTCTTCTTTCCCTTTGATAAGTGTTTTTATAAGATTATTCTTCTGGTTATCATAAACGAGATATGCTCCCTGCAAAACGTTTTCGGCAGGTTTCGACACCGCAAGATTAATCTCTAAGGGCTTATTCATAATTTTCCTGGCCAGCTTCCGGATTTCCCCGGGCATTGTGGCCGAAAACATCAGGGTTTGTCTTTCAACGGGAAGGAAACTAATGATGCGCATAATATCGCCAAGAAAACCCATGTCGAGCATCCTGTCGGCTTCATCCAAAATCAAGGTTTCCAGTTTATCGAGTTTTACATAACCCATGTTAAGATGGGACATCAGCCGCCCCGGGGTGGCAACTATTACATCTGCACCCTCTCTTAAAGCTTTTCGCTCCGTTTCGAAAGCTGCACCTGAACCCCCGCCATAAACTGCTATGGAACTTACGGCAGCAAAATAGGAGAACCCCTCCAACTGTTGATCTATCTGGATGGCAAGTTCGCGGGTTGGCGAAATAATAAGCGCACCAATTTTGTTATGGCTTCCACCCTTCGATACCACATTGTTAATCAGTGGCAGCACATAAGCGGCTGTTTTCCCGGTACCTGTCTGGGCACAAGCTATCAAGTCTTTTTTATCCATTATTGTAGGGATGGCCTGCTCCTGAACCGGTGTCGGTTTTTCGTATCCAATGGCATCAATGCCATCCATTACTTCATTGTGAAAGTGAAAATCTATAAAGTTCAATATTTTATTTTTTTATATGAATACCGGAAAATTGTAAGTTGTCGTTGCGGATTAAGTGTAATTAACTGTCTTAATATGAACGGATGATTGTGAGAGAACCCGGCGGCGGCATTGCACTGTTTCTGCAATGTAATTTACAGAGTATTGTCGGGCATATTTCATTCTGTAATAATTTCAATATTTCTTTTACTACACACATCAAAAAAATCAGATGGATTGAAGCTAATTAAGTAATCGATTTTTAAATTAGTATCATCCAACATTAAACGTAATATCATATCAACCAAACTATATGGTTTTTTAAGTCGTATTGATGATTCAAAAGTTAATTCAAGTGCTTTATCTTTATATTCATTATCATTTACTAATGATACATTTGGTTGATTAATTAGTTTTTCAAAGGATTTAATACCTATTTGGTTTTTAGAAAATCGGGTATTTATTGTTTCATAAATCGTTGGGAATGGAATAAGAATTTGAGCAAGTGTTAGATAATCAATTAATTCATTTGCTTGTTTGAAATAATTATCTCGTGAATCATACAGTCCAAACCAAAAGCCGGTATCAACAAGTATATTCTTCATATTTAGGTATCCAAATTATCTTCGTCAGAAGGGCCATACCCTTTCCAAGGAGAGGCTTTCCTATTTCCAATGATAAATCTACCAGCCATCATGTCTTTACCATCTTTGAGGTATTTGAACATTAAGTAAACTCTATCGCTATTTTTTATTTCAATATTTTCCTTTAAAACTTCAGTTAATTCTTTAGCTAAATCATCTTTGTAATTAAACTGAAAATATGCAACACTATTTCCACATTCTTTTGCCTCATTGGCATCAAGAAATTTATATAATCCTGAATAATCTCCTTTTACTCCTAAATCATAGGATAACCAAACTGCTTGTTTCTTCATTATTGCTTTTTTTAGCGTTCAAAAATAATATTAATAAAATATCATACATTCTATGCTTTGCTCAATTTATTTAACACACAATGATAAACATAAAGCATAGAAGTTAGTTTACAAAAATTACAATCCGCACTGCCATTCTTGTCTTAAGCCTGCGTTTTGCGGTGCTTCAATTGCAAAATTCAGGTCTTGCAACAAACTATTTTTATCTCTGTTTAAAATTCCTTTTAAAACCAAATAATTTGAAGCATGATCGCTTCTAAAAACTGTTTCCCTCAAATCCAGGCTTTCAATTAGCATTCTTTGCTCCATCAATAAATCCAAAATATTCATTGCTGAAAAATCGCCCCTGAATCTTGATTTAAAGTGATCGATACCATAAGGAAAACTTAAAACCAGGGTTGAAAGAAATTCAGGTTGTATGGCATTAATAACTTTAGCAGAGTTTTCGGCATGTTGCTTCGAATAATTTTTCCCACCCAGACCATTTATAATCATCACAGATAATTTCAAACCGGATTCACGCGCTTTTGTTAATGATTCGATAGTTGAGGAACTTGTTTCTCCTTTATTAATCATTCTTAGCAAGTCATCATCCCCGCTTTCGATGCCGATGTACAATAATTTCAATCCGGCTTCCCTAAGTTTTTTAATATCTTCAATGCACTTATTATTAAAATCTTTGGCGATGGCATAGGCCGAAATCCTGGTCAATTTTGGGAAAGTCCTATTCAAATAATTTATAATGACCAATAATTTATCAACAGGCAAACATAAGGCATTCCCATCAGCCAAAAAGATTTTTCTTGTTTCAGGATAATATTTCGCGGCCAGGTCAATTTCAGCCAGCACATCCTCAACAGGTTTTATACTGAATTTTTTAGATGTGTACATTTCGCAAAAGGCGCACCTGTTCCACGAGCAGCCAATACTAATTTGGAATATTAATGAGCGGGCTTCGCTTGGCGGCCTGAAAACGGGTTCAATGTAATTAATCGGACTATAAAACATAAGGTATGCTGATAATTTCACAAAATAAACAAATCTTTTGCTTTGAAGGATGGATTATATTTGCATCAAAATTTAATAATTATGAAACACATATCATTTTTTCTATTGGCAGTGGTGATTTCTGTTATCTCACACGCCCAGCTAAATCTTACAATTTATGAAATACAAGGACAACAACCGGCATCCCCCTACGATGGACAAGCGGTAACAACAAGCGGCATTGTAACCGGGGTGTTTGGATCAGGCTATTTTATTCAGGACGGGCAGGGCGAATGGAACGGCGTATATGCATACGGCAGCAGCAATGTTGCTTTGGGCGATGAAATTACAATTACAGGTACTGTTGTGGAATACTTTGAACTAACCGAAATAAACAACATTACCGATTTACAGATTATCTCTTCAGGGAATGATATTCCAGAACCAGAAATAATAGAAACCTGGGATGTGAATGATGAATCGTGGGAAAGCGTTTTGGTGAAAATTGAAGAAGCCATCTGTACAAATACCAATCTTGGATATGGAGAATGGGAACTCAACGATGGGTCGGGACCGTGCAGGGTAGATGACCTGGGAATTGTTTTCACACCCGATCAGGGTATCAGTTACGCTGTAACAGGCCCATTGTTTTTCTCGTTCGATGACTACAAAATTGAACCCCGCGATGAAAACGACATTCAAATTCTTGAAACAATTTATTTCTTAACAGAACCTGAACAATTAAATCTTAGCCAAACGGGCTTCACACTCCACTGGGAAACAAACACTGAGTCCACTACAGAATTATTCTATGGTATCACACCAGATTTTGAACTCGGACATCTTTCAGTACCGGGTAACCAGACAATGCATGAAATTGAACTGAGCGGCCTCACAGCCGGGTCGGTATATTATGTGCGGCCATTTTCGGTGGCCACACCCGACACTACACCATTTTATAAAAGCGCTTATGCTACAGTTTCTAATTCTTCGGGCAAAATCAAATTAATCTTCAATCACGATGTGGACGAAACCGTGGCTTTTGGTGAGATTGCAAGCTGGACACCACACATCACCGATTCAGTGATCTCCATGATCAACATGGCACAGCAAACCCTCGACATCACAATGTATGAGCAAGAGTCGGATGAGATAGTGGCTGCCATCAATGCAGCCAACGACCGTGGAGTTCAGGTAAGGTACATCACCGATGATATTGGAAACAATCCTGCTTTGGAAAATCTGAACGCTGACATACCTGTACTCTATGGAAATACAGAAGCCATCATGCACAACAAATTCATTATTATGGATGCAGCAAGCGAAACTGATTGTTGGGTAATGACCGGATCGTTGAATCACACCATTAACAATTTGGGATGGGATTTTAATAACTTAATCTGTGTGCAGGATCAATCGCTGGCCATAGCATTCACCATGGAGTTTGAAGAAATGTGGGGGTCTGATGGAAGTATGTATAATGAGACCAATGCCCGGTTTGGCACAAATAAAACAGACAACACACCCCATAAATTCTTGATTGACGGAATACCCGTAGAGCTCTACTTTTCACCCTCCGATGGAACAACTTCCAAAATTGCGGCTGTGATTGATGGCGCTTCCGAAGTATTAGAATTTGGAGTGATGGTTTTTACTGAAAATGTACTTGGAGATGCTGTTTTAGATGCGTATCAACGCGGCGTTTCAACTACCGGAATTATCGATTATGTGGAATATTCCGGAAGCGAATATGATTACCTGAAAAGCAATGGTGTGAATGTTAGGGATTATGTAAACCCTGACGGCACCTCCTGGCCTGACGGACCGGTTTTTCACCATAAATATCTGATTACTGATTTTAATCCAGGCTCAACTAATGCGATGTTGGTCACGGGTTCCCACAACTGGTCAGCTTCGGCTGAATCGATTAACGATGAAAATACTTTAATCATCCACGACCTTAATCTTGCCAATCAATTTCACCAGGAATTTACGAAACGTTTCAACGATCAGCTAACACCCGTTACCATGGATGATGACACTTTAACCCCGGTAAATACGGCTGTTGACATAGCATATTTAGAAAATGATTTCATCCCTGAGGATGTATCTGTAGTCAAGATCATAATTGACGGGCCATATCATGGCAACATTGACTGGAATGGAGAATTTTTAAATTACCAGCCGGAAGATAATTACATTGGATATGACAGCCTGCGATACACACTGAGCAACTCCACAAATGCACAGCTCGAAGATAGTGCCTGGGTCAGGATTAAAGTGGGAAATGTTGGTATTAATGAAATTAATGCATCAATATTTGATTTTTGGATTACGCAAACTGACCGTTCAGGAATTATAAACATTCACACCAATATCGCTGTCCATCAGAATTTAAATATTACCATTTTTGACCAGTTAGGTAGAGTCATTGAGAATTTCAAGAAGAATACAAATTCTAACGAAAAGACTTTTGAAATCGACCTTTCAGGTAAACCAACCGGTGTGTATTTTGTAAAACTGACTACGAAAGATTACAGAAAAACAAGAAAAATTTTCATCGCAAATTAAGCCTCAAAGGGGTGATCTTTTTCAAAATCAGGGCGGTAATTTTCATAACTTTCCAATTCCTGGATATAACCGTTGCGAAATCCCAAACGGTGGAATTCGTCAACTACTTTAAAATATTCCTCATTCAGCAAAGATCTGTTTAAGGGAGGTAAATCAATCGCCAAAAATGCAGGATGATATTGCGACATGAGCGAAATATGAACGGAAGTTGAAATTTCGTTGGCAATAAACCGCAACACATTAAGGCTGTTTTCGATGTAGCCAGGCAAAACAAGATGTCTGATCAGGATTCCGTGTTCGGCTAAATTTTCACCATTTGTTATTAACGAACTGCCCTTTTGCCTATACATCTCTTTGAGCGCAGCTTTTGCTGCTTCAGGGTAATCAGGCACATCCGAAAAATCCTTTCCCAAATTAGGATCACAATACTTAAAATCGGGCAGATAAACATCCACCAAAGGTTCGATTTCTTTTAATATTTCAACATTATCGTAGGCATTGGTATTATATACTATGGTTGGATAATAGCCCAAATCGCGGAGGGCATAAATAATAATCTTCATTTGAGGCACAAAGTGAGACGGTGAAACAAAGCTAAGTCCCTTGCATCCGGAATCAAGACATCTGATAATTTTTTCCAGCACATCTTTTAGTTCCCATCGCCTGGCAGCATCATATTCACTGTTATCGCTAATTTGATGATTCTGGCAATAAATACATTGTAAATTACAGTGCCCGAAAAAAACATTACAAATTCCCTGCTCACCGCTAATGGGAGGTTCCTCACCATGATGAACGCAAATGGAAGAAATAAAAAGTGAAGTATCACTTTTACAATACCCCAACTTTTCCGAAAACCGGTTTGCACCACATTTTCGTGGGCAAATAGTGCATTTCCTCAAAGGCTCCAAAAGATAATTATAATCATTTGGGTTTAATGAAGCTAATTTATTAATCCTATCTTTGACCATATCAAAATATCGGATGCAAAAATACCGTAAGATCGTAAGATAATGCGTAAATTTTCTTTTCATCTATTAGATTTTTCATGGACAAATCCTACATTTTTTTTCTGCCGTTGTTGTTCAATTTATTAAGTCCAAGCCTAAGTGGTCAGGAAAATGGATGGAAGTTTATTAAAAACAACGATGGGATTGAGGTTTATTCCCGAAAATTTGATGATTCACCGTTAAAAGAAATCAAAGTGCAGAAAATTATGGAAACAACTTTATCATCTTTAATAGCTTTGATGAAGGATGTTGAGAATCATCAAAACTGGACCTATGCCAATAAAAAAGCAAGAATACTTGAAAAACACTCTGAATTTTCATGGATTTTCTACGGTTATTCCATAGCTCCCTGGCCTGTTCAGGACAGGGATATGGTAATACAATCTACACTCAAACAGGATTCCGTAACAAAAGTTATAAAAAATGAAGGCGAATGCATTCCTGACTTTATCCCGGAAAATGAAGGTGTCGTACGTGTTCCGGCCTGTCATTCATTATGGACTTTAAAACCTCTTGGTGATGGCAAAGTGCTTGTTAGCCTTGAGATACAAATCAATTTAGGTGGAAGCATTCCCAACTGGTTAATCAACCTGGTTAGTTCAAAAGGACCGTATCTCACGATTAAAAACATGGAAGAGGCAGTAAAAAAAGCACCTTATAAGGATACAGTTTTGGATTATATTAAAAATTAGATAAAAAGCTTTTCCACTAAATTTGTAGTTGAAGCTCCATAAATAGTTGCCCGATGAATATCTCCATCTTTCAAAACATCCTTTTTATATCGCACTTTCTATTCAAATCCTATCCATTAAATGGCTGAATGTTAAACAGAAACTCTTTTATTTTAAAATAATTTATCTATTTTTGCACCCCATTTTACAAATGTTGGTTTTATCGCCTAAAAATCACACACTTGTAAAAAATAATGTTATTGTTAAACCGGATGGCAAGGCGACATCCCAAACGATTTTTATTAATGTCGAACGAAAACGAAAAATTAAATCAGGAATCCCTTGAGGACAAGCCTGAAATTAAGGAAGAAAAACAGGAAGAACCAACAACTGCTGAGACTGTTGAAGAAAAAGCGGAAGTAGTAGCCGAAGAAACTGTTAGCGAAGTTGCTCCGGAAAAAGAGGTTATAGAAGAAGCTGTTGCAGAAATTACCGAAACTGAAGAACCTGTTGCGGAAATTACCGAAACTGAAGAACCTGTTGCTGATGAAGTAACTGAAGCACCTGTTGCTGATGAAGTAACTGAAGCACCTGTTGCTGATGAAGTAACTGAAGCACCTATTGCTGATGAAGTAACTGAAGCACCTGTTGCTGAGGAAGTAAGTACAGAGCCTGTTGCTGAGAATTTAGTTGAAGAACCTGTTGAAGCCGCAAAGGAACCTGAAGTAAAAGTAGAAACACCGATTGAAGAAGTTCCAAGTGAAGAACCTGTTGTCAGACAACCCGAACCAGTAGTTCCCGGAGATTTTGACTGGGATGCAGTTGGCAAAAAAGAGGATTCATACTCTGCCATTGAGCGAAACAAACTGGAAGAACTTTATAACCAAACATTTAATTCGGTTGCTGAACACGAAGTTGTTACCGGAACAATTGCTGCCTTAAACGATCGCGAAGCTGTTGTAAACATCAATTTTAAATCCGATGGTGTAATTCCAAAGGCCGAATTGAGATACAACCCTGATTTTAAAGTTGGCGATGAAATTGAAGTATATGTTGAAAGCCAGGAAGACAATACCGGGCAGTTGATTTTATCTCATAAAAAAGCCAGAATTCTCAAATCATGGGAACGCGTTAACCTTGCTTTTGAAAATGATGAAATCATTAATGGTTACGTTAAGAGCAGAACAAAAGGTGGATTAATCGTTGATGTTTTTGGAATTGAGGCTTTCCTACCCGGATCACAAATCGATGTGAAACCAATCCGCGATTACGATATTTATGTTGATAAAGTAATGGAATTTAAGGTTGTGAAAATCAACCATGAATATAAAAATGTTGTTGTTTCGCACAAAGCCCTTATCGAGCGCGAACTTGAGCAGCAAAAAGCCGAGATTATTGCCAAACTCGAAAAAGGCCAGGTACTTGAAGGTACAGTTAAAAACATCACATCTTATGGTGTATTTGTTGACCTTGGTGGTGTTGATGGTCTTGTACATATCACCGACCTTTCATGGGGACGTATCAATCACCCGGAAGAAATTGTTGAACTCGATCAGAAAATCAAAGTTGTTATTCTTGATTTTGACGACAATAAAAAACGTATTGCACTTGGTCTTAAACAACTTACACCTCATCCATGGGATGCTCTTGATCAAAACCTCAAGGTTGGTGATAAAGTTAAAGGAAGAGTTGTGGTTATTGCCGATTATGGCGCATTCATCGAGATTGCAGCCGGAGTTGAAGGTCTGATCCACGTTTCTGAAATGTCATGGTCGCAGCACCTGCGTACTGCCCAGGACTTCCTGAAAGTTAGTGATGAAATCGAAGCCGTTGTTCTCACCCTTGATCGCGAAGAACGCAAAATGTCATTAGGCATGAAGCAACTTATTCCTGATCCATGGGAAAATATCAAAGGCAGGTATCCTGTAAGCTCGAAGCACTCAGCTACCGTTCGTAACTTTACCAACTTCGGTATTTTTGTTGAGCTCGAAGAAGGCGTTGATGGTTTGATCCATATCTCCGACCTTTCATGGTCGAAGAAAATCAAGCATCCTGCAGAATTTACAAAGATCAACGACCCGATTGATGTAATTGTACTTGACGTAGATGAAGAAAATCGTCGTTTGAGCCTTGGCCACAAACAACTCGAAGAAAATCCATGGGATGTTTTCGAAACCGTATTTACCGTGGGTTCAATTCACAAAGGAACAATAGCCACTGCCAGCGATAAAGGCATGGTTGTAACTTTGCCTTACGGTGTTGAAGGATTTGCCCCAACCCGCCACCTCCAGAAAGAAAATGGCGCTATGGCAAAAGTTGATGAAACCCTCGACTTCAAAGTGATAGAATTTTCTAAAGATAATAAAAAGATCATCCTTTCACATACCAGGGTTTATCAGGATGTACAATATGCCGAAAAAGTCAAGGAAGATAAAGACAGGAAAGATCAGGCACAATCAGCCTCTCAAGCTGTTAAAAAAATCAAGGACAACCTTGAAAAAACAACACTTGGTGATATAGGCGGACTGGCTCAGTTAAAAAATGAAATGGAAGCTGAAGCACGTGAGAAATTAGAATCTTACGCCAAAAAGCAGGAAGAAAAGCAAGAAGAAAAGCAGAAAGCTGAAGATAAAAAAGAAGCTGCTAAAGAAAAGAAAGCCGCTGCTAAAAAAGTTGTAAAAGCTGAAGCCGAAGCTCCTGTTGAAGAAGATAAGAAAACTAAAGCTGGGAAAAAAACTGAAGAAAAGGCTGACGTTGAAGCTCCTGCAAAGGAAGATAAGGAAGAAGCTGAATCTAAAAAAGAAGAAGTAAAGGCTGACGTTGAAGCTCCTGCTAAAGAAGATAAGAAAGCTGAAATAGAAACTCCTGAGAAAGAAGAAGCAAAGGCTGAGACAAAAGCCCCTGCCAAAAAGGAGAAAAAAGAGGAAGCTGTAAAAGAAGAGGCAGAAGTTCCAACAGAAACTCCAAAAGAAGAAGCTGTAGAGGAAAAAGACATGGCAGTTGAGGAGAAGGCAAAAGCAGAAAAAGAAGAACCAGTTGCTAAAGTGGAGAAGGAAGAAACGAAAGAAGACGAAAAGGATTCGGACAAAAAAGAGAAAAAAGCAGAGTAATCGCTGATCTCTTTTAAATATCAATTACAAGGCTGTTTTGCTATAGGGCAAAACAGCCTTTTTCTTTTATAAATTATTGCAAAAACTATCTTTGTACGAATAAGAATATCCAAATGGCATTTTTAATATCAGTTTTAGGCAGCAGCGCAGCCACTCCAACATCCAGCCGCAACCCATCGGCAGTAGTCATAAACATGGATTACACGTATTTTCTTATGGATTGTGGAGAAGGTACCCAGGTTCAGATTCGAAAATCAAAAATTAAACTTCAAAAAATCAGGTACATTTTTATAAGCCACTTACATGGCGATCATTTTTTTGGACTGATTGGACTTATTTCCACATTTCACCTGCTGGGGCGCAAGGATGAACTTGATATTTATGGCCCCGATGGTCTGGAAAAAGTCATCAAAATACAACTCGAAGCCTCACAGACAATCCTAAATTATCCTCTCCATTTTCACATTACAAACCCAAATAAAGCAGAAGTGATTTATGAAACTGACGAACATTTTGTAAAATCCTTCCCGCTCGATCACAGGATTGCAACCACAGGATTTCTATTTGCTGAAAAGCTAAAACCAAGAAAAATTAAAAAGTCTTTCCTGTTTTACGATGTGGAAGTTTCTGTTGAGGATATTCTTAAAATAAAAGATGGAGCCGACTTCGTTTCAAATACAGGGAAAGTTTATAAGAATTCTGAGATTACCGAAGACCCACCCATCCCCATCTCATTTGCCTACTGCTCCGACACAAAATATTTTGAGCCTGTTATTGAACACATTAAAGGCTGTGATGTACTGTATCATGAAGCTACATTTATGGAGGATCTGCGGGTGATAGCTGATGAAAAGTTTCATTCAACAGCACACGGCGCTGCTAATATTGCTAAAAAAGCTGGTGTGGGGAGATTGATTCTGGGGCATTTTTCTGCAAGATACCGGGAACTGGATAAATTACTTGCCGAAGCAAAAGAAGTTTTTCCATCAGCAGAACTTGCAGCCGATGGGGTAATCATCGACCTTAGTGCAAACGAAAAAACCCGGTGACTAATCCGGGTTTAAACACAAACATTATGAAAAACAAAAATTAAACTCTCTTTTCTTTGATACGTGCTTTTTTACCACGCAATCCTCTAAGATAGAAAATCCTGGCTCTGCGAACAACGCCGCGCTTGTTAACAACAACACTGTCGATAAACGGCGAAGATACCGGGAAAATCCTCTCAACACCAATGTTGTTCGAAATTTTCCGTACAGTAAACGTTGCAGGTGGGCCATGACCTTTGCGCTGAAGCACTACGCCATTAAACTTTTGCAAACGTTCTTTCGTACCTTCCTTAATTTTATAGGTAATGGTAATGGTATCACCGGCTTTAAAATCCGGCATTTCTGCTATCGGTACCTGGCTTTCTACCAAAGATATTAAATCTTTCTTGCTCATTGTTTTAGCTTTTAAATTCTGAAAAAGGAGTGCAAAAGTACACAATTATTTCATTTTTCAAATCTATCCTTACTATTTTTTATTAAAATTGTTAACAATCCAGGATAAATTAGTGTTCGTCCATAAAGTCAACTCAATTCTTCAAGTTGTTATTCATTTAGATAGAAAGAAGATAATTTTAGTTTACCATGCTGGTTTGTAAGCAAGAGAGGTCTTTTGACGAGAACCCTTCTTGCGTTTATCCCGAGAAAAATTTCTACCTGGTTTTATAGGTTCCGTATTTATTTTGAATGATTCCCATATTGATTTAATGATCGAATCAACCTGTGCATCCACAGTGATGTGGTTCAAAGTATCACACATAAAACTCACCCTTACCGGGCAAATATTTTGTACAATTCGACGAACAGGTGATACTTGATTTTTTGTCGTGCTTTGCAAAATGCAGCGTCCGACATGCCTGCCCCGTTTTTTTCGGGGCCGCACCTTTGGTGATTCTTATGAATATCCGATGCTACAAATCCTATTGTTCAATAATGGAAATTGCACTTTCGGGGATGTAAACAAAAATTTCATCACCAATTTGAATATTCAACGAGTTATGGATTTTGGCAATTGAAATAATACTCAAATCCAGCCCGGTGTCAACCACCATTTCCAATCCCCTTACCGAGTTGAAAATATCCTTTACGGTGGCAGCAAATACATTTTCGTTTATTATAGTCAGGGCTTCACTCAAAGTGAAACCCTGACTTTTCCCCGCTTGTGTTTGAGGGTTAGTCAGGGCTTCACTCAAAGTGAAACCCTGACTTGCTGCTTATGAACTCTGACAGTCCCGCACGTGCGCATAGCCGTCAGGCTAAAAATCGTAAATAATTGTCAGTCAAATACATAGGCGACCCCTTGCGGAGCCTGTTGTATAAAGTCCGTTCCCTCATATATATTTTTTTATAGGCTGCAACCAGCCCATGAACTTTGATATAAAAGTACGGTAAAATGCTGAATATTAGCTTATTAAAATTTGTTAAATTTGACATAATTGCTTAATTATTTTCATTGATGATAACTTACCCTTTCGTTCTTCCAGCAAGCAGTTTTCAAAGACGTTTACAATGAATTTTTCCAGTACCTCCACCTTTTGTTTCATTGTTTTTTTGTTATGACTTGTGATGCGCCAACAAAGCCTGCGAAAACTCTTCATCATTTTATTGATAATGATTGTTTTGCCTAAAGTATAGGTGCTACTGGTTAGTTTCCAATACACATCCCATCCAAGAAGTGCCCATATTAGTTTGCCATAAAGATAGCATTCAAACCTGTAGCGTTTCACCTTCTTGATTTTATTAATTTGAGCCACCGACTTGAAAACTTTGAACACTTTATGCAAAGCTTTGCATAATACCTTTTATGCGGAGTGTATCGTTATGCAAAGTA
>CAZQIV010000109.1:0-24133 GCA_964593705.1 uncultured Lentimicrobiaceae bacterium | reverse complement strand
GAAACTTTATAGCCTCTAATCGAAAAAGTCGACTCTATGGACAAGCACTAAATAGCCGACAGAGTGAAAAATTCATGAATTTTTCAGGTTAAAGATTTCTGTTAGTGGCTGACAATGATTTTTTGGCGTAGCTCACAATTATTCAATCGCATGGCAATGATGTAGGTTCCTATTTTAATATTTGGTTCGATTGCCCATTTGCAGGTATGTTTGCCAATTGGAAAAGTAGCTATTGATTTTTGCTGAACAACTGTTCCCTCCAAATCGTGTATCAAAAGTGTTACCATGCCCGGATGATCGATGGTGAAAGAGATATTTAAGAAGTCTTTTGCCGGATTTGGGGAAACAGTCATCTCAAAAGAAGTATTGTTGTTTCCGGCAACTGCAAGCGGTGGGACATCCACCTTGCAGGCTCCCCATCCCCTAAAGGCCGGAGCGTTCCATTGCTCAAGCACCTGACCATCGAAATCGAAACGGTATATTTTCCCAATATTGTTTTCTACCGATTCTGCTGTCCAGAAGTATTCTCCATCGTACCATAATCCCCTGCAATCGGGCGTGGGTGGCAAAAAGTGCTGGGCCGGTATTTCCAGCAGATCTGGCCAGGCATCAAAATCCCAGCATTTAATTTCATTTTCGTTGTTCAACATCCAGTACCAGCCATTGGCAAAGGTAGCCCCCATCACATCTTCATCGAAATCGGCAGTACCATCTTTTTGCCCCGTAATATCGTATCGGTTTAAATCCCATTCGTTAACATAAAAATAGTTACCATCCCAGGCCAGTCCATAAAAATAAAACAGCCACGTATCATGTACAATCAACTCCAGTTCTCCAGTGTATATATCAACTTTGTAAACGCAGGGAATGAATGCATCAGAAACAAAAACTTCGTTATTTATCACGGTCATATCCTGCAAGCGGTAGTTTAAATATTCGTGATAATTCACCACGGTACCGTCCATTTCCAAAACATATAAGCGCGAATTAAAATTTTGATAGGCGGTAAATACAATGTATTCATTATTTTGCGAATGGCCATAAAAACCAAAAGCAAGCCAGGCGAAGATGATGATCAAAATTTTATTCATAATGTTTTGATGTTGAAAGAATGTACAAGCTTAATTCAAAGTTAATATAATTTAATATTATCAAATTTCCAGATTCCAAAAATTTCACCGAACTGCCTGTTTTAAACAATAGGATAAAAAGCATCGGTAATTTGCTTCACGGTGTATGAACTCCCGTTGTAGAGCACACTCACAATATCAAAACGGGTCTCCAGGTCAAGGTCTTTAATCATGATGTAACCGTTGGCAGCTTTGATGAGCGCTCGTTGTTTGGCCCGGGTAACAAATTCTTCGGGTTCGCCAAAGTTGGCCGTGCGGCGGGTTTTCACCTCCACTATTACCAAAAAATCACCATCGCGTGCAATGATGTCGATTTCATTTTTTCCGAAGTGCCAGTTTTTTTCCAGGATTTTATAGCCTGCATTCCTTAAGTATTTTTCGGCAAGCTCTTCGCCTTTAATGCCTGTTTCGTTGTGGTCTGCCATGATTAATTTATTTTAGATTTTAGAATGTAGAATGTAGAGTTTAGAATGTAGAATTTGGAATTTAGAATTTAGAATTTAGAGTTTAGAATTTAGAGTTTAGAATTTAGAATGTAGAATTTAGAGTTTAGAATTTAGAATTTAGAGTTTAGAATTTAGAATTTAGAATTTAGAATGAATTATTCGTAACTCGTCATTCGTAATTCTACATTCGTAACTCGTAACTCGTAATTCTACATTCGTAACTCATCATTCGTAACTCATCATTCGTAACTCGTCATTCGTAATTCGTAACTCGTAATTCGTAACTCGTAATTCGTAATTCGTAACTCGTAATTCGTAACTCGTCATTCTACATTCGTAATTCTACATTCGTAACTCGTCCTTTTCAACTATACCAATTAGATTTTGATTTGCTTGTAATTATAGCTTTAATAATTATGGATAAAAATAGTAATAATTCTTCAGAACATTGCATTCAGCATTCCATAAAAACTTGACATCCCCTCTTTTTTTTCGTATATTCGAGCCTTTAATTTTTTCCAACCAAAAATTCAATGACATGAAGGCAAGATTACTCTTTTTTGTACTGGGTGTATTAACAGTTATTTCCTATGCCCAATCCCCCCAGGCATTCAGCTACCAGGCAGTGATACGCGATGCTGCCGGTGAAGTTTTACAAAGCCAGGCCGTGGACATCCGAATCAGCATTCACGAATCCGAAGCCGGCGGAATCATTATTTACCAGGGAACCTTTACAGATACAACAAATCAATTTGGATTGGTAAACCTGGAAATAGGAAGTGGTACACCAGGCATCGGAACTTTTTCAGGAATTAACTGGGGAAACAACTCCAAATTTCTGGAAGTAGAAATTAACCCGGGTGGTGACCCTACTTATGTTTCTATGGGAACTTCTGAATTGCTTTCGGTGCCGTACGCCCTGTATTCAGAAACAAGTGGCGACACAATTGCATGGAAAATAAATGGAGATACTATTTATTATAACCAGGGATATGTTGGCATTGGCACCTCTTCGCCCGGGGCAAGCTTAGACGTGGCTGGGCATATATGGCAAACTGGCACGGGGAATTCTGTTTTTATTGGTGAAGGGGCTGGAGCAAATGATGACCTATCCACAAATAACAATGTTTTTATTGGATTTAACTCAGGGAATGCTAACACAACAGGCTATTACAATACGGCAAACGGGTTCTATTCATTTAAGGAAAATACAACCGGGCATAGTAACATTTCAACCAGTTCTTTTTCGCTTTACCAAAACACATCAGGAAACTACAATAGCGCGATAGGGTATTATTCACTTAGCCATAATACAACAGGAGATTTCAATACAGCAAGCGGGGCCAATTCACTTTACTCCAATACAACAGCTAATAGCAATACGGCACACGGGTATCATTCGCTTTACACAAATACCACCGGGGAGTTTAACACAGCAACCGGTTTTTTTGCCCTTCGGGAAAACACTTTTGGAAACAAAAATACAGCTAACGGTTGTCAAGCACTATATACAAATACAATTGGATCGTCAAACTCTGCATTTGGCTACCAATCTCAATATGCTAATACATATGGTTCCAGTAACACATCTATCGGATCTCAATCACTTTACTCCAACACTTCCGGGCACTCAAATACATCTCATGGCTATCAATCGCTATTCAACAATACCACGGGCGATAAGAATACTGCTGGCGGCTATATGTCATTATATAACAACACAACGGGTAATTACAATACTGCTAACGGGTACAAAGCCATTTTTTCAAATCAAACCGGAAACGATAATACAGCAACCGGCTACCAATCGCTATATTCTAACACCTCGGGCGAAGAAAATACAGCCAGCGGCTTCGAAGCCCTTTATTCGAATACGGAAGGCGACAACAACACAGCCAGCGGCCACAAAGCACTTCACAGCAATACTACCGGCAATAGCAATACGGCAAACGGAACCTCGGCACTTAACGACAATACCACCGGCTTCAATAATTCAGCATTCGGCAGCTTTGCACTTCTTAATAATACAACAGGAAACCTCAACACTGCTTTAGGGTCTTCGGTACTGGCTTTAAATACAACTGGATCCTCAAATACTGCCACTGGTTATCTTGCCCTTTTCTCGAATTCGACAGGATCGCACAATATCGCTTATGGTGACAATACCCTTCAATCCAATACAACCGGCGAAAGAAACACGGCGGTAGGCTCGGCGGCACTTTATTACAATACCACTGCTTCATATAACACTGCTATTGGCTACCGGACAATGTTCTCAAATATAGTTGGTGAAGAAAATACTGCTCTGGGGTATTTTGCGCTTTCACATAATTTAACCGGCAATGGAAATACCGCCATCGGTTTCGAATCGCTACGCCATAATAGCAGTGGTTATAATAATACTGCAAATGGCCGATATAGTCTATATGAAAACACTACAGGAAACAGGAATACTGCAAATGGTTATTATGCGATGTATAATAATACCACAGGCGAAAAAAATGTGGCACTTGGAGCTTATGCCGGCGATTTAATGTCAGGAAATTCATATTGCACATTTGTAGGTTATGCATCCGACAATTTTGACTGGACGAATTCCATTGATCTTTCAAACAGTATGGCACTCGGAAATCAGGCAACTGTTTGGGATCACAACCAGGTTCGAATTGGCAACTCAGCAATAACAAGCATTGGGGGATATCAAAACTGGACAAATATTTCAGATAAACGCTTCAAAAGGAATATTAGTAAAGATGTACCTGGCTTGGATTTTATTCTAAAACTTCAACCGGTTACATATAACCTTGATGTAGAAAAATTAGATAATTTCCTCCATATTCCAGATTCTTTAATGAATGATGCAAAACTCAAACAAGGAGTAATAGGAAAAGCAGCTATGATCCAAACAGGATTTATTGCCCAGGATGTTGAATCACTTGCAAAATCAATCGGATATGACTTTAGCGGTGTGGATGCGCCCAAATACAAATCCGGCCTTTACGGTTTGCGTTATGCAGAATTTGTTGTGCCATTAGTAAAGGCGGTGCAGGAGCAACAGGGGATGATTAATAAATTAGAAAAAGAAAACAAAGAACTTAAACAGCAAATGGAAGAACAAATCAAATTTTTACTTCAACGTGTAGAAGAGTTAGAAAGGATTAAATAAGTTGGCGATTTACACCAGGTAATAGGCAGCATGTCCAATTTAGTATTTACTCATTAATAAAAACAAATATGAAAGCACTCACAATTACATGTACATTTTTACTATGTGCAATTCTTCTTATTGCCCAACCCCCGCAAGCCTTCAAGTACCAGGCCGTTGTGCGCGATGCTGCCGGTGAAGTGTTGCAAAGCCAGGCCGTTGGAATCCGAATAAGTATTCACGATGCCACAGCTGGCGGAACCATTGTTTATCAGGAAACGTTTTCCGATACAACAAATCAATTTGGATTGGTAAACTTAAAAATAGGAAACGGCTCACCAACAATTGGTTCATTTGAGGGAATTGACTGGAGCACCTGTAGAAAGTTCCTTGAAATAGAGACTGATCCGGCCGGAGGAACAAACTATATTTCCATGGGAACCTCTAAACTGCTTTCTGTACCGTATGCAATATACTCAGGCGCCACCGGCGATACCTCCACATGGCAAAAAAATGCACCTGATATTTATTATAACCGGGGGAATGTAGGGATAGGGACTACAAGTCCTGATGCTTCCTCTGTATTGGAATTGAACAGTAATACTAAAGGGCTTTTGCCCCCACGAATGACAAATGCAGAGAGGAATGCCATAAGTTCACCTGCCGAAGGTCTTGTAATTTACAACACAACAACCAAATGTCTGGATTTTTATACCGGATGGTTCTGGATAGAAATATGTGACAATGCAGGCACACCGGTTGCAGATTATAACATCGGCACTGGTGGTTCCTGCGCCAACACAACGGTAAGCGGAATTTACGAAGAAAGGGGTGCACTTAATACTTCCAATACCTTAACTCTTGATGCTGTCGTTACTGAAACAGGTACATGGAGCATTACAACCAACACCCTTAACGGTTATAGCTTTAGTGGAAGCGGTTTTTTTGACACAACAGGCACGGTACAGGTAAAGCTTGAAGGTACAGGTACACCTGTTACAGCCCAAACCGACAATTTTACCGCCACTGCAAATGGCACCGGTGGCATTTGTACATTCTCAGTAACCGTCCTGCCATATTGTGGAATTCCCTTTTCGTATGGTGGGCAATCATACAACACCATACAAATAGGGACCCAATGCTGGATGGCAGAAAACCTGAACATTGGATCCATGATAAACGGTAATATTAGCCAGACAGACAATGTAATTATTGAAAAATACTGTTATGGAAACAGCACCAGCAACTGCGATACTTATGGCGGTTTGTACCAGTGGAATGAAATGATGAACTACAACATAAATATCGTACAAGGTATTTGCCCGGCAGGATGGCATTTGCCCACTGACGCCGAGTGGTGCATTTTGGAGCAGGAGCTTGATGCCACAATTACTTGTAGCAGCACCGGCCTGCGGGGTATTGACGCAGGGGGGAAACTGAAAGAATCCGGCACAATCCATTGGGATCCACCCAATACAGGTGCAACAAATTCGAGTGGGTTTACAGGCCTCCCCGGAGGAGTACGCCCCTATAACAACTCGACGTTCGAAAACCTCCATGCCAAAGGTTACTTTTGGTCGTCGAATGAGAGTGGTTCGTCTGCCTGGTGTCGGAAATTGTTCTCCGATGTTGCGCAGGTAATACGGCATAATAACTATAAGGATTACGGTTTCAGTGTTCGATGCATAAAAGGAGAATTACCCAATCAGGCCCCTGAAGCAACAAATGTTAGTTTTTACGGTACAGCAATAGCTGTTGGGGAAACACTCACAGGTAATTACGTTTACTCTGATATTAATAACGATCCGGAAGGTACATCAATTTATCAGTGGTACCATGCAGACGATGCTTCCGGTAGCAACCAGGTAGCCATTAGCGGGGCTGTTGAACTATCTTATACCCTGCAGGCAACTGATGAAAACAAATTCATCAGTTTTGAAGTTACACCCGTGGCACAAACAGGCGTAAGCCCCGGAACAACAGTAATGTCTTCTTTCCAGGGGTCGGTAAATCCATATTGCGGAGAACCTATCTCAGACCTTGATGGTAATATTTACAATACCGTTCAAATAGGGACCCAGTGCTGGATGGCTGAAAATCTAAACATTGGTACCATGATTTACGGTAACATTAACCAGACAGACAATGGCACTATTGAAAAATATTGTTATGACAACAATACCAGCAACTGCAATATTTACGGCGGACTGTACCAATGGAACGAAATCATGCAATACTCAGTAGTTTACGGTACACAAGGTATTTGCCCGACAGGATGGCATATACCCACTGACGCCGGCTGGTGTACAATGGAACAGGAGGTTGATCCCACAATTACCTGTAGCAGCACAGGCCCGCGAGGTGTTGACGGAGGAGGAAAACTGAAAGAAGCCGGCACCATCCATTGGAATCCACCCAATACAGGCGCAACAAATTCGAGTGGATTTACAGGTCTCCCGGGAGGCCTGCGCCCATATAACAATGCATCGTTCGTAAACATCCAGGTCAAAGGTTACTTTTGGTCATCGACTGAGAGTGGTTCGTCTGCCTGGTGCCGGAAACTGTTCTCCGATGCAGCTCAGGTAATCAGGGCTACTAATTTTAAGGATTACGGTTTCAGTGTTCGTTGCGTTAAAGGCGTATTGCCCAATCAGGCCCCTGAAGCAACAAATGTTAGTTTTTACGGTACAGCAATAGCTGTTGGGGAAACACTCACAGGTAATTACGTTTACTCTGATATTAATAACGATCCGGAAGGTACATCAATTTATCAGTGGTACCATGCAGACGATGCTTCCGGTAGCAACCAGGTAGCCATTAGCGGGGCTGTTGAACTATCTTATACCCTGCAGGCAACTGATGAAAACAAATTCATCAGTTTTGAAGTTACACCCGTGGCACAAACAGGCGTAAGCCCCGGAACAACAGTAATGTCTTCTTTCCAGGGGTCGGTAAATCCATATTGCGGAGAACCTATCTCAGACCTTGATGGTAATATTTACAATACCGTTCAAATAGGGACCCAGTGCTGGATGGCTGAAAATCTAAACATTGGTACCATGATTTACGGTAACATTAACCAGACAGACAATGGCACTATTGAAAAATATTGTTATGACAACAATACCAGCAACTGCAATATTTACGGCGGACTGTACCAATGGAACGAAATCATGCAATACTCAGTAGTTTACGGTACACAAGGTATTTGCCCGACAGGATGGCATATACCCACTGACGCCGGCTGGTGTACAATGGAACAGGAGGTTGATCCCACAATTACCTGTAGCAGCACAGGCCCGCGAGGTGTTGACGGAGGAGGAAAACTGAAAGAAGCCGGCACCATCCATTGGAATCCACCCAATACAGGCGCAACAAATTCGAGTGGATTTACAGGTCTCCCGGGAGGCCTGCGCCCATATAACAATGCATCGTTCGTAAACATCCAGGTCAAAGGTTACTTTTGGTCATCGACTGAGAGTGGTTCGTCTGCCTGGTGCCGGAAACTGTTCTCCGATGCAGCTCAGGTAATCAGGGCTACTAATTTTAAGGATTACGGTTTCAGTGTTCGTTGCGTTAAAGGCGTATTGCCCAATCAGGCCCCTGAAGCAACAAATGTTAGTTTTAGTGGGAATATGATGGCTGGGGATATGCTCACAGGTTCCTACACTTATGTTGATAATAACAATGATCCCGAAGGCACATCAATTTATCAATGGTACAGGGCAGATGATCATTTAGGTAGCAACCAGGAAGCCATCAACGGAGCCAGCGCAATAACTTATACAATGCAGGCGCCGGCAGATGTAGGTAAATTCATCAGCTTTGAAGTAATACCGGTGGCACAAACAGGTACTAGCCCGGGAGCGCCGGTAATGTCCGCTTTCCTTGGTCCTGGGGCATATGTATGCGGACGGCCTGTTACAGATATTGATGGCCACGTATACAACTCTGTACAAATAGGATTCCAGTGCTGGATGGCTGAAAACCTGAACACCGGATCCCGGATACACAAAGATGCCGACCAAACTGATAATGGCATAATTGAAAAGTACTGCTATAACAACGATACAAGTTACTGTGATACATACGGCGGATTATACCAATGGAACGAAATGATGCAATACATTACAACCCCAGGCACACAAGGCATTTGCCCGACAGGATGGCATATACCCACCGACAGTGAATGGTGTGTATTGGAGAATTGGGTTGACACCTATACAGTTTCATGCAGCTCATCCATGGAATGGCGTGGTTTTGATGCCGGAGATAACCTCAAATCTACAAATGGCTGGTACAGTAACGGTAACGGAACAGACCTTTATGGTTTTACTGCTCTTCCTGCCGGCTATCGTGATACACATGGTAGTACTAGTTACGTCACAGAAGATGCACACTTCTGGAACTCCAGTTCTCAAGGTGAATATGGCTGGAAAAGAGCCTTGTCACATAACACGCCAAAAATATACAGGTACAACGGCCAACCCAAATTCGGTTTTAGTGTCCGTTGTTTAATGGATGAATAATGATAAGTGAATTTGGACCCCGTCTGCCAATTCAGTATAGAATCTGAGTTACGATTTCTGGGTGATCTACATTTACATTAGTGTGGTAGATTGTTGCGCTTAGTTTCTTTCCAGTTCTGTGGCAGGAGTTCGATGAGTTTGTAGATAAGCAGCATGGGATGATTGAAAGCCAGCAAAGATTGATTGATCGTCAACAGCAACATTATGATTACCTCACAAGAATTATAAATTAATAGAAACGAAGATGAATAAAAATACATTCACATTATGCATGGCACTTGCGATTGCAATTTCTGCATTAGCCCAAATCCCACAAGCCTTCCACTACCAGGCAGTAGTCCGAAACAATGCCGGAGAACCCCTGCAAAACCAAGAGGTGTGTATCCGCATTAGTATCCATGAAAATACTGCCGGAGGCGCCATCGTTTACCAGGAAACCTTTACCAAAATCACCAACGATTTTGGTTTGGTTAATCTTGAAGTAGGAAACGGCACACCAACAACCGGACTCTTTTCTGCCATTGACTGGGCTAACAATACTAAATTCCTCGAACTTGAATTTGACCAGACGGGCGGCAACAACTATGTTTCGATGGGAACATCACAACTACTCAGTGTTCCATTTGCACTTCATGCCACCACAAGTGGAAACGATGGCGACTGGACCAAGTCTGGCAATGATATTTATTTATCCCCTACCGGAAATGTTGGAATGGGAACCATTGCTCCGGATTATAAATTGGATATTACCGGTGATGCTGTTGCAGATGACTTCAGGATACGTCGACAGAATGATGGGTCTGAAACCGTTCACAAGCTTTTAGATGCCGGTGGCTATATCCAGTATTTTAATGCTGCCGGTAACCGTGGGCATGACTTTGTAACCAACGATGGCAATACAGTTGAATCCAGGTTGAGGATTATAGGCAATGGAAGGGTTGGCATAGGTACATCCTCTCCTTCCCAGAAATTAGAGGTAAATGGCCCTGTAAAAATTGGTGCCTATACCTTGCCTTCGATAGATGGCTCCGATGGACAATTTCTTAAAACAAACGGAAGCGGAAGTGTAAGTTGGTCAAATGATAATACCCTGTCGCACTGGACAGAAAGTAGTGGTCATATTTTTAGAGATACCGGAAATGTTGGTATTGATGTTTCAACACCGGGAAATATTCTGGATATTCAAGTCGATACCACGACAGGAACTCACGCCACGGGATTACCCCTTTATGTAACTGATACTATTGGCGCCGACACCAATGGTATCGAATTCAGGCACAGCAACGCAACCCAGGGTATAGGTTTTGGTTATAATACCGTGTATGCTACCGGCACCAATACCAATCAGGACCTTACACTCAAATCGAAAGGGAATGGCGTATTAAGTTTTAAGATGGGAGAATGGGAGTTATGGCGCATGACAGGTTCCAGGCTTGAGCCAACAGGTGCTATTACGACTGTTTACATTGGCTTAGGTGCTGGCTATTTTAACGCATCTTTTTTAGGTGGAGGGAATGTTGGCTTAGGGGATTATAATTCCTTTTTTAATACAACAGGTGTCGCCAACACGGCGATTGGAAAGGAGGCTAATTATTAT
Source organism: uncultured Lentimicrobiaceae bacterium (assembly GCA_964593705.1). Lineage (GTDB taxonomy): Bacteria > Bacteroidota > Bacteroidia > Bacteroidales > 4484-276 > SABY01. The sequence goes on along the minus strand of CAZQIV010000109.1, from coordinate 13,286 downwards.
AATAATACGGGTAATTCGAATACCGCCATTGGCTATTATGCATTAGAAAATACCAAGGGTGGTGATGGAAATACAGTCGCTGGTTACGAAGCAGCTATGGAATGGAATCCTGTTAAATCAAAAATGGTGGTAATGGGAAGCTATGCTGGTGATGATGAAACTGGCAGCGACGTACTACTTATTGATAATTCCGTAACATCTTCACATTTGATTCAGGGGAATTTTTCTGATAAAAAAATACAGGTAAATGGTGATCTCGTTGTTGATTTTGGCAATCTGCATGTAAAGGGTTATTTCGGCCAGGGGGCTCATTGGTACTGTTATCATAATAACGTATGGCCGTATGTTGAGAAATATTATGCTGCTTCAAATTACTCCATCAGGGCTGACCATAATATCAGGGCACATGCGTTTCATGCCCTTTCCGACCAAAGGATCAAAACAAATTTTCAACGTAGCAACAACCTTTCCGACCTTGCCATTCTCAACAAAATTCAGGTTACCGATTACAAGCATATCGATACCTTAAGTAAAGGCAGTGCAAATAAAAAGGGCTTTATAGCACAACAGGTGGAAAGTGTTTACCCGGAGGCGGTTAAAAAGAGCAGGGCTTTCGTTCCCGATATTTACAGTTTCTCAATAGCTGCGGAGCAGGATAACAATACAAACAGTTTGCTTGTAAGCATGGACGTTGAGCATAAGCTTGAAAAGGGTGATGTGATCAAGTTTTACACTGATAGTGAGGAATACCGGCAGGAGGTACTTGAAATTATTTCACCTGTTCAATTCAGGGTAGCCGCGATTGACGACGAATTTGTTCAACTGTTTATTTTTGGCAAAGAGGTGGACGATTTTAGATCGGTGGATTACGACCAGGTATTTACACTGGGTGCTAGCGCAATAACAGAGTTGTCGCGGCAGAACGAGGAATTAAAGATGAAAAACGAAATACTCCGGTCGCGATTGGAAAATATTGAGTCGATACTGCAAGATCTCGACAAGTCGAACAACTTGGAAATGGTAAGTAAAACTAATTAATGGTGCATTTTAAATAACAATCGGTATAAAAAATAATAAAACACATAAAAATATTCGACAGATGAAAAAGATTACATTGATTTATATTTTGGCTGTATTAACAATCAGCGCTTCTGCCCAAACACCACAGGCTTTTAAATACCAGCAAGTAGTACGTGATGCCGCAGGTGAATTGTTGCAAAACCAGGAATTGGGAATTCGGATTAGCATCTATGATTCAGATCCGGGAGGCATCATCGTTTATCAGGAAACCTTTAGCAAAACTACAAATGATTTCGGTTTGATGAACCTCGAAATAGGAAATGGAACTGTGGTAAGCGGAACCTTTTCGGCCATTGATTGGCGCAGCGGTTCAAAATTCGTTGGGATTGAAGTTGACCCGGCCGGTGGTACCGCTTACGTGTCGATGGGAACTTCACAGTTGTTAAGTGTTCCGTTTTCGCTTCATTCGGCTACTTCTGATGATGATGGCGACTGGACAATATCAGGCAATGATGTTTATTTATCCACTGCTGGAAATGTCGGAATGGGAACCAGTATTCCCGATTATAAATTGGATGTTACCGGCGATGTTGTTGCCGATGGTTTCAGGATACGCCGACTGGATGGTGGGTCGGAAACAGTACACAAAATACAGAGCGCCGGAGGTTATATCCAATATTTCAACTCTGCCGGTAACCGGGGACACGACTTTGTTACAAATGATGGTGTAACTGTTGAATCGAGAATGAGGATTATTGGAAATGGGAATGTAGGTATTGGCACCAGCACACCTTCCCAGAAGCTTGAGGTGAATGGTGCGGTAAAAATTGGCGACTATACATTGCCTTCGATAGATGGCGCCGATGGACAATTTCTTAAAACGAACGGAAGCGGCAGTGTAAGCTGGTCGGATGATAATACTTTAACATACTGGACGGAAAATAGTGGGAGTGTTTTCAGAAGCACCGGAAATGTGGGCATTGGTACCTCAACACCGGCAAATAAACTGGATATTCAGGCCGGCGCCAGGACAGGAACACACCCAACTGGTTTGCCACTGTATGTAACAGGCGGTATTGACGCCGACACCAATGGTATCGAATTCAGGCACAGCAATGCCACCCAGGGAATAGGCATTGGTTACAATACCATTTATGCTGCCGGCAGCAATCCCGATCAGGACCTTACACTGAAAGCGAAAGGCAATAGCAAGATAGCTTTTAACTTGGGAGGAGTAGAAAGGTGGTTCATGGCAGGCTCTAGTCTTAATCCGTTAAATTCAGGTGGTTCTGTATTTATTGGTGTAGATGCCGGGAAGAATGATGATTTATCCGATAATTACAATGTGGGCATAGGTTCATCTGTGCTTGAGGACAATTCAACAGGTGAGTCAAATACAGCCCTTGGTTTTCTTGCACTCGAGAACAATGTTTCAGGTTCTAAAAACGTAGCTGTAGGCGGTAATGCCATGCAGGACAATATAACAGGCAGTTTAAATACCGCAATTGGTGCGCATGCAGGTAACAGGAACACTGCGGGCTCAGGAAATGTGTTTTTAGGATATCAAGCGGGGTATTGGGAAACAGGGAGCAATAAGCTATACATTGCAAATTCTAATACTTCTAATCCATTGATATATGGTGATTTTTCTACCAATCAGCTAAAAGTAAATGGTGATCTCGAAGTGAATGACGGAAATTTGTACGTTAAGGGTTTTTATGGCCAGGGAACGCATTGGTATTGCTTTCATCGCTACCAATTTCCTTATGTTGACATTTACCAGGCATCATCCAATTATTCCATCAGGGCTGATTATAATATCAGGGCAGTAGAATTTCATGCTGTTTCAGATCAACGAATAAAAACCAATTGCCGCGTAAGTAACGGAGTCGATGATTTAGACCTAATCAATAAAATTGAAGTAACCGAATATACGCATATCGATACGCTGAGCAAAGGCAGCGCTTATAAAAAAGGATTTATCGCCCAGCAGGTTGAAAGTATTTACCCGGAGGCAGTTTCCCAAAGCAAAGCCTTTGTGCCTGATATTTACAAGTTTTCGACAAATGTGACGCAAGACCGCAATGCAAACAGCATGATTGTTACGGTGGATGGGGAACATAAACTTGAGGCTGGTGATAAGCTTAAATTTTATAGCGAAGAAAAAGAACATCAGCAGGAAGTGCTGGAAATTATTTCTCCTACCCAATTTAGGATTGCCGCCATCAAAGAGCACTACATCCAACTCTTTATTTTTGGTAAGGAGGTAAACGATTTCCGCTCGGTAGATTACGACCAGGTATTTACCATCGGCATCAGCGCTATACAAGAATTATCGCGACAGCAAAAGGAATTGATAAAGTCGAATGAAGAATTCAACGCACGTTTGGCAAAAGTTGAATCAATGGTGGAGCACCTTAGTGCTTCAAAGAGCACCACGATGATAACGAGGAAAGATTAAAGTTAAGGGAACTCTTGTTTTCTTTTGGATTTTGTCGGCTCTAACTCTGCTTCTTGATACCTTATTGCATCGAATACTATTCGTATATGGTGTATGTTGCTGAAAAACTTGACTTCCCCTCTCAAATTTCGTATATTCACGGCTTTAAATTTTTAATCAAAAATTAGCAAGCTATGAAAACAAGATTACTTATTCTTCTAATGGGCGTAATATCTTTTGTTTCCTTTGCCCAGGTTTCGCAAGCATTCCAGTACCAGGCAGTGGTGCGAAATTCGGACGGTGAAGTTTTACAAAGCCAGGCCGTGGACATCCGAATCAGCATTCACGAATCCGAAGCCGGTGGAATCACTATTTACCAGGAAACCTTTACTAAAACCACTAACGATTTCGGTTTGGTAAACCTGGAAATAGGAACCGGGACACCAATCATCGGAACTTTTTCAGGAATTGACTGGGGCAATAATTCCAAATTTCTGGAAGTAGAAATTGATCCCACAGGCGGAAGCACTTATGTTTCCATGGGAACATCAGAATTGCTTTCGGTGCCTTACGCCCTGTATTCAGAAACAAGTGGCGACACAAGTACATGGAGAAAAAATGCAGATAATGTTTATTATAAACAAGGAAATGTTGGCATTGGTACATCTTCGCCCGGGGCAATCTTAGATGTGGCAGGGCATATCTGGCAAACAGGCACCGGAAATTCTGTTTTTATTGGTGAAGGGGCTGGAACAAATGATGACCTATCTGCTAATAATAATGTTTTTATTGGATATAACTCCGGAAACACCAATACTACCGGATACTACAATACTGCAAGTGGGTTCTATTCATTTAGCGACAATACAACCGGGCATAGTAACACTTCAACCGGATCTTTTTCGCTTTACAATAACACAACAGGAAACTACAATACGGCTAATGGTCACTATTCACTCAGTCATAATACAACAGGGGATTTCAATACAGCCAGCGGTACTAATTCACTTTACTTAAATACCACAGCCAACAGTAATACTGCACACGGGTATCATTCGCTTTACTCGAATACAACCGGTGAGCATAATTCTGCGACCGGTTTTTTTGCCCTTCGTCAAAACACCATAGGCTTCAAAAATACAGCTAATGGTTGTGAAGCACTTTATTCAAATACAATTGGATTTTACAATACAGCAGATGGATATTACTCACTTTATAGTAACACTGAAGGAAATCGCAATACTGCAAACGGATCATATTCATTACAACAAAACACCAACGGCGATGACAATACCGCAAACGGTAGTTTTGCACTGGAACAAAACACCGAAGGAGATTATAATACCGCAAACGGTTCGATGGCCCTTAGGTTTAATTCAACAGGCAACTACAATACCGCAAACGGTAGTTTTGCACTGGGACAAAACACCGTAGGAGATAATAATACCGCGAACGGGTCATGGGCACTTCTGAGCAATACCACAGGTGATAACAATACTGCAAACGGTTGTTTAAGCGGATACTCTAATACTGAGGGTCATAGTAATGTCTTTATAGGAAGTGAGAGTGGATATAGTAATACTACAGGATATATTAATTCATTTGTTGGTTACCAAAGCGGATACAATAATACCGAAGGTACAGGTAATACTTACATAGGTAATGGAAGTGGATTTAATAATACTTCCGGAGGGCTAAATACATTTGTTGGCGACAGGAGTGGACATGGAAATACCGAAGGCGAAAAAAATACTTCTCTCGGATATAAAAGTGCTTTTTTAAATTTAACCGGAAGCGAAAATGTATCTCTTGGTTATAAAGCCCTTTATTATAATACAGGGGATGGAAATACCGCTACCGGTTATGCTGCCCTTTATAAAAATTCGAGCGGTACAAGAAACACGGCAAATGGTTATGGTGCACTATATTTAAACATAAGTGGCCATTCAAATGTAGCTGTAGGCGCAATGGCATTATATAACAACACCATTGCAAACAACCTTGTGGCAGTTGGTGATTCAGCTCTTTATTCCAATACAATTGGAAGTAAAAACACTGCAATAGGTGATCAATCACTCAAACACAACACATCAGGCCGTGAAAATACCGCAACAGGATGTCAATCGCTTAATTACAACACAACAGGAATTTATAACACCGCAACAGGGTATCATTCCCTTTCCTCAAATACGTCAGGATCAAACAACACAGCTTTGGGTCATCAATCGCTTTCCTTAAATACAACAGGGGCAAACAATATCGCAATCGGATATCAGTCGTTTAGCTCCAACACAACAGGGAATGATAACATAGCAATCGGAAATCAGTCGCTTAGCTCCAGCACAACAGGGAATGATAACATAGCAATCGGATATCAATCGCATATGTCCAACACAACAGGAATTTGTAATATTATAATTGGCAATTATACTATGCAAACCATCGAAACCGGTAACTATAACACCACTATTGGATATAATGCAGGAGTTTACCATCCCCCTTATACTAGTACTTCCAACACCATAAGTATAGGTTATAATTCTAAACCATATTATAGTAACAATACACAAATTGGAAACGTGATTATGGTTACTATAGGAGGCTACTCCCCATGGACCGACCTCAGCTCTACAAGTGCAAAAAACAAAATAAAAGAAGATGTAAAAGGGCTTGATTTTATTATGGAGCTGCGCCCGGTTACCTACTATTTTGATATTGACAAAATGAATGATTTGTTAGGCCTTGTTGATTCAAGTGATTACCCTGAAAAGTACGACAAAGAAAAAATAAAACAAAGCGGTTTTTTGGCACAGGAAGTAGAGCAAGCCGCCCAAAACTCAGGATATGATTTTAGTGGTGTATGCGCCCCCAAAGATGGTGTGAATTATTACGGTATTGCTTATGCCACTTTTGTGGTGCCTTTGGTGAAAGCGGTACAGGAGCAACAGGGGATAATTAATAAATTAGAAAAAGAAAACAAAGAACTCAAACAGCAAATGGAAGGACAAAACAAATTTATACTTCAACGTATAGAAGAATTGGAAAGAGGTAAATAAGTTGGGGATTTACATGGTGTGCTGTTTAGAATTTAGAGCCCCGAAAAATAGAAAATTTTCTCCAAAGGAGTCCTTCGGACAATTTTCGTAATTTTTCGAGGGTGCACGGGCAAAGCCCGGCATTTAGAGTTTAGAATTTAGAGTTTAGAATGAATTATTCGTAACTCGTAATTCTACATTCGTACCTCGTAACTCGTAACTCGTCATTCGTAATTCGTAATTCTACATTCGTAATTCGTAACTCGTAACTCGTCATTCTACATTCGTAACTCGTAACTCGTAACTCGTCATTCGTAACTCGTCATTCTACATTCGTAATTCTACATTTTCTCCCCCAACTTCAATTTGTATTTTTCTGCCTATTATTATTGGATAATTCTCAGCAAAATGCCCGGCTGGAAAACCAAAGGCCACCGGGAAATCAAATTCTTCTATGTTGTTCAAAATAATTTCTTCAGCAGTTTTACCAAAGTCCGGATTGCCGGGAGACATGCCAGTAAGTCCGCCAACAATCATCCCTGCCAGGTTTTGTAGTTTGCCAAAGCGTTTCAGGGTATTCATCATCCTGTCAATGCGATACAGGTCTTCACCAACTTCTTCGATGAAAAGAATCTTATCCGAGAAATCGAAATCAGAATCAGATCCTAAAATACTACATAAGATGGATAAATTTCCACCAATAATATCACCTTGTGCTGAGCCCTGTTTATTTAGTTTGTAAGGCCTAAGCTGGTATTCAGGGCTTTCCCCCGAAGCAGCCTCAAAAAGCTTTACCACTGGTTTGGAAATTTCTCCATTATCACGAAAATCCAAGGGCATGATGCTGTGCAGGGTTTCAAAGCCTAAATTATAGAGATGAGAATGAAATACGGTGATGTCGCTGTATCCGGCAATCCATTTGGGGCTTTCTATAAATTTGGTAAAATCCAAACTATCAATAATCCGTGCAGAGCCATAGCCACCCCGCGAGCACAGAATCATTTTAACCTCGGGATCATCGAGCATGGTCTGAAAATCCGATGAGCGCTGCCGGTCAGTTCCGGCAAAGTAATTATCAGTAGCCAACACATGTTTTCCCAACTTAACCCTGTATCCTAATTTCCGGATGATTTCTACACCATTTAGAACAAGAGCTTCATCAATTTTTTTTGCCGGGGAAACAATGCCAATTATATCTCCCTGATTTAAACGTGGGGGGCTTATCATATCAGTTTTTATTTTGGATTATTACAAAAAACGTAATTATTTAGGTGGCTTTATTAAGTTCCAAATCATCATGACCCCATCCCCAGCCCTTCCCCTAAAAGGGAAGGGAGACCAGCCGCACTAGCCACAGCAACGGCCAGAGCGCAGGAATCCTCCCCCTTGAGGGGGAGTTAGAGGGGGTCTGTGATTTTAACCATTTTACTCAGAGTTTGATAAAACAGCTAAACAGTTACCAAAAAACAAAGCTGGTGTATTTTTTCATAAAACGGTTTAAATATGGTGCGTTTGACATTTTAAAAAGCTTCATTTTCAATATGCAGCAAGTACTTTCTTTCCATTTCTTTAAATGAATCTCCTGTTATCTTTTCGAAATTCTTGTCGATTTGCCTGGCATTTAAGGTAAACATTGCATTAATTTTATCTACCCCGTATTCAGCAAACAGCCAATTAACAAGGCAGCCAACCTGTGGATAATAATTACGTTCATGTACTTTATTGTTATATAATAATTCTGTTGGTGTCAAAATATTTCCACTTTTTACAATAAGCTTCATAGTGGTATCAATTGTTCTTCTTATCAAACTATCTCCAATTTTAATTGCCCCATAATTTCCATCAATTGCGTTTGCATAGCCTTCTCCAAAAAATTTAGTTTTATGGTCTCCAAGTTCATACCTGGTTATTATATGAACCATTTCATGTACGCCAATGTATTCTTTTTTCTTTCTTATCGTGTTATAAATTGGATCGTCATAGTATGTAAAATAAATCCTCGGTTTTTTCGAACTGCAATATCCTCCCCCATTTGTACCTATTTTTTCCTTTGCTTCGTCAAAATTAAAAAGGTAAATTTCAACTTTCCTATCAAAATTTGTATTTAATTTTTGATTTATTAATTCTATTATTTGATTCTGTTCCAGTAATATTTTTTGCAAATTCAGGTAGTCCGGAGAATTTGTTTTTGTAAAGCCTTCTGGTCTGGAATACACAATTACGCGATTGCTTTCTATCCTGTTCCATGTCCCGGACAAGTCTGCCTTAAATGATGTCAATATCAGAAAAACCAATGTAATTATTATTAATCTCATTTCCTTTTTGTTTTATTGTTGCCAACTCTTTTGCACGAGTATTTTTTTGCAATCCGTAAAGGTATGTATTTTTGCAAAAAATCAAGCTATGATAGAAATTTGTGCCAATGGATTACAATCGGCCATAAATGCCCAAACTGCCGGAGCTACGCGGGTTGAGCTGTGTGATAATCTTTACGAAGGTGGAACAACACCAAGCCCTGCCACCATTAAATTAGCCAGAAAATATTTAAAAATCAAACTCCATGTTTTGATAAGGCCGCGGGGTAATGATTTTTTGTACGATAATCTGGAAATGGAGATGATTAAGGAAGATATTCGTTTTTGTAAAGAAATTGGTTGCGATGGCGTTGTTGTTGGCTTTCTTAAATCTGATGGAACTGTAGATGTGGAAAGAACCCGGGAAATAGTGAAACTTGCCCACCCCATGAAAGTAACTTTCCACCGCGCCTTCGACATGACCCCCGATCCTTTTGAAGCTTTGGAAAATATTATTGAATCAGGTGCCGACCGTATTCTAACTTCCGGGCAACAAAATAAGGCGCCCGATGGAATTGATCTCATTAAAAAACTGGTTACACAAGCAAATGGGCGAATCATTATTATGCCCGGGGCAGGCATCAATGAATTGAACATTAAAAAAATGATCGCGCAAAGCGGCGCTAAGGAATTTCATCTTACCGGAATGGAAATGGTGAATAGTAAAATGGATTTCCGAAGGAAGACAGTGTTTATGGGTGGCTTGCCCCAAATTCCTGAGTTTGAGATAGCCGTAAGCGGTGTGGAGAAAATTAGGAAAGTAGTGGCAGCTGTGGAGTCAGGGCTTGACTTGTAAAGCGAAGTCAGGGCTTGACTTAAAGTCAAACCCTGACTGACCTTAATTTATCAGCAGCTTTTTGCTTAAAACAGTGTTTTTGGAAAATGCTGAAACAAGGTAGATTCCCCGGGGTAGCCCGGTTATATCCAAAACGAAAGCCGTTTTGCTAATATTTGATTGACTAATGACCATTTGTCCTGAAATATTAAAAATGCCTACACGGAGTTTTTTGTTTTCAGGATTTATGATTTTTATATTATTTCCTTCAAGAGAGATATGGATATTCTTTTCAGCAACTGGTTTTTGGATATCAGCTTCTTTTTTTCTTATCACCACTTCAAACCTGTTGTGGTTTACACACGAACCTTCGGTGGAAAATTCGTAAGTTTCTGTTTTTTGCAGATCGGCGGAAGTGTTAAGGGAGTTATCTACCAAAAGCACTTCGGTATCTTCACCAAATTCTCCTGCACCAAAACAATGGAGGAGGCAGGTCCCCGGATGCAACACTTCAAATCCGAGGGGTATTGAAATCCCGGAAAAATCAAGGGGCAAACTCTGAATTGCAAATTCTCCTTCACTTCCGTCAGCCGACAAGGAATACAAAGCAATCTGAGGATTTGCTTTAAATTTTTTGCTGTCGTAGCCAACATCCATTCCCAGGCTTGTAAATGCAGAAAACGCCAGTAGGGTTTTATTAATATTTCCCAATGGATCGGTAAGTGTAAACCAGAGTCTTAAAAAATCATCTTCTTTCGTTTTGTAAAAATCGGCATCGCCATGTTTCCTGCACACTTTCTCAAATGAAAAGTTGAGTCCATCGCCGGCGGCTTTTACCATAAATGCCTGCCCGACACTTAAAAACGTAGCCTCGCTCGCCTGGTTTACGGTAACATAATCGTTGCTTGTTCCGTTATAATCCTCCGACTCATCCCAAAAATATGCTGCAACATATTCTTCATCCAACACACTTTGGTTTGCAGCCAGCAAATTATTGATCGCATCTGCTTCATTATTCAGTGCCAGTGGAGCCGGAAACGGGTTCCCGACAATATTCCAGCCTTCAATACCTTTTTCGGTGCTAAGGCTGATAGCCACATCGTGATCATCCGTATTCAGGATACCCTGAAAATTCCTGATTTTATCATCATCGTTGTATGCCACAACATATCCCCGGCAGTCAGCAAAAGTGGTTTCGAAAGCGGTGTTCAGGTATCCATCGTCATCTTTGATGTTGATCCACATACTTTGCGGTTCATCATATTTGTAAAAATCAACCGATTCGGGTAAGGGATTGGTGAGGGTGTTTATAAAATCAGGACTAATTGCCTGATCAATAACAGGAGCCGAAATATAATGATATTTGGTTTGCGAAAGATACCGCTGTACGGTGGCCACAACATTGGCGGTATTTTGTATTATGCCCCCCGAACCCGTTGCATCAGAGGCCAGTATCAGCGATGATACGTTTCCCTGATTGGTAAGCTGCCCCACGGTTTCCAGCGTGGTTCCTGCCCCGATTGTAAGTGTAGCACCATCCTCAATTACAATATCATAAACAGTAAAAAGTCCTGCATCACCCATTTCTGCATGGTGATCATCAGTCGGGTTTGCAATAATCACAACATTGGAGGTGGAACCCGGCACCTGTTGATTTTCCCAATTGCCCGCGGTATTCCATGACGAATTGATTTGGCCGTTCCAATGATTTTTTGTGCTTCCAAGGGTATAGTATCCATTTGAAAGGCCGGCAGCATCCACATTAAAAGTCACCGTTTTTTCTGCAACATTTACCAATGTAGCCTTCATTACTTCGCCGGCTGCCGACATATCGCTGTTGGCCGAAAATAGCAAACCGTAATTCCCGGCATCTTGTCCCGTGGCATAGTCTTGCTGAAAAGCCAAAGTTACCGTTGATGGTTTTGTACCTGTTGAAGCAATATACCAGGTGCGCTCCATCCGGTTGTTGTAGCCTTCAGGAACATTTATCGTGGTTTTTGCCGTGCTTAAATTGTTGTGCCCTGCAAAAATATAACTTACATTTTCAGAAAAAGAAACAGCTTCAAGCGACAAACTTCCGCCCCTCGATACAAGATGCTGGTCACCATCTTTCCCGATACCAATAACATCATGTACAAAGCCCGCTTGCTCCGCATATTTATCCCATCCGATTGAAATATCATATTTTGCCGCAAAGGCATTGACTACGATAATATGGTCAACTTCGCTAAGTGCTTCGTTGTATATGACCACTTCGGCCAAATCACCTTTTAAAAAATGATCGAAGGTCGGTGTGCTTGATAAGTAGGAGCTATTTGTTCCGATTGAAATATCGGCAAGATTATCATTATAATCAAGAACGCCGGGGGCAGATATGTAAGCTCCATAACCTTCGGAGGATGCATTGTTGAGATAGGAACCCATGCCCTGGCCGTCGTAAACCATTGCATGGATATAGGGTGTGGCATCCGGTACCTCATCGTGTGGCGGGTCCCAATTCGCTATTTTGTCGCCCGAAACAGCACACTGCGAGAAGGGTTTCCTTTCGGAGCTTCCCCAGAAAGTGCAACACGAATTGAGGGTGTAGCTTGTATAAGGCCAGTCCCACGAACTATAGGCATAGTAGGGTCGGGTAATAATGTCGCCCCATCCGGTACGATCGCGCTTGCATACGGCAAAAATGGTAATAAAATCGGGTTGGAGGCTTGCATGGCCGCCGATGGTCAGTTGATCGTTCACTCCGTCAAAGTTCAAAGCCGGAAACCCGTTAATGGCAACTTCGGAGTATTGTGGATTTTTGTTGAGTACCTGATATGCATCATTGCCATATCCTGAACCATCGCTCCAGGCACTTACATAATTGTTGGCATCCATGGTAATGCCTTCGCCGGCTGTCAGCCACAGCACAAGTTTGTCTTCAACATCACGGTTTCCCACGCCACCCGGCCCGGTTTGTGCACAAAGGCCAATATTGAAAAGGGTAACAAGCAAAGCTGATGCGAGATAAAACTTTGTCCCGGGAAAAATACTGTCTTTGTTTGGTTTTTGATTGGAATGTTGGTTTTTCATAATCTATATTTTTTTAGATTACAAAAATATTAGGCATCGCAGGATTAAACAATAAGCATAAGTGCTGAAAAAACCGGGAGTTACTAAGTAATAATACCTACCATAATTCCTGACCCAAAGCAATGCTCATGTTGCACAATGCAGATTTTTCTGCCACAGATGCGGGATCGAAAAGACTGTGATCCGGGCGAAGAAAGGCGGGCGCAGAATACCCGCCTTTCTTTGCTCACATCTTAAAAACCTGGCTGTGTGATTGGCAAAATTCAACCAAAGTATTTGGGCATAATGAGGAGATGACATTATGGAATAGATTTCTCCCGGCAACACACCGCTCCGCTGTGTGTCTTGGTCGAAATGACCCCGTCCACGGGTTGATTTGGGAGGAGGGGAATCGGGCGCTTCGCGCCCGATTCCCCTCCTCCCACACCCCAAACCGAAGCATTGTCACCTCGAAGGAGCTTGCGACTGAGAGGTCTGTTTAATAGCTAGGTTTTCAGTGTCTTACGCAAACATGTCATTGATACCAAAAAACGCAGCAAAGCAGCCTGCCCCGACCCTTCAGCGATTTTATTAGGGGTATTAATTTGTGTTTT
>CAZQIV010000108.1:0-24517 GCA_964593705.1 uncultured Lentimicrobiaceae bacterium | reverse complement strand
AAGAAAGTGTTGAAATTGCCAAACTTTCTCTTTGGTTAAGGACGGCACAAAAAGGTAGAAAACTAACTACATTAAATAATAATATCAAGTGCGGAAACTCTTTAATCGATGACCCAAATGTAGCTGGAGAGAAATCTTTTAACTGGCAAAACGAATTTCCGAAAATTTTTCAAAATGGCGGTTTTGATGTGATTATTGGGAATCCTCCTTATGTAAGAGTTCAAAATTTAGATTATTCCGTAATTGATTGGCTAAAGAGTAACATGATTTCTGCCTATAAACGAGTAGATATTTCCATTTTATTTATCGAACAATCCCTAAAATTAATAAATGAAAATGGTGTAATTAGTTTCATCACTTCGAATCAGTTTTTTAAAGCCGAATATGGAAGAAAAATTAGAGAATTAATTCATGGCAAATTGAAAAGGAATCTTGATTTTTCAAAAGTAACTGTATTTGAAGGATTATCAACTTATGTCTCTATATTAAATTTTAGCAAAGCCAATTCTTTAATATTTGAATATAAAGAAGTAGAAAATACAGATGTTGTAATAAATGAAATTAAGTGGGATACTTTTGATTTTTCTGATTATACTGACGAATCATGGGAATTTAGTACAGATAAACCTTTAAAAGATAAGATTTATAAAGACAGCCAGCTATTAGAGAATGTTGCTGATTTTACCTATGGAATCATTACAGGAAATGATAATAGTTTTATTCTGAGTACAGAAGAAGTAAAAAAATATGAGATTGAAAATGACATAATATTTCCATTCGTGAAGCCAGAAAATTATAAGAGATATTGCATTCAAAATATAGATAAGTACATCATATATCCTTATGATTCTGAAAGCAATATTTTAACTGAAAATGAACTGAATAGTAAATATCCAAATGCTTTTTCATTTCTTCTTAAAAACAAAAATATTTTAGAAAATCGTAAAGATAGTCGAACCACAATTAAAGAAAAAGGTATCGAATGGTATACAATAATGAGGAGAGTACCGCCAAAGGAAATTATAAAGGAAAAACTGATATTTTTTGATGTTGGTAATCATCCAAATTTTATTTATGATAATCGGTCTTTGAGTTTTGGAGGAGGAACAAGCCACTCTATATATTTTAAAAATGAACAAAATATTAAATTCATTTTAGGTGTGCTTAACTCAAAACTTTTATCATGGATAATTAGAGACGTATGTCCAATTAAAATGGGAGATGCAAGAAAATACGGATTAAGTTATATGAAGAGATTGCCTCTTAAGTTTTATTCTAAAAACTCAGAAGATTTGATTACTCCACTTGTAAACAAAATAATTCTTTTAAAAGAAGAACTTAATACCAAAGAAACTAAATTTCAAAGAACCATACTAAGAAAGTTTGATTTAGATAAACTATCTAAAAATCTTCAAAAATGGTATAATTTAACTTTTTATGACTTTGTAAAGGAACTCAAAAAGAAAAAGTTTAACCTAAGTTTATCTGAGGAAGCAGAGTGGGAAGATTATTTTGAAACTGAAAAAGCCAAAGCACAAAATATACAAAGCGAGATAGATAATACAGATAACGAAATAGACCAAATGGTATATAAACTATACGGATTAACAGAAAACGAAATAAAAATTGTGGAAGAAGCCACCTCATAAAGCCATACACATTTGCAATTCACGCGAGCCAAGGAAATCATTAAAAATTGCAAAAGAGTATGTCTTGCCATCGCTTTGACCAAACAAAATTCGTGGAAATATGAAAAATAAATTGCTAAAAATAAAAAGCCAGTTTGTAACAAAGGCTCATACGTAATGTGGATTTCAATGCAAATTGAAAGCTCATCCCTTTTAATCCCGCATTCCAAATAGCCAAACCGATAAAAAACAAGCACACTAATACAACCAAAAAAAAACATTGCCAAATATTCTCTTCATCCCGGTTGATGATCTGCGGCCTGAGTTAGGTGCTTACGGAGATCAATTTATTAAAACGCCAAATATCGACCGGCTGGCCGGGCAGGGGGTTACTTTTACCCGGGCTTATTGTCAGCAAGCGGTGTGCAACCCGTCAAGGGCCAGTTTGCTTACCGGGCTTCGCCCCGATTCCATAAGGGTTTGGGACTTGCAAACATCTTTCCGGGAAAATCTTCCTGATGTTGTAACCCTGCCCCAGTATTTTAAACAAAACGGATACAGATGCATTGGACTGGGCAAAGTTTTCCACAATAACGATCCCGACACCATATCTTGGTCAGTTACACCTGAAAATATCGATGGCTTTCCTTTTGACCCCGATGCAGTTTATTTGAACGATGATAATCTGGAAATCCAAAATAAAAAAATTGAAAACCTGAAGGCAGCCGGCAAATCAAGGATTGACCAATTGGGACATTGGTATGTTAAAGCCAATGCCACCGAAATGGCTGATGCCGATGATGATGCTTATTATGATGGCGCTCAGACGACCCGGGCCATTGAAATTCTGCAGGAATTAAAAGATGCAAATAAGCCCTTTTTCCTTTCGGTGGGTTACTACAGGCCCCACCTTCCTTTTAATGCCCCCAAAAAATATTGGGACATGTACGATAGAAACGAAATTCCTTTGGCGAAAAACCAATTTGTGCCCGAAGGAACCCCGGCTTACCTGGTTCATGGTGAAGCCGAGTTGCGCGGGTATTCCGATTGTAACGACCTGCCCTTGCCCGGTGAAGAACCCTGGGATGAGAACAGGTAGCGGGAAATTAAGCACGGCTACTATGCCAGCGTATCCTACACCGATGCACAAATAGGCAGGCTCCTCAACGAGCTGGAAAGACTTGGTTTAGCCGAAAATACCATCGTTGTTCTCTGGGGCGATCATGGCTGGAAACTCGGTGAACACAATGGATGGTGCAAGCAAACAAACTATGAAATCGACACCAGGGTACCGATGATTGTCAGCGGGCAGGGCGTAAAAGCCAAAGGGAAATACAGCAAGGCATTAACTGAGTTTGTGGATATTTATCCAAGCCTTTGCGAAATGGCAGCGTTGCCCGTGCCCCAACATTTGCAGGGAACGAGTTTCGTCCCTTTGCTTGAAAATCCTGATGCAAGCTGGAAAACGGGTGCTTTCAGCCAATTCCTCCTGGGGCGTTACGGGCGCACAAAAACTGTTGATGGTGAACAAATGGGTTATGCCATCCGAACGGATCAATATCGCTATGTGGAATGGTACAACTGGAATGTGGAAGAAAATAAAGCCGGCGCTTTTATCTGCAACGAGTTATTCGACCATAATACCGATCCACAGGAAAATAAAAATATAGCAGCCGATCCTGTAAATAAAACGATTGTTGCCGGGCTTTCGGAACAGCTAAAGAAGGGCTGGAGGTATGCACAACCCAAATAATCAGCAAAACATCACAAAAAGTTAAAATCCTAAAACTTATATTTGGATTTTCAAAAGGCGAATTTGGTCTTCTTTTTCTGGGGATTGGTCTCCCTTTGTGGTTTTATCTTATCCATTTTTACTTAAAATGGTTCAATAAACTTAGGTCTCTTTGGAATAGAACTTGGAAAGTCCCCTTCAGGGGATTTAGGGGTTTTAAGGCTTTTTAGACTGGTCTTATCAATAAAACCCAAAATAGGTCTTTAGCAATTTTTATAATTATGAAGAAAACAAAACTTTCCATTTTAATCTCCATTGTATTGGTTTCCGCTACCACCATATTATCAGCCCAGGAAATTAACATCATAAACATAAACAACCGTGTTTCCTTAGCCTTAAACGGAACCTGGAAATATGTTGTTGATCCCTATCAAACCGGTTACTATGACTATCGCAGGCAGGTACGCGATGAACAGGAATATCCCAGCACTTCCGAATCGCTTTTCCTTAACCATAAAGCACAAAATCCTTCGGAGAGGGTGGAGTATGATTTTGATAAATCCGATGATATTGAAGTCCCCGGCGACTGGAACTCACAAAAGGAAAAACTTTTTTATTACGAAGGTTCTGTTTGGTATTACAAAGCCTTCGACTACGATTTACCTTCAAACGGAAACCTGCAGTTTATCCATTTTGGCGCGGCAAATTACGAGGCCGATGTTTACCTGAATGGTAAAAAGCTGGGAAAGCATGTTGGAGGTTTTACAGGTTTCAGTTACGAAATTACAGGGCAACTCAAGCCCAAAGGGAATTTTGTTATCGTAAAGGTTGACAATACCCGGGGCCTCGAAAAGGTTCCGACCATAAATACCGATTGGTGGAACTACGGCGGTTTGACCCGCGATGTGAATATCGTGGAAGTGCCTGCCACCTTCATCCAGGATTATTATATCCAGTTGGCGAGAAGTGATAAAAATACCATTCAGGTTTCAGTAACGTTAAACGGACTTGACAAGGCCAATCAATCGGTTTTAATTGAAATTCCGGAAGCTGACATTAAGGAAAGTTGTACTACAGATAGCGAGGGCAAAGCACAAACTAAAATCAACACAGAAAACTTAAGGCTTTGGTCGCCAGAAAACCCTTACCTCTATGAGCTTAATTTAATTCACAACAACAAGTTATTGACCGACAACATTGGTTTTAGAACCCTGGAAACACGGGGCGCTGATATTCTTGTTAACGGGAAGTCGGTGTTTTTGCGGGGCATCTCCATTCACGAAGAAAATGGCATCCGCGGAGGACGTGCCCATTCCGAAGAAGATGCCCGCCTCTTGCTTGGATGGGCCAAAGAGTTGGGCTGTAATTTTGTGCGGCTTGCTCATTATCCGCACAACGAAAATATGATTCGCGTTGCCGATGAAATGGGCTTGATGGTATGGTCGGAAGTTCCGGTGTATTGGACTATCCAGTGGACGAATGAAGAAACTTATGCAAATGCAGAAAATCAGCTTACCGACATGATTTTTCGTGATAAAAACAGGGCTTCGGTCATCATCTGGTCCATGGCCAACGAAACCCCGGTATCACCCGAAAGAACAGAATTTCTTAAAAATATGATCAACACAACGCGCGGTATCGATTCAATCCGTTTGGTAAGCGCTGCCTTGGAGGTTCATACCCTGGAAGGTACAAAAAACACCAAAGTAATCGAAGATCCTTTGCAGGAGTTTGTTGATGTAATCAGCTTTAACCAATACATTGGCTGGTACGCCGGACTTCCGGAGGCTTGCGAAACAGCTATATTTGACATCAGGTTTAATAAACCGATTTTTATCTCCGAATTTGGAGGAGGTGCCCTGTACGGTTATCATGGCACAAAAGATACCCGCTGGACCGAAGAATTTCAGGAGGATTTATATATGCAAAACATCAACATGCTGGATAAGATACCTCAACTTCGGGGCATGACTCCCTGGATTTTGGCCGATTTTCGTTCCCCGCGCCGCCTCCTGCCGGAGATACAGGATGGTTGGAATCGCAAAGGAATTATCTCTGATAAAGGAAATAAAAAGAAAGCATTTTTTGTGCTTCAGAAATATTACCAGACTAAAAAAGAAAGCTACGACAAAAAGTAGCTTGCGAACAATAAAAAGGAAAAATGTGAAAAAGCTGGTGTTACAGTAAAATTTGGAGACCTAACAGGTGGGGTGTTAAAAATTGGTTTTTGAAAATTGTATCTTTCTGTTTATGTGGCTATTAAGATTTATAGGAAAAAACACCTTTTCGTTCCGCTTTTTGAATTTTTTCAAGGGTTTTTGCAAAGAGATTTCTCCCTTCGGTCGAAATGACAAGGTTGTAGTTTATTGGTTTGGGGGAAAGGGAAAGCGGGCGCTGAGCGCCCGCTTTCCCTTTCCCTACCTGATATTCATGAGCTTTGTCATTTCGATGGAGCGCAGCAGCCTGCCCCGACCCTTCGGGGACTGAGAAATCTATCTTTATGAAAATGATAATCGAATGAAAGGAGAGTTAAAGAGGAAAATAAAATAACTGGGACGTAAAAGTAAAATACAGATTTAACACCCCACCTAACAGGTTTACTCCCAAAGTGGATGTTTTGCTTTCAAAAAGTAAAGCAAGGCTAACGAACAAAAACCTGTTAGGTTTTACCCCCTGAAACATCCAGCAAGTCATCCGGTGAATCCCCTCAAAGATTGAAGCCGAACTCCTGGAAGCAGAAATAGTTTCATGACTTATTCACGGGGTGACTACAATCCCCTAAAAACATTACCTTCGCAAGGTGTTCTTCGTAAAAGATGTTTTTTTGTTAACAATAAATCTTGCGATGATAAAACCCGAAAAAATCTTACTTAATCCGTTTTTTATTGCTTTGCCCATAAGCATACTGGTGGTTTTATTGTTACCGCCATTTTTTGATAAATACAAAACCGAGCTTATCTACAAAAAATACTTCTTCCATCATGCCTCAAAAGTGTATTACGAGGACTTGAACAACGATTCGTTTAGCGAGTTTATTAATTTGCATTACAGCATGTACAAATCTCCAAATGACAGTCTTACCGATGCACCTGCAGTACAAATTGATACCGACTGTTCGGCAAAAGGGCGGTCGAATATAATAAACCAGTACAATCTCTCAAAAAAATGGATTAGTAATCAGGAATTGCATTTTGGCGATTTTGATAATGATGGTTTAAAAGAAGTATATTTTTACACCTACAGCAACGATTCATTGTTCCTGAACGGACTGGATGCATTTAACAGGAATGGCTTCTTTCTCGAAAAATTTATTTGCAAATTTAACTACCACAACGAATCACCGGATATCCTTTTTGGCAAATCAATCATCATTTCCGACCTAAATGGCGATGGATACAATGAGTTGCTTGGGTCTGTAATTGGAGCCTTTAGTGCCACGCCCCGCTTTGTGTTTGCTTACGATATTATGAATGATACACTTTGGCAAAGTAAAACCTCTGCAATTGGCTATTCTATTAGTGGCATGTTACCAGGAAAAAATGAAGATGTTTTTATTTATGGATCTAATTCGGCACCTGGCAATGTTAAAGATTCTATGATGTACCGGGTCGATTTTACCGATTTCAGCTCCTGGCTGTTTGTTTTAGATAAAAACCTGGACTTTGTTTTTCCGCCCATCGAAAACCCGGGATTTACCTCGGCAGTTGCTGCGCTCCTGCAACAGGAAGATGATGAAGTATTTATTTATACTGTTTTCAGGGCAGGCCAAAACGAAAAAATTAATAAACTAAAAAAGTACAACCTTGAAGGGATTGAAATCGCCTCAAAAGATTTATTGAAATCATATCAAGTGGGTATTTACCAAAAACAGGAAAAGAATAAACAGGTTTTGTATTTAAGGCAGGGGCATACATTTTACCAGGTTGATGAGAAGTTGGATTTTCAGGAAGTCATTGAAATTAAGTTTCATTATTTTAAAATATTTGACCTGGATTTTGATGGCTCGGACGAAATATTTAACTGGCAGGAAGGAGAAGAGTACGCTTTACTTTACACCCCTGATTTCAAACATCCTGCAAAAGTGGAAATTAAAGATATGTTTGGGGGCTACATTCTAACCCCTTGCAGATTTCAGGACAATTCGGCCAATTTCACTATTCATAATGGCGATTTTGTTTATTATTTCAAATATTTTCAGAACCCATTCTATTATTGGCAATACCCTATCTATGTTGGAATCTATCTGATAATATCTTTCATTTTTTACATCGTCATGTATTTCCAGAGAAAGGCTTTGAAAAGCAAATTTGAGCAGGAAAAAAAAGTTGCCCAACTGGAATTGCTCACCATCAAAAACCAGATAGATCCCCATTTTATTATCAATGCCATCAATAGCCTCGGAGCAGTGATTTTTAAAAGCAACCAGGAAAAACAGCAATCCTATCAATTCCTAATCAACCTAACTTCTTTAATACGTGACACCCTGCAAAATTCCCAAAAAGTTTCGCTTAGCTTAAAAGATGAACTCGACTTTGTGGAAAACTACCTTCGGTTGCAGCAATTCAGATTCCGCGATAGCTTTGAGTTTGAGATTGATAACCGGGTTGAAAATCCTGCCAAAACTGAAATTCCAAAAATGGTCATCCAGACTTTTGCCGAAAATGCTGTGAAGCATGGCTTGGCGCATAAAATCGATGGCAAGGGAAAAATTGTAATTGAGGTTTCACAAGAAAAGAGTGCAATACAAATTATTATACAAGACAATGGCATTGGGCGAAAGAAAGCCGGCGAAGTATCCACCGGTTCTACGGGCAAAGGAATGGAAATTATACACCAGATCATCGAACTGTACAATCGCTTGAAGAAAACCTATGTTAGTTTTAAGGTAGTTGATTTGCTTGAAAGTGGAAAACCGGCAGGGACAAGGGTGCAGATTTTTATACCGCAAAAGTGAAAGGTAAAACTTAAAACTCCAGGCTCAACATATAAGTGTTGTCACGCAAATCAGATTTCTCAGTCGTAAGCTCCTTCGAAATGACAAGGCATCAGCGTTGATGGTGAGGGGGGATGAAGAGCGGCCGCTCTTCATCCCCCCTCATATGTATATTCCTTTATTTGTCATTTCGACCGAAGGGAGAAATCTGTTTTATGCGAGGATATGGATTACCTTCAAATGCCAATAACCCATTTGAAAACAAAAGCCATGTCAAGAGTTCTGAAACTCAGAATATAGTTTCGTTATCAAAAATACCTTTCAAGAAAACGCCTGAAAAAAACATCGTAACATTTGTATCCGTCAACACTACGGTATATCATTTCTTTTTCAACCAGTGCATGGAGGGCCTGCAAGCTTGAAGAACTGGATGGGAGTTTGTGTTTAATCAGGAAATCTACTGCCGATGGCTTCTGTACAATACCTTCTTTTGCAATAGCTCTTAATATATTTCTCTGGTTCAGGGGAAGTAAATGATAGATATTGAAATAATCAACTTTTCGTGTTTCGATGTAATTATTGCTTATCTCAATTGCTTCGTACTTGTCCAGAAAATCATTTGATTTGTAAAATGCCTGGTTGCAAATCAGGTGGGTATAATACGTATGTGTTTCGGTAAATTCAAGAAAATGTTTAATCGCAGGGCTTGAGATTTCTTTGGAGAATTTTTTAAAGCACTGTTTAATAAAATCGCTGTATTTATCATGTTGTATTTTATCAACCACCAGGCTCTCACTACTCTGGAAAAACGGCTGTTTTGCACCATAAACCATATTTTGCAAAATATGGTTTGAGCTTCCCGAATAAATGAAAGTCACATTTTGTAGGTTTTGGATAAGAGCTCTTAATAGTGCTTCTGCTTTTTCAGGATATTCAGCAATTTCCTGGAATTCATCAAAAGCTACAACAACAGGCCTTTTTCTTTGCTCAAGATAATCAAAAAGTTGAGAAATGCCTGACTGAACCTGCCCTTCACCAAGCCCCAGGTTTAGCTTAGGTGTACCATCAGCCGAAAAGGTGATTGATGCATGAAGTCCCTTAAACAGGTTCTTAATTCCGGTAATAATGTTTCGTGAATGATATTTTTGTAAGATGGCTTCGCCAAGGGTTTTGGTAAAATCATCAAGGTTTTGAGTAGCAAACAGATCAACAAATACAGTTTCAAAAGTTTTCTTTTTCTCCATTTGATGAAATAAGTGCTTTATCAGTGCACTCTTCCCTAATCGGCGTGGACTGTGAACCAAAGTGTTTAAGCCATTGGAAATATTATCGTTCAATCGAAGGATTTCGTTTTCCCTGTCGCAAAAATATTCAGGATTGTACTTTAATGTGAATGGGTTCATAATATGAATTTCTCACAAAGGTATGAAAATATCATAAAACATGGCTCATATTTTATGAGCCATGTTTTATGAGTTCAATTCCAGAACTCCTGCCCCATTAGTTGTTTTTCAATGATTTAATTCAATACTTCCGTAATTAATCATGACCATGATAAGGTAATAAGGTTTATGGTTCATGGGGCATGGTTTTGTACTAAGGTTGGAGAAAAGGATAAGGTTTTATTTTTGTGGACTACTTATACTATAGACAAAAAACCTTATTTTTTTTCTGCTCCCAAACCTTAGTACAATAATTATCAAATATTTAAAATTAACCTTATTACCTTATTTTGGTTAGAAGAAAGGAGGACGATTTCTAATAAATATGATAGGCCATTTTTTTTCCCAGCATATCAACATAATATTTAGCCACAATAAAGGCAAAAACACCCTTCACGGTAAATCTTTCATATCTTTGTCTTTCTTAATATTCAATTGACCTCGCTAATGAACAAGAAAGCTTTGAGCGTACTAATCATTGATGACGTTCCCGATGCCATTGACATTTTGACCTGCCTGCTCGAAGATTTCGAAGAGATCACTGAAATCAATGCAGCTACCGGTGTAGATCAGGGGATAGAAAAGATTATGAACCGTCTGCCCGATCTTGTTTTTCTGGATATTGATATGCCCGGAAAAAATGGCTTCGAGTTCATTCACGAACTCAAGCAACTTGGTTTGTCCACCACCATTATTTTCCAGACCGCCCACCCAAAATATTCCATCGAGGCCATCCGGCATGAGGCTTTCGATTATTTGGTTAAACCCATCGATCCGGTTCAGTTAAAAAAATCAATCTACAGGTTCCAGGCCATGGAGCAGAACAAACGCAAAGAAAATCATACCCTTCAAAAAGTAAGGTTCAGCACCCGTGGTGGCAGCATTTATCTCGACACAGAAGAAATCTTATATGTTGTTGCAGAAGGCAATTATTCCGAATTGTTCCTCGCTTCCGGGCAAACAAAAGTCGTTACCCTTTTGCTGGCCAAAGTGATTATGCTTTTGCCCGAATCTCAATTTATTCGCATCAGTCGGTCGGCAGGTGTAAACCTACGTTACATGCGCGAGCTGGATCGCAAAAAACGAATGTTGACCCTTGATGTTGAGGGTAAGAAAGTGCTTTTACAGGTTGCCCAAAAATATTTGAACGTGGTTGAAACGAGTTTTTAATCCAGCTACATCATCTCACAAATGTATATTCTAATATTTGTTATTCCGAGTTCCAAGCCACCGATGTGGCTCAAAGTATAATGACAATACGGAATAGATTTCTCCCTTCGGTCGAAATGACCAGGTTAGCATATTGTTTGGGGAGTTTAGGGTGGGCGCAAAGCGCCCACCCTAAACTCCCCATATCTACAACACCAGCCCGGTCATTTCGAAGGAGTGTAGCGACTGAGAAATCTATTTTAAACATTAAAATCCAGCTTCTTACAAATGGGTATCATTAACAATCGCCAACGGCAGATGAGAAATCTATTTTATGCCGCGCCACAGATTTCAATAAAATGCAATTACCTTATCGAAAAACATAAGCTATGTGAGAATTCCAAAACTACTGCACTCTTTTTCTCCATTCACACAAAAATCAGGGGTGTTCACGAAATAAGTACCTGATTATATATTCCTGCTGAATTTCAGAATTAGATTTACCCCACAATTCTAATTTAAAATTCTAATGTTATGAAAAGAAAAAATTTACTATTATTAAGTTTAGTATTTGTCTGTGTTTTGGCGATTAGTCAAATAGCATTTGCACAGCAAACAAATGGTGAAACAAAAGAAGCAGCAAAAGGTTGGACGCACCGGCTAAATGATATTGCCGGTAGCAGCTTTTATGAATTTGGTTCAACAGTTTCATCCGAAGGTGTAGATCTGGATTGGCAAACAAATCTTTCGGGAACTTCTGCCAACTCCTACCAGCTTCTATCTGGTGATGTTACCGGTGACTCATATCTTGAAGTAGTTTTTGTAGCCGGTGACACACTCTATATTTATTCTGCAAACGGAGAGCTATTACTTGCACAGGATATTTCCGTTTCCGGACAAAACAGTTCAATTGTTAATATACTGGAAGATATTAATAATGATGGTAGTTTAGATATTGGTGTCGCTTATGCAAGAGGTAATTCTAATTATGGTGAAGGAGTGGCGAGAATTTATGATGGTGAGGGCATCCTTTTAAAAGAACTGATAAAAGATGTGTCAAGTGATATGGCCATGTATCCATTTACTGTACTTAACAATGATTTAATTGTTGCATACAATAGTGGATATGGGGGCGGCCCTCGCGGGTTTGCTAGGTGGAACCTGGATACTAGTGAAGAAACCTGGAATTATGATGTAGGTCCCGCCTATGCTGCCGGAATTTCAATAGCTGATTTTAACAGCGATGGTTTAAATGAGCTTTCCTTTCCAAACTGGACACCCCACAACGGTGCAAGTGGTAATGAAACTACAGATAATGACACCTATACGATTATAATAAATGAGAATGGGGATTCCATTTTCACACAGAAATACACTTATGGAGGAAGTAACGGCCATCAGAGAAATATGTTTGTTGACCTTGAAAATGATGGTAGTTACAAATTGCTTACCCTAAAAAGCTATAATTCATCTTATACGGGGACATCCCGAATCCATCTATCAAGTCCTGGCGACACAATTGAATACACTTATGATGGATTACCAAATGCCTATTTTGAATTTGGATGGGGAGATTTAGATGGTGATGGAACAAGTGAAGTGGTTGCATTGAATTGGATTACTAATGTTACTTCCAATCTGGTTGTATTGGACAATCAATTAAATCTAATTTCAAGTATGGATTTCAGCACATCAAACTATGCTTTTAAGACCATAACAGATTTTAACGGAGATGGGAATAATGAAATTATTATTTACAACAAGGATGAAGGCAGTATAATGTCCTTGGATATTAACCTGCAAACTGTTTGGGAATATACTCTTGAAACAAAAGGGGCTATTAAAGGTTGTGTTGTTTCAGATAACAACCTTGATGGAAAACTGGATATAGTAATAATTTCAGACAATGTTATAGCGTCTATTACAGGAACTGGTTCAAGTAACTTTGGAGATTTGCTGGCAACAGGGATTTCAAATTCAACAAATATTAGAGAGATTATTGCCGGTGCTGGTTTTGTTATTCAGGATACGGATATTCAAAATATTACTTCATCAAATTTAGAAGCAAAAAGTGTATTAGCATTATTTAATGGAGGACAAACCTGGGATGGTAATCAATTATTTACAGAATCCCAGGCAATCGATGTAGCAAGCTTTGTGGAAAATGGAGGTTACCTGTATATCTCATCCAGACGTGGATATGAAAATGTTTTATCACAATTTGGGTTAACAGTATCTGGTAATGATGGGGGAAGCTCAGGTTTTGACTGGCCATTAATCGAATTGTCAGCTACTCAATTTGGTGATCATCCGATCACAGATGGTTTATCTTCGATTGTTGGTGATGTGGGTGCCGCTTTTGAAGCAGATGATAATTGGTCAGTGATTGGAGATGATACTAACGATAACAATCTTTTGGCTACGCGGAATTTCGGCACAGGGAAAGTAGTGTTATGGTATGGTCAGCGATCATTCCGTGATCCTGGTTCAAGTGGAAATGTTTATGAAACAGATATTACCGAAGGAGACAATACTCAATATCACATAAATTTATTCTCCTTTTTATCAAACTCCACTCCACCAGTAGAGTGCAACAATATAATAATCACCAATGGAACATATACCGAAACGGATGATTTGGTGGCTGCTATCCAAAACGAATTTGGTATGAATTATAGCATTGCCGACTGGACAGATATTCAAGCAATCACAAATATTGAGGAATGGATTAACTGTATGGAGTTACCTGAAAACCAAACTTTCATGCTAACAAGAAATGGGGAGTATTACTATAATGGCATCAGACAATACATGGTTCACTATTCTTCTGACGGACTACCTTATCCAAACTATCTTGTCCATGATCAGATCGGGCCTTTGTATCTTGGTTCGTGGTATGGTCTGAACCAGCAAATACTTGCAAAAAATGCAGGCACCTTTTTAGCTGAATTCAGTGCAAGTCCTACACAGGGAGTTGCGCCTTTAACGGTTCAATTCACTGACCTTTCCATTGGCACTCCAAGCTCCTGGCAATGGGATTTTGATAATGACGGAGTGATGGATTCGGACCTACAAAACCCGGAACATATCTATGAAACCCCTGGGCAGTACACAGTTTGCCTGACTGTATCTGATGGCACAAGCACGGATGAAGAATGTAAGTCAGATTACGTAACCGTAACTTCACCTTATACACCAGTTGAATGTGATAACCTGATCCTTACTGCCGATCAATATACCGAAACCGATGACCTGATCGGTATGATCCATGGAGAATATGGGTCAGATTTTACAATTGCAGACTGGACAGATTTACAAGCTATCTCAGATATTGAAGAATGGATAAGTTGCCTGGGAATACCCGAAAACCAAACTTTCATGTTAACCCGTAATGGTGAATATTTTTATTCTGGAAGCCGGCAATACATGGTTCATTATTCTTCTGATGGGATTCCTTATCCAAACTACCTCGTCCATGATCAGATTGGCCCATTGTATCTTGGTTCGTGGTATGGTCTGAACCAACAAATCCTTGCGAAAAACGAAGGGGGGTTTCTTGCTGAATTCAGTGCTGACCCAACCCAGGGAATCGCACCTTTAACAGTTCAGTTCACCGACCTTTCAATTGGAACTCCAACCTCCTGGCAGTGGGATTTTGGTGATGGAAATATTAGCACAGAACAAAACCCGGAATGGATCTATGATACCACTGGTCAATATACAGTTTGTCTGACCATATCTGATAGTACAAATACAGATGAAGAATGCAAAATTGATTACATCACGGTTTTTCCACCATATACACCGGTTGAATGTGATAACCTGATGCTTACCGCAGATCAATATACCGAAACCGATGACCTGATCGGTATGATCCTGGGAGAATATGGGTCAGATTTTACAATTGCAGACTGGATAGATTTACAAGCTATCTCAGATATTGAAGAATGGATAAGTTGCCTGGGAATACCCGAAAACCAAACTTTCATGTTAACCCGTAATGGTGAATATTTTTATTCTGGAAGCCGGCAATACATGGTTCATTATTCTTCTGATGGGATTCCTTATCCAAACTACCTCGTCCATGATCAGATTGGCCCATTGTATCTTGGTTCGTGGTATGGTCTGAACCAACAAATCCTTGCGAAAAACGAAGGGGGGTTTCTTGCTGAATTCAGTGCTGACCCAACCCAGGGAATCGCACCTTTAACAGTTCAGTTCACCGACCTTTCAATTGGAACTCCAACCTCCTGGCAGTGGGATTTTGGTGATGGAAATATTAGCACAGAACAAAACCCGGAATGGATCTATGATACCACTGGTCAATATACAGTTTGTCTGACCATATCTGATAGTACAAATACAGATGAAGAATGCAAAATTGATTACATCACGGTTTTTCCACCATATACACCGGTTGAATGTGATAACCTGATGCTTACCGCAGATCAATATACCGAAACCGATGACCTGATCGGTATGATCCTGGGAGAATATGGGTCAGATTTTACAATTGCAGACTGGATAGATTTACAAGCTATCTCAGATATTGAAGAATGGATAAGTTGCCTGGGAATACCCGAAAACCAAACTTTCATGTTAACCCGTAATGGTGAATATTTTTATTCTGGAAGCCGGCAATACATGGTTCATTATTCTTCTGATGGGATTCCTTATCCAAACTACCTCGTCCATGATCAGATTGGCCCATTGTATCTTGGTTCGTGGTATGGTCTGAACCAACAAATACTGGCAAAGAATGACAAAGTTGAATATTTCACCAACGAATTTTATAATTTGGATGATAATAATGTACCGGAAGGTTGGGAGGTTGAAGTGAAAAATGAACCTGTGTATTTATCGGACGGAAAGCTTATTGCTGATAATAGTGATGGAAATGGAGCTTCCGGCGGACTGGTGAGGAGAGGTGCTGTTCCAGAGGGTACAAATAATATGACATTCGAATGGGATGGTAATTTAGCTTATACTTATTGGGGAATGTGCAACCAATTGGAATTTAGTTTTAATAATGTTGAAATTATTAGGGTTCACCTACAAACAGCCGAGTATAATTTTGGTCAGGAAAACAACAGGTTTAAAATAACATATTATAATGGAATTGAAGGAGTAGTTGTGTATGAAGAAGATATTCCAATTGTCTTATCTGATTTCCACTATACAATTGAAATTGGGGAGGATTACCTGACATTTAACAGCAACATTCAATCAACCGGAGAAACATATTATTCAAAAGTATTCACCATTCAGCAATTAGTACCATCTTATACATTTTATGGGATTCAGGAGGTGAGTTTTATTGCCTACACGACAACTGAAAATGACAATTGGTTAGATAATATCTCCATTGAACTAAATGATGCCGCTGAGTGCGATGAACTAATAATCACCAATGGAACATATACCGAAACGGATGATTTGGTGGCTGCTATCCAAAACGAATTTGGTATGAATTATAGCATTGCCGACTGGACAGATCTGCAAGCACTCTCAGATATTGAAGAATGGATAGCATGCATGGGTATCCAAGAGGATCAAACTTTTATGCTGACAAGAAATGGCGAGTACTTTTACGATAGTATCCGCCAGTATATGGTGCATTATTCAACTGATGGCACACCCTACCCTAACTATCTTGTCCATGATCAAATTGGCCCATTATATCTTGACCTAACCTCTGGCATTCCAACCTCCTGGCAATGGGATTTTGGTGATGGAAATAGTAGCACAGAACAAAATCCTGAATACACCTACACCGAACCCGGCCTTTACACAGTTTCTCTTACGGTTTCAGATGGAACAAATACAGACACTGAAACCAAAGTGGATTACATTACCGTTGAAATCCCTTTGTTTGATGCGCCATACTTTAGCAGCATCAACGATGTCCCCAACGACCAGGGCAGGCAAGTGCAGGCAGTGTGGTACAAATCTATTTTGGATGAAACATACGCACCGGATAATTTTTATACCCTGTGGAGGCAGGATGAAATCTTTGGTGAAAATACCATTGTTCTTGACAATCCCTCGGAAATCCTTAAACTTGAAAATACCGATGGGAAATATTTTGTATGGAATCGTGATGGCGAAGTCTGGACATACATCAACACCATCCCGGCCATTATGCAGGAACAATATGCTGTTGTTGCGCCAACATTAATGGATTCATGTGCATCAGGAATGAACTATTCAACTTTCAAAGTGCTCTTCCATAATGCCTCAGCATATTACGAATCTGAGGCTGCCGAAGGATATTCTGTGGATAATCTTGCCCCACAAGTTCCAATGGATTTCATTGGCTACGCCGCAGATAATTCAATCCATCTGAACTGGTCAGAACCCGTGGATGAGGACTTCCGGTACTTTGCAATTTATAAAACCGATGAAAGTGGTCTGTTTGCAGAAGAACCATTCGCCACCACCATTTCAAATGAAATCACAGATGTGATCAATCCCGAAGATCATAACTACAAAGTCTCGGCTTTCGATTTTAACGGAAATGAAAGCCTGGCATCAGAAGTCCTCACAGCACAAAGTATTTCGATAAACAACGGCTGGACAGGTGTTTCATCTTATGTCATTCCATCCTTCGCAGGAATTGAAAATGTAATGGATGTGATCAGCAACGAATTGATCATCCTGCAAAACATGAGCGGGATGTACTGGCCTGGTCAAAATATTAACACCCTCGGTGAATGGGACATCAACTCAGGTTACTATTTAAAAACCTCCGCCGAGGTATCCCTGCCACTTATTGGACATAAAGTACAAGACGCTGTTTTGGAATTGAACACGGGTTGGTCACTTATTCCAGTCCTTACTGATTGCCCCATTGAGGTAAGCGAATTATTCAATGGCCCTGAAGTGATAATTGTAAAAGAAGTGGCAGGCACTGGTGTGTATTGGCCACAATTTGGCATAAACACACTTGGAAATCTAATTCCGGGCAAGGCATATTTTGTGCTTTTGGATGAAGATGCTGAATTGGAGTTTCCCCCTTGCACCCCCTCTAACTCTCACTGGAGGGGGAGGACTGGCCAACGCACTGGCAGCAGCCTGTGCGGCGGGACTCCCTCTCCTTCAGGAGAGGGCTGGGGTGAGGTCAGCCAGTGTGGCGGGACTCCCTCTCCTTTAGAGGGCTGTGCCGAGGCGAAGCCTCGTGCATGCACGAGCAAAGCTCGGCAGGGTGAGGTAAATAAAACTCCCATCACCCACACCATCGCTATTCCTCAACAAGTAATATCAGGCATTAACGATGGTAATATCATCACCTTATACAATCAAAACAAATTGTGCTGTGGAGCTACCTTAATTCAAAATCAAAACCTGGTACTTACAGCTTTCGGTGATGATCCTACCACTATGCAGATGGATGGTCTGAGTGATGGTGAAGCCATGCAGCTCAGGGTCTTTAATCCAAAAACCGGAGAAGAGTTTCCCCTGGAAGTTGAGTTTGATGAGCAAATGCCGCAAAACGGATATTTTGCAAATCATGGTTTATCTGCTTTGAAAAGTATGCAGCTTACCGGCTTAGATGAAATCTCAAAATCAGGGTACAATAATTCAGTTTACCCCAATCCATCAACGGGAGTGTTTCGGGTTTCAATCTCTGACAGTCCGCCAGCTGGCGGACTGTCAGAGTTCGATTGGGAAGTTAGCAACACCCGGGGCTCCATCATTGCAATAGGCAACAATCAAGGCCACAATTTCACCATCGACCTATCACCTCAACCGAAAGGAATTTATTATTTAAGGATTTCATCAGGAGGATTACAAACAGTGAAAAAGCTGGTGGTGCAGTAGGAAAGAATGGAGCAAGTCATCCGATGAATGCTTTCAAACACTGGAAATAAACTTCAGAAATCAGCATTTCTTTCCTGAGCTATTCATCGGATGACTCAGTGGATCCCGGATGAATCCACCGTTTAGTAAAAAACAAAAAGCCTCCTTGCAAATCGCGGGGAGGCTTTTTGCTTTGTACTCAAACAGATTAAATCTCGGTTTTTCAATCTATTACACTCACAAGCCCTAACCTACCTTATACATAGAACATCTATTTTACTGATTATTAAATTGATGTTGTATGTATTTTCATAATAGGAAAAAGCCCGCTTTTAGGGGGACTGAATAATTCATATTTTGGGCTAAAGCCCTGTATTGTAAAGTAATGACTTACCCCAGGCTTAAGCCTGGGGTAATGCAAAGACTCGTTAAACCGGGGCTTTTCCCAAAGGGATTCCTTTGGAAAGCCCATTAAATTCTGGATTTATGAATAGGTCAGGCTAAATTAATCCCCTAAAACTACTCTTTTCCCCCCGCCCCTTATTTTGAATTAAACTAAATTTCACCCTGTTAGATGATTATTTGCCCGATTTCGTTTATTATTGAAGTTTGAAAATATGGAGGAAATTACATTTGATCTCAATAAGTAATAGCTAACATAATAACTAATCGAAACTTAAAATGAAGAAGTACTTTTTTACACTCGTTACATTTTTGATTTTATCAAACATTATTGCCCAGGAAGTTAGTCAATGGCGCGGGCCAAACCGCGATGGCATTTATCCTGAAACAGGGCTTTTAAAAGCATGGCCCGAAGATGGCCCTGAATTGCTTTGGCATTTTGATGAGCTGGGCGAAGGGTTTTCTTCGGTAGCTATTACCCCGGATGCTATCTATACTTCTGGTGCTGATGGCGATCAGGGTTATGTATTCGCCCTTGATCATGATGGCAACCTGTTGTGGAAATCTACCTACGGAACCGAATGGACTGAAAGTTACCCCGGTGCAAGAACAACCCCACTTTTCCTCGATAACAAACTCTACATGATCAGTGGTATGGCCAAAATATTTTGCATGAATGCTGCCGATGGGAAAATGATCTGGGAAGTCGATCTCATCGAAAAATATGGAGCCATTAATATTAAATGGGGGGTAACCGAAAATCTGGCATTTTTGGAGGATAAAATCTTTTGTTCGCCAGGAGGGGAAAAACACGATGTGATTGCCCTTGACAAAAACACCGGCGAACTGATCTGGACAAGCAAAGGTTTAGGCGAAATAACGGCGTATTGCTCTCCAAATATTATCAATCACAACGGAGAGGATATGTTGATTACACAAACCAAAAGCTCAATTCTGGGACTGGATGCCAATACCGGGGCATTGTTGTGGAATCATCCCCAGCCCAACAAGTGGTCGGTACATGCCAATACACCTTATTACAGAGATGGTCGGGTTTACTGCGTGAGTGGTTATGGTCAGGGTGGAGTTATGGTTGAGTTAGCCGAAGATGGAAAGAGTGCAACAGAAATATGGCGCGAGATCAATCTTGATGGCCGTATGGGAAGTTTCATTGTAATGGGTGATTTTATTTACGGGCCTGCCGATCAGGGATTGAAATGGTACGGACTGAAATGGGAAACAGGGGAGACCTTGTTTGGTGAAAGCATGATAAAAAAAGGAAATATCACTGCCGCCGATGGTATGCTTTATCTTTATGGTGAGGATGGCAAAGTGATGCTGGCTGAGCCTAAAGAGGGGCAAATCATCGAGAAAAGTAGGTTTCGTGTTCCTTACGGAAGTGAACAGCACTGGGCATTTCCTGTTTTTAAAGATAAAAAAATGTACCTGCGCCATGGCAACTCGCTTATGGTGTATAATGTAGCTGCCGAATAATTTAATTCTTTAAAATGATCATAACTGTTTAGCAGTTTTATCAAACTCTGAGTAAAATGCTTACAACCATAGACCCCCTCTAACCTGCCTGGCCGGCAAGGCTGGCTCTCCCTCAAGGGGGAGGATTCCTGCGCTCTGGCCGTTGCTGTGGCTAGTGCGGCTGGTCTCCCTTCCCTTTAAGGGGAAGGGCTGGGGATGGGGTCATGATGATTTGGAACTCAATAAAGCCACCTAAGTAATTACAAATGATCTTTATAAAAATCGAAAAATACTTTCCTCTGGTGTTAATTCTTTCTGGAATCGCAGCACTCATTTTTTGGTTTTTACACGATCCTGTCGATGATTTTGCGATAAGTGTCCCCGGGCTGGACAATCGTCCTCCCAAAGATTCTGCATCGCTGGAGCTTGTTAATATTGGCGATAAGTTTACATTTTACAATGATTTTGAATCTGACCTTAGCGGAAAATGGCCCAGGTTCAGGGGTGCAGATTTCGATAATATCAACAAAGAAAATATTCCCCTCATCGATTCCTGGGAAGATGGGGAATCGAAAGTTCTTTGGGAAGTCGATCTTGGTGAAGGCCATGCCGCTCCCGTGATTTACGATGGAAGGGTTTACATTCTGGATTACGATGAAATTAAAAAAGCCGATGCCCTTCGCTGCTTTACTTTGGAAAGCGGTGAACCCCTCTGGAAACGTTGGTACAATGTACACATCAAACGCAACCATGGCATGTCGCGGACTGTTCCGGCAGTAAACGAAAAATATGTGATTACAATTGGTCCCCAGGGACATGTAATGTGTACCGACCGAATGAACGGGGATTTTATCTGGGGTCTGGATATGGTGAAAAATTACGGTTCAGAAATTCCCTTTTGGTACACCGGCCAATGCCCTTTAATTGATGATAATATTGTGGTTCTGGCTCCCGGGGGCAGTTCTTTGATTATTGGTGTTGATTGCGATAATGGTGAAGTACTTTGGGAAACGCCAAACCCGGGCTCATGGCAAATGTCGCATTCAAGCGTGATGCCCATGCAGTTTCAAGGTAAAAAAATGTATGTGTATGCAGCGGTAGGAGGGATATGCGGTATTTCTGCCGAAAAGGATGATGCCGGAAAATTACTTTGGAAAACCACCGGGTTTGCCCCTTCGGTTGTCGCTCCTTCTCCGGTAGTTTTTGCTGATGGCAAAATATTCATGACTGCCGGCTATGGTGCAGGTGGGGCGATGTTTCAATTAACGGAAAGTGGTGGTAATTTCAATATCAAAACACTATACCAATATAAGCCCAAGGATGGAATGGCCAGCGAACAGCAAACTCCGGTGGTCTTGGACGGGCTGATGTATGGTGTTTTACCCAAAGATGCCGGAAACGAAAGAAATCGTTTCGTGTGCTGCGACCCGCAAAATGTAAAAGCCTACCTTTGGGCAAGCGATAAAACCGAGCGTTTTGGATTGGGACCGTACATTTACGCCGATAAGAAATTTTTCATCCTTGAAGATGACGGCACGCTTAATATTGCAAAAGCAGATAGAAACGGGTTTAAAATATTGGATAAAAGACGCATCATCGAAGGGCAGGACGCCTGGGGCCCAATAGCCATCGCAGACGGCTATTTGCTCATGCGCGATTCCAAAAAAATGGTGTGCCTCGATATAAAAAAATAAAGAAGAGACAATTCATGAATTTTCTTCAGAATATATGTACAGACAAGGCATGCCTTGTCTCATTTTAAAAAGCAATGAAACAAAAACTAACAATATGCATAGCGGTAATCATGCTCCTCGCCATAATAGGCCTCATGGTATGGGATTTTTATTATCAATCCAAACCCGAAGGAAATCCTTATGAATATGATATGAAAAACCTTAGAAAGGTTGACGAAAGTGAGATTTGTTACAAAATGGTGGGTGAGATCAATCCTCAAATAGAAGCACCTTATGGAATTGCTGTTGATGACCTCGATCGGGTTTATGTTGCAGGAAAGGATAAAGTTAAAATATTCGATAAAAATGGAAATCCCATTTCCGGCTTTGAAATTGGCCAACCTGCAATGTGTATAGCAGTTAGTCCTGATGGAGATATTTACCTCGGTTTAAAAGATCATGTTGAGGTATTCGATTTGTCAGGAAATCTTTTAATGTTGTGGCCGCAAATCAACGAAAGTGCCTACATAACAAGTATTGCTGTCGAAGATAGGTCGGTGTTTGTTGCTGATGCAGGAAACAAAATGGTTTATCATTTCGACCAATCAGGCATCCTGAAAAACACCATCGGTGAAAAAAATAAGGAAACAGGCTTCTCAGGGTTTATCATTCCAAGCCCCCATTTCGATTTGGCCATTGGGCGCGAAGGACAACTCTGGGTGGTAAATCCGGGCAAACACGAATTTTTGGCTTTCAACAAAAACGGGGAGCTATTTTCCAGTTGGGCAAAAACGTCCATGCAACTGGACGGCTTCAGCGGATGCTGCAATCCAGGAAATATAGCACTGTTACCCGATGGGTCTTTTGTTACAAGTGAAAAAGGCATCGAGCGGGTTAAGCTTCATTCGCCTTCGGGCGAATACAAATGTGTGGTAGCTACCCCCGATAATTTTGAAGAGGGTACCGAACACCTCGATCTGGCGGTAAATTCCGAAGGTGAGATTTTGGTGTTGGACACAAATAAAGGAATTGTGGATATTTTTAAGGTAAAATAAAACTCTGACAGGGTTTTAAACCCTGTCAGAGTTGACAATATTAATAAGATGAACAGTCGTAGAAACTTTTTAAAAACTATGGGACGTGGCCTTGCAGCCGGAGCA
This sequence comes from uncultured Lentimicrobiaceae bacterium, assembly GCA_964593705.1. Lineage (GTDB taxonomy): Bacteria > Bacteroidota > Bacteroidia > Bacteroidales > 4484-276 > SABY01. The sequence continues at coordinate 1,125 of CAZQIV010000108.1, read as the reverse complement.
ATTCTTGGCACAAGCGGCTATTTGTTGCTCAGGAAGCCTTTGGGAGAAAGTTGTGATTTTGATTTTCCATGTAGCAATTGCAAGCAGCTTTCATCCTGCAAAAAACAAAAGGCTGTGGATTTCAAAACGAAAGATAACTATTTAGGTGGTTGATAGATTTGTGAAATTGTAATCTTCTTTCAATTAAAAGTCATTGGTGGTCATCCTCGAAAAGTAGAAAATCTTTGATTTTCGTAACTTTTCGAGGATGCTCGAAAAAATATGAAATCGTAGATTTCTGTTTTTTCGGCATTGATAGTCATTAAATGAAAAAAATTATGACAGCGTAGTTAAATGACTTGTAATGACAGCGCAGCTAAATGACAACAAATGACGGCGAAGCCCAATGACGGCGAAGCTAAATAAATGAGAAAAAATAATAGCTAAAATAAAACATGAGTAAATCAGATAAAGATAAAACCGGAAACCGAAGGACTTTCATCCGCGATGGTATCAGGTATTCGCTCGCATTTGGCGTTGTGGGGGTAGGGGCAATGCTGGCCTTTAAATCCACCTCCGGTGATACGGTTTGGCAGCTCGATCCCGCCAAATGTGTGCATTGCGGCAGGTGTGCCACCAATTGTGTGCTTACTCCTTCAGCGGTAAAATGCTTTCATGTTTACGATATGTGCGGTTATTGCGATTTGTGTGGAGGTTACTTCAGGCCGGGAACAAAAAACCTTACCACCGGCGCCGAAAATCAGCTTTGCCCAACCGCAGCCATCGAAAGGAAATTTATAGAAGAGCCCTTTTTTGAATATCATATCAACCAGGATCTTTGCATCGGTTGTGCAAAATGTGTAAAAGGGTGCAGCGCTTTTGGCAACGGCTCACTGCAACTGCAGGTAAGCCACGATATTTGCGTAAACTGTAACGAATGTGCCATCGCCCGCGATTGCCCTTCGGATGCTTTCAGTCGGGTTCCGGCGGATAAACCTTATCTTCTTAAAGGATTTGAATAAGAACCAATGGGTTCATTGACCAGAAATTAATTTGAAAAAAGGAAAATTGAAAAGGTTACACTACTGTCCGAGTAATTTAAACAGATTCCTTGCCGCAGGTGCGGCATCGGAATGACAAGGCATT
>CAZQIV010000107.1:0-24857 GCA_964593705.1 uncultured Lentimicrobiaceae bacterium | reverse complement strand
AGCCAAAGATAACATTTTTTGAACTATCAACCATATTTTAGATTAGAGCCAACATTTTTTATATCGGCGATGTACCGGTTTACAATACTTCGCATTTGTTTGGGTTTTTCTCATCCTTCAACTCCGATGCGGTGAGCGAGTTTAAACTTTACAAAAGCAGTATTCCTGCAAAATATGGTGGCCGTCTGTCATCAATTTTCGACATTCAACCCTGGCAGGGGAATATGGAAAAATTTGGTGCCCGAGGCGGCATAAGCCCTATTACTGCCCGCATTCTTGCCGAAGGCCCCATTATAAAAAATAAGTTGAGCTACATGGCAGGCATCCGCACCACTTACAGCGATTGGGTACTCAACTTTGTAAATGTGCCTGAAGTTAAAAATAGCAAGGGCAATTTTGGTGATGGCATTTTTAATCTAACGTATGATTTAAATAAAAATAACAGAATTAAACTTTTTGGATACTACAGCTACGACAATATTAACCTGGCATCGAAAATCAACAATTATTATGAAAATGCCGGCGGTTCAATAAACTGGTATCATTCATTTACCGAAAATCATGGCTTCGATTTTTCCCTCGCCCAAAGCCGTTATAGTTTTACTGAAGACAATTACGAATACAGTGTGTCGGCTTACACCCTGAATTATGAATTGCAGCATACCCAGCTAAATATGGGTTTTTCCTGGAAGCCTGCGGAGAATCATACCCTAAACTATGGCATAAGTTCGGTTTTGTATCAACTCGACAATGGCAAACAAGTTCCTTATGGCGATGAATCGCTGATAACACCCACAACGCTCGGGAAGGAAAAAGGGCTGGAATCAGGAATTTACCTGAGCGACCAATGGTCAGTTGGTCCGCTCCTTACTATTTATGGAGGAATTCGTTACAATTATTTTGCATATCTGGGCCCAAATGAGGTTTTTAAGTATTTGGATAATGCACCCAAAATTCCCGAAAATATTATCGATACTTTGCAATTTTCGGATAATCAAATTATAAAAGATTATGGCGGGCTCGATTACAGATTGGGCGTAACCTACCTGTTAAACCAGGATGTTTCGGTAAAAGCCGGGTATAACAGATTGCACCAGTATATTTTTATGCTATCAAATACTATTGCCATTTCGCCTACCGATAAATGGAAGCTGAGCAACTACAACATCGAACCCATGACAGGCAACCAGTTTTCGCTGGGCTTTTATGCCAACCTCGAAAACCAGAAATACGAACTTTCGGTTGAGGGCTACTATAAGAAAATTGATAACCTTGTGGAATACAAAGATGGGGCAGAACTGGTGGTTAATCCACACCCCGAACAGGACGTACTGCAGGGAACCCTGGATGCCTATGGTATAGAATTTATGCTAAGAAAACCTTTTGGTAAACTCAACGGCTGGATAAACTATACATATTCTAATTCAACAGTTTTGGTTGACAATAAAAACACCGGCGAGCAAAATAACTTTGGTATTGCCTACCCGGCAAATTACGACAAGCCACACTCGATAAATGTAGTTGCCAATTATAAAATCAGCAAGCGGGTAAGCTTTTCAGGAAATGTAGTGTATTCCACCGGGCGACCCATCACTTACCCCACTTCAATTTATTTCCAGGATGGGCAACCCCTGCTCAATTATTCACTCAGAAACGAATACCGTATCCCTGATTATTTCAGGATGGATATATCGTTCAAGGTTGAAGGTAATCTTAAAAAGAACAAATTACTCCATGGTTCATGGATATTTTCGGTATATAACCTCACCGGAAGAAATAATGCATACTCAGTGTATTTCAAATCGGAAGAAGGCTTCATAAGGGGCTACAAATTATCCATATTTGCCGTCCCGATTTTCTCGGTAACCTACGATTTTAAACTGGGCAATTATGCGGATTAAGTTTACTAATATTATAGTGCTCTTTTTGCTTATGTTTATGTTTTCTTGTGAGGAGGAATTTAAACCTGAGATTAATTCATCAAGCGAAAGCCTGATTGTGGTGGATGGCATGATAAATAACCTGCCCGGCCCTTACACTGTTAAACTTTCCTTATCATCGAAAATTGAAAACCCGGAGTACATTCCTTTATCAGGCTTCACAATTTTTATTTTGGATGATCTGGGGCAGAGTACCAATTTGGCCGAGAATTATGCAGGTAATTATGTTACCACCGATCCTAATTTTATTGGCATCCCCGGAAGAAGTTATAAAATCAGCATCTTTTCACCAGATGGCAAAAAACATGAATCAAGCTTCGAAAAACTTAGAGAACCCACCGGGATAGCTTCAATAGATCACAAAGTGGAATATACCCCTGGCGAAGATCTGATATACGACATTGCCGGATACAGATTTTATGTAAGTACTGAACTGGCTCCAAGTGATACGAACTATTACCTCTGGCAACTTATAAGCACTTACAAATACACCGCCGACTTTAATATTTACTGGATGTATGATGGGTCTTTAAACCGAATTTATAATTCCGACACCTTAAAAACGTGCTATAAAACGGATATTATTCCTGAGTTTTTTCTTTTAAATACAGAAAATATAAACCCTCCTGTGGTGAGCAATTTCCCGCTTCATTATGTTACCACCGAAACGCGAGAACTGATGGAGCATTATAGTTTGCTGGTGAGGCAATATTCGATGTCGAAAAGCGCCTACACTTTTTGGAAAATTATTAAAGATCAAAACACCAACCTGGGAAACCTATACAGCAAACAGCCCTTCCAGGTTAGGGGCAATGTTCACAACAGCGAAAATCCGGATGAAATTGTTTTAGGACATTTTATGGTGGCCGGGATCACCGAAAAAAGAATATTTGTCGATAAACCGAAGCCACCGGTAAAAATGAGGTTTCCGGCTTGCGAACTTCACGAAGACACCTACCGAAACTTCGGGGCAATATTTGAATTTCCACCTTCATCGTGGCCGATATTTGCAACGCGTGGTCCCAAGGGAAGCGCGCTGCCCAACCAGTGGTGCATGGACTGCAGGGAAAGTGGAGGACAAGTTGAAAAACCTGATTTTTGGATAGATCAATAAAATAATGAAAGCAGAAATTCTATATAGTTTAAAATACTTTATCATCATGTCATCAATGGCATTGGTGATGATTGTTTTGCTTTCGAAATGCGAAGAAAGATTTACACCCGACCTTGATTCAAAATATGAAAATGTAATGGTTGTTGAGGGAGAAATAAGCAATACTCCCGGCCCCTACACAATTACCTTAACATCTTCGGTCTCGGTTAACACCAGCCAGGCCATACCACTTACCGGCTACAAAGTTGAGATTATTGATGACCTGGGAAACAGTGAAATCCTCAACGAATCAGAAAAAGGCATTTATAGCACGTCACCCGATGGGATTCAAGGAGCGGTTGGGCGACAATACAAACTGAGTATCGTGGCCACCAATGGACGCGAATATGAAACAGATTTTGAACTGTTGAGGCCTCCACCTCCCATCGATTCAGTGTTTGCTAAAATCGAGACCGTAGTAAATGACGATTTACCCTACAACATAGAAGGATACCGGTTTTATGTAAATACGCATACCATTTCAGCCGAACCCACTTATTTTTTGTGGAGGCTCAATTCCACGTACAAGTATTCTGCCGACCTGATTATACGGTGGATGTTTGATGGACAGCTTCATCAGTTTACAAATTCCGATTCGTTAAGATATTGCTGGATTTCCAAAAAAATTTACACTTATTTCCTATTTAACAACGAAAACATAAACACCAATACTATTCATAACTTCCCGCTTCATTATGTGGCCACCGATGTCAGGGATTTATCAATTCGTTACAGCCTTATGACAACACAGTACAGCATCTCAAAAGATGCCTACACATTTTGGAGTAAGGTAAAAGAGCAGAACGAAAACCTTGGCGATCTATACACCAGGCAGCCCTTCCAGATAAGGGGTAATGTTTTTAATATTGATAATAGCGATGAGCCGGTTCTTGGATATTTTACGGTTGCCGGCATCAGCAAAAAAAGGATATTTGTTAACAAACCTGACCCTCCTGTTAAAATGCGCTATGATGGTTGCAAACTTGTGGAGCAGGATTATATGAATTTTGGGTTATTGTTTTTAACATCCCCGGCTGAATGGCCCGAATTTGCCACCTTCGACCAAAACGGTGCAAATGCTTATCCCCCACAGGTGTGCCTGGATTGTCGTGAAAAAGGAGGGACTATCGAGAAACCGGATTTTTGGACAAATCAATAAACTTCAATGAAAAACTTCAGTCACATACCAAAGTCCCTGGCCGGAATAATTATTGTTTCGGCTGTGATGGCTATTGTTGTTGGTGCTTGTGAAGAACGATTTCTTCCCGAAATCGACAGCAGGTACAACGAGGTACTTGTTGTTGATGGTATGATAACAAGCGATCCGGGGCCATACCTGATAAAACTGTCCCTTTCTTCAACGCTCGACCAACCCAAACTTACACCTGTGGGCGGATATAATGTAACGATTGTTGATGATCTGGGAAACTCCGAAATCTGTATTGAAACTGAAAGCGGAATTTACAAATCTTCACCCGATGGAATGCAAGGCATCCCGGGAAGGAAGTACAAATTGCTTTTTCAATCGCCACAAGGAAAATCATACACATCGGATTTAGTAGAATTGAAGGAGCCTGTTGAGATTGAAGCTGTTTATCCAGAGGTTGAATATATGCAAATTGATGAGTATCCTTACGATTTGCCGGGATATCAGTTTTACCTTGACGCTGCACAAGCCCCGAACGATTCAAGCTATTTTATGTGGTACCTCCAGGAAACCTTTCGATACGAATCGGATTTTAAAATCTACTTTTCATACTACGATAAGATTTTGCATCCTGTGCAAAACCACGACACCCTTAAAACATGTTGGAGAACAGACAAGGTAAATGGTTTTTACCTTATGAGCACTGCACAGCTATCAACACCAAAAATTACACGTTTCCCACTTAATTATGTGCCCACCAACGACAGGCGACTATCAATCCGATACAGTTTGCTTGCCGAACAATTCGTTTTAACGGAGAAAGCTTACAAATACTGGAAAAACACCATCGAGCAAAACACAAACAACGGTGAACTTTATACAAAGCAAATGTACCAGATACGAGGCAATATTAGTAATATCAATGATAATCAGGAATCCGTTTTCGGATACTTTTTTGCAGCTGCAAAAACCCAACACAGAGTTTTTGTAAACACACCTGAATATCCTGTTAAAATGTATTATTCAAAATGCTTTTTAACAGGTGAAGATTATAGAAATTATGGGTGGATGTTTTTGGGGCCGGCACCACCAGCCTACAACCCATTGTATGTAACCGAAGATGCCCAGGGAGCAAGAGCATTGCCCGGCCAGGCTTGTGTTGACTGCTTGCTAAAAGGCGGAACTGTAAAAAAACCCGATTTTTGGATCGATAACTAAAACCACACTTTCAACTACGAACTATGAAAAAACTATACATCATATTTCTATTCATCCCAATATTAGCATTTGGACAAATAAGTTCAGATAAAATCAACAAGCAGTTTGCTAACCAGGTAAATGAACAGGTGGTCTGCTTTACCGATCGAAATCTCTACCTTTCAGGAGAGCAAATCTGGTTCTCGTCCCTGGTACTGATTAATAATAATATTGGAAATCACTATTTAAGTGAAATCCTCTTTGTAGAGCTTTTCGACAGGAATACAAAAAGAATTGCAAGCGCAAAGTTTTTAATTGAAGAAAACCGTTGTTACGGGAGCTTGCAAATTCCACCCGAAACCTTGTCGGGGGCTTATTTTATCAGGTTTTATACCAAGTACCAACGCAACCGCTCATCTGATGAATTCGCAACCATTCCGCTCACCATCATCAATCCTGAACTTACGCTCCCATCTTCTGACAAATCATCAACTGGTAGTGAGAATGTGAATCATTTTGCCAATGATGATGTTAATATTAAAACAGATGCAAGCCATTATGAGCCGCGAAGTTTAGTGAATGTGGAAGTTAACTTTCCTGAAAACTTCGATGGTTATTTTTGCATTTCTGCAGTCAAAAATGGGACTATAAAACCCAAAAAAAATACTTTGCCGGAAAATATATCATTCAAAATTGATTCTAATTTTTTGGTGCCGGATGTACGTGGCTTAAGCCTGAGTGGTTTTGTTAGGGATAAGCAAAGCGGGAAACCTTTGCAAAATGTCAAGGTTTTTATTACTGCATTTGATAACAATAATCTTTTTCATATTTCAAAAACTAAATCAAACGGTTCATTTTTATTTGCATTGAATAAAATGGAAGGAAAAGCGGATGTGTTTTTAAGTATTGATCCCTCGACACATCCAAATACCGAGGTGTTGATCAATAACGATTTTTCAGGACAGTTTGCCACATATCCCGAACATCATTTTTTTATCGATTCATCCTACAAAGATTTGCTTGCTGAAATGTTGGTGAATTTTGAAACCAAAAAAGTATTTTCCAAAAACGATCAACTTTCAAAACAGCCATTTAACGCCATCACCAACTTACCGACGAATTACGATTTTTCGATTAACCTTGCTGATTTTATCGATTTGGCTTCATTGCAGGAAGTGTTTTATGAAATCGTGCCTCCGGTTTCGGTTAAATCAGACAAGTTGGGGAAATATCTCGCGGTAGCCAATTACCAAACACAACAAGTTTCGCGGGCTGACCTGGTCATCCTTGACGATGTCCCTGTTTTTAATGTTGGTGAATTGTTAAAAATTTCACCGGCAAACATTGCAACCATCGATGTTATAAACAGGCCGTACTATTTGGGGGATAACTTATTAAAAAGTGTTGTGTCGGTAAAGACAAAGACCGGTGATTTTGGTGGTTATAGATTTCCATCACAATCCATATTCCTTGAATACCAGGCCTTATCAAAAAGCAAACACTTTGCTGCACCAGATTTTAGTTCGCAAGATTTAAAACAAAGCCCCTTTCCCGATTTCAGAACGACTATGTTCTGGCATCCTTTTACAGCATTAAAAGCTACGGACACTACACTTTCATTTTATACTTCGGATGCTAAGGGTGAATACGATATTATTGTAAGGGCAGTTTCGGAAAGCGGGGAGGTGATTTCGGGGAAAGTCTCTATTATTGTGGAGTAGGACAAAGCAAAAATATAAATCTTGAAGAAAAATGATTTAATATTAAGATTCGTATCTTTGAAAAAACATTTGAACAATGACAGAATTTAAAGAAAAATACATAAACCCGTTTACGGATTACGGCTTTAAACGTTTGTTTGGCGAAGAACCCAATAAAGACTTGTTGTTGGATTTCTTAAATGAACTTTTGAAAGATCAGGAAGGTGAAATTACGGAATTGTCTTATTTGCCAAACGAAAAATTACCAATTTCATTTGGCGACAGAAAAGCAATTTTTGATATTTACTGCACCAATAAAAAAGGCGAACAATTCATTGTAGAAATGCAAAAAGCCGAGCAGAAATTTTTTAAAGACAGAACCATCTTTTACTCAACCTTTCCTATACAGGAACAAGCGAGAAATAAGGACAGGTTTTGGAATTTTGAATTAAAAGCCGTTTACACAATCGGGATTTTAGACTTCGAGTTTGATGAAAGTGACCCCGATAAATACCGCCACGATGTAAAATTGACAGAGCAAGAAACAAAAAAAGTTTTTTATGACAAGTTAACTTACATCTACCTTGAAATGCCCAAGTTTCAAAAAACGGAGAAAGAAATGGAAACTCGCTTTGATAAATGGATGTTCGTTTTGAAAAATCTGCCAAAACTTGAAAGAATACCGGCTGAATTAAAAGAAAACATTTTCTTAAAACTTTTTGAAACTGCAGAAATTTCAAAATTGAAACCGGAAGAGTATAAACAATATGAAGCAAGTGTAAATGCATACAGAGATATTTTCAATATTAAAAATACTTACCTTGAAAAAGGAAAAATTGAAGGAAAGATTGAAGATGCTCTGAAAATGTTAGAAAAAAAACTGGAAATATCCTTAATTTGTGAAATAACAGGATTATCAGAAAAAGAGGTTACTGAATTAAAAAAGAAATATCAAATATTAAAATAAGGTCGCAAGACATTGGGAGATAAGTGGGTATTCGAACTTCGGTTCTCGAATTAGTGTTTGCCGTATCTTGATAGTAAATCAGCCCCAAAATCCCCATTGTTTCATACCCCTAACCTGTAAATCAAATAAGATTATTATCCACCTTTGTTTTTCAACTTCAAATCTTTCCAGGTTTGTCGAATCCACGGGTTCGGCAGCAGGCGATTCCTCTTTTGAACACTATCCGGCCTCAAGTCACCCCGTGAATCCTGTCTAAATAAAAAGCATAATTCCATGGTTCGCACTACTGCCGGAAGTAATTCACGGGGTGACTAACACCAGAATCCGAATAGTTGAAATAACAGTTAGAAAAAAGAATTATAACCACAATATTGCAGTAAATGTAAAAATAATGTAGATTTGTAACCATTATTTAAACAAATATTGCGATACATGTCAAAAATGACAAAACTAAAACCCATAAGTCAGGAGTTGATCCTCGACCGGATGAAATTTGAAAATCCCTGGTGGATCACGGGTAAGATCGATGACGACTACAACGAAATGCATCGCCGCTTGTATTTCAGTCTTTTCCTGCCATTGGTAGAAGAAACAGATATCAAAAGAGCCGTGGTATTGATGGGTCCGCACAGGGTGGGCAAAACTGTAATGATGTATCATGCCATCGAAAATCTGTTGCAAAAAGGCATCAGTAAACATAAAATCTGCTATCTGGGAATCGACAATCCCATATATCTCAACATGGGACTTGAAGAACTTTTTATGCTGGCAAGGAAAGCAGCAGGCAATCCTGAACCTAAAGGGTGGTATGTTTTCTTTGATGAAATACAGTATCTGCGGGATTGGGAGGTACACCTGAAAGTATTGGTCGATAGTTATCCACACACTAAATTTATTGTTTCCGGCTCGGCAGCAGCGGCACTCAAATTTAAAAGTACAGAGAGTGGAGCTGGACGGTTTACCGAATTCATGCTACCACCATTGACGTTTAACGAATACCTGCACCTGAAGGAATACGATCACTTGATCCGTCCGACTAATGTCGGATGGCAAGGAAATATCAGTAGCTTCTATACAAGCATAAACATCAAGGAGATAAATCGGCATTTTATCGATTATATCAACTTTGGCGGGTATCCGGAGGTGATTTTTTCAGAAAAAATTCAGGCCAATCCCGGACGGTATATCAAAAGTGATATTGTTGATAAGGTTTTGCTCAGGGATTTGCCAAGTTTATACGGTATAAGGGATGTGCAGGAATTAAATGCCTTTTTCACAACGCTGGCCTATTACAGCGGCAACGAAGTTTCACTTGATAATTTATCCACAAGCAGCGGCGTTGAAAAAAAACTGCTGAAAAAATACCTCGAATACCTTGAGGCAGCGTTCCTTATCAAAGTGGTTCACCGCATTGACGATAATGCCAAAAAATTTCAGAGGGCTACATTCTATAAGATATTTCTTACCAATCCAAGTTTGCGAAGTGCCTTGTTTTCTCCCCTTCATTCCACAGACGAGGCCATCGGTAATATGGTTGAAACCGCCATTTATGCGCAGTGGATGCATCAGGAATGGTTTACACCCTGGTATGCTCGCTGGACAACAGGACGTTTCCAGGGTGAAGTGGATATGGTGGGGCTGGACGACAAAAAAATGAAACCAGTCTGGGCATTAGAAATAAAATGGAGTAACCGCTATTTTGAAAAACCCGAAGAACTGAAAAGCCTGTTGCAGTTTTGTAAAAAAAACAAGCTGTCATCGGCAATGGTAACCAGCATCGATAAAGAAGGTGTCGTTAATCTTGATGGCATCGAGCTCACATTTTACCCTTCGGCTATGTATGCTTACACCGTGGGTGTGAATACCATCAACCAAAAAGCACAATTGTACTAATGAAAGTTTTCAGATTATCCCAAAAAAAAGTCGCGAAACATCCAAGTTAATTTTTAACACACTGGGACATGAATAAAAATTCATTAGTGCATCTCCCGAAAAATCGGGACGGGCTGTGGCCATTTTTTTTTATATGTAAATAAATTCTAATGCACTACAATCGCTGACAAAGTATCAAGCACCTGGATTCCTTCAAGAATTTTTAACCATCGCTGTTTTTCAACTTCAAATCTTTCCATGTTTGTCGAATCCACGGGCTCGGCAGCAGGCGATTCCACTTTTGTAGGATCAATGGCTTTCCCGTTTCTATAAAATCTGAAATCGAGATGCGGACCGGTAGCCAATCCTGAAGCCCCCACATATCCAATTACCTGGCCTTGTTTTACTTTTGCTCCTGCCTTAATTCCTTCGCCATATTTGGAAAGGTGCATGTAAACGGTGGTGTAGGTACCATTGTGCTTAACTTTGATGGCACGGCCTCCGCCGCCATTGTCCCATTTGGCAAACACCACAACACCATCACCAATGGCAACAACAGGTGTTCCCCTGTTGGCGGCATAATCCACACCGAGATGAGGACGTCTATATTTAAGTATCGGATGCATGCGGCTGTACGAAAATCCCGAACTAATTCTTTTATAACGAAGTGGGGCTTTGAGGAAAGTCCGGCGCAAGCTGTTGGCATTTTCATCAAAGTAATCCCCAACGCTGTCCTGAACAAAATAAATGGCAAAAATATCCTCACCATAATGATTAAAATTAGCGCCTAATACTTTTCCTATGCCTATGGGCTCTCCATCCACAAATTGATTTTCATAAATCACCTTGTAGTTATCTCCTTTTTGAATTCCAAAAAAATCAATGGTCCATGCATATATTTCCGAAAGTTCGTTTGCCAGGTTGGGATTTGTATTGTTGTCGGTCATCGCGTTCCATAAAGAGCTATTGATAATTCCTGTTGCAGTATCAAGCTCTACAAGCACCTCCTTTGCCCCACGGCTTGCAACAATCGTATCCAGAAGATTATAAACCACGTAATCGACCGGCGATATTTCATATACAAAATATCTGGCGCGTGGAATCGAATCGTGGGTCATCAATACTGAATAATAGTTGCCATAGCGAATTTTGCGTACATCAAAAACCTCCCTCGTTTCGCGGGCCAATTTATCGATGACCGGATAGGCAATGTTGTATTTGAGCAGGATATCGGCTAAAAACTCGTTGCGTTTAATCTTTTCTTTTATAACGGTGAGCGAATCTATGTTAACACCGTAAAGCACTTTAGGCACTGGCGGAAGTTTTTCAGCCTCCGGGCTAAAAATAGTTCCGGGTGTTGTTTTATTTTTATTGATGAGAAACCATCCTGAAACCAGCAATACCAGCAGGGTAAATATGGTGATTAAAATAGAAATTTTGCGCATACCTTTAAAAATCATTGCATTGGAAGCAAAAAATGGTTTCACCTCCAGTTTAAGAGGCGGCAAAGGTAGAACGATTTTTTTAAGAGGTGCAGCCCCGAAAAAACGGGGCAGGCGCACCAGCAATATGCTGCCCAAAAGGGCGAGCATGCACGATTTTAAAATCGGCATTTGTAGTAAAGTTTTTCCGTTACCGGCCATGGGTTCGCAGACCCGCAGAGCCTGCTCCGCTCCAGCGGAGGGATATCAACCCTAAAAAGCAGCCAAGCACCCCGTGAATTATGTTTTGGCAAAAAAGATGATACTATGCTTCGCCACCCAACTGAAGTTATTCAAATGATTGGCAATTTTATAGCCGGAAAACCTTATTTCATATTTTTCAACCTTAATAGAATAATATCCCTACGACAAAAATTTACCTTACCTTATTTTTTTAGCCAGGGCTTCAATTAAAGTGAAACCCTGGCTTTAAAAACTGTATCAGGCTAATATTCGAGCCGGATGCTTGGGCGATAACCCATATTTTCGATTACGGCCATCAGTCGGAATTTGTCGGTAAGCAGGCTGTCGTATTCAATAAACACTACCGTATCGGTCCAGCAGGCAAAGTTGAAACTTACGCCACAGGTCTCGTCCAGGCGGTTTTGCACATCGGTAATGGTGATGGAATCCATACCCAAAACCGTGAGTTCAACCACGGCGATACGCGATGTATCGGCCAGGCAATCGTCCGAATTATTATCAAAGGGTGCGGGCTTCGCAAAGGCCAGGCTAAGGAAGGCAGCGATAAACAGGAGCGGTAAAGTATATTTTAACCAAGTTTTCATAGTAAAATATTTTGGCAAAAATATAAAATATGCAGATATGTGGATATGTTTTTTTTGGAGTGGGCTCTGCTGGTTTTTTTCCTCCGAAAGCGGAAAAGCCTTTTTTGCTTTTGTAGGTAGGGCTTTTCCGGCGGAGGGCATTAAAGTCGTTAACGACTTTAAAACCCTCACAGGAAAAGCTGATAGCCAAGTAAAAAAAACCGCCCCTTGTAGAAAAAATTCTACCGAACCACCAGCTTTTGCAGCGAAATGCCTTTTTCGCTTTTTAGTTGTAGAAGGTAAATACCACTTTGGAATTCTTTAGTATTAATTTGAAATTCCATGGCTGAAATGTTTCTATTATAAACAGTTTCACCATCAAGGGTGATTATTTGTACCGATGTTAAACTTATTCCTGATTTGATGTTTACAAATCCATCCGTGGGATTTGGCGAAAGCTGAATTATTACATCATCATTTCCCGGCTCATCTACACCTACAAAATAATCGTAGCTGTAATAAGCCCCCTGATCGGTAGAAACAAAAAGTGCAGGCGCGGACATTGCAGGATTTACCTGTATTTTGTTAATGTTAAGATTGGGCAAGTCTCCATTGATAAAATTAACACCGTTTCCGGGATTGTAAATGCCAAGGCCTAAGCCATCGTAACCGACAACAATTTGAGAAAACGCATCTATACAAAAAGCATTTAAAAACAAATCCCAAAACTCGGCCTCCCAATCCATGCCAAAGCTTTGTGATTTATATAATCCGGTAGAATTTGAAGCACCTGGCCAAATCCCGTACAGCAAACCATCATTAGTAAAAGCCATATCACATATTTTTATGGAAAAGGGTGATTTATCCCACGCAACGCCCTGATCTCCTGAAAAGTAAATCGAATTATCATCAAAAGAACTGACGGTAATATGATTTTCAAAACTCGCAATGGCATTGCAGGGGATGGTGTCGAAATAAGGAACGGCATCCCATACCATGCCATCTTCCGATTTCCAAAGTCCGCCCCAGTCGCTACCCGTCCACCAGGTAGAACTTGCCTGCTGATAGTGCAGGAAGTTGGGGTAAACAATCCATTCGATTACTTCAAATTCGTGGGTAGTTAAATCGAAGGTATAAATGCCATCCGAATAGCTGCCATCGGCCATAGTTAGCAGTATTTTCTGATTATCCAGAAATCCACATCCTGTTACTGACATACCGCTGTAGGTATAAAAATCGAAGATGCTGTTTTGCATGTTGTACAAATAAAAACCATTATCTGCGCACATTACTTGCTGAAGAACGCTTTCCCCAAAATCCATCCTTAAAATGTTGGCGCTGTCGGGGCCCAGGCTTTGCCAGGTTTGGGCATGGATGGGGAAATACACCATTGCCAGCAATAAAAATAGTACAGTCTTTTTCATCTTTTTAAAATTTTGCCACGCATGCCCATTAAAATGCCACTGCTTGTCCGCCCGCTGGCGGGAATGTAAGAATGTCCGTAGGACTCCTATGGAGAAAATTTATTTGTGTTTCCCGCAGTATTTGGGCAAGCGTGAAGGTTAATAATTATCATAAACAATTCATAACTTATCTATTCGATTACCAATTTAACCGTTGAAGTTCCGGCTTCCGAATCTACCGTTAAATAATAAAGCCCGGTTTGCAAACCGCCAGTGTTTAGCCTGGCGGAATTGCCGCTCAACTGTTTTTCAAGCACAAGCTGCCCGGCCTGGTTGCAAACACTTGCTTTGCGCATGGCATAATCGGACGAAATATTTACAAAGTCTTTGCCCGGGTTGGGATAAACCATCATAAAGCCTTTTCCGTTGCTGTTTTCATCAATGTCATGAATCATGATACAAAAAGGAATTTCAACCAAAGGGTTGAGCGGATCGTTGGTGGCCATCCATATTGTACCATAAGGATACGGGTTGTTATTATCAGGGAAATTAGAAAAATCGGCGGTAACATCAAAAACCACGGATTGCCCCGCCGGAATGGAAGCACTCCATGGATCAATGCTCACCCATTCCAGCACAGGCTCGCCTGTAAGTGTAGCAGCAATGTTCCAGTTGTAGTCGAATCCTAAATTAGACATGGGCTGAAAGGTATTGCCATCATAAGATATCATATCGCCAAAGCCGGCAACGGCAGGGCCGGCATCACATCCTGCCGGATAGGTTCCGGGAGTAAAGCTTACCTCGTAACCAATCCAAATATCATATCCTGTGATTTCAAGCTGAGGCGTAAGTGCAATTGTGTTCCAGCTATTTGGATTAACATCAACTGTTTGCTGATATAGCAGGTTGCCTGGATTGGTCGGGGTTCCGGCATCATATATCTTTAGTTCAAAAACATTGGGAGCATCTTTAATGAAAACTTCAACTTCCGAAAGTTTCATACCTGCATATAGACCCATAGCAGATGATGGCCAATAGGCCGAAACCTCAAAATTACTTCCGGCGGAAATGGCATCATAGTTAAGGCCATCATCATATCTTATTACCTCATCATCCGTTTGCCCGGGCGAGAGATTTACCCTGGCATTATGTTCCTGGCTAAACTGCCCGGATTGCTTGGTGCTGATATTTGCAGGCATTGAGGGCGGAGCTGAGGGGCCATAAGTTATGCTCATGCTGCACTCGAGGATTCCCCCGCCAATATTAAATACTTCAAGCTCCTTCGTTTCCATGGTGTTAGGCCAATAATCGAAAATAATCTCCGCCGGATTCCAGGCAACTTCGGGGTCGTCCTGCCCGGTCAGGGTGGCTGCAATATTCCAGTTGTAGCTTATGCCATAAGATGTCATAGGGTCATAGTTTATCCCGTCAAAGGAGATCATATCACCATAACCGGCAACTGCAGGGCCGGCATCGGTTCCGGCAACAAAATCTCCAAGATAATGATGGACTTCGTAACCTATCCACAGGTCATCGCCGTTAATTTCCACCTCCTGCGAAAGCACAATAGTATTCCAACTGTAAGCATTTACATCCGCTATTTGTTCGTGGAGAACTTCGCCGGCTATTTGCGGCGTTCCCTGCCCACATATCCTAAGCGTAAATTGGGTAGCCGTATCACAGATATAAACTTCAACTTCCGAAAGTTTCATGCCGGTGTACTGCCCCATAGTGGATGCCGGCCAATACGCTGCAGCAAACAGGAAGTCATTTGCTGCAATGGAATTATCATTTACCCCATCATCATATCTTATTACCTCATCATCCGTTTGCCGGGGTGAGTGCTTCGACCTGGTTTTGTGCGCCAGGCTAATCTGCCCTGAATAGTTTGATCTGATATTTGCAGGTATTGAGGACGAAACTGACGAGCCAGAAGTGATGCTCATGCCGGTAGTTTTGTGTTTGTTGGCGTTTTGCAGTTTTATTTGTTGAGCCTGAGCTGTGCCTGCTATTAGTCCAATCATTAAAATCAATAGTGATAATAGTTTCATTTTTTTCATGATCGATGGGTTTAGCGTGTAAAAAAATAAAACCCAAAGATAATATGTAAATAAAGGAAATGCAAATTATCAGGAGTGATTTTGCAAGGCATAAAAAAAGCAGGATTTCTCCTGCTTTGGTATTATTATGTAATTCATTCGTGTCCGATTAAAATAGAATTTCGGGATTATTTGAAACAAGATTCCCCTCCGCCAGTTGGCGGATCGGAATGACAATTAATTAGGTTATCGGGGCGGGGCTTGTTGGCGGCAAAGCCGCCAACAAGCCCCGCCATCTCACAACACTCCGAATACCTTGTCATTGGTACCGTAGGGGGAAATCTCAAAAATTTAACTGGACACCAATGATTAAAAAAATGCTTATTGATTAAAAAAAAACTGTCCTGGGCAACCAAGGACAGTTTTTTTCTTTCAATATTTGTAACTGTTTAGTAGTTTTATCAAACTCTGAGTATAATAGTTACTACCAAAGACCCCCACTTCCCGATAGCTATCGGGATTCCCCTCAAGGGGGAGGATTCCTGCGCTCTGGCCGCTACTGTGGCTAGTGCGGCTGGTCTCCCTATCCGCCAACTGGCGGAGAAGGGGTAGGTGCCGAGCTTTGCTCGTGCATGCACGAGCAAAGCTCGGCAGGATGGGGTCATGATGATTTGGAACTCAATAATGCCACCTAAATAATTACCAATATTTTATAAATCCAATTACTAAATCTCCCTACTTCCCATATTCCCGGGCAAAGGCTTCGCCTGCACGCATGGCTTCCATGTTTAGTTCCACTACTTTTTCGCCTTTCGAGCCAAAGAGCTTTTTAATGGCTTGCTCAAAATACTTATGCTCCATGCCCAGGTAGGGTAAGGCGGCACCAAGTATCACCATATTTGCCGATCTAATTGAGCCAAGTTCTTTGGCAATATGGTCGGCATCGATTATAATGTGGTTTTTGCGTTTTTTTATTTCGCTAATGATATCTTCTTTTTTAGGATAATCGGGTATGTTGGTAAAAGCCGTCGAATTGGTAATAATCCATCCCTGTGGAGAAAGCCAGGGCAGATAACGCAACGATTCCATCGGCTCTACCGAGATTATCATGTCTGCTTGTCCGTATGGAATAAGATCGGAGGCAATGCTTTTGTCGGAAAGGCGTAAATTGGATTGTACCGCACCGCCGCGCTGGCTCATGCCATGCACTTCGGCCTGTTTCAGATGCAAACCTGCATCAACGGCTGCCAGCCCTATCGATGCGGCAATCGACAAAATTCCCTGGCCACCTACTCCGGCCAATATGATATCTTTTTTCATCTTATCTTGCTATTTTAATTGTTTTACTTGGATTTTGTTTCGTTTTGTTTTTCCAGTTCCTTTATTTTGGCTTTTTGTCTCATGCGTTTGTTGAGGGTCTGGATGCATTCGCGGTGCGGAATAACTACCGACACCCCTTCGTAGGCCAACTCTTCGAGCAGGACTTTTACATTTTCCTCATGATTTTTCCGCAGGGGTTTAATCACACGGATGTGGTCTTCCTCTACGCCCAGTCCGCGGCATATATTTTCGATTTTGCCCAGGGCTGCCGATTTTTGTCCGCCGGTCATGCCTGTGGTCGAGTTATCGGCAATTACCACCAGTATATTTGCCTGGCCGTTAACGGCATCCAGCAAGCCGGTCATTCCCGAGTGGGTAAAAGTAGAATCGCCAATTACGGCTACCGCCGGAGTAAAGCCCACATCCGAGGCTCCCTTGGCCATGGTTATCGAGGCTCCCATATCCACGCAGGTGTTGATGGCGTTGAAGGGCGGAAGCGCACCCAGGGTGTAACAGCCGATGTCGGAAAATACGTGGCCTTTGGTATAGCTTGCAAGGGCTTCGTTGATGGCATTGTAAGCATCAATATGCGAGCAGCCGGCGCAGAGCGATGGCGGGCGGTTTTTAACGATGTCGGGTACAGCTTCGCCAAAGCTGTTGTTAAGGTTCAGTGCGCGGGCAACAATGTTGGGGTTAAGTTCGCCATCGCGCGGAACCGTGCCGTCAAGTCTGCCGCTCACATTCAGATTTTTGGCCAGGTAGCCCTTGAGCAATTCTTCGATTAGCGGCGCACCCTCTTCGAGCACCAGTATTTTGTTGCATTCTTTTTCGAGCTTAGCCAGCAGTGTACGTGGCACGGGGTACTGGTTAATTTTAAGAATGGGATGAGGTACTTTTTGGTCGGCAAAATTTTCGAGGAGATAATTGTAGGCAATGCCGCTGGCAATAATGCCGAGCGACTTGTCATCGCCATCGATGTAAGCGTTGAAGCCCGCGCTTTCCGATTCTTCGATAAAGCGATCCTGATTATTGAGCAGATTTTTATATCTGTTGCGTGCAATAGCGGGCAAAAGAATAAATTGTTTTGGATCGGAAGGCAGACGGATTTCGTTTTGCGGAAGCACGGCCTTGCGCTGCACGCCGGCCCGTGAGTGAGCCAGGCGCGTAGTAATTCTAATTAGAACCGGTGTTTGTAGTTTTTCGCTAAGCTCGAATCCATAAAAAACCATGTCGTAGGCTTCCTGCTGGTTGGCGGGCTCCAGGGTGGGTATCATCGCGAATTTACCATAAAAGCGCGAGTCCTGTTCGTTTTGTGATGAGTGCATCGATGGGTCATCGGCGGCAACTACCAGCAAGCCTCCATTTGCTCCGGTTATAGCCGAATTTACAAAAGCATCGGCAGCCACATTTAACCCAACATGCTTCATACAAGTCATACTGCGTTTTCCAACATACGACACACCCAGGGCAGCCTCCATGGCCGTTTTTTCGTTGGCCGCCCAGGTGGCAACGATATTTTGTTCGCGGGCTTGTTTTGAAGCCTGCACATATTCGTTGATTTCGGTAGAAGGTGTTCCCGGATAGGCAAACATCCCGGACATCCCGGCATCTATGGCAGCTTGCGCAATGGCTTCATCTCCCAGCAATAACATTTTTTGCATTTTTTTTATCTTTAAAATGATGAATAAAAAGGTAATGAAATGATTTTGCGCAAAGCTACTTATTTTTGGGCTTTATTGAAACTGCAAGACCTTGCACTTTCTTTTATTTAAAATCCTTTTAGATAAGATATTACAAAATCTTAGAAAAGCATACACTTGTTGGCTTTGCCACCATAAGTTCGAAAAAGAAATGTATGTTTGAGCCCTTTTTTGTAACTGGCAGAAGCGATGTGTTTTTATTGTCATTCTGATGTTTTTATCAGAATTTTGTAAAATAGTGTTTTGCTCCTGATGACTTGTGGCACATTAAGAATTCTTTTAATTAGAAAACTAAAAATAGCTTATGAATAATAAAATTTTGATGAACCCTAATCCACTGGTTCAATATCTTAACAAACCTCCACATGATTTTACCAGGGACGATCTAATTCTTTACATTGAAGATCATAATATTGAGATGCTGAACTTCAGGTATGCAGGCGAAGATGGCAGGCTGAAAACCCTGGCCTTTGTAATAAACAGCCGCGAGCATCTTGAAGACCTCCTTACGATGGGCGAACGCGTTGATGGTTCGAGTCTCTTTTCATTTATCGAAGCAGGCTCCAGCGATTTGTATGTAATCCCACAATACAAAACCGCCTTTGTCAATCCTTTTAGCGAAATACCAACACTGGATATTCTTTGTTCATATTATGATAAAGACGGCAACCCGCTCGAAAGTGCCCCTGAGTACATTTTACAAAAAGCACACAATGCATTAAAAGAAAAAACAGGCATGGAATTTCATGCTATGGGTGAACTTGAGTTTTACATTATCAGCGACAAAGAACCTCTATTTGAGGCCGTTGATCAACGCGGATATCACGAATCATCACCATTTACAAAAACCGATGATTTTAAACAGGAGGCCATGCTCGCCATAGCACAGGCAGGAGGCAAGCTTAAATACGGGCATTGCGAAGTAGGAAACTTTAGTGTGGGCAACACGGAGTACGAACAAAATGAACTCGAATTTATGCCATGCCCGGTTGAGGAGGCAGCACATCAACTTTTAATTGCAAAATGGATTGTAAGAACTTTGGCTTATAAATACGGGGTTACCGTAACTTTCGCACCAAAAATTACTGTGGGCAAAGCCGGCAGTGGCATGCACATTCACACCAGGCTTGTTAAAGACGGGGTGAATCAGATGATTGAAGATGGTAAACTTAGCGATGCCGCAAAAAAAGCAATTGCCGGATACCTTGATCTTGCTCCTTCGCTAACCGCATTTGGCAACACCAACCCGACCTCATATTTCAGGCTGGTTCCCCACCAGGAGGCACCCACAAATATATGCTGGGGCGATCGCAACCGTTCTGTTTTGGTAAGGGTACCACTGGGCTGGACAGGCAACAATGACATGTATTTGCATGCCAACCCGCAACAAACCAAAATTGATCGCGACTTTGGTTCCAGGCAAACAGTTGAGTTTCGTTGCCCCGATGGCTCTGCCGATGTTTATCTTCTGCTGGCCGGTCTGGTGGTGGCTGCAAGGCATGGCTTTGAAATGGAAAACGGCCTGGACTATGCTTCCAAAACTTATGTGAATGTTAATATTTTTGACGATGAACATAAGGACAGGGTGAAAGATTTAAAACAATTACCAACTTCATGTTGGGAATCCGCAGAGCAACTTAAAGCTCAAGCCGCATACTATACTGAACACAATATTTTTCCGGAAGGGATGATAAAAAGTATAGAGAAAAAACTTAAAAAATTCGATGACCAACACATCAGAGAAGAATTATCAGGAAATAAGGATGCCGTAATGAATTTAGTGATGAAGCATTTCCATTGCGGATAAATATGAAGTATAAAAACTAGGAAAATGCCGTGCTTATTAAGTTACGGTATTTTTTTTACATTCAAAAAATGCTGTGATTTTATTCGTTGGATAAAAATATTCGATTACTTTTGAACGAATTAACCTGATTAATTTACAAATTCGTTGAATTTGTGAATT
Source organism: uncultured Lentimicrobiaceae bacterium (assembly GCA_964593705.1). Taxonomy (GTDB): domain Bacteria; phylum Bacteroidota; class Bacteroidia; order Bacteroidales; family 4484-276; genus SABY01. The sequence continues at coordinate 4,205 of CAZQIV010000107.1, read as the reverse complement.
AATCACCGAAGGCCGTAAATATTTATTTAAAATATTTTCGAGGGTTAATCCTCGAATTTCCAAAGGAAATTCGGCTCTACAGGCTTTTTAGCCTGCAGAGTGAAAAATTCATGAATTTTTCAGATTAAAAAGCATAACAGAGATTTTTACATCAATTGAAAAACATCAAAAACATCAGATATTGTCTGAAAGTTAATTTAGCTTTCCTTGTTTTATGGATGATAAGTTCGCTTGTTCATGCCCAAAATTACACGGTTCATATTTATGCTCATGAGCATGGTTTACAAAATGAGCTTGTAAAATCCATCACTATCGATTCCTTGGGTTTTATCTGGGCCGCCACCGATTATGGGCTGGTTCATTTCAATGGCAACGAGTTTGTCGATTTTGAAGGGAAGCTGTCTTCCGATTATGTGAAATCGGTAATCAGTACTCACAAAGGGAAAATTTTTGTAAATACCGATTTGAGCTTTGAAGAAATAAGTTTTAAAAATAAAAAGGGATCATCCAAAATCATTAAAAAAGGCGAAACCCAACAATCTGACAGTCTTTTATGGTACCCCAAACAATTTTTTGAAGACATAAAAAACAACCTGTGGTTTTCTGATAATTCCGCGGTTTATAAATATATCAACGGTACTCTGCACAGATACTATCTCGGCAATGAGAATATTGCAGGAAGTTATGTCCACTCTTTTTCATTTTTCGAAAATGGCTTTAACAAGTTAATCATGGTTTCCAATACAGGTAATTTCTATAAATACGACTACATCAAAGATGCAATTTCGCCAATTGTCGGGAACTTTGAGATCAACAATGTAACCGGGGTTCAAAAAATTACCGATGGGCATATTTTAATCGGCTTTAATAATATGTTAGGAGAAATGTTTTTTGATGCTGATTCAAAATTTGTAAACTTGCGTACATTAGATACCAAAGTTGACGCATCTTCTTTTTTTCTAAAAGGAAAGGGTTCCGTTTTTATCGGCACATGGACTCATGGCTTATGGGAAGCTACCTTGATAAATGGAGAAGTCATCCTTGAAAAAATTAATGAAATCAACGAAAGCGGAGCCATCAATCAAATTATCGGCTATCAAAATGAATTTTTACTCGCCACCGATTATGGAATCGCTATTGTTCAGGATCAAACTTTTATCTCTCCCCTAAAAAGTATTAGCACTAAATTTATCCAGGATATTGAATATGATACCCAAAGTCAAATTATTCTTGTTACTGATGGGCAAAGCATTTATCGCATCAATGAAAACACCCTCGACCATGAGGTAATTTATTCTTCAACAGGCAATATTATCCTTCAGGTTTTGCCTGATGGTCGTTCGTTTTGGTTTTCGGATAACCGGGGAATAATCAGGCAAATCAACAATGGTGTTGTTACAAAAACGATCGACCTTAGGGCCTATGGTTCCTCTATTTACGATATGATTTTTGACAATGCTAAAAATATTTGGGTATGTCAGGATAATTTGAATGGTGTAATCAGGATATCACCACAGGGGAACATTAAAGTATTTGGAGAACGATACGGTATTTTTAATCAGGTAAACTTTATAAAAACAACGCCCTATCCACATTTGGTAATGGGAACCAACAATAAGAACGCATTCCTTTTGTATTACGATTCGCTCAACGACACAATCCTTAATTTGAGCAAAAATGTTGAAATAGACCCTGATATGCCATTTTCAATTAACGATGTTTATTTTGACGAAAGCAAGGTTTTGTGGCTTGCTACAAACCAGGGTATGTTTAAGCGGAAAGGAGTAAAAATGGAACGCATTGACCTTGAATTTCAAACCCAGACAGATATCAAGGCTATTGCAGTTGACAAAAGCAATAATGTATGGTTTGCCTCCTCTAATGGAGTGGGTAAATACGATCGGAAAAATATTATCCCCTTTACGCACCTTGACGGATTACCCTCAAAAACAATTAGCTACCGGAATTTGATTGTCGATTCTAAAAACAGAATATGGGCAGGTACTATTGCAGGTGTTGCCTATAATCGTAATAACAAGGAGCCTTCAGTTACAGCAAAACCCACTTTTATTTCAATTACCGAAAAAGGTATTCCCATTACCGATTATTCCAAAAACCGTTTCGACAACCTTACCTATCTTGGGTTTAGTTTTGTAAGTCCTCAATATCCAACTGATGGAATAAGCTACCTTGTGAAAATGTCAGGCAAACAAGAGAATTGGAAACTGCTTGTGGGCCGTAACGAGATTTATTATTCCGATTTTCAGATTGGTGAACATCAATTGATGGTTAAAGCACGCCAACAAGGCAATAATATATGGAGTGAACCACTGGTCTATAATTTTAAAATTTACACCGTTTGGTATCAAAGCTGGATTACATGGGTGGTATTTGGTCTTGTGTTTTTCATTGCTGTATTTCAAATGACAAAATGGAGAAACAGAAGGCTTGAGAGGGAAAGGACAAAACTGAATAAGTTGGTAAGTGAAAGAACTATTGAGCTTGAAAAAACAGCCAAAGAAATTGAAGCCACCAATAAAGAACTAACCATAGCCAAAAATCTGGCAGAACAGTCGGCAAAAGCAAAGGCTGATTTTTTGTCAACTATGTCGCACGAAATTCGTACACCATTAAATGGTGTATTGGGAATGATCAACATTTTACAACTCGAAAAGCCAAGAGAAGATCAGTTGGACAAAATCAACACCATGAAATTTTCGGCCGAGAATCTGTTAACCCTTATAAGTGATATTCTTGACTATACAAAAATTGATGAAGGCAAGTTACAACTCGAAAATATAGAATTTAACCTTCCTGAATTGATTCGAAATGTTAAAGCCGGTTTTGAACATGCTGCCACTTCAAAAGAAATACAGATATTGATTGAGATGAGCGAAACCATTCCGGCGTATGTGTTTGGCGACCCAAGCAGATTGACCCAGGTGCTTACAAACCTGATGGGGAATGCCATAAAATTTACCGAAAAGGGTGAAGTAAAACTTGTTGTTGATTCGTTTGATTTGAAAAACAAAAATGCTGAAATTAGTTTTGTAATCATCGATTCAGGAATTGGCATATCTCATCAGCAACTCGAACATATTTTCGACTCGTTTAGCCAGGCAAATTCTGATACTACCCGAAAATATGGCGGAAGTGGTTTGGGTTTGGCCATTACAAAAAAACTACTCGATGTTATGAGGAGTAATATACGGGTGAAAAGCAAACTCGGTTCAGGTTCGGAATTTTCCTTTAAACTTGAATTCAAAATAGTTGAAGGAAAAGAAGTTGAAAAGAAAGAAGAACCCGTGCAGCGGGAAAAACCAAAATCATTAAAAGGATTAAAAATTCTATTGGTTGAGGATAATTTAATTAACACACGAATAGCAAAACAAATTCTTGAAAAGTGGGAAATTGACGTTGACGTTGCTCAGGATGGGCAAATAGCCATCGATAAATTCAGACCCGGAAAATATGACCTGATATTAATGGATTTGCACATGCCCAATGTTGATGGCTTCGAGGCCACGCGAACCATACGCCGCAAAGACAAAAAAATTCCAATCGTTGCCCTAACGGCTGCTGTTAAAATTCAGGATAAAGACATAGTACTCGAAGCAGGGATGAACGAATTTGTATCGAAGCCTTTTAAACCCAATGAGCTTCACAAACTAATTTCAAAATTAGCTTTGGGAGATTTTGAGTCGGAAGAACAAAAAGGACCACGCCCCGAATTTGAAAGCCTAAAAGGATACCGCGTGTTATTGGTTGAAGATAATGATATAAATATAAAAATTGCAACACAGTTTCTTGAAAAATGGGATCTTGAATATGATGTGGCAAAAGACGGCCAAATCGCCATTGATATGTTCGAGAAGGATAAATACCATTTAATACTCATGGATCTTCACCTGCCAAATGTTGATGGATATCAAGCCACAAGCGCCATAAGGGAAAAGGACCAAAACATCCCCATTGTTGCACTCACAGCTGCTGCTATGGTTCAGGAAAAAGAAAAAGTGCTTTCATCGGGAATGAACGATTACGTTACAAAACCCTTCAAACCACACGATCTTTATAATAAGATTACATCAGCTATGCTGAATGCTACCTTGAACCAAAGCTAATTAGTTTCGGTCTTTAAAGTAAGTTTTTTTTGAAATATCAATTGCCACATCCTTTAGGGTGTGGATTAAATTGATGTGATG
>CAZQIV010000106.1:20478-25058 GCA_964593705.1 uncultured Lentimicrobiaceae bacterium | reverse complement strand
CAAAATTTAACATTTTTCTTAACAATTATTAACAAATACCTGCAAGTTGGGTTAAGAGTAAAAAAGGTATTGAGCATTTAAGAAGAAAAATCATTGACGATATTAAAAGGACTGGAGAGCGATATAGGTTCTTGCCTAAAACACCTCAATTTGAAGGTGGTAATATTGATTTCAAACTCCACTATGTAGAAGAAGAAAATGTACTTGATGAGCAATATGTTAAGGTTATTTCACTTAGCGATAATTTAACAAATGAAGTAATTCGAAAATTTACGTCTTATTTGTTGAGATTTGGATTAACCAATACTGATATTTATGAATCTATATATTACATAACTGACAATTAATCCCCCAACCCTTGCATCAGCTCTTCAGCTCCACCAAAGTTTAAGATAAATTCGGAGTAGTACGATTCGAATAAATCTTTTAAATAGGTTTCTATTTCTACATAATCATCTTTCTGATTGTCCCCTTTTTCTTGCATTATCCTATAATTTCGGTTTTTCGTAATCGAATAAAGAAACAAGGTATGGAAATAAACAGAGGAAATGTATTTTCGATCTGCAAGGGCAATTTGCCCATCATTTGCATTTCTTGTTTTCGATTTGAAATTTTTCAGCACATTGCTGTCCATATTTATAAAAATCTTTTCAAGATTTTCACCGCTAACCATCGGGTATATCACAGTTTTCCAGTCCATGGTTTCACTCGTTGCGTTTTCCACTTCCTCCCAGGTAAGAAAACCATTACGGTGTTCTTTATATACCAAAACAAATTCCGGTAGTCCTTGTAAATCGGCATCGTCCTCTTGTTTTTTTTCTTTTAGTTCTTTCGGTTTGTTGGGTTCGCCAATTTTTACCCAGAAAATCTCATCGAAATCAAACCCTCCCGTATTTATCAGGGTGACCTGCATCTTTATAGCATCTCCCACATTAGCATCAATCTTCGGGATCATAGATATTTTTATAGTTCCGTCTTTAGGGCTACTTTTGTTTACATTGAAAACATCTTCAACTTTATTAGGTTTTCCGGCTTTTGTGCCACCTTCACTTTCGTTTGCTTTAAAGCTTAATAATGCAATGCGCAAATCTCCCGGGTCTTCAACCCTGTCAAAATAATGGTTTTCTACATCTGTTTCAAACTTAATAGTTTTCTCACCGCCAACAGGAATTTTGGCTACTTCTTTTTCGCCATCATTTTTTGCGTTTAACTTAAATTTTGTTGGATACCGCTGTGGGTTAAAGGGTTCTTTTTCTTGTTGTTGCTTTTTACTTTCTTTTTTCTCGGGCTTAGTTGCTTTTTCCTTTTTTTGGTCAAGTTTAAAAGTATGATTTAAAAGCTTTAAAAGGTCACTTTTCAATGGTAGATTTTTCGTGAAGGATTTTAACAAATCTGTTGTGTCACTTTCTTCCACAGCAATGGAATCTTGACGATGCTTAACAATTTCGGCTAATCTCCCATTCTTTGCCCCTAATTTATCTCCAATATACTTTCTCAAATTTCGGGTTTCTTCACCATCCTTTAACCTATCCCGAGAAGCCATAAATAACTCCTTCCTAAAATTATATTTCATACAGGTACAATCCACATGGATGAGTAAGTGTTTTTTAAGGAGATTCATTTTTAATGTACGTGATATAAACTCAGATGTGTAGTGTCCATGGACTTGCCCATTCAGCGAAAAGATTACTACCATGTTGTTTTTAAAAAACTCACGCTGAATTGTTTCTTTAGTCTCTTTTATAGATTTTCCTTCAATTCTATTTTTAAAAATATAGCAGGTTACTTTTGTGTCGCCGAACAACTCGTCATGATAGGTTTCTGAAAAATAGTCTTCAATATATTTCCCATCGTCTTGCTCTAATCTACGTTTTAACCCATAGAGATCACGCTCAAGGTTTCTATCATCAGGATATCTTTCTTTTCGATCAACGGTGAGAATCGGCAGAGCGGGTTCAAATAGGTACTCATTGATGCTTTGGTTAAGGTCACGCGAAATCACAGATCGACTTCCTGCCGGGAGATCATAGGAATAAAGTTTAATAATAGTACCTGTTTCAAAGTGACGATTATTTAGCTTTAAGTCCAGTTTGCTTATCGGGAAAGAAGGCATGGTGTTCTCGAAAATAAAATATTCATACCAGGTTTCTTTTTGTTTAATTGTATCCTCTTTACTAAATGGATGTTCACGAATAAGAGTAAATCCGAAATCCCCATCGTTCGTAAATCTCTTGGATGCTATAAGCTGGTATCTTTTTTTTCCACAAAAAATAATTGATCCGCTTCCACCCATATTATATTTTCCTTGTACAAACCGAATTTCATTTTTGTTTCCTCGCAAGAGCGATAGAAATGTATCTTCAAAATCATGGGGATGCTGTCCTTCTCCATCATCATAAATTGTCAGGCTGGTATTCATTCTTGGGCCATCAGCCAATATTTGTATATCTTCGGCTTGCTTCCTTTTAAAGGTTGACAAATCCCAGTTTTTTGAATCAGGATAAAATTGGATAAGAGCTTTTTCCATCGAATCTGGTGCTTGCTCAGATTTTGGATCAATCCCCAATTTCAAGCATTTTTTTGTTAAGATCGCGTCAATAGAATTTGTGATTTTTTCAATCAATGCTGCAATTGGTGCTGCTTGTTGATTTTTTACAACACCATAATTTGATGGGTTTTGACCTAGTGGTTTCCAATTGGTTGAATTAAATATCTTTGGATATTGCTTTAGAATATTATCAACTTCGTCTTCTGTGTTTGCATTGAATAATTGCTCGAAAATGCTTTGGGGGTCAAATTGCTCGCTAAATAGGTTCATAAATTGATTTGTTTTGTGCTAAACTACAAAAATATTTAATAAATATAGGTATGAACTATAATAAAAATAAATTTTCTGGTTTGAATCATTGAAGCAAATAAATCTCCCGATGTTTTTTATTATGTAAGGAGATTTGGAAAATAATGTGTAGTTGTTTTGAATAAATTCTTCTTGTAGTATTCACAATTTTCAAAGATCTAAAAATTCTAAATACCTACTTTTGCCGTTTATGATTATAATTATTGACTTATGCAAAGAATAAAAATTACGACCGAAGGTCCCGAGTTTTCACGTATTACCCTTGGATTATGGCGATTGAACGAGTGGAAAATGAGCAACACAGATTTACTGGCTTTTATCGAAAGATCCCTTGAAATGGGTTTCACCACCTTCGATCATGCTGATATTTATGGGCTTTACACTTGTGAAGCAATGTTTGGAGCAGCCCTCGCCCAAAGTCCTTCTCTAATAGATAAAATGGAAATTGTAACAAAGTGTGGGATAAACCTGGTTTCGGAAAACCGACCCCAAAATACTTTTCATAGTTATAACACTTCCAGCAAGCATATTATTAAATCAACAGAAACTTCGCTGAAAAATCTGCATACCGATCACCTTGATGTGCTGCTCATCCACCGCCCCGACCCTTTGATGGATTCCGATGAGGTGGCAGAGGCTTTTCATCACTTACACAAATCAGGGAAAGTGAAGCATTTCGGGGTTTCCAATTTCACACCTTCTCAGTTTGACTTGTTGCAGTCGCGACTGAACTTTCCGCTGGTAACTAATCAGGTTGAAATTTCGGTTTTGTTTATGGATACGTTGCATGACGGCACATTGGATCAATGCCAGCAAAAACGCATCAGCCCCATGGCCTGGTCGCCCTTTGGTGGTGGAAGAATTTTTACCGGAAATTCGGAACAAGAACAGCGGCTTAGAAATGAACTACAAAAAATTGGTGAAGAATTGGGCGGAGCAGCCATCGATCAGGTTGCTTTAGCCTGGCTTTTGAAACATCCTTCCAAGATTATCCCCGTTTTGGGTACCGGAAATCTGGAAAGAATTCGCAGTGCAGCCGGGGCTTTGAATTTGAAATTAAGCCGCGATCAGTGGTTCAGGATTTGGTCGGCGAGTGCGGGGCGGGAGGTGGCATAGGCAATAAAGATAAATATTTGTATAGGATGTTTTTAGGATTACTTTTTACAGGCAACAAACTCTGACAGGGTTTTCCCATAGGGATTCCTTCGGAAGAAACCCTGTCAGAGTTCAAAATAGGAGCACACCAAACCTGGAAAGAATTCGCAGTGCAGCCGGGGCTTTGAATTTGAAATTAAGCCGCGATCAGTGGTTCAGGATTTGGTCGGCGAGTGCGGGGCGGGAGGTGGCATAGGCAATAAAGATAAATATTTGTATAGGATGTTTTTAGGATTACTTTTTACAGGCAACAAACTCTGACAGGGTTTTCCCATAGGGATTCCTTCGGAAGAAACCCTGTCAGAGTTCAAAATAGGAGCACACCAAACCTGGAAAGAATTCGCAGTGCAGCCGGGGCTTTGAATTTAGAATTAAGCCGCGATCAGTGGTTCAGAATTTGGTCGGCAAGTGCGGGAAATGAAGTTCCATAGATGAAAATTTTTGCAAGTACTTTTCAGGTCATAAACTCTGACAGGGTTCAAAACCCTGTCAGAGTTCAAGGAGGAATGCGCTAAACCTGGAAAGAATTCGCAGTGCAGCCGGGGCTTTAAATATGGATTTAAGCCGT
>CAZQIV010000106.1:0-20378 GCA_964593705.1 uncultured Lentimicrobiaceae bacterium | reverse complement strand
ACTCTGACAGGGTTTTCCCATAGGGATTCCTTCGGAAGAAACCCTGTCAGAGTTCAAAATAGGAGCACACCAAACCTGGAAAGAATTCGCAGTGCAGCCGGGGCTTTAAATATGGATTTAAGCCGTGATCAGTGGTTCAGGATTTGGTCGGCGAGTGCGGGGCGGGAGGTGGCATAGGCAATAAAGATAAATATTTGTATAGGATGTTTTTAGGATTACTTTTTACAGGCAACAAACTCTGACAGGGTTTTCCCATAGGGATTCCTTCGGAAGAAACCCTGTCAGAGTTCTAACAGAACACACCAAACCTGGAAAGAATTCGCAGTGCAGCCGGGGCTTTGAATTTAGAATTAAGCCGCGATCAGTGGTTCAGAATTTGGTCGGCAAGTGCGGGAAATGAAGTTCCATAGATGAAAATTTTTGCAAGTACTTTTCAGGTCATAAACTCTGACAGGGTTCAAAACCCTGTCAGAGTTCAAGGAGGAATGCGCTAAACCTGGAAAGAATTCGCAGTGCAGCCGGGGCTTTAAATATGGATTTAAGCCGTGATCAGTGGTTCAGGATTTGGTCGGCGAGTGCGGGGCGGGAGGTGGCATAGGCAATAAAGATAAATATTTGTATAGGATGTTTTTAGGATTACTTTTTACAGGCAACAAACTCTGACAGGGTTTTCCCATAGGGATTCCTTCGGAAGAAACCCTGTCAGAGTTCTAACAGAACACACCAAACATAGAAAGAATTCGCAGTGCAACCGGCGCTTTGGATTTAAAGTTAAGCCGCGATCAGTGGTTCAGGATTTGGACAACAAGTGCGGGGCATGAAGTGCCTTAAGATATCCACAATAGCATAAAGCATTTTATTGGAGATCGGGAAAATAACCTTTGTAATCCGGGAGGTCGTAACCTTACGAAAATACACCTTAAAAATTCTGGTTTAAATCATCTTCCCAATGAAGTAAGAAAGAACCAGCACAAGCCCCGAAATAAAAATTAATATACTGCCTGATGTACGTAAAGGTTTGAAAACAGGGTGTTTATAAACAATAAGTACCGGAATAAAATATAAAAACAGCGAGTTTAAAGGCGCGATCAGTTCACCAAATAATGCTATGATGTTCACATTGGTAATGGTTATCAACCACAGTGAAATTATACTTACCGAATAAAAAATAATTTCTGATTTTACTTTTACTGATTTTGTTGCAACAAAAAAACTTGAAAACAGTTCCAGGCTGCTTGATCGTAAGCCAAGGGCTACACCAAAAAATGAGGTAGTGAGCGCCAGCAGACTAATTGCAGGACCAAAATCTTTGAGAAAGGGCTTGTTGGAAATGTCGCCTAATAGTGCCAGCACAGTGATGTTTTCGAGGTTTGCCTTTTTTAAATCCTCAACATTCAAAGCGAAAACACAGGAAAAAACAAACAGCAGCACAAATGCCAAAAGTAAGACCACTGTTATTTTTAAAACCCCTGAGGATTTTTTCCCAACTTCTTCTGATGAACCACCTTTTTCCCGGAAGCTTATCACCATGGGTGAGATCGCCGAAAAAAACATAAAAGACATAATTAATATGGGGAAAACCATGAAAAACTGTTTCACAAATTCATGAAAGGAAGGGAATGCCATTAGTCGGCTGAAATCCCACATACCTGCGAGCAGCAGCGAAAGGATGAGCAACAAAATAATAAGAATAACGCTTAAAATCCCAAGTGCTTTAATAAGGGTTCCCTTACCAAATTTTAGGATGGTAAAAAATAACAGTAGCACTACAAGACTCAGGTATGGGCTTTTTGCCGGATTAGAACCGGTGATATTGTTATGATAAAAAAAATCTCCTAAATCATTGTTTAGCCCAATGGAATAGGCCAACAACAAAAGAAAAAGAAAAATAACAAACAAGATATTAATTAGCATACCTGTTTTTTTTCCTAAAAAGAGTTTTACAGCACCGGTATAGTCAACTGGTTTTGGAGTATTATTTATGATGCGACTGTATAAATGCTGCGAAGGATAAACCAGTGGGTAGGCCAGCAATGATGCGGCTATTAAAACCCATATACCCCCCAGGCCAGCCTGGATTGGAAGAAACAATATCCCTGCGCCAACAGCAGTTCCGAACAAGGTAAATATCCAATAGGCATTTTCAACCCGGGTGTTTTTATTTTTCTTCATCATTTTAAAACTTTACAAAAATTGGTTCTACTACCATTTTTGTGGATGTAAATAATGGTGATCACTTTAAATAGATTTCTCCCGGCAAAACTTGCTTAGCAATTTTTTTGGTCGAAATGACCCCGCAATTGTGTTGAGTTGGGAGGAGGGGAATCGGGCGCGAAGCGCCCGATTCCCCTCCTCCCACAACCACAACGCTAATGGTGTCACCTCGAAGGAGTTTGCGACTGAGAGGTCTGTTTTTTAACACCTTATAAATACTTGTCATTAGTAAAGAGTGCAGTCCCGCACGTGCGGGAAGAAATCTATTGACAAATTTTTATCACCAACGACTACGTAATCATTAATAATTTACTTTCCACTAAATTCGCAGTAGTACCCAAAAATCTAATAAACACTTCATCAAATGTTCCACAAATTTATTATTTTTACAATACTTTATATTCCTGCCAATAACACAAAATTTATTATTAACTAAATATTATAACACAAATAAAAAAATGGAAAAATCAGCAATTGAAGGCTTCGAAATACACGAAATTAAAACAGATGATGAAATTGAAAAGTGCATCGACTTACAGGGCGAAATCTGGGGGCTCGATGAACGTGGATGCATGTCGCCGATTACACTAAAGGCGATGGTTGCTGAAGAACATAAGACCGGGATTGTTATAGGAGGATTTCTGAATAATGAAATGATTGCTATACAGATTGTCATGCCGACCATGGAACATCAAACGGCCTATGGGCACATGATTGGAATTCTTGAGAAGTACCGGAATTTACATATCGGGCAACTTCTGCAGGAACACCTATTTCCCATTCTCAGGAAATGGAATTATAAAAAATATCTGTGGACCTACGAGCCATTAGAAGGTAGAAATGCGAACAACTACATCGATAAATCAGGTGCACGTGTTACTCAATACCTACCGGATTACTACAAAGTAAAAGACAAAATGAGTGGCGGAATGTCCATTGATAGATTTTTGGCTGAAGTACACCTTGACGATGCTTTTCATCTGAGCAATTTGCATAAAAAGATAGCACCTATGAGTCTGGAAGAAGCCCTCGTTAATATCCCGGTGGTCACATCCCAAAATTTTCCTGATGCTGATTTGGTGCTTGTAGAAATACCTGACGACCTGCAACATCTTAAAAAAACCGATATGGAAATGGCGAAAAAGTTTAGGCTCGATACACGAAAAATATTTACCGAATACATTAATAAGCGGGGTTTTGTTTCTGAATACCTTTATAGCGGAACTATTGATGATCGACGACACAACTATTACCTTCTGGAAAAACCAAAAAACCTGAAATAGACATGAATATTCCAACACATCAGATATTTAATACCCAAACACAAATAGCCCTTATGAATAGGGTGGAATCATACCTGGGAGAAGATTGTGATGAATTCAATAAATATGGTGATGCTATAAAAAAAACAATCTTCAAAAAATTTATAAGTTCGACATCGGAAGAAACTGTGACGGATTTTCACCACTCATTAGGGAGGTGATGGAACAAACAGATATCACAAAAGAAGCCGTTAAAAATCTTGTTGACTATCCTGACAATCATTACCGTTTGTTAACATCTTACCTTTCCAAACTTTATGGAGTAAACCCAAAATGCATTGTAATTGGATCAGGCCTCGAAAATATGATCGACATTCTTTCGAGGGCAATTTTAACAGTGAATGACAAATACCTGCTGCCGACACCTAATTTTAGTTTGTTCGAAGAGTTTTCATCACGAACAGGTGCCATCCCTGTTTTTGTTCAGCTTAATAAAGAAAATCGATACCAATGGACATCTGCTACTGCCGATGAAATTATTAACTGCATAAAAAACCTTTCACCGAAAATACTATGGATGAGCAACCCCGTAAACCCCACAGGACAATTTATCGAACATGAAATGCTCGAAAAAATTATCGCCGAAGCCAACCGCTACAATTGTATTGTGGTTGTGGATGAAGCTTATGGCGAATATACAGACCAGGATAATGAATTTAACACCTGTATTAAATTTATAGATAAATATCCTAACCTTGTCGTACTTCGAACCCTTTCGAAAATCTTTGGATTGCCAAGCATTCGTATCGGGTATATGGCAACTAAAAACCCTGACATCATTGAGATTACAAAATTGTACAGGCAGGTTTTCCCATTTTCATGGTTTTCGCTTTTCGTGGGGCAAATCGCGTTGGTCGATCAGGAATATCCTGCCCTGAGCCGCAAGCTAAATATTGAAAGAAGAACGCGCTTATTCCAACACCTCGACCAACTTGACGGGTATGAATACCTTAAATCCGAGACATGCGTGTTTTTGTTGAAAAGTAAAACAATTTCAGGTGGTGAGCTTGTGGATAAACTTGAATCCAAAGGATATTTTGTTGCCAACCATAATTTAATTTCGGGTATTAAGGGTGAGAATTATGTAAGGCTAACTGTGCAAAATGATGATGACAACAATTGCCTCGTGGAAACACTGAAAAATTTAAATGGATAAAATCATATATGAAAAACGCGGACAACATATTCTACAATGCTTTCGATTATTTGGATGATGAAAAAAGAAACAAGCTTACCCTTGACAAAATTAACCACCTGCTTGGTTTTGCACGTGAAAATTCAGATTTCTATAGTGCCCGCTTACCCAAAAAAGAGATTGTCTCGCTAACAGAATTCAGGAATATCCCTATTTTAACCCAGCAGAATTTGAGGGAGAATTTGCCACCTTACCACCAGGGCATTATCACAAAGCCACTTTCGGAGGCTTATATGTTTACCAGTGGCGGGACCACCGGGATACCAAAATTTACATTTTATGCCCTCGAGGATATAAACAAGCAGGGATTTTTATGTGCCAAAGGTTTGTTTTTGCCAGGCATCCGAAATGATTCACGGGCGGCAAATATGATGAACGCGGGGAACCTGTGGGCCTCGTTTACTTTTGTTAATAAAGCCCTCGAACATTGTGGAAGCCTGATTTTACCAATCGCTGCACAAACGGGTACTGAGGCAACCGTAAATTATATGCGCTTGTTCAAGGTTAATGCTGCCATCGGCATACCTTCATTTTTTATTTCATTAGCCGATTATTGTGGAGAAAATAATATTACTGATCTTGCAATCGAAATATTGGCTACAGGAGGTGAACAAATTTATCCTGAAGCAAAAAAACACATCAGCAGGGTTTTGGGTGTTAAGAAATTTGTGTCGGCCGGTTACTCTTCAAACGACACCGGATTGATTGGCTTTAACTGTGAAAAACTTGAAGGAAGTCTCCACCATATCCACGAGGACAGCGTGCATGTTGAAATTGTTGACCCTGACACAGGCCATGCTGTCGAAAACGGGAAGGCAGGAAAAATACTTGTAAGCTGTCTCGATCGGTTTATGATGCCACTTATCAGGTACAATATTGGGGATATGGGACGCATTCTCGATAAACCCTGTGAATGTGGCCGCAAGTTAAAGTTACTGGAACTTATGGGCAGATCGGACGATACCTTGATAATTGGAGGATATAATATCAACCCTTCCGTAATCTCAAAACTTATAAGCCATTTTGATGCACTCTCTTTTCATTTCCAAATTATTGCCAAAACCATTGAGGTTAAAGATGTGTTACAGGTAAATATCGAAACCAAAGGAAATGTCCCAAGGGAGAAACAGCAAACTATTGAACAACAATTCTTGACACTTTTGATGCAGGAAGAAAATGCTTTAACATTTTTATATGATACAAAAGCGATCAATTTACCACAAGTATTTGTATCCAATCCAAACTCGCTGCCACGAAATCCTAAGACCGGAAAGCTAAAGCAAGTGATCGATCAAAGGAAAGCTTGATTTGGGCTATGCTATAAGAAGACTGAAAATTCAGAACAGCATTATTAGTTAGTTGCTACAGATTCTCCGTTTCTCCCTTTCTGTGTGAAATTATTTCGCTTATTAATTATGATGAGAATGCAAAATACAAATCCCAGAAATAAAAATATTGCACCGGCAAAATAGGCTGTCCGAAAGCCCCGAACCATGAGGTGTCGCGACATAGCGCTGATCATGTTTTCGCCATTACCCCCTGTTCCCATCGAAAATAGTATTTCAAAAATCACCACTCCCAGGATCATGCTCAACCTGCTCAAAGTGCTGAACATCCCCGAAGCAGCCCCACGCTGGCCGGGGGCAACACTATTCATCACCATGTTGTTGTTGGGCGAAATAAATAAACCCATAAATATACCTAGCCAAACCATAATCAATAATACCGGAAATATACTTTCTGTGTCGAGAAAAATTGAAAAAACCAAACATCCGATTCCACTAAAAAGAGTGGCAACAGCACATAGTATTTCAGGCCTGATTCTGTCGGATGCCTTTCCTGCCAATGGCCCGGAAATCATATATACCAACGAATAGACCATCAGCACAAGACCACTGTTTTGAGTCGTCAGCCCGGCAAAGCTGGTGAGATAAAATGGTAGCACAAAAAAGTTTCCTGAGAGAAAGATAAATACAAAAACCGTTGCTAAGGTTGAAAATGTAAACACCCGGTTTTTAAGGAGCAAAAAATCGAAAACCGGATTTGTTGATATTTTTTCAACAATGATAAGTGTCGTGAAAAGAAAAATAAAGGCCAAAGACAGCAGGATGGTTTTCGTGGAATCCCAGCCCATGTCCTGACCCTGACTTAATACAAAAGTGAGAATTGCAATCGCTAAAAAGCTGATGAGAGATCCCGTTACATCAAATCTTTTTGGCTGGGTTTGTCCTTTATCAGGTCTTGAATTGGGAATAACCCTATAAGTAAAAAATGCTGCGGTCAGACCAATCGGTACGTTGATGAGGAAAATCCAATGCCAGGAAAAGTTTCCGGTAATAAAACCACCGAGAGGCGCTCCAAGGGTCAGTCCCAGAGCAGCAAAGGTAGAAAGAAGCCCAAATGCCCAGCCGGTAATTGCAGAAGGTAAATACCTCGAAATGATTGTAAATGGGGCGACCGTCATAATAGCGGCACCGATTCCTTGTATTGCACGCGAGATGTTCAGCATTAACAGCGATTCAGAAAGACCACATGCCAGCGATCCTGATACAAAAATCAAATAGCCATAGAGCAAGAAATTCCGCAGACCTAATGTATCAGCCAGCTTACCCGCAATGAGCATAACTCCCACCAAAAACAGCAGGAATACTACCACTACCCCTGACACAGCATTCATGTCAACGTGAAAAAAAGTGGCAATTTCAGGAAGGGAAATGTTCACAATATAGCTGTCGAGGGAAGCCATAAATGCTGCAAAACATAAAATTATGACGATGGGATATTTTTCTCTTTTTAATTCCTGAATATGCGTATCCATTTATCTAAATCTTTTACTATTCCTATTCAAACTTTCTCCCTGAAAGCAGCATCAAATATCCATTTAATAGCGAACCAAAGGTAAAAAAAAAGACAAGTTTGAAATATTCATTAATTTGGATAGTGTCATTTTTATTCGCTTAACGCCTATATGTTTCAAGCAATAAAAGCGAATATGAAAATCCCATCGTGCATTCGGAGCTTTGAATTTGGATTTCGGTCGCGATTAATGGTTCAGAATTTAAACCGCAAGTGCGGGGCAGGAGATTCTATAAAAATGTGTAATAGTCTAATGCCGCTAATTAAGATTGAATTTCAGAGGAGAAAGTTTTCCAATGCAACAAACTCTGACAGGGTTTTGAACCCTGTCAGAGTTCAAATAAGGATACACCAAACCGGAACAGAATCCATCGCGCAGCAGGTGCTTTGGATTTGGAATTAAGCCGTGATCAGTGGTTCAGGATTTGGTCGGCAAGTGTGGGGCAGGAGATTTCCTAAAACCAGACCTTTTGACATAATGTTATTTTTTACTTGATGATGAAGGAATTCTATTTTCTAATCCCACTTTTCTTTTTGCAATTCCCACCGGGGTTGCGGCATTTTTATCAGGCTAGCCGGGGGCTTTTGGGGGGGCTTTCAGGGTGAGGATAATAAAGTCGTTAACGACCTTAAGGCCCTCACGCTGAAAAGACCAACGCAAATATGCGGAAAGCGGCAGAGCTGCGCAATCTTTGTAGCAAACGCATTCCTATGAACCACCACAGGTGCAGAGCACCGAAATATCCATTCCCGAAACACCAATTCCATTTTTAATATTACGGTGCTCTGCACCTGTATGGCAAGCTCCGCCAGCTGGCGGAGCGACAATACTCGCCTTGCAGCGATGTGGGTTTGTAGAAAAATGAACACATCATTGTATCATGAGGTGCAGCCCGCCTTGCCTTCGAGGCAGGCGCACCGACAATATTAATTAATGGAACACGGTTGGGTTTTTCAGCAAACCCTACTTAAATGATTTTAACTAAATTCATGCAGCGAACTGCATAAATTTCGATGAATTTGTGCAGTTCGCTGCATGAATTACGTAATAAGATTGTAAATATTTGGAGTGGTGTGATGCAATAATTAGCGCAGGTATTTGAAGTAAAATTTAATAAATTTGAAGATTTAAGGTTGAAGATTGAAGATGTTGGTAACATTCAGCAAAATCTTAAATCTTAAATCTCAAATCACTAATCGTCAATCATAAATCCAAAATCAATTTTCCCTGACTTTAATAATCCATGCAGCCTACTGCGCCACCTCCATAATTTTTTTCATCGGAATTTTATCCAGCATGGCAGTAACCTCATCTTCGCTTTGCACTCCCGAGCAATTAAAGGCAAAAAGTGTGGAGCCAAAAGCCAGTTGAACATCATAACTTGCCGAGCCATCCTCGATGGTGTTTTTGGTGAGCAAGGCTTTTTGGCCGTCAACCTTTATCCGTTTTTGGTTGGGATCGGTAGCAAAAAATATCGGCATATTAAGCATAATGTTTAGCCCTGCCATGAGTGGCGAATCACTGACAATCTCGATGGAGGCATCGCTGGTTTCGGCTGCATAATTGCGGTGTACAAATAGTCCGGCATAGCCTGTATTCATTCCTGTAACATTATCCTGATCTTCCACCTTTTGCATTCCTGATAGTTCATCAGGGAGCAAGGCTAAAATATCCCGGCCAATGGCCTGGTTTATTTCCTGAAGTACTTGTTGTAATTCGAAACGGGCACTTTCGAGATTCCCCGATTTATATTCCGAAACGGCTTTGTCCAATAAAGTCTCCGCATCCTGTGCGTTTATATTTACGGCCAACATTAAGAAAGCGGCCAATAGTGTAAACAGATTTTTCATTATTCTCCAAGCTCCTTTTTAATGTTATCGATGTTAATGCTTTCTGCCGCACTCATCATTTCAGCTTCGTTTTCGAAATTTATGCCTTCGGCAACCAAAACCGATGTTTGCCCGATGGGCACACTAAGCTGGTATCCGGAATATTCGTCATATTCAATCACTCCCCGGTATTCGCCCAATTTTACATTTTTGTACTCCTGGTCCGAAGTGGTGGCATAAGCTCCACTGGCAAGGTACATGTTGGCTGCGGTGAGCATGGAAGCATCGTTGCCGATGGTTACCTTGAATTGTTTGTCGTCCTCGCGGTAAACACGTTCGATTATCAAACCTACAAAACCAATTCCGGTACTTGCCACCATATCTTCATCCTTCACATAAGGCAATCCGTTAATTTCTTCGGGCAGGCCTTCCAGCACGTTGTTTCCCATTTCGAGCTCGATACCGAGAATGGCCTGGCGCACAGCAAATCGCGCATCAACATATTGCTTTTTATCGAAAGCTTTTCCTGCATCATCGATGTTTTCGATTACATCAGGAGGGGTGGTTGTTAGCCCTTCGCCACGTGTGTTGGTTGGTGCATTTGGGTTTGAATTGGAATTCCCCGAATTTGAGGTTCCGGTGTTGGCATCTTCAGTGTCTTTTCCAAACACCTCCTCAATAGCTTTGTCTTCTGCCTTGCTTTTAAGTTTCCTTAAAAACTTTCCCTGGGCAGAGAGCTCCTGGGCAGGGAAAATACCAATGAGCAGTGTCATAATAAATACATAAGATAGTTTCTTCATAAACATTAATTTTAGTCTGCAAAACTAAAAATTCTTTGGGCTAATCTTTCATTATTTCAAGATATAAATATTTTATGCTTCATTTATTTGCATATCCTCCAAATAATCTTGTTTTACAGATGGATATACCAGTGATATTGTGCCACTGATTCCGGAATTGTTAATCCTTGCAGGCCACAAGAAGCTCTATTTATTAAACTTTGTATTTATTAAGCACTGATTTAAAACATATCTTATTAATGATTCAATTCCGACTTCGATTAAACCAGAATCATAATAACCAGCTTCCCAAAGTGGAGAAGACTTTTTATGGGGAAATAGGTTGCCTGTGTGAACAATTGAAGACCTTTTCGCATAAACATCTCCAATTATCTTTTTAAGTTCTTTTCTTGAATAGAAACCCTCTGAGTATGTATCAATAAAATTGTTAAACTTATTTGTAACTCTATATTTGTCTTGATGGCAACATTCACATTTTTCAATCTTGGCATTGCGGTGCGTAAAATGTACAAGATTTTCTATTGAACTAACAAATGAAACAATTGTTTGTGACCCAAATATTCTTTTATCGAAACCAGAACTTGTCCCATACCGATATTAGCGAAAGGCTGAACAAAGACGGAATAGAAATTTCACCCCAAACTGTGAGCAGGATATTGAGCGATGCAGGCTTTTCAAAACTAAAAATAAAACACAATGAGCCACTATACTTTCTGGAAGTACTGGAAGAAATCACCCGTGTACTTAAACCGATATGGGAAATAATTCCCAAAGAATAGTCTGATTACAATGGAAAGTTACACCCGGAGAAGACCCTGACATTCCATCGTCCGCAGGTCATCGAAACGTCAAATAGATTTCTTGCCGCACTTGCGGCATCGAAATGACAAAGTCTGAGGCAGTATTGGGGGTGAAAGAAAGTGGGCGCTTTGCGCCCACTTTCTTTCACCCCAACACACCCACCAAAGCCCTGTCATTTCGAAGGAGTGCAGCGACTGAGAAATCTATTTATCCAATAGCTGGTATGAAAATTGAAAAACCTGCCTCGCTGTAAGCTTTGCCTGTTTTAAGGGGATGGGAAACATTAGAACACCTCAAACCTGACAGGTTTTAACAACCTTTCTCTCGTCATAATAAATTTATGTAATTTTATGCCCTGAAACTAAACCAAACCAAAGATGAAATTTTTTTACAACTCGCTGTTAATCACAGCACTCACTTTACTCATTATTTTGCCGTTTTCCGGAAATGCGCAAAAAATTAAACTCTCCGATGGAAACAATGCTTTCAATATTACCCAAACGGATGATCAATCGCTGCATTTCCAAAATCAGCTATCTTCATTTAGTGTACTGGAAAT
The DNA here is from genome assembly GCA_964593705.1 of uncultured Lentimicrobiaceae bacterium. Classification (GTDB taxonomy): domain Bacteria; phylum Bacteroidota; class Bacteroidia; order Bacteroidales; family 4484-276; genus SABY01. The sequence continues at coordinate 8,801 of CAZQIV010000106.1, read as the reverse complement.
AAGCACAAAAGCAGGGCAGTTTACCCAATTAAACCTGCAAGGGTACAATTACTCTACCGAGGAAGGTGCGCCAATGCTGCCGGTTTTGAAAAGGTTGATTGAAGTGCCTTATGGTGCAGATTTTGAGATAAGGTTTAATAATATCAATGCTAAAACCGTTCAACTCAGCGATTTTAATGTTTCTATTCCTGTTATGCCGGTTCAGCCTTCCGTTTCTAAAAGTGACAATGTGGAGGATTTACCCTTTATAATCGATGATGATATTTATTCGACTAACGACTGGTACGGGCGGGAATTGGCTCGTGTTATTGATTTGGGCGAAATGCGAGGAGTGCGGATGGCGAGGCTCGAAGTTGCCCCTTTCATGTACAATCCTGTAAGTGGGGAATTGCGGGTAACATTGGGCTTCGATTGCGAAATCCGCTTTAAAGGAGCACAAATCTCCAGAACGGAAAATGAAAAATCCAGGGTGTATTCCCCGTGGTTTGAAGCAAGTTTCGATCAACTTATCAATCACCGGAAACCGGAAATGTTTACCGATGGCGGCGATGCCCTGATCGATGTAGCTCCCGTAACTTATATCATTGTCTCCGATCCCATGTTCGAGACCTCATTGCAATCCTTTATCCAATGGAAAACAAAAAAAGGCTTCAATGTGGTTGAGGCTTACACCAACAATCCCCAGGTTGGTACCAGCACAACATCCATCAAAAGCTACCTTAAAAGCTTTTATCAGAGTCCGCCGGAAGGCTACCATCCGCAAACCTTTGTACTTATTGTTGGTGATGTTGCACAAGTGCCGGCATTTAGCGGAAGTGCAGGTAGCCATGTTAGCGATTTGTATTATTGCGAATATACAAACGACATTTTACCGGAATGCTTTTATGGCAGGTTTTCGGCCACCACCCTGGCACAGCTCCAGGCACAAATCGATAAAACTTTAGAATACGAACAATACGCATTCCCCGATCCTTCGTTTCTCGATGAGGTGGTGATGGTGGCAGGTGCTGATAACACCCATCAGCTTACCTGGGGCAATGGCCAGATAAATTATGGTACACAATATTATTTTAACGCTGCTCACGGTTTATATTCGCACACTTACCTGCAACCTGAACCTTCCGGCGGAAACTATTCAACCAACATCCGCCAAAACATAAGTGATGGTGTGGCCTATGCCAATTATTCCGCGCACTGCAGCGCCTCGGGCTGGGCCGATCCGAGTTTTGTAATCAGCCATATATCAGCTTTAACCAACTCGCATCGTTACCCGCTGATGGTTGGAAACTGCTGTTCTTCGGTAGAATTCCAAACTACTTGCTTTGGAGAAGAAATCCTTCGCGCTCCGCTAAAAGGAGCCATTGGTTATATTGGAGGTTCCAACAGCACCTATTGGGATGAAGATTTTTGGTGGGGCGTAGGAATGGAAGCAATTTCCACAAATCCCACTTACAATTCAAGCCATCTGGGCGCTTACGATCGTACATTTCATGATCGTTCCGGTATTACTACCAACGATTGGTTTATTACCCAAGGTCAAATGCCTTCGGCAGGAAACCTTGCTGTAACTCAATCGGGTTCTTTACTTATAAATTATTACTGGGAAATCTACCATCTCATGGGCGACCCTTCTTTGATGGTTTATTTGTCACAAGCTCCTGACCTCACCGCAAGCTATCCCGCATTGATGCCACTTGCAGCCGAAACTTTTACTGTTAATACCGAAGCTTATGCTTATGTGGCCATTTCGAAAAATGGTGTGCTTCATGGCGCTGCACTTACCAATGCTTCAGGAGTGGCTGAAGTGGAATTAACACCCATCACCGAACCGGGTGAAGCCGATGTTGTGATAACCGGGCAAAACCTGAAACCATTTTTTGGAACGGTGCTGGTTTCAACACCCGATGGCCCACATGTTGCGCTGCAAAGCTTTGAAATTGATGATGCTTCAGGCAACAATAATGGAATGTCTGATTACGGAGAAACCATCAGCCTCGACATCAGTATGGAGAATATTGGCAATGCAACAGCAACAAATGTGAGCCTGCTACTCTCCTCAGCAAATAGTTTTGTAACAGTAAATCAGCCTGCTGCTGTCATTTCAACTATTGATGCAGGAGAAATTGTTACCATAAATAATGCTTTTGGAATTAGCATTGCTGAAAACATCCCCGATGGCGAAATCATAAATTTTAACCTGGCAGCCGGCGATGGAACAAATACATGGCAAAGCGCCTTAAGCATTACAGGCCACGCTCCGGTTTTGGAGCATACCGGTTTCTCAATCAACGATCCGGCCGGAAACAATAATGGAATGCTCGACCCCGGTGAAACAGTTTTTCTATCAGTTGAAATTAAAAATAATGGATCGGCTGAAGCTTATGAAACCCTTGGGGAGTTATCCTCATCAAGCTCATTTATAACTATAAACTCTACAGAACCCCAAACCTTTGGTAACATTTTACCCGGAGTAAGCGCCACCTCAAATTTTGAAATCTCCTGTAGCGAAAGTACACCTGCCGGACAAAACATTTCCTTTATTATCGACATCATAGCAAACATGGGTATTACAGCACAAGGCTCATTTTCGCTTGTGGCGGGACAAATACCTGTGCTTGTGGTTGATCTGGATGAAAATACCAATTCAGGTGATGATATCATAAACGCAATGAACGATTTAGGAATAGCATCTGATTATACCACCACCTTTCCGGCAGAACCGGAGCTTTATAGTTCGGTGTTTGTATGTCTTGGAATTTACAGCAACAATCATCAGTTAACTACCGCCGAAGGGCAGATCTTAGCCAACTATCTCAATAGTGGTGGCAAGCTGTACATGGAAGGTGGCGACACCTGGGCTTACGACAGCCAAACCACAGTGCATGCTATGTTTGGCATTAACGGTACTGCTGATGGTACAGCCGATTTGGGTACTGTTCTTGGTGTTGCAGGTACAATTACCGAAGCCATGAGCTTTTCATACTCAGGCGACAACAGTTGGATAGATCATCTTGAAGCCATCAATGACGGAACACTTATTCTCAATAATCAATCACCGGCCTATGGCTGTGGTGTGATAAATGAGCAACCCGGCTACAAAACCATCGGGGTGTCGTTCGAATTCGGGGGGCTGGATGCCAACAGGGTTGACTTGATGGAAGAATACCTTATTTTCTTCGATCTTATCCAAACACTCTCTGCCAACTTTATTGCTGATTTCACCAATATTTCCACTAATGAAAGTGTTCAGTTTTCAAACACATCAGGCGGAAATCCACTTACATTTTCTTGGACTTTCGAAGGGGGTACTCCCGCAACAAGCAATCTGAAAAACCCACTTGTAACCTACACTTCACCCGGCATTTTTGATGTTTCATTAACAATCAGCGATGGCAGCACCAGTTCAAGTAAAACTCAGTCAGATTTTATTAGCGTCATCGGTTCAGGATTATCACAAACAATTCCTGTTAGCCAGGGATGGAGTGGTGTTTCCGGCTGTTTAATTCCCGAAAATGCTGACTTGAATACCATCCTTCTGGAACACCTGGACGATATCGTGATAATGCAATCTATGACCGGGGTTTTCTATCCCGAAATGGAAATAAATACAATTGGCAATTGGAATTATCAAACCGGGTATCTTATCAAAACCGAAAACCCCTTCGATCTTGTAATTTACGGGGAAGAACCTGCAAGCCGACAAATTTCGCTTAAACAAGGCTGGAATCTGATGCCCGTATTGTCGAACTGTAATGTTAGTATCGGTACACTTTTTGGCTTATATCTCAGCAAAGTATCAGTAATTAAGTCGATTGCAGGAACAGAAGTATTTTGGCCAATTTATAATATCAACACCATTGGGCACTTACAACCCGGACATGCTTATTTTATTTATGTTACCAATGAAATAATCATTACCTTTCCTGATTGTGATTAGAAATTTCATAATTAAATTCGCGATGACTATCATTTCAAAATTTATAATGCCCAACCTTTAATGAAGAAATATTTACCTGTATTTTTATTTCTTTTTTTCGGAATTCATATTTGTAGTGCGCAGGAGCTTACCATCACGGGTACAGTGTATTCTTCGGGCGAGAAAGAACCCATCCCCTTTGTGAATATCGTAGCTCAAGAAACCAACAGGGGAACCGCCTCGAATATTGACGGCTTTTATCAAATTACTGTTCCGGCAAATATTCAAAACCTCATTTTCTCTTTTGTAGGATACGAGATGGATACCATCACCATTAATGGCCGCAGCGAAATTGATGTTTACCTCAAAGAAACTTCCGAAATGTTGGATGAAGTCGTGGTAACCGCCCTGGGCATTAAGCGCGACAAAAAAGCCTTGGGCTATTCGGTTCAAAAAGTTACAGGCGATGAGCTACAGGTAACCCGCGATCCCAGCGTTATCAACCAATTATCAGGAAAAGTGGCTGGCTTACAGATCAGTTCAACCAATGCAGGTTCCGGCTCCTCAAGCAGGATTGTGCTTAGGGGAAATAATTCTTTTCTTGGCGACAACAACGCCCTGATTGTGGTGGACGGCGTGCCTATCGAAAACAGCACCATCAGCAATGCCGAAGATGCCTGGGGAGGCCGCGATTATGGTAACGGTATTTCAGATGTAAATCCTGATGATATCGAAAGCATTTCTGTCCTGAAAGGTGCCGGAGCATCGGCCTTGTACGGATCGAGAGCGGCAAACGGTGTTATCCTCATCACCACCAAAAAAGGAACCCGGAAAAAAGGTATCGGGGTGAGTTTTACAAATAATACTTCCATCGATAAACCATACATACTTTGGGATTTGCAAAATGTTTACGGCGGAGGCCGCAACGGGAAACTCTCGCCCCCTTTCATAACAAATAACCAAGGCATTCCGGTTTACAATACTACAAGCGCTTCGGCCTTTGGAAGCTGGGGGCCGAAAATGGATGGACGGGAAATTGTTGACTGGGACGGAAAACCAACAAATTACAGCCCGCAGCCTGACAATTACAAAGATTATTTCCAAAACGGTTATACACTCAACAACTCACTGGCTTTGGATGCCAGCAGAGGCAATACCTCCATCAGGTTTTCGGTGGCTGATCTCCGAACCCGTGAAATGGTCAAAAATTCAAAATTCAGCCGTACCAATATTGGCTTGAATATCGATAGCAAAATTTTAAAAAAGTTCGAGATAAAAACTTACGTGTCGTACAGCCACCAAAATGTGGATAATCGCTACGGCCTTTCCGACAATCACGACAATCCCAACAGGAATTACATCATGATGCCGCGACATATCAGCAATTCATCACTGGAAAATAATTTAACAAACACAAATGGTGACGAACAAACCTGGTACATGAACTGGGCCTGGCAGGGCAACCCGTTTTACACACCCGAATATGTTTACAATGGTGATAAAAAAGATCGGATATTTGGACATGCCTCACTCACCTGGCATGTTAACGACAAGCTGGATTTTATGATCCGCACCGCTCCTGATTATTCCAAAGTTCATCTGGAACAACACAACCCCGTGGGAGCACGTAGCTCTTCGCTTGGCGGATACAGCGAAAACAAAACCGAACAATTTCTCATCAACTCTGATTTTTTGTTGTCGTTTAAAGATGAGATCAACGATGATTTCTCCTACACCCTTAATGGCGGAGGCAATGCCATGGTTCAGCGTACAATTTTTTACAGTGCCTATACCAACGGGGGCTTGACTATCCCGGGAGATTACTCGCTGGAAAACAGTGTTAACCCACCCTACACCCACACCAGCCCGGCCTACGAAAAAGCCATTAATTCGTTGTATGCATTTGGTCAACTGGATTTCAGGCATTTTTTATTTTTGGATGTAACCGGTCGCAACGACTGGTCTTCAACATTACCTAAAGGAAACAATTCCTATTTCTATCCATCAGTCAGCCTTGGTTTTGCTTTCACCGATTTGATGGACATATCGAAAGAAACGGGAAAATATTTATCGTTTGGGAAGATACGGGCTTCTTATGCCGAGGTGGGCAACGACACTAAGCCGTATCAATTGGCACCTACTTTTTTTATTGATAGTGTGAGTAATGTTTTCGGAACAATTGCCTATATTTCAAACCAGGTTGCTCCTTTGGATTTAAAACCTGAACGTATCAAATCAATCGAACTGGGAACCGATCTGCGCTTTTTTATGAACAGGGTATCGGTGGATTTTAGCTGGTACAAAACCAATGCTGTGAACCAGATTTTATCAGCAGATATTTCACAGGCTTCCGGAAGTGTTACAGCATTGATCAATGCCGGAAACATCGAGAACAAGGGTGTAGAGCTACAATTGAAAGTTAACCCGGTAAAACAAAAAGATTTTTCCTGGGATTTCACCATAAACTATACCCGCAACAGATCAAAAGTTGTGGAGCTTACCCAGGGCTTGGACAATCTTCAAATCCTGGAACACTGGAACCTGAGTATTGAAGCACGGCCGGGAAGACCTTACGGCGATATTGTGGGGTTTGCAATTTTGAGGGATGAAAACGGCAACAAACTGCTCGACAAAAACGGCATGTATATCCGTAACGAAATCCCCCAGGTTTTGGGAAACATCAATCCTGATTTTTCACTTTCATTTTTCAACACACTTCGCTACAAAAGCCTTTCTTTTAGTTTCCTGGTTGATGCTAAAATTGGTGGCGATATGTTTGCAGGAACCAACCTTTATGGCTACGGGTACTCCGGCACATTTACCGAAACACTTGACGGACGTGAAGCCTGGTATGCTTCGGAGGTAGCCCGCGAAGCTGCCGGACTTACACCGGAAGAATGGACAGCCACAGGTGGTTATCTTGCCGAAGGCGTTTACACAGAAGGCAGTAGCATCAACGGTGAAAATGTGGGAGGCCAGGTCAACCAAACCTACGTTAATCCCGAAAAATACTGGGATCAATTTTCGAGCTGGACCAACGAAATACACGAACCTTTTGTGTATGATGCCAGCTACGTTAAGCTCAGGGAAGTGGTGGTGAGCTATTCATTGCCTCTAACATGGATTTCCAAAATCGGGATGCGCAAAGCATCGCTTTCGCTTTATGGCCGCAACTTATGGCTGATATTTAAAAATGTGCCCAACGTTGATCCCGAAACTTTTTACACAAATGGCAACGGGCAGGGCTATGAGCTGTATTCTTATCCCAACAAACGCAGCATAGGTTTTTCGTTAAATGTTAATTTTTAATGATCATGAAATTATTCAAATATATTTTTCTGATGTTGATTTTGGTGATGAGTTTTTCGTGTAAGAAAGACCTCGCCGATTTGAATGTTAATCCTGACCAGCCCTTATCCACCAACCCTGATTATGTATTTACTTATGTGCTTCAACAGGGCATGGGCAACTACAACTCGGACGTAACCCTGGAACAATGGAGTATTATGAACTGGGTGATGTACATGGCTACCCGCGGCGGTGTGGAACCCGGAAAAGAATATGAAGTTCCGGGAGGCAAGGATGCATTCTGGCGCGAACAATATACAAATACCTTATCCAACGCCCAACTTATCATCGACATGGCAAAAGACGACCCTGAGATGGTAAACAAAAGTGCTGCTGCCGGGATTTGGCAGGTTTATATTTTTCAAATCATTACTGACCTGTGGGGCGACATCCCCTATTCGGAAGCTTTGAAGGGCATGACGGAATTGGAATATACTCCCGTTTACGACCGGCAATCGGAGATTTACACATTGCTCATCGAAAAACTTGCCAATGCTGTGGATAGTTTTGATGAATCCAAAATGTTTTTCACTTCCGAATCCGATATTATTTATCACGGCAATATGAACAAGTGGATTGCTTTCGCGAATTCATTGCAATTAAGACTTGCCACCCGCATCAACAAAGTGGATTTTGAGACTTATTCAAATGTAGTTAGCGAACTTAAAAATTCACCACTCATCGAAAACCAGGAAGGCACGGCAATTTTCCCTTTTAATTCGGTGGCAAAAAACCATTTGTGGGAAACCATGTTCCGCGGTGAATCAACGGTTCAAAATAATCCGTCCAGGTTTTTTGTGGATTTAATTGTTGATAATGATGATCCACGTGCGAAAGTGTTTTTTGAAAAAGCACCACTTTCCTTCCTGCCATTCATCCCTAAATACAATGGCGTTCCAAACTTATTAGCAAACAACTCCCCCGAATGGGAAAATTATAACCTGAACGAGGCTTTGGGTGTTGAAGGCGAATGGGGCGACATCAGTAAAATTGGGGAATGGTTTTTAAACAATAACACCCCCGGAATAATCATGAATTATTCAGAAGTTTGTTTTCTGAAAGCAGAAGCTGCATTGAATGGCTTGTGGGACGAAAGTGCCGACAATCTTTTTGCTGAAGGAGTGCAGGCCAATATGGAGTTTTACAATTTGTATGCAAACGAAAACAACACAATATCAACTGAAGATATAAACTCATTTATTGAGGTTTTACCAGTGGCAAATTTAAAAGAGATCATTACACAAAAATGGATTAGTTTTGCTTATGAGCAAGGCTATGAAGCTTATGCAGAATATCGCAGAACAGGTTTCCCGGAACTGACAAACTATGATGGAGCGCTAATTGATCAAGGTATTTTCCCGGTTCGGGTTCCCTATCCCTATGCTGAGTTTACATTAAACAAAACAAATTATGATGCCGCGATAAGCAGGCAGGGAGCGGATGATGAATTTACAAGATTGTGGTGGGATGAGGAGTAGAGGGTAGAGGATAGATGTTAGAGGATAGATGTTAGAGGATAGATGTTAGAGGATAGATG
>CAZQIV010000105.1:0-25153 GCA_964593705.1 uncultured Lentimicrobiaceae bacterium | reverse complement strand
GAGGTCTGTCTAATGGTATATTTTTCAGTACTTTACACAAACATGTCATTGGTATGGAGCGTAGCGGCCTGCCCCGTTTTTTCGGGGATTGAGAGGTCTGTTTAATAGTTATGTTTTCAGCGTATTACACAAACCTTTCATTGGTATCGAAAGGAGAAATCTCTTTGCAAAACACTTTGAAGTGACTCAAAAAATGGAACGAAAAAGTACTTTTTGTAACAGATTATAAAGTACTTATAAATAGTAGCATCCATTTTTGAGAAAACAATTTTCAACACCCCACCTAAAAGTTCCTGGAAGTGTTTTTCTGCGTATAAACCTGATGCTTTCGGGAGACAAAACTCTGACAGCCCCGAAAGCTTTCGGGGCTGTCAGAGTTTGTGAATTATTTTCTTTTGGGGTTGGACTTGTTTATTTCATTCACAGATAAACAAACATTTCTATTGAGAATAATCCAATGAAATTGCAATTTCTATTGAGAATAATCCGGGAATAATTGCAATTTCTATTGAGAATAATCCGGGATAAATTCAATCATAGTATTAGAGTATAGTCGAAGCGAAGCATAAATAACACTTCTTATTCGATTATAATCGAAAGTTTCTTAAACCCATTTTAAAGTCAGTTCTTTGAAAATATCAATAGCCCTATCCTTTAGGACAGGGATTGAATTAAAGATGTGAATAATCCCCGTATTATCGGCACGCCAAAGGCGTGCCGATAATACGGGGGTGGCATCATCAAATTTATTAATCCCCGGGTTAACTCGCCTCGCTGCGAAGCGGAAACTCGGGGCTATTGAAAGGCCCCAACTTTATTGACAAGCAATATGTAAACTAAACTTGTCATCGAGGTTTTACTTTTCCAATACTACAATTACAATAAGCTATTTGAAATGGATTTAAATAAGCTAAACTACATTGATAGTGGCAGCGATTTACATTTTAACTTTTCAATTTTTCGGAGATGGTTTATAAAAAATAAATACAGATGAATTGGATGTTTTGCTAAAAATGCTTAAACTTGTAGTCAAAATCTTGAAACACTCGCTATAGCCCGAAGCCCATGCAAAAGGGATCTGCGTTACCTTATACTTACGCTTTCTTGCTTTATACAAAATATCTTTTGCTAATCTGATTACTTACCAAATAATAATTCGTTATGAAAAACTCTTTACATTTTTAGGAATGGCTGCCCTAAGCATAATAGCAAGCCTTCATTCTCATGCCACAATTATCCACGTACCCGCCGACAGCACCACCATTCAGGCGGCCATTAATGGCTCAAGCCATAGCGATATAGTGCTTGTGCAATCTGGTGCCTATTTCGAAAATATCAATTTCAATGGGAAGAATATTACGGTGGGCTCTTTGTATTTATTAACACTGGATACAGCTTTCATTTGTTTTACTATTAATTTAAAAACCAAGTAGTATGAAAACTCTAAAATTATTTGCAGTACTTATGTTACTGGCCTTAACGGTCAACTCAAGCTCAGGTCAAAATGTCCTGTTGGAACTCTACACACCGGGTGTGCAATATGGTAATGTAAACCTTGATCACCTGTGGGTTGCCTCAGCCCCGGATAATAATGCAATAATCATGAACCTGCCCATGGAAAACTACGATTCTTTATCTGTTGGAGCAATAGGTTATCGAAGCAATGCTATGGGTCAGTTGGTTGTAACAGAATTTGGCTGCACTTCTTATAACCCTTGGTTTCCAAAAGCTGGCAGCGCATTCTATTCGTTTCCATTCCCTGGCTTAAACTCTGTGTTTTTTAAGTTCAGGTATTCTAAAGATTGGACATTTGAAGATAGTATCTCAATCTTTATAGATGATAAGAAAGTTGGAGCCTGGATGCCTCAAATAACTGGAGACTGGAACAGTTTTATTTCAACTGATTTCATAGAAATTGAATTGCCACCCATACCAATAATTAATGCCGGGCCTGATGAAACAATATGCATTGGTGAATCGCAAACTTTAGCAGATGCAACAGCATCGAATTACAACACCTTACTATGGACAACAACCGGGGACGGCTCATTTAACAACACTGCTATTCTAAACCCGGTTTACACTCCGGGAGATGAAGACATCGAATCTGCCACTGTGGTCTTATGCCTGACTGCAATAAGTGCGGATGGACTTTACCAAGTAAGCGATTGTCTTGATCTTACAATATTATCAGGTCCGCTTGTCTATGCTGGTGTGGATGCATACCTCAGAGGAGAGAGCTATTTTCTGGAAACAGCCTCCGCTTCTTTCTATGAAACGCTCCAATGGTATAGCAACGAAAACGGGTCTTTTAACGATCCAACGTCATTAAATCCAACTTATACACCCGATACATACGAACCCGGAACGCAAATTACCCTCTGCCTGGAAGCTGCACCTATTTCTCCATGCTTAACAAGTTCATCGGATTGTATGATATTAAAAATTCCTTTTGATTGTGCGTACTCCCATCCTTTCCAGAACTGGGATGATGATATAGACCGGATAAAAAATTATTCGAATTTATGGAGTGGTGACTATGGAATAACCTGGGATACAACGGAGTCCCTTGAGCCGCAATTTGAAATAGACCTGGATCCGACAACAACCCGCACAGGTTTTGGTAGATCACTTCGATTTAATTATGGCCCCTTAAATGACTGGACGATGTATGTTGAATCCTTCAGTAAAAGATGGCATGATACTTCTGAATATTTTAATCTTTATAACTTATTTCCAGATTTTACTGATGGAGCTTTTCAAAGCCGTCAGATCGATTCCATCGTTTTTCACTGCAAATTAGATGCTGCTTATTCACTCAATCTAAAAATTGAATTACATGATATCCAGGAAAATAGTTCGGAATATATTATCATTGTCCCAGCCTCTTCCACCTGGCATCGCTTTGCTATTGGTCTGGATCAATTTGATGGTGAATTTAATCGGGCAAAAGCAAAATTTATAGGATTTGTAATTGCCGATTACCCTGGAAATATGAATGAGTCAGGAACACTTTGGCTGGATGATATCCTGATGGTGGAAAATTATTATTCGAAACCGGTTTTCGATGATGAAGATGAATTTCTGCAATATGTGAACAAGGTAAACTTCAGGCACTTTTGGGAAGCTGTTGATCCGGTTTCCAAGTTTGCTTTGGATCGTCACTCCTGGGCTGATTTAATTTCAGTTGATGCCATCGGTTTCCAGTTAACAGCTTATGCTATCGCTCATAAAAATAACTGGATTGATCCACAGTTGATTGAAGACCGGGTAGAACATATCCTGGATTATCTGGCAAATACCTGCCAGCATGGCACAGATGAACAAGTACAGGCAAATCCGCTGCAATATGCCACTGTAAATGGAAACTGGGCTCACTTTCTAGACTATCAAACCCTGGCCAGAAAGGGTATATCAACTGAGTTTTCTTTATTTTCAAACGCTCTGTTACTTTCCGGTGTTTATGTGGCGAAGGAGTATTTTACTGCAAATGCAAACATTAAAACGTATGCGGAATCATTGATAAACCTAACAGACTGGAATTTTCTGTATCGGGAGCAGGACAGCCTGATGTATTTTGCGTGGAAGCCGGAATCGGGCTATTGCGAATACTATACCAATTGGTTCACCGAGGAGCTTGACCTGTCTTTTTTACTGGCAATCTCATCACCGAATCCTGCCCATCGCCTTCCTGTAAATCCATTTATTAGTCCTGGCTATTACAAACCATGTTGTTCCCTCTATCCCAACACCCCTTATGTTTATTCTGCGCCAGGATCAAACTTCACATACTATTTTTTGCAGATGTATGCAGATTACACTGAAAACAAATTTGAAATCTCCAGGTTTCAAAATGCAAGAAATGCTTTGTTGGCAGATAAGGCTTTCTGCAACAAGGAATATGCTTACCTGGGATATGATGAAAGGATTTTTGGAACTACCGCGTGTGAAGGCCCGGATTCTACTGGTCAAACCCCATTTGGAAATAATTTGTCGAATTATCATGCTTATGGCTACCCATGCAGGTTTGATGATGTGAATGTTCCAAATGGAACAGTGGCCGTTTATGGGACAGCAAGCCCAATTTTGTTTACTCCTGAAGAAACCATTGCCGGACTTGATTATTATTACAATGAACTGGACTCTGTGTTCATGGCAGATTATGCTTATAATTTCTGGAGTCCTATCTTTGGCTTTCCTGACGCTTTTCACCTGGCCCCCGATGAGAGCAAAGATCCGGATGTAAATGATTTGGGCTTCAATGGCCCATGGCTTTCTGTGCCCCGGTTTAGCATCGACATAGGCCCAATGCTTATGAATATTGATTCCTATCTTTCGGAGAAGGAAGGATCATTATCCATCAGGTCATTATTTACATCGGAAGAAACCATCAGCCCACACATTGAAGAATTCACCCCACTGGAATGTACGAATGTTGATTTCCAGAATTTTGATATTAAAAAAGGCTGGAGTGGCATATCTTCCTGGCTTATCCCCCATAATGGAAACGTGGAAGTCATGTTTGATCCAATCCTCCCTGAACTCATCATTTTACAAAACGCATCAGGGCTGTTCTTCTGGCCCGGCCAGAATATAAACACCCTCGGAACCTGGAACACCCGCGAAGGCTACCAGGTAAAAGTTGCTGATAATGTTCTGCTAACAATCACAGGAACAAAAGATCCCAACCGAACTTTGCAACTTGCAACCGGATGGAATCTGATTCCCATAATTTCTGAATGTGATGTGAATGTTACTTCATTATTTGAGGGAACTGATGTTGTTATTACAAAAGAAGTTGCGGGCTGGAATATTTACTGGCCGGCGTTTGGGATAAATTCCCTGGGTATCTTGAAGCCTGGTAAAGCATATTTTGTGCTTATGAATTCAGAGGCAGAGATAATCTTCCCGGAGTGTGCTCCCATGATGACCCCATCCCCAACCCATTACCTGGAGGGGAAGGGAGCAGACCCTGATTCAAACCATCACAAAGATAAAATGGGAACACAATACAAAAAAAGCAACTTTCAACGAAATGTAGCGGCAACGTGTGCTGGCACTCCCTCTCCTCAAGGAGAGGGCTGGGGAGAGGTTACCCAAACAGCCTCCAGTCACACAATTGCACTTCCAAAAGAAACCGTAACAAACCTACAAATCCCGACAGGAAGTTTAATACAAGCTCGTGATGAAACAGGAAACTACTTTGGAGTAGGGATTTGCCAAGACCAAAATACATCCATCACATTATTTGGTGATGATCCTTTAACAGAATCTAAAGATGGGTTTTACGAAGATGATGAAATCATTTTTAAATTGATTTCAAACGGAGATGTTACCCAGTTGCAGGTTGAATATGATCAACTTCTGCCCAATGCTGATGGTTTATTCCACACTAATGGACTGTCGGCGATTAAGGCTATCGAACTTGGCAGTACCGGTTTGGAAAACCTTTCACAAAGCAGTTTCGATGTTTTCCCCAATCCTGCCGATGAAGTTTTGAATGTCACCAAATCTTTTGTAGGTAAAGCAGATTTGTCGATTATCAGCATTCAGGGAACTATTGTTTTTGTTTCTGAATTTGATGGGATGAGCTTTGAGGTTGACATCAAGAGCTTACAAGCTGGAATCTACTTTATCGAGTTGAAAAGTGAGCAGGCAAATGCTGTAAAGAAGGTAGTTGTTGAATAGGAAAAAGAGTTCTACTACGTATTTTGTGTAAAGTAAAATACTTGACCCTTCGGGGGAGTTTTGCCGGGAGAAATCTATTTGAACTTGTCATTTCACTTTGAGGCTCCTTTTTCGAGGGCTTGGGACTACAAATGACAACTTTTTGTTAAACTCTGAAATCTATACCGTTAATAGACCTCTCAGTCGCAAACTCCTTCGAGGTGACACTGATAGCGTTGTGGTTGTAGGAGGAGGGGAATGGGGCGCTTCGCGCCCCATTCCCCTCCTCCCAAATCAACCCATGGCCGTGGTCATTTCGACCAAAAAACGTAGCAAAGCAAGTTTTGCCGGGAGAAACCTGCCTGCCGGCAAGGCAGGTCTACTCCTTTGTCATTTCACTTTGAGGCCACTTTTTCAGGGGCTTGGGACTCGAAAAAACAATGTTAATCATAAAAGTCAGGAGGAGTTTGAAGATAGTTATGATATTTGCTGGAATTGTGGTGCAACTAAAGAAGGGATCTCATAAAGGAAAGATTCTTATTTCAACAATCATTGGTGGTGTAATTGGTAGAATAATCGGCAACAAAACATCCCGCCAAAGCGAAATCCAAAAGGCAAAACAATTGCGTACAAAATATTTTGAAGACAAAGAAATCATTAAAACGATAAAGTAATGAAAACACATACATTAGACGAAGTTCAGGACAAACTTATCGGTAAAATTGGCACCCCTGACCGAGACAGGTTTGAATATGAATTGCAAATGGATTTAATTGGGCAAGCAATAAAACAGACCCGGCAAGAAAGAAAATTAACACAGGAAAGCCTGGGGAAACTTATTGGAGTGCAAAAAGCGCAAATCTCAAGAATTGAAAATAACGCGAGCAATGTCACCATTGAAACATTAATGAGAGTATTTAATGCTTTGCAGGCTAAGGTAAAGCTACAAGTTGAACTTTCCCACTTTAAAATCAATCTGGAACAATAACTACACCCCAAAACAAAGGCTTATAAAGCATGGCGGATGCAGTGGTAAATTGAAGTTTTGTGAAACAATTTCGAAAAGGTTAAATGATATGCACAGCACATTTTTATTAGACAGGATAGTAATAGATGCCGAAATACTTGCAGGCAAGCCAATAATCAAGGGCACCAGACTTTCGGTGCAATATATTTTGGGCTTGATGGCTTCAGGCGCAACTACGGATGAGATTTTATCTGAATACACAAAGTTGACCTACGAGGATATATTAGCCTGCCTGCTATTTGCTTCTAAAACCCTTGACAGCAATACTTTCATTCCATTAGACAAAAAAACTGCTTAAACATTGCCAAAACACAAAATAAAATTTATCGTAGATGAATGTACCGGTTCCTATGTTGCCAAATGGTTATCAGGAATGGGGTTTAGTGTATTGTCCATTTATGATGAAATGTAGGGCATCAAGGATATTGAAATCCTAAAATTAGCTCAAAAACAAAGTTGGATAATTATTTCAAACGATAAAGATTTTGGCGAAATGGTTTTCAGGCAAAAGCTAATACATACAGAACTCCTAACGTAACGTAAAAGTTTTGTCGCATAAAATACACTTTGTGAAACTTTGAGCCTTCGAGCCTTTGTGGCAAATTGTTGATAAGTAGCCACTCACATAGTGATGCCTATGGCATAAGACTCAAAGACACCAAGAAACACTAAGTACTTTAAAGTGAGTTTTGCGAGATATAGCTTTACGATAGTATTGGTGTAACAATTTGGTTTCTAAAAGATGGATCAGGAGGTCTGACATCATGGAATTGTTTTAGGCTGGATGATGAGCGCAGTAAAAACAAAATAAAAATCCTGGAACACCTCATCAATAATCATCTTGACGAATTATATGGTAAGTTCGTTGTTGTAACCGAAAAAAACATCAGAATTATAAAGTCAAAATAGAAACCGTACCGGCCTTGAAAGGATGTGTTACATACAGTGAAAATGTTGACCATGCAATGGAAATGGCCAAAGAGGCCATTGAGTTGTATTTGGAAAGCCTGGGATCCTTGTAAAAAACTCTGACAGGGTTTCAAACCCTGTCAGAGTTCGTAGATAGTGTTTCGTTAGGGTTTGACTTATTTATTTCATTCACAGATGAGCAAACATTTCTACTGAGAATAATCCGGGAAAATTGCAATTTCTACTGAGAATAATTCGGTGTATTTTCTATTTCTATTGTGACGAAAAGTGAGCAGGCAAATGTTGTGAAGAAGGTAGTTATTGAATAAGAAAAAGGATGATCTGAAAATCTCCTCTGCCTGATTGATGATTTTTTGAATTTTGATTTATAGCTGCAAATGATGTATTTTTGTGAGACTATTTTAAAAAGTTTAAATCCCATGTATAAACAACGATCTTATAAAGTGTTTTTGGCAAAGGAACCCGAAGGGGGCTATACCGCTACCGTACCGGCCTTGAAAGGATGTGTTACATACAGTGAAAATGTTGACCATGCAATGGAAATGGCCAAAGAGGCCATTGAGTTGTATTTGGAAAGCCTGGAAGCCTCAGGTGAAGAAATCCCTAATGATAATGATAAATTGGAATACACCATTTCATTACCTATTGCTGTATGAGAAAACTACCTGTTTTTACACCAAAATTAATTATAAAGATTTTGTAATTATTTAGGCGGCATTATTGAATCCCAAATCATCACTACCCCATCCTGCCGAGCTTTGCTCGTGCATGCACGAGACTTCGTCTCGGCACCGACCCCTTCTCCGCCAGCTGGCGGAAAGGGAGACCAGCCGCACTAGCCACAGCAGCGGCCAGCACGCAAGAATCCTCTCCGCCAGCTGGCGGAGGAGTTAGAGGGGGTCTATGGTAGTAGCCATTTTACTCAGAGTTTGATAAAACAGCTAAACAGTGACAAAATTTTGCTGAAAAGGGGGTTTTTACTAGACAGAATAAAGGGAAGCCATCAAATATTTATTAATGCTGAAAATAATCTTCGTGTAGTTGTACCAATGCATCGCAAAGACTTGCCTAAAGGAACATTTTTTTCAATCCTAAAACAAGCTGAGATAAGCCGGGAAGAACTCGAAGATTTACTTTAAACCCAACCCTGTCAAGGTTTCAAATTTCTACTCCACCTTCACAAACTCATACCGTGTGTGCTCCAGCCTGTCGGCAACTTTGAGCGAAAAACTTACAACATCTCCACCTCCTATTTCAAAAGGAAATACTTCCGTTCCCATTCTTGAAGGGTAATAGGAACATAAAAACCGATCGTTGCTGATATGCTCCAATATTGCTTTTAATTCGGGGTGGTGCTCGAATTCGAGATTGAGCTGCCCGCTATTCTCAACAATTTTCACTATGCCATACATCTCGTTTGTATAAACTCCACAAAATTGATTTACAGGAATGGATGGTGGATTATTTTGTGCCACACTATCTCTCAAAATTAAAATATTTTCCCGGCTGTTTTTTTGACGCCGTTCATAGATTTTATGATACACATCGCTGTAATCCCTGAAAGGTAAATCAAGATAGGCATCGATAATTTCCCACTTCAGGGCTTCGTAAAACCAGTTTTCATCGGAATTGGTGAGCACAACAATACCGAGGTTAATTTCGGGAACTATGGTTACGCCTGTTACAAACCCCAGGATTCCGCCCGAGTGCGAAATCACCTCAAGGTCTTCATAATCCTTCATCCCCCACCCCAGCCCGTACAGTGAATAATGGCTGGTGTTAAAAATATGTCCCGACCTGCCCTGCGATATTCTTGGATTCCGGGTATTCTTCATCACTTCATAAGGGATGACCTGTTTTCCATGATATTTTCCACTGTCGGTTTGGGCAATAAGCCAACGGCTCAAGTCTTCGGCAGAAGAACTCATACTTGCCGCCGGGCCGATAACATCAATATTTGTATGTGGAAATGCTGTAAGCGCACCATCCTGCAAGGTATGGGGAGCAGCAAGATTTTTTTCTTGTTCAAGATTTACTGAAAGCATTTGGGTACGGTTCATCTCAAGCGGTTCCAGAAAGTGCTGGTCAATATAAACATTCCAATCACTGCCCGAAATACTTTCGATGCATTGGCCTGCCCAGAAAAATCCGGCATTACAATACCCGTATCCTTCCCTGAAACCATTGTTAGGGACAATACGGGGAAACTTCTCATACACATCTTCTTTTGTCAGGTTGGAATAAAAATACATAAAGTCGCCCTGGAAAGTTTCCAAACCCAGGCGGTGCGAAAGTATGTCGTTGATATTAACATGAGAAGTTACCCAGGGGTCGTGCATACTAAACTCCGGCATCCATTTCACAACTTTATCCTCAAGGCTACATTTTCCTTCAAATTCAAGAAGTACAAGTGCGTGGCCGGTGAATGCTTTGGTATTGGAGGCAATCATAAAAAGTGTGTTTTCATCAACTTTTTTCTTTTCCTCGTGATGTCGTACGCCAAATCCACGAGTCATCACCACTTCACCATCTTTTACAATCGCCACCGAAACCCCTGGAATATTCCACTTTTCGAGGCCATCGTTAACATATTTATCAAAATCATTTTTAATAAAATCAGGCAACTCCGCAACCTGAGCATGAAGGCTCACTACCAAAAAAAACAAGATAAGCGGCATGTAAATTTTAAAAGCCATAAAAATTCTTTTCATAATTAAAACCATTTTTTTCGTTTCATATAAAAAAACATGCCGAGACCTGCCGCCAACATAACTCCAAGAAGTACAGGATAACCCCATTTTAAGGATAGCTCAGGCATATATTGAAAATTCATTCCATAAATCCCGGCCAAAAAAGTAAGTGGAATAAATATGGTGGCAATAATTGTTAAAGTCTTCATAACCTCGTTCCCACGATTTGCATTGTTGGAAATGTTAAGCTCCATCAGGCTGGTAGTTGTTTCGCGGTAGCCCTCCAGGTTTTGCAGCAAATGTTTCAGGTGGTCAAGTACATCGGTATAAAAACCCCGGTTTTGCTTTCTAATCAGATTAGATTCCAGTTTTAACATATTATACAAAGCTTCCGATGTGGGCAGTAAATATTTTTTCAGATAAAAAATATCCTTTTTAGCCCTGATAATCCTAGTGGCAGGGTCTTCCAGCGAATCTGTCACAAGGCTTTCTTCCATCACAAAAAGCTCCTCCTCTAAATCCTCAAAAACCAAAAAATAGTGGTCGGTTACAATATCTATGAGACGATAAAGAATATAGTCTTCTTTCCGGGTTCTAACCTTCCCAACGGCACGATCGATGCGCGAAATAAAATCATCGAAGATATTCGTTTCATGCTGCGATATGCTAACAATAAGTTTGGGGCTCAATACAAAACTCAAATGATTTGCAGAATATTCTTGAGCACTGGAAGTATGCGTAAGCGATTTCACAGTTACAAAAAGTTGATCATCGAGTTCCTCGGCCTTGGGTAAATGTTCAGGGTTCAAGGCATCTTCGATAACCAGCATATTAATTTGAAAAATTTCACCTATCCGTCTAAAGGTTTCAATTTGCTCAAAGCCACTTAAGTGAACCCAATTGGTGGTATCATCCGAAAGCAATGCCGGGGTTTTATCCGGGTCATCAACTTTAGTATTCCTAAAGGTTTTATCGTTAAAAGTAATCACTGAAATTTTTGTTGGGTGAGCAGAATCACTTGCCGGCAGCAGCTCGCCGGGGGCTTTTCCGACTTTCCGCTTCATAATGTTTAACAAATTACTCTTCGGAAGTTTCATAGGCTTTACATTTTTATAATCAACAAAAATATTGAAATTTAGTTATTATGATTTTCACGAAATTATTTACTTTTTTAATCAAGCTAATGACATACACATGCTTTAACTCAAAAACATTAAGCTCTGCTTTGTTGATGATCAGGGCAATGATGTATTTCTTGAGGTAAGAAGGTACTTTTATTTTTATAGTGAGCAGTGACGGTATATCAAGATAAATATTCCAACGCAACAAGGCAAAGAAAGCGAAAATACAATAAGCAGCTAGCTGGAGGCTTTAATTAGAAAAAAGTATATGGATATTACTCTAATGATTATTTTTATCCATATTTTTAATCATTGATTTAGTATCAACAATGGGTATAATTTCATTTTGAATTAATGTTCCCATGTTCTTTTCATATATAATTCCACGAAATGTTGATACGCTCAAACTAATGAGAACTTCAAGAAATTCATCAGGTATAGACATTTCATGAGAATTGTCATCGATCTTTACGATATCAACCAATTCTTTTATGTTATAGGTAAAAGTAACTTGAGAGGTTAAAATCTCTTCCTCTGTCTCTTTGATGGTACCCAATAACAATATTTTTATTTCGAGATTCCGGGAATTAAAATTAACTCCAAATTTGAAGGAAAAACTAAACCCAACAAAACCCTTCTTTACTATATTGAATTTTTTTGTCGGGTTTTTAAACGAATAATTATCAACAGAGATATTATCTAATCTAAGATTAAAAGTAGTTTCCTCCATAAGTTAACATTTTGCTGGCTCAATCTGAATACAAGAGACTTGGTTTGACTCCATATTAACAACTTGGATTGAACTAAAATTAGTGTCAAGTTGATATAAAGTGGCGGGTTTGGTATAGAGCGGTATAAAGAAATACTCAGAAGAAGAGGTTTGATTGACTTCTTTTGGATTTTCATTACAAACGATATCAATAATTTTAACTTCCAAGGCATTTTCAATTTTTTGCACGGTTGAAAAAGTTAAATTTTCTCTCCCTTTAACGATTCGACTTACAAATTGTGGAGATACTCCCATTTTTTCAGCTAAAGCAACCTGGCTTATCGATTTTTGCTTTAAAAGCTTTAAAACTTTAACTGCAAATTTGGTGGAAAGCTCAACAGAATCATGATTGTCTTCATGCCATTGAGTAATTTCCTCCCAATTAGTACTACGTTTTTTAGATGTTAAGTCCTTTAGCTTTTCCGTGTTAACTCTTTTCTTCATAAAATTTCTAATTCTATTAAATAGTCTTCTAAACCATCTTTATCTATGATACCATTCTCAATAAAAAAGTCACGAACTCTTTCAAATTTCCGTAGTTCGCATTTCGTATTTTCTGCCTCCTCCATCCTACGAGTAAGCTTTATAGCACCGCCAGTTATAATATGATAACTATCTCCAAAATTCAATGCATAAAGTCTCAGCCAATTATAATCTTTTGATACATGTACTTTTTTTTCATTGATATTATCCTTGGTAGCTTGATTTTTAGATAGTGGTTTAAAAAGACATAAAAAAGCATCAAATTTTTCTTCGGGGTTTTCAATCTTTCTTATTTGATTAAGCTTACGAAAAAAAATTGAAGCATTTAACCTGGTTATTAAGACCGCATTTTCAACAGTACATTTCCATTTCTCTTTTAATATTGCCTCATGTTCTGTAAAAAAATCAGTTAAAAGTTCTACGTCATCCCATAGATCTGCTATTTTACCAAATTCATTCGGTGCATCATAAGATTCTTCATACTTCATACTTAAAAGAACATCAACATCTGCAAAAATACGTTCTATTAACATAAAATCAACTTAAAAGTTTACTTTCTAATTAATTTTTTCTATTTCTAAATAGCACAATTTGTTCTATTGTTGAAACTATCATTGGAAGTCTATTAGAAACAGATGATTAGATTACAAAAGTATATTAAAGATTTTTAAATGATTGGATACTTTTTTCCAAATTTATTAACAAAGGGTTTATAATAATTCGGAAATATTTCGAGCAATCGTGCATTTAGCATAGTGATTTTTGATTTGTACAGATAATCACGATGAATTGCAGATTATCCAAATTGCATACTTTTGGCATCCAAAAATTTCAGAAATTAAATGACAAAAAGATTCTTAAAATTTACTTTTGCGTTGCTACTGACCAGCATCTTAATGCAATCCTGCCATCTGGGTAGATTTTTTTACTGGAACTTTGCTGATGTAAATGATTATAAAAAATTCCCATCAGTTGAGATAGAAGCAAACACTCAGGTCTTTAATTTTAAGCAAGCCGAAAAAAATTACAAGCTTAGTTTGCCTTCAATTTATCAGGAAGACAATAACGAACAAAGCTTTATAGACTTTCTTGATGACCATCAAACCCTGGCCTTCCTCGTTATCCGCAACGACACCATTTTATTTGAAGAATATTTTTCAGGTTATGAAGACAGTTCCATCATCCCTTCCTTTTCGGTATCGAAGGTTTTTATTTCGGCACTAACAGGAATTGCGATCGATGAAGGATTTATCGAATCGACAAGTCAAAGTATAACAGCATTTCTCCCTGAATTACTCGAAAAAGATTCTGCTTTTGCAAGAATAACAATCGAGGATTTGCTGAACATGCGCTCGGGAATTAAATTCAACGAAGGTTACGCCAATCCTTTCGCCGACATGGCCAGGTATTATTATGGCCGCAACCTGACAAAATATATCTCAAAATTAAAAATCGAGAGCCCACCCAACGAAAAATACGACTACCTGAGCGTGAACAGCCTGCTGCTGGCCATGGTCATCGAGCGAAGCACCGGCAAACAATTAAACAATTATCTCTCTGAAAAAATCTGGAAACCTCTCGGCATGGAGTTCGATGCAAGCTGGAGCATCGACAGTAAAAAAGACAAGCAAATCAAAGCATTTTGCTGTATCAATGCGAGGGCAAGGGATTTCGCCAAATTTGGCAGATTATATCTCAACAGCGGGAATTGGAACGGACAGCAAATTGTGCCTGAATTTTGGGTTGAAAAATCAATGGCCATCATCAACAATTCGAAAGATTCGCAGGGCTATCCATACACCTATCAATGGCGAGTGAAGAAAGACGGGGCTATTTTCGCCAAAGGGATGCTTGGACAATATATTTATGTTGACCCTGAAAAAAATGTGGTAATTGTAAGAATGGGGAAAAAATCAACCGACCTTGTTTGGGCTGAATTTTTCGAGAAACTTTGTGTGCAATTGTAAATCTGAAATCTCAAATCAATTATTCCTATATTTAAAATCACCACTATCCGAGTCAATTTAACAGATTCCTCACCACCAGCTGGCGGTTACTAAGGACAACTATTTGTAGGAGGTTGGGGTAAACTTTGTGAGAGAGACCTCTCAGTTGCTACGCTCCTTCGAGGTGACATGGATTTGGGTGATTTGGGGGTGGGTAAAAGTGGGCGCTTCGCGCCCACTTTTACCCACCCCATACAAACCCCCGGTCTTTGTCATTTCGACTGGAAAAACTTAGCGTAGCAAGTTTTGGAAGGAGAAATCTTTTCACATTTATTTTTCATCCGTGCATCTCCCGAAAGATCGCATAGCCGTCAGGTTAAGAAATTTTATGCGGGTTTATTTCAAGTGAGAATCCATAGCCTTCCTGCAAGCGGGACAGGTTGTACTTTAGCGCAGGGTTGATAAATGCGTTCAATGAAATTTGACGAGGCCGTTCACGGCCTTTCCTGAAAAATTGGGAAAAACTTTAAAAGGGCGTAAACGCCCTACTCAAACGGATTCGTAGAATTTCAATAGTCCCGAACCTAAAGGATCGGGCTATGGAAATCTGCAAATATTTGCCTTAGCCTGACGGCTATGCGAAAGATCGGGACAGGTTGTGGCTTTATAAACTAAACTTACTCTTCAAAAAAAGCCTCCCCACCTGGATACCAGAATTTTTCGCGTGAAACCTTTTCGTTAAAAGTAAAATACTGCACATTCCCGAAAGCGCACAAAACCCCATCATTGTCGAATAGCTCAACTTCGAAATTTGCAAGGTTTCGCTGCATCCCCAACAATTTTGCCCTCAGCTTAATATCGCCTTTGTTGGTATAAACCGGCTTTTTGTATCGCACTTCAAGCCTGGATGTAACGCCCGCAGTTTTCAGCTTGGCATAAACATACCAGCTTGCAATCTCATCGATGAGCGTGGATTGTATGCCTCCGTGCAGCATGTTATTGTATCCCTGAAAATATTCTTTTGGTGTCCAGCTTGCCGTAAGGTATTCGCCTTCGTCAACAAAACTCAGTTGCAATCCAAACTTATTATCGGGCGAACAACCAAAACAGTTGTAGCCTTCGAGGCCTCGGAAAGGGTTAATGACTTTTCTCACAGTAACAAATGCTTTATTTTTTTTCGCCTTTTTTATATTTGGTTTCGTTCAGCACATTTCCTTCTTCATCATATTCAATCCAGATTCCATCCTTCAAATCATCCTTAAAAGTTCCTTCTAATTTTATTTTTCCACTTTCGAAATATTCTTTAGCAGGGCCTTCTTTTACATTATTTACACAAAATTCCTCTGTTTTAACTGTCCCGTTCCCGTGAAATGTTTTTTGAAAACCTTCAAACAATCCATCTTTATATAAATATTCAGCAATAATATTCCCATCGGGGCCGTACCATTTTGAAGTGTCCTGTTTTACGCCATCCACGTAGAGTGACTCCTCCTGTGGTTTACCTGTACTATAAAAAGTCTTTTTTACACCATCAAGCTTCCCCATATTATAATTCTCCTGGAGTATCAATCGTGATCCCCGCTCGAACTTTTTTAAGGGCCCGTGCAACTGATCAGCCTTGTAATATTTTTCTGAAACAAAATACCCGCGCTTATCAATTTCAATAAACAATCCTTCTTTTTTCCCCATGATGTAATTTTGCAGGGTTTGAATAATTTCGTTGGGATGATAATAAACCCAGGTTCCGTTCCGCTGGTCATCAATATAGTTCCCGACTACTTTCGACCTGTTAATATTTTCCTCCCAGAACCCTTGTTTCAATCCGTTTTCATCCGTTTTGTTAATTGTATTTTTTTCCGGTGAAGATGATTGTGAAAACCCGTTGAGCCCAAAAAATAATGCTAAGGTCAATAAAAATGTAACTTTCTTCATAACTGATTTCTTTTAAAATTTTTGAATAATGGCAAAATTAATAACATCCGATAAGATTACAAGGCCGTGGCCAATTAATCTTAAAAAAGCCAAACACATTCAAAATATTATCCAATACAAATATTCAAAGCAAGAGATGGAAAACAAAAAAAATTTCTGCACAAATTTTTAGCAAGGTATTCCCACCAATCCCGGCACCATCAACTTTATATTCATCTGCAAATTTTTGAATCCATGTTTTATGATTTACTGAATAAAGCGACATCCTTTCACACTCATAAACAGAAATTTAGAAACGAACCTGATATTTGATTTCTATATATAGCCTTACGGGAATTAAAAATCTTTAATTTTGTGGTATTACTGCGAATTTAGCGGAAAGTAAAGTATGTATGATTTCGTAATTATTGGTGACAAAAATTTGTCAATAGATTTCTTCCCGCACGTGCGGGACTGCACTCCTTCGAAATGACACGTCATTGGTGGGTTTGTTAGGGTGGATTTAAGCCTTAGCCTTGTCATTTCGACTATAAAACGCAGCGAAGCAGCCTGCCCCGATCCTTCGGGGAAGTTTTGAAAGGAGAAATCTGTTTACAGTGATAGCCATTATTTACATCCACAAAAAAAGTAGTAGAACCAATATTGTTAGGCTCCGGATTAAAAAATCAGTCAATCGAAATACTTTTTCAGATTAAATCAAATTATAAAATAAAATGCGAAAATTATTTACCTCCTTATTTTTTCTTTTCATGATCAACGGCATTTACAGCCAGGTTCACACTACCTATCTCTGGCATTTGCAACAACCCATTTACTGGCCCGAACAAAGCCAATGGTCGCCCTCGCAATACCAGGATGTGTGGGAATCGCAATATTTAAAATCAAACGGCGGAAACATTTATCCCGATGGACAAGCTCACCCGCTGAATAATCTGGAAGAAATTTTTGGTAAAGACGACAGGAAAGCAGTTTACCAATGGCGCACCAGGGATGGTGTTGAAACCCTTCTCGGCCTGCCTGATGCCGGAGCCCAGGTGAATTATTCGGGCTGCCTGCTTGAAAACGTAAACAGTCTTGCGGCAGCCGGACAATGGGGCTATGCCGCCGGCTGGCAAAACAATTTTGTTACGGCCCGCAACTGGCAAACTTCCGGTGGCCATCCCCGGCTGGATGTGGTAGGATTCACATTTCATCATGCCATTGCACCGCTGGTTAGTGAAAGGGTGCTGGCCAAAGAAATCCAGACCCACCGTTATATTTACCAGCAAAATTTTGGCACTTCTCCCGATTACTCAAAAGGTTTCTGGCCATCCGAATGTTCGTTCAGTGAAAGAATTATTAAAGTTCTGGCAGAAGAAGGCTTCGAGTGGAGTGTGATTGCCAACAGTCATCTGGCACGCACCTTATCTGATTATCCACTTTCGTTTGGAACCTCAGGATGCAATATCGATCCTCCCAATGGAGCAGATATAATTACAACCATCGGGTCGAATTGGTGGAGTGGCCAAATTGACGGCCGTGGTGGCACATTCGCGGCTCCATATTGCTACCAGGCACACAAAGCACAATACATCGATCCCGAAACAGGCGAAGTGTTTAAAATAACTGTAGTGCCGATGGATGATGTTTTGAGTTATATGAATGGCTATGCTTTGATGGGTACGGGCGAAATTGATTCGCACATTGCACCCTTCGACAACCCCGCCCAACCGAGCATAGTTTTGATGGCTCACGATGGCGACAATGCCTGGGGCGGAGGTTACGATTACTACCAGAATTCTGTTCCACAATTTGCCCAGGCTGCAGCCAACCAGGGATATGTTCCTACAACCGTTCAACAATTTTTAGCCAACAATCCAGTAGCTGCCGATGATGTTGTCCGCGTTGAAGATGGCTCATGGGTGAATGCCGCCAACGATTGGGGGCATCCGCAATTTATCAACTGGAATTGGCCCATGTACACCGGAAATTACGAATTTGACTCCAATGGCTGGACCGAAGATGCCCGTAACTGGGCTGTGCTGGTTGCCGCAGAAAACTATGTGATTATGGCCGAAGATATTGCCGGAACACCTCCTGTTGCTGATGTGGTTGAACCTGGAAGTAGCGCTTCAGCAGTGGCTAAAGCTTGGCATCACCTGCTACCTGGATATACAAGCGGATACATGTATTTTGGCACTTCCCTCGACATGGAAGTAAAACAATCGCTGGCGGCAAACATTGCTGTTGATTATGCCAATCTGGTGATCAATGCAAATCCCGGGGTTGACAATACACCACCATCGGTTTTCATTCCACAACGCTATCCATACAATCCCGGCGGAACAGGTTTTGGACCCACTTATGGCTATCAGCAACATCAAAATTCAAGCGACTTTACAGTTTGGACTTTTGCTTTTGATGTAAGTGGCCTTGAAAATGTAGTACTAAAATACCGTACTGATGAAGATGGGGTAAATCCATTGGATGATGCTGCCAACGATATTTATGCTGGGGGAGCAGGTGTGGGCGAATGGCAGACCCTTGCCATGGAAAGCCGCCTGTTCCCGGCAGGAAATGTTACCAATAATCCCGACATTGATTTCTTTATTATGCCCGATTACATTGCGTACCAATATTGGGCTGAAATTGCAGGCCTTTCGGAAACACTTGTTGATTACTACATTGAAGCTACGGACATGAATGGAAACACCTTTAAAACCCCCATTCAGCATGTATATGTGGGAACAGATTCACCAGGCGGCCAGGGCGACATTACCTGGACACCCGAAGAACCCGACAATGAAGATGTGATTACCATTATTATCGATAACGCCACCCAGGGCGGAAACCTGTACTGGGGGGTAAACGGTTTTAACCAACCCATCGAAGATTATTGGCCATTGGAAACATTTTTGGTTGGTGGAACCGGCCCGGCTGTTGAAACACCGTTTAACGAACCAAGCGGAGATGACCAACTTGTCCTTCAAATTGGGCCTTTCAACAATCCTGATCAGGAAGTTTATAATGTAAGTTTTGTTATTCATTATGATGACGACACCTGGGACAATAATAATGGCCAGAATTATGTGATTAATATTGGTCCCGGGGGCACGGATATTATCCAGTGGTCGCCATCGGAACCTACCAAAAACGAAACTATCACCATAACTGTAAACCAGGCACAGGTTTCAGGAAAGCTGCATTGGGGAATTGATGGATGGAATAATCCTAACGAGGTGTATTGGCCCGAAGGCACTTATTTGTTTGGCGGAAGCGGGCCTGCTGTTCAATCACCAATGCAAGGGCCAAATCCGGCCAATCAATTGACCATCGAAATCGGACCATTTAATAATCCTGTTCAGGAAGTTTCGCAAATGGATTTTGTGATAAGTTTTGATGATGGAAACTGGAATAACAATAACGGCCAGGACTACCACATCACTATTTCTCCGGCACTTGAAGCAGGTTCGGTAAGCGGGGCTGTTACCCATTCAGGCAATGGGGAATTTCTTGCTGATGCCACTATTATTGCAACAAATGGGATATTCAGCTACTCAACAAACACAAACGGTGAAATAAATCCTGGCATCAATTATCTGATCGAAAACATTCCGCCGGGAATTTATAACATCACTTGCTCAAAAAATGGATTTGAACCACAGGATTTTTCAAATATTGAAATCCTTACAAATGAAACCACCATCAGCAATTTCAGCCTGATACCCATTGAATATCCTTTGCCTCCCGGCTGGGATTTCAACTTTACACCAACTTCACACAACATTTCGATACCCGATGGCCTCGACCCTCAATTTAATGATGAACCCCTTGACTATGGCGATTACCTTGGAGTTTTTTATGAAAATGATGAAGGTAATATGGCTTGTGGCGGCGCCATTCAGTTTCGAAGGGAAGAGACTGTAATCACAGCTTTTGGAGATGATAATTTCACCAATGAAAAGGATGGTTTTGTTAGCGGTGAACAACTGGTATGGAAAGTTTATCGTCAGGCAAACCAATCAGAATATCCTGCAACAGCAACTTACAACAATGCCTTTCCACAAAACGATGGATTGTTTTACCCCAACGGACTTTCACAAGTTATCAGCCTTGAATCAAGCTCCTACATCACTGATGAAGTATTTATCCCGGCAGGATGGAGCGGCATTTCAAGCTATATAAACCCCACAAACAAAAATGTGGAAAATATTTTTGCACCATATCAGGACGATTTCGTGATCATGTCGTCGGCAACAGCTATTTATTATCCCGAAACCGGAACCAATACCATACAAAATTGGAATTATCATACCGGTTACAAAATTAAAACCCTGAATGACATCACCCTTGAATTGATTGGCGAACCAATTTCAAATCCGGTGGTTAACCTGGATTCTGGCTGGAATCTAATTCCGGTATTAACTCCATGTGGCGCTCCTGCAGAGGCAATATCCGGCCAACTTTCAGGACTGAATATAATTAAAGGCATTGCCTCAACCGAAGTTTACTGGCCGGAGTACAACATCCAATCGCTCGTCCAGCTCGAAGCAGGAAAATCATACTGGCTGTCAACCAATCAGGATGATGAATTTACATATCCTGATTGCACAAAGCATGCAAATTCTTTAACCAAAAATCCTTCACCAAAAATTGATACGCCCTGGAATGAAATCATTTATACAGGTTCATCTCATCTGATCGTATTACAGGAAACAATCCTCCCATCTTCAGGATTAAGGGTCGGAGATGTGATAGGACTTTTTACAAATTCAGGCTTGTGTGCCGGTATAACTTTAATTGAAAACCTGAATGAAAACATCCTTTTGCTTGCTTTCGCTGATGATGAAACCACACAAACTCCGGATGGCTTTACGGCAAACGAAGAAATAACCTTTAAACTTTACCGACCTTCCGAAAATAAAGAAGCCCTGCTTGATCTTGATTTTGAAAGTGATAAACCGCAACAGGGAAATTTTATCCAAAATGGTATTTCTGCCATCAAAAGTATCTCCATCAATTCGACAGGGATAGAATGTATTAATGATCGTCCATTTAGCATTTATCCGAATCCGACAGATGGAATAATAAATTTAATACGCGAAAAAATATTTGGTAGGCTCTCAATTACTGTAACTGACACACATGGAAAATTAGTAAGAAATTACACGATCGGGCAAACCTCTGATATTTTAAGCTTCGATTTATCCGATCAACCCGATGGAATTTATTTTGTAAAAGTCATTGCAGAAGAATTTATCTTTGCAGACAAAATTTTATTGATAAAATAGTTTATAAATTAAAATGATCCCGCCATAAGGGCGGGCAAACAATTATAGTTTTTAACACCTACATTAATGCATGTTTGAAGTACTTATAGGAGAAACATTATTTTATCCGTGCATCAGTGGCATATTAAAATACAAATGGAAAAAACTTTGGCAAATCAAATTAATGAATTAGCAAATAAATATCGGGATTACACCGCTAACAATTTATCAAAACTCGTAAAAATAAAATCGTTGAGCTGTGGGGAAGAACTCGTTCAGCTCGAACTGAAAAGGCAAATGGAAGAAGCCGGATTTGATGAAGTACGGATTGATGGCTTGGGCAATGTAATTGGCAGGATTGGCAATGGAAAAAAAATCCTTGCCTTCGATGGACATACGGATACCGTGGATATGGGTAATCTTGAAAATTGGGATTTCGATCCCCTTGGCGGGGAAATCAAGGATGGTTTTGTGCATGGCCGCGGCACCGTCGATCAGGAAGGCGGGCCGGCAGCTTTTATAACTTCCGGGAAAATTATTAAAGAACTTGGTTTGCAAGATGGCCTCACCATTTATTTTGTTGGCAGCGTGATGGAAGAAGATTGCGATGGCCTTTGCTGGAAATACATCATCGAGGAAGAAGGCATTAAGCCGGATTTCGCCATAAGCACCGAACCCACGAATTTGAATATTTATCGCGGCCATCGTGGAAGGATGGAAATGCATGTGCATTTTTATGGCATCTCCTCACATGGTTCAGCGCCCGAACGCGGGAAAAATGCCATTTACATGGCTTCGCGCACAGCTTTGGAAATTGAAAAATTAAATGAACGGCTTAAAACTGATGAGTTTTTGGGGAAAGGAAGTGTTACCATTTCTGAGATTGTTTCGGGAAGCCCATCATTATGCGCCGTTTCCGACTATGCACGTATCCACTTAGATCGCCGCTTAACCTGGGGCGAAACCAAAGAATCGGCAGTAAAAGAAGTGGAAGCCCTCATCGAAGGGATGAAAGCCAAAGTGGAAGTGTTGGATTATAAAGAAAAGGCCTGGACCGGCTTAGAATACGGAATGGAAAAATACTATCCCACCTGGAAAATCCCTGAAAACCATGAGATTGTACAAACAGGCGTTCATGCTTTCGAAGCCGTTTTCGATAAAAAACCACTTGTTGACAAATGGACCTTTTCGACCAACGGAGTTACTATAAACGGAATGTATGGCATCCCTACCATTGGCTTTGGCCCGGGCAACGAGGTGTTGGCACATGCCCCCAACGAAAAAGTCCCGATTGATGATCTCGTGAAAGCCTCCGCATTTTATGCCGCTTTCGCTAAAGAATTGAACAGGGAATAAATCAACTCTAAATTCTAAACTCTAACTTCTAACCTCTATCATCTAATTTCTAACATCCAACATCTAATCTCTCAAAACATGACCATTCAGGAAAACATCTCCAACATATCTCGATACGATACAAACCTTTTCAAAAATGACTTTCTTCTAACCTGGGAAAAGAGCGAGGCCGATCTCAAGGCCATCCTCGACATTGCGAATACCCTCAAACTTATGAGGAACCAAAATATTTCGCCCCGCCTTTTCGACTCAGGACTGGCTGTTTCCATTTTCAGGGATAATTCGACACGTACCCGCTTTTCCTTTGCATCCGCATCTAATTTACTGGGATTGGCAGTTCAGGATATGGACGAAACTAAATCGCAGATTGCACACGGTGAAACGGTGCGTGAAACTGCCAATATGATTTCTTTCCTGTCGGATTTTATTGGCATCCGCGATGACATGTACCTCGGCGAAGGAAATAAATACATGCGTGAAGTGGGCACAGCACTTGATGAAGGTTTTGAAAAAAATGTGCTTCCGCAACGCCCGGGAATAATTAACCTGCAATGCGACATGGATCACCCCACCCAGTCGATGGCCGACCTTTTGCACCTTAAGAATTACTTTGGCTCACTCGAAGCCCTGAAAGGAAAAAAGATTGCCATGAGCTGGGCATATTCTCCAAGCTATGGCAAACCGCTATCTGTCCCACAGGGCATCATTACTTTGATGACACGCTTTGGAATGAATGTGGAACTGGCCTATCCAGTAGGATATGAACTGATACCTGAAATAGTTGAACTAGCCGGCAAACAAGCAAAAGCCAGCGGTGGATCATTCAATGTGAGCAACTCCATGGAAGAAGCTGTAAAAGATGCCGATATTGTTTATCCAAAAAGCTGGGCTCCTTTTCACATTATGCAGCAGCGCACCGAACTGCTAAAGAACAAAGATATGGCAGGACTTGGTGAACTCGAAAAAAGCTGCCTGGCCAACAATGCGAAATTCAAAAACTGGGAATATGACAAAACGAAAATGAAATTGACCAAAAATCAAAACGCGCTCTACATGCATTGCCTTCCGGCAGATATTTCAGGAATATCTTGTAAAAATGGAGAAGTAAAAGCAGAGACTTTTGAAAAATATCGCATCCAAACCTACATTCAAGCAGGTTACAAACCATACATCATCGCGGCTATGATGCTGGCCAATAAATTTGAAAACCCGGCAAAGGTTTTGGAAAATATGGTAAAGAGAAACCGGGAGCGGGTTAATTTGGGGTAGAATTGTTATTGGGAATTGGTGCCGAAGCAGAGCTTCGAGCATGCACGGGCAAAGCCCGGCATTATTCGTTAATCGTTATTGGTTAATCGTTAATTGTTATTGGGAATTGGTGCCGAAGCAGAGCTTCGAGCATGCACGGGCAAAGCCCGGCATTATTCGTTAATAGGTTATTCGTTAATGGTTATCCCGAAAAGTAGAAAATTTTCTCCAAAGGAGTCCTTCGGACAATTTATATTACTTTTCGAGCCCGCCTTGCCGCCAGCGTAGGCTATTGCTAATGCGAGGCAGGGATGCTCGAAAAAAAATGAAATCAAATCCCGAAGCTTCGGGATGTTTTTTCGGCATTCGTTAATAGGTTATTTGTTAATGGGTTATTCGCTAATAGTGGCGAAAACAAATCTAAATTCTACCTTCTAAATTCTACCTTCTAATATCTAATTTCTATCTTCTAACCTCTAACTTCTAACCTCTAAATTCTAACTTCTAACCTCTAACTTCTAACCTCTAAATTCTAACCTCTAAATTCTAACCTCTAAATTCTAACCTCTAACTTCTAACCTCTAACTTCTAACCTCTAACTTCTAACCTCTAACTTCTAACTTCTAACCTCTAACTTCTAACCTCTAATTTCTACCCTCTAAATTCTAACCTCTAGCATCTAACATCTAAATTCTAACCTCTAACTTCTAACCTCTAACTTCTAACCTCTAACTT
>CAZQIV010000104.1:7460-25210 GCA_964593705.1 uncultured Lentimicrobiaceae bacterium | reverse complement strand
ATTTTTTTGGTTCCACCCCCTAATACATTTTTTATATAATTTTTTTGTCTGTGGGGTGTTGGGGGCCCCCCCCCCCCCCCACCAAACCCCTCCCTCTGCACCACAACAAATTGTCATTCCGATCCGCCGGCTGGCGGAGAGGAATCCTATTCCAAATAATCCCGAATTCTATACTTTACCAGACACGATTGATTTAGTATTTAATATTTAATTGGTTCATTTATTCAATCAATCATTCATTCATTCAAACATTCAATAGTTTCAATTCCCGCAAGGGCGGGATGTCGCTTCGCTCCACATTCAATCATTCTTACGTTTCATTCATTCAATCATTCTTACATTTCAATCTTTCAATATGTCTTTAACTCTCATCATCATTATCGCAACCGGAATTGTTTCATTTATGGCTTTCCAGAATACTGAATTATTCGACAAGCTAAAGTTCAATGCTTATTACATTAAACGCGACAAACAGTGGTATCGTTTCTTTTCGTACGCACTACTTCACGCCGATTGGGGGCATTTGCTCATCAATATGTTTGTGCTGTGGTCGTTTGGCAGTATTGTCCAAACCTTTTTTAATACTGACTTTGGGGGGCTGGGCAACGCTTACTTTTTGGGGCTTTATGTTGGAGGGGTCTTATTTTCAGGCATTTTCGATTATTTCAAACAAAGGGATAACATCTATTATAATGCAGTGGGGGCTTCAGGCGCAGTAGCAGCCATAGTTTTTGCAAGTATCATTTTGTATCCCAACGGACGTATTTACCTGTTTTTAATTCCGATTGGAATTCCATCCTGGATTTTTGGAATTCTTTACCTTGCATACTCGGTCTATATGGGAAAACGCGGCCAGGATAACATCGGACACAATGCCCATTTCTGGGGTTCGGTGTTCGGAATAATTTACACTATTCTCATCAATCCCGAGTATTTGAATGGATTTTTAAGGCAGATGGGATTGTAGCAGGGTACTCTGGAAAAATACAGTTTTTCAATCACCCGGTCTAATAATCTTATTATTCACCCGGTGAATAACTAAAAAACATCTTGCCGATCTTTTGGCCTGGGGGCATAAGTTCAAGCTGGACTCACCGGGTGAATTTGGTGAAGGCTTCGGGAAACTTTGAACTGTTGAGCTTGGTGAATAAATTTTTCCAAACGAAAAAATTTACAGCAAATCACAAAATTCTTTCACACTCATATCAGCCTGACGAATAATTGCCCTGAGTGTTCCACGATCCAGTTGCTTATGATTGGGAACAATAAGCTGAGAAAAAGGATCATCACGGCGAAGAACAAGGTGGCTGCCGGTTTGACGCTTAAAATAAAAACCGGCCTTTTGGAGTGCTTTTACACACTCCTGCCCGGAAATATTTGGTAAGCCCATCATACCGCAAGCACTATGGTGTTAAACTTTTCCTCGGGCACAGGAAGATTATCTTCTTCAAGCGCTTCGATGTATATCTTAATGGCCTCTTTAATATTAGTAATAGCCAATTCTTTAGTCTCTCCCTGGCTGATGCAACCGGGAAGACTTAGGCATTCAGCAACCCAGAAGTTGTCCATACCGGGGTAAATAATTACTTCTCGCATGATAGTTTAATTTGTTTATTGCAAAAATATGCTTTTTCATTCACCCGGTGAATAACTCATAAGTATCTTGCTGATCTCCTGGTCTGAGTGCATGCGCTAAAGCTGCAATCAGTAGTTTCAGTCATTCCATTGTTTCAATCATTCAAAAGTTTCTCCGTAGGAGTCCTTCGGACAATCATTCAGTTCCCGCAGGGGCGGGATTTCCCCGAATGGTCGGGGCAGGCTGCTACGCTCAATCCCGCAGGGGCGGGATTTCCCCGAATGGTCGGGGCAGGCTGCTACGCTCAATCCCGCAAAGGCGAGGATGTCCCCAGTAAAAACGGGGCAGGCGCTTCGCTCCACATTCAATCATTCCATTGTTTCAATCAATCAGTTATCTTTGTGAAAATTCAGATCATGCAAAACTATAACTGGATACGTTTCGACTGGGCCATGAAACGCTTGCTGCGCAACAAGGCCAACTTTGCCATTTTAGAAGGTTTCCTTTCGGAACTGCTAAAGCGCGATGTTAAAATCATACGCATGCTCGAAAGCGAAGGCAATCCGGCGTACTACAACGATAAATACAATCGGGTGGATTTTTTGGCCAAAGATGAAACTGGCGAAATTTTTATTGTTGAGGTGCAAAACCAGAGCGAGATCGATTATTATTGCAGAATGACTTATGAAACCGTAAAAGAAATACCCCAGTTCCTTGACCTGGGCGAGCATTACCAGGACATCAAAAAAGTATATTCGGTAAATATCGTTTACTTCGACCTGGGGCAGGGCGAAGATTATGTATATCACGGCACTACCGAGTTTTATGGCATCCACAAAAACGACAAGCTGCTACTCTCCGAAAGCCAAAAAATTGAATACGACATGATGGAGCCGCGGGATATGTTTCCTGAATATTATGTATTAAAGGTAAATTCGTTTGATGATGTTGCCAAAGACACACTGGACGAATGGATTTATTACTTTAAAAACAGTGAAATCAAGGAGAGCTTCCAGGCCAAAGGATTGAAGATGGCCAAGGAACTTCTTCGTTACGAACAGTTGAGCGAAAACGAAAAAATTTCCTACAACAGGCATGTCGAAAATTTGAGGTACAAGGCAAGCATGGTCTGGTCGCTAAAAGCCGAGGAAGAAATACGGATTGCAGAACGGGCTGAAGAAAAGGGGATGAAAAAAGGCATAGCTTTGGTTGCAAAAAAAATGAAGAATTCGGGAGTGTCTGTTGGTGAAATTGCCAAATTAACAGGATTGACCAAAGATGATATTGAAAATTTGAAGTAAAAAATCAAACTATGCAAAACTATAACTGGGTACGTTTCGACTGGGCCATGAAGCGCTTGCTGCGCAACAAGGCCAATTTCTCGGTGTTGGAAGGATTTCTTTCGGAGTTGCTCCGGCACGAAATCAAAATCATCAAGTTACTCGAAAGCGAGTCCAACCAGGATTATGCCGATGATAAATACAGGAGAAAAAACAATTGGCTGTTAAATTACTTGCGACAGGAATGTCCATTGATGAAATCGCTACACTAACGGGATTAACAAACCAAGACATAGAAAGCCTCAAATAATACGGCAAATAAATAAACTAAAGTTTTACGAAAACAGAAAATAAGAAACAGAAAGAACAAAAGAAATTAAATATTAGCGTTTAGCTGAATTCTGTTGTTGAAACCGACCAAATTTCAAAAAGATAAACGGGATAGTAAGCATAACGCCACGCTACGGCGTGGTCGTTGCTTCTCTCGTTTATCGGGTTCTTGGTCGGACCTCAACAGCGGTGGGCAATCTGGCCACGCTTTTTTTTATGCATAAGCCCTGAGCAAAATTACCCACTCTTCATCTCAAACTACCATAATGAATATAATGCTGTCAGTAAAATGATACAAAATGTACAATATTTTACTACTATATATTTCCCGATAATTTATTGTAATCAATAATTTTACATCCAAAATTATGTACAAACAATTACTCAAAATCCACATTGGAAATGAAATCAAAAAAATCGCCGAAAAAAAAGGGATGTGTGCCATCGAACTGGGTAAACGCATCAACCGCAACCGGACAAATGTTTACGATATTTTCAAGCGCAATGCCATCGACACCCAGCTATTAATTATGATAAGCCAGGCATTGGAATACAATTTTTTTGAACACTATGTCCTCCGGCAGCCTAAAAAAACAACAAGTACAAGGCTAACATTTGAGATAGAAATCTCGCCCGATGAACTCGAAGGTTTTCATTTTTCCGAGAGTATTTGCCAGCGATGTTCGGTAAGGCAAAATCAAATTGGAGTGAAATTAAATAAAATTGATACATAACTCATTTAATAAAAAAACATGAAACAGACATTGATTTTCATTACTATTTTCTTGTTTATTGGTGGTTTATTACTCCAATCGGCATCATGTAGAAAAGGATGTAAAAATCCCAGGGCGGAAAATTACGACCCCAAAGCAAAGGATGATGATGGTTCTTGCATTATTAAAGGATGTACTAACCCAAGAGCAGAGAACTACGACTATGAAGCAAATCTTGAAGATGGTTCATGCGTTATCAAGGGCTGTACTGATCCAAGTGCTACAAATTATGATGATGCAGCAACACTTGACGATGGGACTTGTATTTATCCAACAGGAGCAGCGATGTTTTGGACAAACAATGATTACGGGGTTGGTAATATTAGTGTTTATGTAAATAATTCATACGAGGGACAAATTACGGGTTATTATTATTCACTTCCACTTTGCTTTTCGTATGGATGTGTAACCATCGAGCGTATTATCGAAACCTATTCATATTATGCGGTAGCAGAAGATGATACTTATTGGAGCGGTACAATTTCAATTGAACAAGGAGAGTGTTCTACAATGTTGCTTTATATTAGCAAAAGTGGAGAAGCTTTAACAGCAAGTGATACTAAAAAATCAGATGTTTTAGAAGTGCCAGAAGAATTCAAACTAAAATCATTAAACAAATGAGAAAACTAAACATTATTTTTATTGCCATGTTCCTGCTTGTATTTGGAACGGCATTACAGGCACAGCAAGGTGCATCAGCTACGGGGGGCAGTAGTTCAGGTAGCGGGGGTGCGGTGAGTTACACCGTGGGGCAGGTAGTATATAAATCTAGCACCAGCAATACCGGAACGGTTACACAAGGGGTGCAACAACCTTTTGAGATTTTTTCGTTCGGAATTGAAGAAGCCGGTGGCATTAGCCTCCACTGCTCAACTTACCCGAACCCGGCAACTGATTTTGTTGTGTTAAAGGTTGAAGAGTACAATTCGGAAAAATTAACTTATCAACTTCACGACATGAACGGAAAGCTATTAGAAAACAATAAAGTAGAAACCATCGAAACTTCTATTTCGATGGAAAACCTCACACCTGCAATCTATTTTCTAAAGGTTTTCGACAAGCAAAAACTAATTAAAACTTTCAAAATCATCAAAAACTAAATCCTATGAAAAAAATATTTACACTATTGACAGTATTAGCTATTACTGCATGTGTTTACGCTCAGGCACCTCAAAAAATGAGCTATCAGTCTGTTATCAGGAATAGCAATAACAGCCTTGTGAGCAACACCAATGTAGGGATACAGATAAGTGTGCTGCATGGCAGTGCAAGCGGACAAGCAGTTTATGTTGAAAGGCATTTTGCTTTAAGCAATGGCAACGGGCTGGTAAGCCTTGAAATTGGCGGAGGCACCATAGTATCCGGAACCTTTGCATTGATTGACTGGGCAAACGGGCCTTACTTTATAAAAACAGAAACCGATTTAAATGGAGGTGCAAACTACACCATATCGGCAACCAACCAATTGCTTAGTGTACCTTATGCTTTTAATTGTTTAAATACCATACCGGCAGGTAGCGTAATTATGTACTCAGGTGCATGGGATTTCGACGGAACAGGCTTAGGTATTGGTTCTCTTGCAGGATGGGCCTTGTGCAATGGCGGTAATGGTGCCCCTGATCTAAGCAATACTTTTGTAATGAGTACAACAGATCCCACTGGCCCGGGCCAAACCGGGGGAGCTAACTCTTACACGCTTTCAACAAGTCAATTGCCACCTCACTTGCATTCCTTCACCACTTCAAGTTCCGGGTCGCACTCACACAACATTACTGTTAATAGTGGTGGGTCGCATTACCACACAACATATGGTGATGCCTGGGGAACATGGCATGCAACAAATTCAGATTACGGGCTTGATGTATTCGAAAATAGTCCACAAACGCGATATTTTCCTGCTAATGCAACATCACCAGGTAACTCAACTACAAGTACCGAAGGTTCTCATTCACACGCGGCATATTCAAACAGCACCGGATCGCACACGCACACAGGGACTACTGAAGCCTCAGGCTCGGGAAGTAGTATTGATAATCGCCCGGCATTTGTTAAACTCGCCTACATTATGAAACTTTAAGCTGGGGCAATGTGAAATCCTGAAATGGATAATTCGTGAAAAATCAAAATTGTAAACCCTCAAATAGAAAATCTAATTATTATGAAAACAAGAAAAATACTAAGCATATTTCTAACAACAATCGTGTTTGTAATGGTAAATTCGGTTTTCGTGCAGGCTCAAAATTTAAACAGAATTTCCCATCTAATCAAGGAAAAACATACTGAGCATAAAAATGTTTTAATACCACAGGAATTTCGACAACAAAATCTGCCAGGTGATGAAATGCAAATTATAGAAGAAATGCTTCCCGAAAGTCCAAAAGATGATTTGATCTACTTAACCGATAGTGCTATTTGGTACACAACTACCGGTATAATATGCAAAAGTAACTACACCCGTGATGATGAAGGAAGAGTGCTGGAAAATCTTAGAGAGGAATGGTATAATGATGTCTTGGAAAATTGTTCAAAACGCTTATA
Organism: uncultured Lentimicrobiaceae bacterium; assembly: GCA_964593705.1. Lineage (GTDB taxonomy): Bacteria > Bacteroidota > Bacteroidia > Bacteroidales > 4484-276 > SABY01. The sequence goes on along the minus strand of CAZQIV010000104.1, from coordinate 18,713 downwards.
CACATACGATGGAAACGGGAATATGCTGACAGTAATATCCCAATATTGGGTAAACGGTACATGGAAAAATTTCACAAAAAGTAGCCGCACTTACGATGATAATGGTGACTGCTTGATTGTGTTGAGTCAGTATTGGTCGGAAACAACAGGTACTTGGGAAAATTCCCATCAATGTATTGGCACCTTTGATAATAGCCGGAACCTGTTATCTAAAACTGACCAACATTGGGAAGATAGTACCTGGCAAAATGAGTTAAATTACAATTATAGTTACGATGACAACAACAATAAGCTATCAGAAATTTGGCAGTTTTGGTCTATCATAAATAATGCATGGGAAAATAATATAAAACGTTCCTACACATACGACAACAATGGAAATATGTTGACGTATCTACCACAATATTGGGAAAATGACGCATGGGTGCATGATTACAAAAATACCTACACTTATGATGCATACGACAATCTATTGACCCGAATTGGGCAGGCTTGGGAAAACGATGTGTGGGTAAATTCCGGGAAAACAAGCTACAACTACGATGCAAACAATAATTGTCTATTGGAATTGCATCAGCATTGGGAAAACAATGTATGGGTAAATTCATTCAAAAATAGTTACACCTACGATGGCAACAGCAATTTGTTATCGGATATTTTTCGGCAATGGGAAAACGGCAACTGGATGAATGAAAGTAAATATAGTTACACTTATGATAACAATAGCAATCAACTTTCATACACTCGACAGAATTGGGAAAACGGTGTTTGGGTGAATGACAATAAATCCAGCAACACGTACGATGGAAATAGTAATTTATTAACACATATTTATCAGTATTGGAATGTAGATGCAGGTATCTGGTTGAATTATGACAAAAGAGAATATGTGTACAACTATACTGAAAAAAGTATAGTGGCTATGTATTTTTTATGGGATAATGGTTGGGTGGAAGCCGATGGGGATTTACCAATTGAAATATTCGGCACTAATTTATATTATTTCAGTGAAAATGATTGCTATAAAGCTGAATTGTACTATTCCACCTATACCGTTACAGGAATAGAGGGTGCTATGAAAACGGAAAAGGATCAAACACCTTGCTACCCCAATCCGGCCAAAGGTATCGTAACAATAAACAACCCGTTTGAAAATAATACAAACTTACAGGTATTTAACATGGCCGGGAGACTCGTAAAAGAAACCAACATCAGCAGTGGTGAAAACCAGATATCTGTTGACAACCTCCCACAAGGGATTTACCTATTTGTAATTCAATCGGGGAATGACATCATTCAAAATAAAGTAGCAGTGTATTAAAATCTAAGCAAATAAAATTATTATGAAAGCATTAATCTCGATTACGATTTTTTTATCATTTCTTTTTGCCGCTAATACTTATGCCCAAAAAGGGGATCTCGTGCTAAGCTTTAGCGCTAAAGATGCAACTACCAACAATCCGATCCCACTGGAAAGCGTGTGCATTAAAAACCTGACAAAAGATTGCGATACAACAATCTTTGGCGAAGCACCATTTTTGTATATATTTTGGCCATCCGGTATTTATGAAAGCACATTGTCCGACAATGCCACTTTTGAACTGGAACCAAATTTTCCAAATCCTTTTTCGGGGACAACAATGGTTAAAATTCATCTGAAAAACAGGGAAAAACTGAAAATAGCCTTACTTGGTGCTAATGGCTCAATTGTTACTGAATTGGAAAAGGATTTGAGTTATGGCACACATCTTTTTGAAATTGTAACAGGTAACGACAAGCTATACCTAATGTCGGTAAGTAACGGCAATACAACAAAAACTTCCAAACTGCTTTGCACAAACGCAGGTGATGTTAGTACCCCTGTCATAAAATATGCAGGGATTGAAAATAGTGATGGATTTAAATCACAAGAAGAAATCACCGCTTTTGCTTTCCAGCCCGGCGATATGCTGCAATACACGGTTCATGCCTCCGGATATTACGAATATACAAGCTTTGATAACCCAGCCGAAAATCAGAATTACACCTTTGATCTGCAAGCACAAAATATTGCCAACTTACCAACGGTAACCACAGCAAGTGTATCTGAAATAGCAAGCACCTCAGCAACCTGTGGTGGCAATGTTACCGATCAAGGTGGTGCAGAAGTTACCGCCCGAGGCGTTTGCTGGAGTACGTCCCAAAACCCAAGCATTGCTAATGATCATTCGGAGGATGGTAGTGGCTTAGGTGCTTTTTCCAGCAATATTTCTAACCTTACTATAAACACAAATTATTACGTGAGGGCTTACGCTACTAATTCTTTCGGTACATCGTATGGGGCACAATTGAGTTTTCTCACAATGGAACCCGGAAACATATACACCGAAATCCATGAAAATTTTGATGAAATTATTCATAATGTAAATATTGAGTTGGCCGATTGGAAAAATATAGCCTTTTCCGGTACACGAAAATGGCACGGCATAATTTCTTCATCCAATAAATACGCCCAGGCCACAGCCTACAATTCGAGTGACATTGAAAACACAATGTGGCTGATAACACCAATGATCGATTTTGATGCAAACGAAAATGCAATCCTTTCATTTAAGTCGGCACATGAAAACTGGACACACGAATGCACCACGGTATGGCTTGTTCAGAATCTCATTGGCAATGAGATTAACAATGCCACCAAAACCCCCATTTCGTGTACATTGGCCGATGAAAACACCCCTGATAACCAATGGGTATATACCGGCACGGTGGATCTCTCAAATTATTCCGGCATCTGTAGAATAGGCTTTAAGTATTATGGAAGTCAAGCCACCGGGCAAACAACAATATTCAGAATCGACGATGTGGAAATATCCCCTTCTACTTGCGGCCAGCCATTTGTGGATGAACGGGATGGAAACACTTACAATACAGTGCTAATAGGGGATCAATGCTGGATGAAGGAAAATCTGGCTTATTTGCCAAGTGTAAGCCCATCATCAGAATATTCATATACCGAACCTTATTATTATGTGTACGACTATCAGGGAACTTCTACAACATCAGCAAAAAATACAATTAATTATTCAACTTATGGTGTTTTGTACAATTGGCCAGCATCACTAATTACATGTCCTGAGGGATGGCATTTACCATCCGACCCTGAATGGACAAGCATGATTGATTACTTAGGAGGATTGGAAATTGCAGGGGGGAAGTTGAAAGAAACCGGCACAAGTCATTGGACCTATCCAAATACAGGGGCAAGCAATAGTAGTGGTTTTTCTGGTCTTCCCGGTGGTTACCGTCACAATGCAGGGATATTTTGCGGACTAGGTGGTGTTGGGATGTGGTGGTCTTCGACTGAGGGTTCTGCCTCGTGGAACAGCTATCACTTTTTTATAAACCACGATTATTCAAAAGTAATAAGGGTCGATGCTATGAGATTTCTCGGTAATTCCGTTCGGTGCATAAGGACTGATTCGCCACCAAGTAACCAACCACCCGCCATTCCATCCAACCCCAACCCACCCAGCAATGCAACCAACCAGCAGGTTGACATCACATTAACCTGGTTTTGTTCAGATCCTGAAAACGATCCCTTAAGTTATGATCTTTATCTTGGAACAAATAACCCTCCTCCACTAATTCAAAGTGGCATTTCAAACACAAGCTATGCTTTAAACCAGCTTCAGCTATCAACAACATATTACTGGAAAATTGTAGCACGTGATGACCACGAAAACATAACTGAAGGGTCAGTGTGGAGTTTTACTACCAGCTCAACCTGGCAATGTGGAATCCCGTTCGTTGATACGCGTGACGGACAAGAATACAATACTGTCCAGATTGGAACTCAATGCTGGATGGCGGAAAACCTGAATATTGGAACTCGTATTAATATTTCTAATGATCAAACAAACAATGGTACTATCGAAAAATATTGCTATGATAACACAGAAAACAACTGCGATATTTATGGTGGCCTATATCAGTGGCAGGAGATGATGCATTATTCTACCACGCCCGGAACACAAGGTATCTGTCCGTCCGGATGGCATTTGCCTACAGATGAGGAATGGTGTACCTTGGAACAGGAAATTGATCCTACCATAGATTGTTACGAGCCTATGCTTAGGGGGACAGATGGTGGTGGTAAAATGAAAGAAGCCGGCACTATGCATTGGAACACACCGAATACCGGTGCCACCAATAGTAGTGGGTTTTCTGCTTTAGCTGGTGGGGGATACAATGCCAATGATGGGGTGTTTACCAGTCTCGGAAACTATTGTTTCTTGTGGTCATCTTACCGATCTTCTGAAACAATTGCCTGGATGAGGTATCTAAGTAATGAGTCAGCTTTGGCTGGCAGGTATGTAATTGATATTTATAATGGTTATTCAGTACGGTGCGTCAAAGGATCATCTTTAAGCTTTAATGATATTACTATTGATGATATTATTAATTATGGATTAAGCTCCGAAGATATTAATGGCAGCAACAATTCAAGCAATCAATTATTGCAAGGAGCCATCATTTTGTATAAAACAAATGAAGGAAGGTATGGGAAATTTATTGTACAGCAATATGGAATGAGCCTAACCATTAAATGGGTTACATACAATAATAATGGAAGCATATTTTCGAATGGAGAGAATCTGACTATTAGTGCATCCTGGACATGTGATTTAGACATTGGTGTTCAAGGTGGAAACGAAGAAGATTTTTGGTGGAATCACATTAATTCGGTTGAAAGGTATTTAACCCCCATGAATGGAGCATTATTTGGAATCTACAATTGATAATCTTGAAGCTATATCCACTATTCTTACAAAAGTAACATGATCGAGTAAATTTTAAAATCATTAATTATCATGACTATGAAATCAATAAATCTAACACCTACCATTGTGGTAGCCCTATTTTTTACCATTTGCATCTCAACATTTGGGCAAGCTGAAAGTGAAAGAGAAGGAAAAGAAACACATAATGAGCTTGAATATGAAATCATGCCACATGAATTTCAGAAGCATGCATTGCCACATCAACTACATCGGCAAAACCTGCCTGTTGTTGAAAGACAAATACTGGCTGACATGCCAGCCAAAAAACAAACCGAAGACCTTATCCATGTTTGCGATAGTTCCTTTAGCTACTCCACCACCGGCGAACAAACCAAAACCACCTATACCCGTGATGCAGAAGGAAAACTTATTGTATGGAAACAGCAAAATTGGGAGAATGGAGGATGGGTGAATTTGTGGCAGTTTATGTGCACCTTTGACAATAATGGAAACAGGGTGGCTATCATTGATCAGCAATGGGAATATGGTGAGTGGGTTAATGTGTACTCCAGTAGCTACACCTATGATTTAAATGGGAAAACATTATCAAGCCTATACCAAAATTGGGAATACGGAACATGGGTAAATTCGAGTAAATGGGAGTATGTTTACGATGGACAGGGCAATCAAATATCTCGTATCCAATATTACTGGCAAAACGGCACATGGGTTTTTAACACTAAACACAGCTACACCTACGATGCTTCAGGGAATAGTCTTTCATTCTTGCGTCAGTCATGGAATTCCGGGATTGGAAGTTGGGAGAATAACTATAAATACAGCAACACCTATGATGCTTCCGGAAACAGGCTTTCGCAGCTTTCACAGTATTGGGATACAGGAACCAGTACTTGGATTAATAATTTAAAAAGTAACTACACTTACGATGCATCATGGAACATGCTTTCGGAGCTTTACCAGGATTGGGATACTGGATATGCAACCTGGGTGAATGACTGGAAATACAGCTACACCTACGATGTTTCCGGCAACTGGCTATCTAAACTTAAACAGGACTGGGATAGCAGTACCAGTTCGTGGATAAATTTTTCAAAAACAGATTATCAATATGATTATGCTTCAAAAAAAATAATTGGAATTTATTACGAATGGTCAGGTGGTTGGATGCCTGATGATGCTTATATCAGAATTTATCTTTTTGATAACTACTTAAGCTCAGGGAGCAGTTGTTACAAAGTTGAGGCTTACTATTCATCCTTTCTTTCTGCAATCGGCGACGAGGCAAACCCGCTAGGTGGAAACATTACCTTTTGTAGCCCCAATCCTGCAACTACTTTGGTTAGTGTTAGTAATCCTTTTGATACGGAAGCAAGCCTGAAAGTTTACAATATTGCCGGGAAACTGGTAAAAGAAATCTCGCTCAATACTGGGGAGAATCAGCTTTCAATTCAAAATCTCCCACAGGGCTTGTATCTTTTTGTAATCCAATCAGGGAATACTTTTGTTCAAAACAAGGTAGCTGTTTATTAAAATATAGATAAAAATAATCAAAACATTCAAAATCATCAAAAACTAAATCCTATGAAAAGAATAATTACAATTTTAGCAGTATTGGCTATTACGGTAAGTGTTTACGCTCAGGCACCTCAAAAAATGAGCTATCAGTCTGTTATCAGGAACAGCAACGACGCTCTTGTGAGCAATGCCAATGTAGGGGTACAGATAAGTGTGCTGCATGGCAGTGCAAGCGGACTAGCAGTTTATGTAGAAAGACATTTTGCTTTAAGCAATGGCAACGGGCTGGTAAGCCTTGAAATTGGCGGAGGCACTATAGTATCCGGAACCTTTGCATTGATTGACTGGGCAAACGGGCCTTATTTTATAAAAACAGAAACCGATTTAAATGGTGGTGCAAACTACACCATTACTGTGACTAACCAGTTGTTGAGTGTACCCTATGCATTGCACTCAAAAACTGCAGAAACTGTTTCGGGAACAATTACTGAAACCGATCCAATTTTTGCTGCAAGCCCTTCATTTGGTATTACAAATAGCAATACTTCCAATTGGAACACTGCTTATGGTTGGGGGAATCATGCAAATGCCGGATACTTAACAAACTTTTCAGAAGCAGACCCCAGTTGGAATGGTGCAGCAAATCAAACCGATGATATAGGTAGGCTTGGAAATGTGGGAATTGGAACATTGTCCCCATCCAAAAAGCTTGATGTTGATGGACAAATCCGCATAAGAGGCGGTAATCCGGGTGAAGGCAAAATTTTAACATCAGATGTTGTTGGCAACGCATCATGGCAAACACCCTTGCAACCTATTGCATATGGCTTTGTTTCATCTAACGGTACACTAGAATCTGGCACATCCAATATTGCTGTTGTCTCTTATAATTCTTCCTATGATCGTTACGAAATCACTGTTTCAGGGATTTCTTATTATTATTTCAGCTTTATTACCATTGTCACTCCTTCAGATTCTGATGTAAGAAGTTTCAGTACTAGCAGTGTAGGAGGTAAACTTTTGGTATATCTAAATAATAGTAACGGTAATTCAATACAAGCTCACTTTCAATTTGTAATGTTTAAACCTTAGCACGCTTATACTTTAAATACAAATCTTTTGCCAACACATAATGCCAACCAACATTCGTAATCTCCCACAGGGGATTTATCTTTTTGTGATCCAATCAGGAAATTCAGTAATCCAAAATAAAGTAGCAGTTTATTAACTCAAATCATTAAAAACTCAAAGTTATGAAAAAAATCAATTTGTTCCTTCTCACGATACTTCTGGCATCTGTTGTTGCAATCGCATATGTAGGATGCAAGAAAGATGACGGTTCATCAGGTGAAAATACATCCACTACCACTTTAACCATAAAGGTGATGGATAAGCAATCCAGCCCACTGGGCAATGTTTCGGTAACTTGTTACAATCAAATTGGAACCACCTCTGGCGATGGTTTGTTAACCTTATCCGGAATTTCAGTGCCCGCTTCCGATCAAGAGCGGATAATTATTTCGCTCGAAAAAGAGGGCTACTTTAAAGCTTTTGTTGGTACAAAACCAAACCTTGCCAGTGAAACTTATTTTGAAGCTGTGCTGACCGAGGGTGAAATGGTGGGAACCATTAACAACAATTCGGGGGGCAATGTTTCAAACAATAGCGGCACTATCTATATGAACTTCCCACCCAACAGCCTGGCTTATCCCGATGGTACGCCCTATTCGGGCAATGCCAATATTTACACAGCCTACTACTCGCCCGATGAAGATAATTTTGCCCTGTCGATGCCCGGTGGCCCCGATTTGGCCTCAATCAACAGTAATGGAGTCGAAGGATCGATGATATCTTTTGGTGCACTTTCGGTAGAAACCAAAACCCCGGATATGAAATCGCTCCAGCTTACCGGACTAAAATCTTCGAGTGTTTTGGTGAACAGCCAAATTGCAAACACCATGCTAACCGAAGCTCCTGCCACCATTCCCATTTGGCGCTTAAACGAAGAAACTGCAATTTGGGAAGAGATTGGAACAGGTGTAAAACAAGGGAACCGCTACGAATATGAAGTGGATCATTTTAGTGCTATAAATTGTGATGATTTTTTCAGTTTCGATGGGGCCTTAACCCTTATTGAAGGTGATGTTTGTGATGACAGCCTCAACCCTTTGCCATTTGCACGTGTTGATGTTGATCAGCGGGTTGCGTTTGCAAATGATAAGGGGCACTTCTCTCTCTACCTGCCCTCTGAACGTGTATATACTTTTGAATCGGAATATTGCACCAAAACAGCGGGGTCATTTGTTGTTGGCGAAAACAACTATGTGGATTTATGCTGCGAAGGAGGTGAAACCCAAGGATATTTCAAAATATCTGTCGATGGAATATATCAGGGCCAGGTAATGAATGATGAATTTGAATTAACCTTTGGATACTTTTTATCAGATACTGTAATTCAGGGTAATACCTATAATTCGCTGGTGTTGGCAGCCGGGGGTGCTGATCAATATTGGAACTTGATTTTCACTTTCGTTGATCTTAATTCAGGAATAGGAACATTTAACGGAACAGGAACTTACTCTTTAGCATATCCGGGTTATGATGCCTTTTTTATGGGTTTCTTTTTTCCTAACCTTGATCCTGACGAATACGAAGGTTTTGGATGCAATAGTGGATTTATAAACATAACTGAATATGTAGAAGGCGATAGATTGGCAGGGAATTTTTCGATGGTTTGTACGCTCGATCAGGATGATTGTAATATTGATGGCGAATTTGAGATGTATGAAGAATTGGGACTAAAATCGCAGGAGATGATTAAAAATAAACATATCGGCCTCAAAACCTTTATGGAAACCCGGCATAAATAATCACTTGCATAAAGAAAGGTTTGGATACAACTCCAATCACGTTTCTAAATAACCAAATAAATAATAGTTCAAAACTTGGCCATTGGTCTTTTCTAATTTTACCATAACCATCCGCTCATCTTGAGTTGGGTGGGGTTTTTTATTCTTGTTTTAGGGTTGCAATCCCCTGCGGGGCTGTAAACCCAAAGCCAATAAGGGTTCGCAGCCCTAACCGAAGGGAAGGGATCGCAACCCTGGCATTAAGAAAAAGTACAACGCCAGAAATCATAGCCGGCATATTTATCTTTTGAGAGTTGTGTTGGGTTTTTGGGTTTTTTTTCCTGGTTAAGCATACCTAATTCCAGTTTTACAGCTACTGAATCGGGCAATTTGCGTAGCTATTTTTGAACCGGTATAGTAATAAATACAGTGTATTCAGATATTCCGCTTATTCCTTTGGTCAATGGCTTCCCTCAGTGGCATTTTATCTTCATTTTTTTAATATTAAAAAAATACGGTTTTTCATCCACCCTGTGAATAGCTTAAAAACATCGTGCTGACCTTTTAGCTTGTTTGCACACGTTCAAGCCAAATTCACCGGGTGAATTTCTCTCCCTGTCCCTCCCTTTTCTCCATTCGCTTCGTTCGCTTAGTTCGCTTCGTTCTCTCCGTTCGCTTCATTCGCTTCGTTCTCTCCAGCCGCTCCGTTCGCTCTAGTCGCTTCATTCGCTTCGTTCTCTCAAGTCGCTTCGGTCGCTCAAGTCGCTTAGTTCGCTTAGTTCTCTCCAGTCGCTTCGTTCGCTTAGTTCTCTACTCCATCTCCTTCAACTTCTCATTAATCCCCTTCACATCCTTTTTTATCTCGCGGATGCTTTCCACGATCTCGTTCTCGGGGGTGCGGCCTTCGGGCATTTCGGAACTGATGAAGTTGGTGAACTTCCAAACTTCCTTGATTTCACTTACGTGTATGCTAAAAGGCACATAGATTGGGTTGAGCGAATGTAAACGTAAAAAGCCATTTTCTTCGATCTGATTTTCCACGATTTTAAAAATAATTCCTTCGTTCAGTGTCAGCACAATGCAGGCTTCGCCGTTACGGATAAACTCCCAATTTTGAATAAACTCGCCCGTTACATACGATCCGTGTGGAATGGGGAGCATCGAATCGCCATTGATCTGGAAGGTACGGTATTTTTTTTCTTTGGATAAAAAGGGCAGCTTGAAAGTAGGCAGGATGCGGATAAACTCCGGATCGGCAAAACCGTTGGTATAGCCGGCCTTCGCTTTTTCGGCTACCAGCTCAATATTCTCCTCATTGTTGTTGTCAACCGTGGTGGCCAACACTCTGAGATTACTGCCCCTGATATACACATCATACCCTTTTTCCAACTGCGAAAGCTGGCTTTCGGTGAGTATGGAAAGGTCAACCTTGATGAGTGTGTCGATGGCAATGCCAAAATATTCCGAGAAATTTATCAAGGCATCCACGCCCGGCCGGGCAATGCGGTTTTCGTAATTGTTGTAAGTCGAACGCTTAATGTTGAGCGAGCTTGCCACATCGTCCTGTGTGCGGCCTTTGCGCTTGCGCAATAATCTGATGTTTGTACTGAAGTGCATGATGATAGAGGTTTGAGGTTAGATGGTAGAGGTTGGAGGATAGAGAGTAGAAGTTAGATGTTAGAGGGTAGAAGTTAGAGGTTGGAGGGTAGAAGTTAGAGGTTGGAGTGGAGATTTGGGAATGATCCATATCCCTTGCCAAATAAACTTTATTCGGCGAAAGCCTTCTTATTCCGGCAATCTCAAATATCATCAAAATTTTATCCCTCATTTTTATTAACAATTATTTGTGCAAAACTTAAATATGCCTATTTTGTAAACTAATTAATGTCTATTTAATGGTCAAAAGTAAAAATTATATTTTAAAAAACAAGAAAAAAATTCAGTCTTCAGTTATGAGCCTCCAGTAGGCAGTTCTCAGTAGGCAGTTCTCAGTAGGCAGTTCTCAGTGGGCAGTTCTCAGTAGGCAGTTCTCAGTAGGCAGTTCTCAGTAGGCAGTTCTCAGTAGGCAGTTCTCAGTAGGCAGTTCTCAGTAGGCAGTTCTCAGT
>CAZQIV010000104.1:5474-7360 GCA_964593705.1 uncultured Lentimicrobiaceae bacterium | reverse complement strand
TCAGTAGGCAGTTCTCAGTAGGCAGTTCTCAGTAGGCAGTTCTCAGTAGGCAGTCCCCAGTGGGCAGTCCCCAGTGGGCAGTTCTCAGTAGGCAGTCCCCAGTAGGCAATGGGCAGCTTATCAAAAACAAATGACTATAAGCCCCACGCACCCCTGACCCCTAAAGGGGTAGGCCAGCCTCCCTTTAGGGAATTAAAGGGTTGCGGGGGCAATTGCCGAATAACGATTAACAATTAACGAATTTCCCCATGCCCAACCGCACCATAGTACACCTCGACCTCGACACTTTCTTCGTGTCGGTAGAACGGCTGATGAACTCAAAGCTGATAGGGAAGCCTGTGCTTATCGGCGGCACTTCCGACCGTGGCGTGGTGGCCAGTTGTAGCTACGAAGCCCGCCGCTTTGGCGTGAGCTCGGCAATGCCCATGAGGATGGCACTCAACCTGTGCAACGATGCCATTGTGGTGCGGGGCGACATGGAAGAGTACAGCAAGTATTCACGCATGGTTACCGAAATCATCGCCGAAAAAGCCCCTGTTTACGAAAAAGCCTCCATCGATGAACACTACCTCGACATCACCGGGATGGATCGCTTTTTTGGTTCGGTAAAATGGACGCACGAACTACGGGAGCGCATCATCAAAGAAAGCGGACTACCTATTTCGCTGGGGCTTTCGGTAAACAAAACCGTATCGAAGATTGCCACCGGCGAGGCCAAGCCCAACGGGGAGATACAGGTAGAACAAGCCCGCGTGAAACCTTTCCTGGCACCACTGTCCATCCGAAAAATCCCTATGATCGGGATAAAAACTTACCAGTTGCTGCGCTCGATGGGTGTGATCGACATCCAAACGCTGAGCATGATCCCGCCCGAAATGATGGAAAAACTCATGGGCAAAAACGGGCACGACATCTGGAAAAAAGCCAATGGCATCGACAGCACACCGGTGGTACCCTACTCAGAACAGAAATCCATCAGCACCGAAAGTACTTTTGAGCAGGACACCATCGATGTGGCGCGACTGCGCGAAATACTCAGCTCGATGGTGGAAAAAATCTCTTTTCAGTTGCGAAAAAAAGGTAAACTCACCGGCTGCATAAGCGTGAAAATCCGCTACTCTAACTTCGACACACACACCCTGCAAAAAACCATCTCCTACACTTCGTTCGACCATGTGCTGACAACAATTGCGCTGGAACTTTTTGGCCGACTTTACCAGCGGCGCATGCTTATCCGCTTGATTGGCGTGCGGTTTAGCCATTTGGTAAACGGAGTACAACAACTCAACATGTTTGAGGATACCCCCGAGATGGTGAGCCTTTACCAGACGCTGGACCACATCAGGAAACGCTATGGATCTAAAGCCGTGCGCAAGGCCATCTCAATGTTTCCGAGAGAGGATGGGAAAAATAGCACAAATTCAAATCCCAAAAAATTGCTTTACCGAGAATTGAGCGATGCCGATGAAACGGATTGATGTTACCAATCCGGATTTTAACTTTATGGAGTTGAAATTTATTAAGTGAAAACCATAAATTAAAAACTCCTAACTTAACGTAAATAAATTGTCGTGAATAATGCATCTTAGTGAACCTTTGTGCTCTCAGTGCCTTAGTGGTAACCTTCAAAAAATCAACACTTAGACACTTAGGACACTCAGAGCCACTAAGTAAAAAAATTGAATTTGCGACACGCTAAATTACGACAAAAAAGTTGTAACTAATTGATTTGTAAATTATAGGTCAGGGGTTCTGAAATTGAAAGGATACCGCCAAGGCTTACACTATCAAAAGAAAAAGGCTTTAACATTCTTTGCTAAAGCCTTGATTTAGTTTGAGCGGTAAATGAGGCTCGAACTCACGACCCTCAGCTTGGGATCCGCCGG
>CAZQIV010000104.1:0-5374 GCA_964593705.1 uncultured Lentimicrobiaceae bacterium | reverse complement strand
CCCCTTGCAGTTTGAGCGGTAAATGAGGCTCGAACTCACGACCCTCAGCTTGGGATCCGCCGGCTGGCGGACTACCAACTGAGCTATGGGTGATTCAAAACTTCTTCCCAAATAAATCTTCTGCCTTGGGCAGTTTTTAATTGTCTTTCTCTTTTCAAAGCCATGCATTTGCTTTCAAAGGTTTCGGTATAAATTATTTCCCACGGCTGATATCTTTTTGTCCATCCTTTGTTTTGAGGATGATTATGCGACTGCAATCTCCTGTAAGGATCGGCAGAATAACCGATATAAATTTTATCAGATGATTGTGAATGTAAAATGTAAACGTAATACTGATTTGCTGCTGCAATATCCTCTTGCATTTTGGTATGAATAATAAAGGGGCTAAGTCTTTCCTTAAACCCCCTTGCAGTTTGAGCGGTAAATGAGGCTCGAACTCACGACCCTCAGCTTGGGAAGCTGATGCTCTACCAACTGAGCTACTACCGCTTGTATCGGCGACAAAAATAAGACATTTTACGATGATTACTAATTTTTCAATCAAAGGAATTAATAAATAACACTGTTAAAATACAGTTAATTTGTTGGCTATTGAGAACTTAAATTTAGCCAGGTTGTTTATTAACAAATAAAAACAGAAAATATATGTTAGAAATTATCGCACTTACAGGAGCAATTATCAGCGGAGGAAAAAAACTTATGGAAAATCCTGCCGTTGCCGAAACAGTAAACGGAGTATTTAGTTGGATAGGAAATGCTTTGGGTGGAAAAAAATCGGTACAGGAAAAACTCGCAAAAGTTGAACGCGGCGAAATAACTGAAGAAGAAGTAACCAGCATCAAGGCAAATCTTGAGCTTGCACTCGAAGACAACGAAGAATTGCAACGTCAGCTTTCTGCCAAGCTCAAAGAAGTTGAAACCGTGGCAAAACAAGAAGGCGTACCAATGGTTAACAAAACCAACACCCAGACAATTACAGGCAACAACAACATTTCGTTGCAGGATATCAATTCGGGCGGAAATATAAGTATCGGGTAAGATGAGCGATAACACCAGCAGCATCCAGGGCGATCATAACCTTGTTTTACAGGACATCAATGCCGGTGATATAACAATTAATATTGCCAGTAATCTCGATCCGGATGTTAAGCAAAAAAAAAGAAAGCCTGAAAAAGGTGGTAAACGGACATGTTGAGTAGCTCACACAGCTTATCGAAAAGTTACCGCCTCCAGAACAATCCGGGGAGTTTGACCCGCCTAATGATGAGGATTATGGGAAGATAAACTGGATGATGCTTAAAATGGCGCTCAAGCAAATGAAATGTATCTTGTTTCTTGGTCCTGAAATTTCTGTGGACGATAAGGGTAATTCACTGCACCGGGAGTTTTTTAATCAGATAGCAGAAGGTTTTCCTGACATGGAATATATCGAAAATGAAGGTTTCTATTCACCGCAATCGGATGAGATCATTTCGGCATTTGCCTTGGAATACTATAAATCCGATTTCCTCGTGCAAAATAAGATCGGTAGAAGCCTGCTTGAAGATTTTGCACAGATTCCTTTTAATCTGATTGTTTCACTTTGCCCTGATGACACCATGCATCGAATTTATGATGATTTTGCCATCGACCATAATTTTATAACATACAATGGAACCATACAGGAAATGGATCCTGATGATGATGAAACCCCTGTAATCTATAACATCCTGGGAAATGCAACCGCTGATGGCAAATACATTTATACCCATGAAAATTTTTATAAGTATTTGAAGAAGGTTGTTATCCCACCCGAAATCAAGAAAAAAATTCAGGATGCCAATCATTTTCTATTCATTGGATTCGATTTTGAAAAATGGTATAACCGCCTGTTGCAATTTATACTCGACCTGGATCCACCTAAAAAAATTGAGAAATTCAAAAAACGAATAAGCAAATAAGATGGGACAAAGAAGATATCCCGGGGCAACACCATTCCGGAGCGATCAGTCCGGAATTTTCTATGGCAGGGATCGGGACATCAAAAAGATGCAATCAACAAAATAATCGATGAACTAACCGATGGCGGAAAACAAAATATCGAAACAACACAATTGTAGATTGTTTGCCACAGAATTGAAGAAATTGCCGAAGAAAAAAGCAAAACTCCCGGTAACGAAAGCACTGTAGAAATTGAGGTGAACGACCTGCCCGAGTTTAAAAATATATTTTTAAATTTCTATAATGACTCCATCAATAAACTCCCCTCCAAAGACCAACACAACGCCAATCGTCTGATCGAAGATGAATTGATAAGAAGCAAACAAAGAATTTCGCTTGACGAAAATATTTGTAAAGAATATATTGATGAGCACCAGCTAAAAGCTTTGGTTGACACGCATCTGCTGCGTGCTGAGCAAAACAGCTTTGGGCGCTTTAGTTTTGAATTGAGCCACGATACACTTATTGAACCCATTCTCGAATCGCAAAAAAAATATAAGGACGAACAGGAAAAAATTGCACTTGAAAAGGAGCAGGAAGAAAAACAACGTATATTCCTTGAAAAACAAGCGCAACTCGAAAAAGACAGGCAGAAAAAGCTCCGTATTCAGCGAATAATATCGCTTATTGTTACCCTGTTTTTACTTGTAAGCATTGGGCTGGTTTTTCTCGCATTTTCGTCCAACAGGATAGCCCAGGAACAAAAAACTAAAGCCATTATAAGTCAGCAAAAAGCCGTGAACTATTTTATTACAAATACAAAACAAGAGATTCAAAAATCAAAGGATAATGCTTTCAATCTAATTGGCGACAACGATTATGAAGATGCCATAAACAACTTTGAAAAAGCAAAACAAGTTATCAATTCCCTAAGTGCAGATTCGATTATTAGCAATGAAAAATCAAAAAAAAATGATGTGGCAGGTGGTATATTTAGCTTTTTCCAAAGTGTTATTTCTTCGGTTGATAATGAAAAAAATACAGTTGTTAGCCTGGAAACTTTCAACGATACCACAATACAAACAATAAGCAGAATAAAACGAGATACCATCGAAATTAACAATTCCATTAAAAAAGTGCGGGAGAAAATTGATGCGGATGTAATTATCGGGCAATATAAAAACAGGGCGATGGCCTTACGCAAAAGCCTCAAATATCGCGAAGCCTTACAGGTTTATAATGAAGCGCTCAAAAAGGACAAAGACAGGAATGATGTAATAAAGGAATACAACAGCATCCTGGCCGAAGCCATCGTTGCCTACCAAAGCCTGGTAGCCTTTTACCAGGACGAAGTAAAAAATAAGGATAAAGCGGCGTGGGCAGCATCGCGTTTACTTGATTTTCAAAATATGAAACCTAAGGAGGAAAGATGAAAAAAATAGTTGCCACGATATTTTATTTATTCTCCGTACTCATAGCATTTCCGCAGGCCGAAAGTCCATACCAGGTTAATATGGAGGAGGGCATGAAACTGTTTAATAGTGTTGAGCCCGATTATATTATCGTTTTTCAGTATTTCGACAAAGCCTTTGAATGGACAAACATTACAGAGGAGAAAAAAAGAGCCGGTAAATTCAAGGATTAATGCCGCAATTTGATTTTGCAGCAGCGCGAAAGCCTGGAAATGGCAAACAAAACCAACAAGGATATTATAAGTGCATTTTACTTTTTTGATGGTAAATTAGCGTTGGCGTTTAAAGACAATAAATACGGATTTATTGATACGCTTGGACAGGCAAAAATTGCTTACAAATATGACGAAGCACGGCCTTTCGACAATTATGGATTAGCCCGGGTGAGGCGCAGCAACCACTTTTATCTGCTCGACACTACAAAAACAGAGTACCTTTTGGCCGATGGTGCCGGCAATCTGACGAAGGGAATCCGTGTACTTGACGACAGTAATAAACAATATGATATATTTCCGGAAAAAGTGCTTGAATATCAAAGTTTGAATATTCTGCTGATGAGTGGGAATTATTTTAGTAAGCTCCCTGAATCCATCAATAAAATGAGGAACCTGAAAATCCTTGTTCTTAACAAAAACGAGCTTATAAATTTACCCGACAGCATCAATAAATTAGATACTCTCACTTTACTTGACGTGAGTGAAAACAGATTATCAATGCTTCCCTCTGCATTGTGTGAACTTACCAGTTTGCGTGATCTCTATGTAAATGATAACTATATTGATAAATTACCGGCGAATTTTTATAAATTATTTTATCTTACACATCTTGATCTGGGCAACAATCAAATAAGAAACCTTCCCGATGCACTTGAAAGTCTTGCTTACCTCAGGACTCTCAAAATTAATGGCACCCAACTTAAAGAATTTCCAAAAGTAATTTTTAACTATTGGGAACTGGAGGAACTTAATCTCAGCGAAAATCAAATAACTGAACTACCCGGCGATATTGGCGTTTTAAACAGATTGGTTTGGCTAAATATGAGCGGAAATTCAATCGAAACCATGCCCGATGAAATAGAACAACTAAAAAATTTGCAGGTACTTTCGATGTCCAATAATCAAATCGGATTTATTCCACCACAAATTGGCAATTGTAAGCAATTGAACATTTTCGATATGGGTGGCAATAAAATAGCCGAACTTCCCGAAAGTATCAGGAAACTTAAACATATTTCCATATTGGATTTAGGAGCTAATGAAATCGTTAATTTTCCAAATCAGATTTTTTGTTTAAAGGGCTTAAAAATTCTAAAACTTGGCAACAATAAAATAGCCAATATTCCCGGCGATAGCCTGTATCAACTTGCAAATCTTTCTTCGCTCGACCTAAGTCATAATCAAATAAAAGTTGTCCCACCCGAAATTGACACGCTTAAATCACTTAGCGAAATATTTTTGCAGGGCAACAAAATAGTAAAGCTTCCCGATGAATTTTCACAATTGCAATTTTTGGATGAACTGGATTTGAGCAACAACAAACTTAAGGATTTACCAAAAGAATTTGACAGGCTTCAAAATCTTAACAGGCTCAATTTATCTAACAATCAATTCGCCGATTACCCCGTGCAAATCAGTAAACTATATTCGCTTTACAATTTAAACATCAGCAACAATCAACTTAAAACGCTTGATGATAAGATTGATTGGCTGGTTAATCTTTCGCAACTTGACCTTTCTGAAAATAAGCTCACAACTTTACCCGCTAATTTCGGGGGACTGAACCAACTTGAATGGCTTGATTTATCGGAAAACCATTTAAGCGCCTTACCCGAATCCTTTGGCAAATTACAAAAACTTACCTTCCTTGATTTGAGTAATAATAATTTGGTTTCGCTTCCGGCAAGTATTTCAGGTTTGTTGGCATTGTCAACCCTAACTTGGACAAGCCAAAACCAAACAAGGTGATCATGTAAAACTTATGGT
>CAZQIV010000103.1:0-25672 GCA_964593705.1 uncultured Lentimicrobiaceae bacterium | reverse complement strand
CAACGCCGGAGCATGCTCCGGCGCACAGTGCCGATACTACACATGACTCCGGGGAGCATGCTCCCCAGGCAACACAGGAAATACAAGCAACGCCGGTGCATGCTCCCCGGACAGGAGTCGCAGATGCCGGCACAACGCCGGAGCATGCTCCGGCGCACAGTGCCGAAACCGGAGACAATACAGGGGAGCATGCTCCCCAGGCAACACAGGAAATACAAGCAACGCCGGTGCATGCTCCCCGGATAGGAGTTGCAGATACCGGCACAACGCCAGTGTATGCTCCCCGGACAGGAGTCGCAGATAACGGCACAACGCCGGAGCATGCTCCGGCGCACAGTGCCGATACTACACATGATTCCGGGGAACATGCTCCCCAGGCAACACAGGAAATACAAGCAACGCCGGTGCATGCTCCCCGGACAGGAGTCGCAGATACCGGCACAACGCCGGAGCATGCTCCGGCGCACAGTGCCGGAATCGGAGACAGTACACAGGGGAGCATGCTCCCCTGGAGCAGTTTGCACCCGCCAACACGCCTTTCGCACCGAATACACCAGAGGTTTTGATGTGGTAATTGGAAATCCGCCGTATGTGCATCTCGAAAAGTTACAAAAATCAAAGATTTTTTTTTCGGGACAGATAACGAATAACAGATAACAAATAACCCGCCTTGCTCGCCTCGCTGCGAAGCGGGCCGCCAGCGTTGGCTTGCGCAAAGGCGAGGCAGGCAATTAACCAATAACGAATAACAATTAACCAATAACAATTAACTCTTCCCCCGATGTACAAAAACGACTGGTCATTAATAATTTTTACACTGCTAACTCAAATGAGTGTTGGGATAATTCTTGTACTCACTGTATTGTATTTTTATCCTCAGTCTTCTTTACAGCCTTTCTGTGAAGGGATTGTTATTTTATCACCGCATTTTATAGCGCTTGCTGCAATTGTATTGGCAACATTCATTTCTTTCCTGCATTTGGGTTATCCGGCCAATGCTTTCAATGCAGCAAATAATTTTGCTTCATCATGGCTAAGCCGCGAAATTTTAGGTATCGGTCTTTTTGGAGTGGGTGTTTTGTTGATTTTCCTGCAGTTTTGGTTAGGATGGGAGAGTGCGCTTTTTCAAAAGTTTGTATTTGTTTTTGGATCTGCTTTGGGACTCCTGCTTATTTATTTTATGTCAAGAATTTATATGATTCGTACAATTCCGGCATGGAACACCTGGTTTACCCCCTTTCACTTTTTTATGTCAGCCCTTGTTTTGGGACTGATGGTAGTGGTCGGTTTTTATATTACCAATCCTGCATTTACAAGCATTAATGTAATTCTATTAAGAACAGTATCAGCCCTGCTATTATTTCAACTCTTTGCAGCATTTTTAATTAATAATCGTCTTGTTAAAATGGATCATTCGGGCATTGAGACTCCCGATTTTGTTTCGGGCTCTTATCATTCACTTTACCTGATAAGGCTTTTTATAATTTTTATTTCGGCATTATTCACAGCATACCTGTCGCTAAAGCTGCCATCAATGGAGGTAACTTTTACCCCTTTGATTCGATTTTATACTATGGTACTTTTCCTCATCATTTTTGAGGAAATTATAGGAAGGTTTATGTTTTATTTCGGATATTACCGTATTGGCGTTTAATAATCTTGATTTCAATCATCTATTTTTCTTAAATTTGAAGCTTTAAAAAATCATTAGAGTTTTACATAATTAAGGATATTTAAAACCAACGACAATGAAATATTTTACTTCGTTACTTGTAATTTCGTTATTATTTTTAGGATCATGCCAATGGCAAACAAATAATAATACTGAAACAAACAATCAGGAAAAAACTGCAACAGATTTTAGTCTTGATGATCTACACCAAAGAACCTTTAATTTTTTCTGGGAACTTGCCGATCCACAAAGCGGTTTAACCCCCGATCGCTGGCCCACCAAATCATTTTCGAGTATAGCGGCAATGGGCTTTGGTTTTACGGCCTACATTATTGGTGTTGAGAATGGATATATCACAAGAGCTGAAGCTGCTGCAAGGGTATTGAAAACACTTAAGTTTATTCAAAATCTTCCGCAAGGCGATGCCCAGGCAGGTGTTGCAGGTTACAAAGGTTTTTTCTACCATTTTTTGGATATGAAAACAGGCATGCGTTTTAAAAATGTGGAACTTTCCACAATCGACACCGGCCTTCTCATGGCCGGGATTTTATCGTGCATGACATATTTTGATGGTGATGATGAAGTTGAATCACAAATTAGATCAATTGCCGATGGATTGTATCGTAGGGTTGAATGGGATTGGTTTATGAACGATAACAATTTGCTTTCGATGGGTTGGCATCCTGAAAAAGGTTTTTTAAAGGCAGAATGGAGCGGCTACAATGAAGCCATGATTTTAAACATTCTGGCACTGGGCTCACCAACGCATCCGGTTAGCGAAATAATCTGGGAAAAATGGACAGAGAAATACCTTTGGGCCGATTATCAGGGATATGAGCATGTAAACTTCGGGCCGCTGTTCGGTCATCAATATTCGCAGATGTACATCGATTTTAAAGGCATTCAGGATGATTACATGAAAGAAAAGGGGATTGACTATTTTGAAAATTCAAGAAGGGCTACCCTGGCCAACCGTGCTTATTGTATCGAAAACCCAAAAGGTTTTACTGGCTATGGCGAAAATATCTGGGGACTTACTGCCTGCGATGGGCCGGCAAATTTGGTGAGGGAAGTTCAAGGGCAAAAAGTTCAGTTTAGTACCTACCGGGCCAGAGGCGCTGCCGCCGATTATTTGACCGATGATGGAACAATTGCACCAACCGCAGCGGGGGGGGCAATTCCTTTTGCCCCCGAAGTTTGTATTCCTGCGCTTGAGGAAATGTACAATCTTTACGGCGAAAATCTTTATGATAAATATGGTTTTAAAGATGCCTTTAATCCTACTTTTGTTGATGAGAAAAATCCAATAGGATGGTATGATCATGATTATATAGGTATCGATCAGGGACCAATTCTTATCATGCTCGAAAATTATAGAACCCAATTGGTTTGGGGCTTGATGAAGAAAAATCCATACATTATCAAGGGATTAAAAAAGGCTGGATTTAATGGTGGATGGCTGGATAAATAATTTCAAATGCCGTACAGACAAGGCATGCCTTGTCTCTATCAGCCACAAAAATTTCCAAATATACAATACCGGATATTTGAGAAAACATTAATATTTTTACGAAAAATTTTAAACACAAACTTCAATAATTATGAAACGAAAACTATTACTTTTTTTAATCTTTGCGGTGTGCTTCGTGCAAACCTACGCTCAGGAACGTACCATTACAGGTACTGTTACTGATGCCATCGAAGGGGCCACCCTTCCCGGTGTAAACATCGTGATTCAGGGTACCGTTACCGGAACGGTGTCTGACATCGATGGTTTTTATACCATCAAAGTTCCTGATGGAAATACCACACTTGAATTTTCCTACATCGGTTACGAAATGCAGGGAATAATTGTTGGGGATAAAACCACGATTGACGTGGCATTAAGTCCCACAGCATCGTTCCTGCAGGAGGTGGTAGTGGTTGGTTATGGTAGTACTAAAGTTAAAGACCTTACCTCATCCATTACAACTATCAAATCTGATGACATTATAAAAACACCTTCTTCTACGCCATTGCAGGCATTGCAGGGAAAAGTTGCAGGCTTGCAAATTGTGACCAATGGCGGCCCCGGCGATTCACCAACCGTTAGAATCCGCGGTATAGGATCATTCCCCGGAAGGGGTAACGAAGGCCCACTTTATGTGGTTGATGGGATGTTTTTTGATAATATCGACTTTTTAAATTCCAGCGATATTAAGTCGATGTCTGTGATGAAGGATGCCTCCGCTGCAGCCATTTATGGCGTTAGGGCAGCCAATGGTGTAATATTGATCGAAACCAATTCAGGATCTTACAACCAAAAAACTGAAATTACCTACAATGGTTACACCGGCTACCAGGTAGCACAGAATGTTGTAAAAATGGCCAATTCGCAGCAGTTTACAACTATGGTCATGGAATCGGGCTCTGCCCCCGCTCAGGAATTTATTTTGAATGCCATGCAACGCTACGGCAGAAGCACAGTTGATCCCAACATCCCGGCTCCAAATACCGACTGGTATAGAGAAATATTGCGTCCGGCCACAATAAGTAACCATAGTCTGGACTTTTCGGGCGGGAGCGAAAACGTCAGATACTCGATTGGCGGAAATTACTTCTTTCAGGATGGTATCATGGATACGAAAAATGAGTACGAGCGGGTAAACCTGCGTACGAAATTGGATATAAAAGCAACCAAGTGGCTTACCGTTGGCGGAAACATGATACTGAGCAATGCAACAAAATACAATGCACAAAGCGGTGCATGGAATCAGGCATACTATGCTGTTCCCACGATGCCGGTTTATGATACCATGAATCACCAGGCTGAGCCGACTAATTATTCCAATGCGCAGGATATTGGATACAGGCAAGGTCAGAATCCCTTTCCTATAATGGATAACAACATCGATCTTATGAAAATCAAAAAGCTGTTGGCCAATTTTTATATGCAAATCACTTTAATTCCCGAAAAGCTAAACTTTAAAAGTACTTATAACTACAGCTATACTTCGCTCGACCAACGCATTGTAAATTTACCCTGGTATCTTGGCGAAAATTACCAGGCTACTGATGCTACTATTACCAGGAATTATTCGCTGTACAATAATAATATTTGGGACAATGTATTAACCTACAACGAAGATTTCGATAAGCACAGTTTTACGCTGATGGCGGGTACTTCGTTTAAAGATGAAGGATACCAGTTTTTAAGCGCCCAGGGTAAAAATTTCCCTATTGGCATGGAACAATCATGGTACATTAATCAGACCCTGGATATTCCGTCAGAGGGCGTTCATGATAACGGTTTACGCCAATATGGGATGTCGTATTTCGGAAGGGTGGCTTATAACTACGATGATAAATATCTTGCTTATGCAACCTATCGGGCTGATGGGAGTAACAAATACCAGCAGAAATGGGGCTACTTCCCCACCATCGGCCTTGCCTGGGTTATTACACAGGAGAATTTCCTTAAGAATAACGCGATATTACCTTACCTGAAATTGCGTGCCAGTTGGGGGCAGCTGGGTAACGACCGCATACAGGCCAGTGATGGCACCTTCACTACCGATGTTTATAACACCTCCCTGGGTGGGATTTTGTATTCCGGAACCGTAGTTTCAAGTACATATTCCTCACTAAAATGGGAGCTTACCGAGGAGACCAACTTTGGTTTTACTGCAAAGATGATCGATAACAAGCTTTCTGTTGACTTCGATTATTACAACCGCGATACCAAAAATGCAGCCATTCCGGTTAATATTCCATCTGTTGGAGGAAGTGTACTTAAGCCGGTGGGAACCATCCGTAACTCAGGTTTAGAGTTGGCTTTGGATTGGTCGAATCGCGTGAGCGAGAAACTTAGCTATAGTGTTGGCGCCAATTTTTCGACACTCAAAAATGAAGCCATCGATCTTTATGGCCAAAAATCCATTGATGGTGGAACTGCTGAATTCCGTCAGCGTACCTATGTTGGTGAACCCCTGATGGCCTTTTATGGCCGCGAGGTTGCTGGAGTTTATCAAAACCAGGCAGAAATTGATGCCGATCCGGTGGCCATCGAAAATGGGTTGGAACCCGGCGACTTTAAATATGTTGACCAAAATAATGATGGTTTGATTGACGATGACGACCGCGTTATCCTGGGCTCATATTTCCCCAGCTTTATTTATGGTGGAAACCTAAGCATCTATTACGGGAATTTTGATTTCTCCCTAAGTGTTTACGGCCAGACCGGAAACAAAATTCTGAACCGTAAGCGCGGCGAAATTATTTGGACTCCTGATGCCAACATGGATGCCGACCTTGCCACCAACCGCTGGCATGGCGAAGGAACATCCAACGAGTATCCTTCATCTGCCGGAATGCGTAAAGGCTGGAACCAAAAAATGAGTGATTATTTTGTTGAAGATGGATCGTTCTTCCGTATCCAGAATATTCAACTGGGATACACCATTAAAAATACCACGTGGCTAAGTGGCAACTTCCCCGAAACAAGGGTTTTCTTTACTGCCGAACGGCCTTTAACCTTGTTTAAATACAACGGCTTTACCCCCGAAGTAGCCAATGGCGTGGATACACAGTCTTATCCCGTTGCAGCAATTTATACTTTTGGCCTAAACGTTAAATTTTAATTTTTAATCTTTCTAATTATGAAATTGAATAAATTTATATTTTCAAGCATCTTTGCACTGGGACTACTTATAAGTTTTTCCGGCTGTGAAAAATATCTCGATGAAACTGCCGAAAACAAGAGCCTAACCGGAAACACCGACTACACCAAAAGCGAGGATATGATATTACCCCTCATCGGTATCTATACCGAATTTAATAACACCGAGTGGGATAATTTCCCTGTGATTTCAGTACGTGGTGATGATGTAAATGCCGGTGGCCTGGGCGACCAACAGGATTTTTGGGAGACCGACAAATACAATTACAACAAAGATTACTGGATGTATAATTCGCTGTGGCAAAATTATTATCAGAATATGTTTTCGGCCAACTCGGCCATGGAGCAGATCGAACTTTTTAAGGAATATGCTCCAAATCCCGCGCTTGCTGATCAGTACATTGCCGAGGCAAAGGTTATGAAATCATGGTGGTTATTGCAGCTTAGCAGGGTTTGGGGTGAAATACCTGTTCCTCCCACTTCCAATCCTTCCGATTTATTAGCCACCGAGCTGAGTAGTAAGGATGAAATTATGCAGATGATTACAGACTGGATGGATGAAGCGATTCCGAACCTGCCATCAGTTAAACCAAATGAACGTACTGATGTTCCCGGTGGCGTTACCAAATACACCGCTTATGCTGTAAAGGCGCTTGCCAATCTTGAACTCAAAAATTACCAGGCTGTTGCCGATGCCAGTGGCGAAATCATTAAATCCGGCAAATTTATGCTGGAACCCGATTTTTATCAATTATTTAAAATACCCGGAAAACTTAATAATGAGAACATCTGGGAAATGCAATACTCTGATTTTGGCCAGGGAACGGGTAATAATTTTGCCTATTTATTTGCCTTTTTTGGTCCCGAGGGTTGGTCTCCTGCCGTTGAAGGTGCCGGTAGTGGATGGGGTTTTTATGAGCCCAGTATGAAGTATGTTAAGTTTATGCTCGACCGGGGCGAAAACATTCGTTTGGAAACCTCAGTGCTTTTCACCAACAAGGGCATCGATTCACTGGCATCCGACCCCGATTATGCAAACCTGCCTTCATGGATTTCAAATACTACACGCTCAGGAGACACTATTAATGATTTTGCCCGCGAAATTTTTGTTAGCGGAAAGCATTATCTGCCTTCTGATCAGCTCACCCCCGGCCGCACAGATTACGGAACAAACAAAAACTTTACCTGCATCCGTTATGCCGAAGTACTGCTGATGTATGCTGAGGCACTCACACAGGGGGCAAGCGGAACTGCCGGCTCAGCTGATGAAGCAGTGAATCTTGTAAGGGCAAGAGCCGGTTTGGACAATTTAAACAGCGTAACTTTAGATCAGGTTATGGACGAAAAATTCGCTGAACTTGCCATGGAATGGGGCTCACGTTTTTATGATATGGTTAGGCTTGGCAGGACTGATGAGCTAAATTATGGCGGAAGATCTTTTTCAGAAGATAAGATTTTCCTACCTTATCCGCAAAACCAGATAGATCAAATTCCTGCATTAAGACCATAGCTAAATATTTGAAAAATTAAAAACTTAATACAATGAAAATTATAAAATACTTAATGATATTTTCCCTGGTAATAATATTTGCTGTTGCCTGCGAAAAGGGGCTCGATCCCATAAATTCAGTTGATCCCGGGCCTGATGAGGCTGCTCCTGAGCTTGTTATCAACTATCCGCTTGATGGAAAAACCGTTCGCTCAACCGATTCTATTGCAACAATTGCAATTAAACTGGTGGCTGAAGATGATATTGAGCTTAAATCTGTGCTTGTTAAATTAGATGGAACCACCATCAAGGATGTCACTTCTTTTCTTGATTACAGAAGGATTGATCTGACAATTAACTACAATCAACTTTTAGACGG
This sequence comes from uncultured Lentimicrobiaceae bacterium, assembly GCA_964593705.1. GTDB lineage: Bacteria > Bacteroidota > Bacteroidia > Bacteroidales > 4484-276 > SABY01. Next base: position 17,475 of record CAZQIV010000103.1, on the reverse strand, counting down.
CGATCACACACTAACTGCCACAGCCATCGACATGACTGATAAAAGTACGAACCAGGCAATAAGCTTTAAAAAGATAACGGCTCCGCCCTACAACCCTCTGGAAGGAGAGGTTTTGTACTTTCCTTTTGATGGTACCAACCTTGACCTGGTTGCAGGTAGTGAACCCGGCGTTGTAGGTTCACCAGGTTTTGCCGAGGGTAAAGTTGGAGATGCTTATGCGGGAGCTACAGACTCATACCTGACATACCCGACAGATGGAATTTTGGGCGATGAGTTTAGTATTGCTTTTTGGTACCAGTTGAATCCTGAACCACAAAGAGGTGGAATTTTTAATATCAGCCGCCCCTACGAGGAATACAACGATTCAACAAGGTTTAAAGGTTTTAGGATGTTGCGTGAAAATGCAGGTGACAATCAGAATATCGGTATCAACTTTGGGATTGGCGCTGCCGAAGTCTGGATGAATCCCTTCATCACCATCGAGCCCCTCGGCGAATGGATGCACATTGCAATTTCGATTTCAACCACCGCAGCAACTATTTTTGTTGATGGTGAAGTTGTGATGGAAAACCTTGCCTTAGCAACACCGATCAATTGGGAAGGTTGTACATCCATGTCGATAGCCTCAGGTGAACCAAACTTTTCGTATTGGGACCATTTCTCAGATTTGAGTTTGTTTGATGAAATGCACATTTTTAAAAGAGCAATAACTGCTGAGGAAGTTCAAAGCCTCTATACAGTTGAATAGAAGTTGTTTTGCAATTAGATTTCTCACCACCAATTGGCGGTTCGAAATGACAAGTTCTTTGAGGAAACAATCTCTTTCGTAGAATAGACCTCTCAGTCGCAAGCTCCTTCGAGGTGACAGGGCTGTCGTAATGGTGGTTGGAGGAGGGAAATCGGGCGCGAAGCGCCCGATTTCCCTCCTCCCATCATATATCGTGAAAATTTGTCTTTTCGATGCCGCACGTGCGGCAAGAAATCTATTTCATTTTGTCATTGGTAAGATTCGCCGGATAACGGAGACTGAGAAATCTATTCCATTAAAAATAATATCTGTCAGGAAATATGGATAAAGAGATAACCAGTAAAAATCGGGACGAAGCTATAAAACACAAATTTAACACTCCACCTGGCAGGTTTTTCATTTTTTCTATTGTTTCAATTCCCGTAAATGCGGGATTTCCCTGAATGGTCGGGGAATGGTCGGGACAAGTTACTTCACTTCACATTTAATTATTAAAATTATCAAATACCCATTTTAATTATTAACATCTGCTGACATGAACAATTCATTATTAAATTTTATCCGTGCATCAGTGGCTAATTTTATTCAGATGAAAAAACACACTTACATTTTTATTTTTACTACAATTATTTTATCCATGCTATTCACCCGTTGCCAACAACCTACTGCAAAAAATAACGACATGGATCAAAAGGTTGACTCATTGCTTGCGCTGATGACTACCGACGAAAAAATTGGTCAAATGACGCTCTTTACCAGCGACTGGGATGTTACCGGCCCTACCATGCGGCTGGGGTATAAAGACGACATCAAAAATGGAAAAGTTGGAGCCATATTCAATGCCTTCGGTGTAAAATACCTTCGTGAGTTGCAGCAATTGGCCGTTGAAAATACAAGGCTAAATATCCCTTTGATTTTTGGTTATGATGTGATCCATGGATATAAAACCATTTTTCCGCTTCCCATTGCCCAGTCATGCAGTTGGGATTTGGCGATGATAGAAAAATCGGATCGCATCGCCGCCATTGAAGCATCGGCCGAAGGCCTTCACTGGACTTTTGCACCCATGGTTGATATTGCCCGCGATCCGCGCTGGGGCAGAATTTGCGAAGGTGCCGGTGAAGATACCTACCTCGGGAGTTTAATTGCCGCTGCCAGGGTAAAAGGTTTTCAGGGAACTGATTTAAACGACAATAATACGGTGGTAGCCTGTGCAAAACATTATGCAGCCTATGGCGCTGCCATGGCCGGACGCGATTACAACACCGTTGATATTTCGGACAGGACTTTACGGGAAGTTTACCTGCCTCCTTTTAAGGCCACCGTTGATGCTGGCGTAGGAACTTTTATGACTGCTTTTAACGAGTTGAATGGCGTCCCCGCTACGGGCAATAAATACCTGCTTCGCGACATACTCAAAGAGGAATGGGGATTTCAGGGTTTTGTGGTTACCGATTACACTTCTATCATGGAATTGGAACTGCATGGCGTTGCCCGCGATGGGAAAGAAGCCGGTGAAGTTGCGTTGAACGCAGGTGTGGATATGGATATGCAAAGCGCCATTTACAACGATTATACGCTAAAATCACTTGAAGAGGGAAAGGTAACCATGGTGGAAATTGATGATGCGGTTAGAAGGATTTTGAGGATTAAATTTGAATTGGGATTGTTTGACGATCCCTACAAATATTGTGATGAAGAGCGTGAAAAAACGCTGGTAATGCATCAGGATCATCTTGATTTTGCCCGTGAATTTGCCTCAAAATCAATGGTGCTTCTAAAAAATGAAGGAGACATTCTGCCTTTATCAAAAAACACGAAAACCATTGCCGTCATAGGCCCGCTTGCCGACAGCAAAGTGGATATGATGGGTTCATGGTCGGCTGCCGGCGATTATGCGAAAAGCATCACCTTACTCGAAGGAATTAAAAATAAGCTTCCTTCTGCCAAAGTGCTGCACGCTAAAGGTTGCGAAGTTTTGGGTACGAATAAATCAGGATTTGCGGAAGCCCTTAGTGTTGCCAGGCGTTCTGATGCAGTAATTCTTGCGATTGGCGAAACCCGCGATTTGTCGGGTGAGGCAAATAGCCGCTCCAATATCAATATTCCCGGGGTGCAGGAAGAGCTTGTTGCCGAACTCCTCAAACTCGGGAAACCTGTGGTGGTTGTGCTGATGAACGGACGGCCATTGGATTTAACATGGTTGAATGAGCAGGCTTCGGCAATTCTCGAAACATGGTTTCTCGGCACCAAAGCCGGCGATGCCCTTGCCGATGTTATTTTTGGCGATTACAATCCTTCAGGTAAGCTCACGGTTTCTTTCCCGCGAAATGTGGGGCAAGTTCCTTTGTTTTACAACTACAAGAATACCGGAAGACCGATCACCGATGTGAAGTGGACAAGCAAGTATCTTGATGTGCCAAATACACCATTGTTCCCCTTTGGTTATGGATTGAGCTACACCAATTTTGAATATTCCGGTTTATCCTTATCTAAAAATTCCATAACTAAAAATGAAACAATTACCGTTTCTGTTGATGTGAAAAATACAGGGAAATACTCTGGTGAGGAAATTGTCCAGATCTATATTCGCGACCTGGTAGGCAGTGTAACCCGTCCGGTGCTCGAATTAAAAGGCTTTGAAAAAATCAGCCTTGAACCCGGACAAACAAAAACGGTTCAATTTGAAGTGGGTGAAAACGGCTTGAAATTTTTGGATATCAATATGAATTATGTAAGCGAACCCGGAGACTTTGAAGTTTTTGTAGGTACAAATTCCCAGGATACAAAATCTGCGAAGTTTAGCCTTATGGATTAGCCGGGAGTGATTCTTAAAATTGGTTTTTTAAATATTAATAGCCACATCCTTTTGCCATTGGTATCCCTATCTTTGGGAGTGCCCCTGAGTGTGCCCCGATAGCTATCGGGGGCACAAAGATTCACTAAGATGCATTATTCACGACACTTGATTTACCTTAAGTAAGGATTTCTAAGTTTTTAATTTCCAGTTACAAGAAACTGCAAACTGATTATCAACTATATTTATTTTCATTAATAGAGTTCCATAAAAGTGGTAGTAAATCCATAATAAATTAGGTGTGTTTCCGGTATTGGTTCTATGCCGGTTTATTGGTAAATAGAAATGATCGAGGCACTTTAAAAGATTTTTTCAAATTACAATAGCCTATCAAATTGCTTTAATTGGAATTATGCTTTTGCTGATTTATTCCAATTGCCGATTATCGAAATCAGAATATAAACAATCACAATTAGGGGCAAAGCGTAGAAGTTGATAAGGTAAAACAAAATTACTGATATCAATACAAACAAATACCTCTGAATATTTTCGTGGAAGTTAAAGTTTTTAAGTTTCAACGAAAACAGTGGGATGCCCGAAACCATGAGCAACGAGAAAATTATTGATAAGCTCAACAATATCCAAAAATTGCTAAGTATATTTAATAGGAAAATATGCTGCTCATTTGCTGCCTGAAAAAAAACGAGTGGAAGGGATGCAAAAAACAATGCATCTGCAGGTGTCGGCAATCCAATAAAAGATGAGGTCTGATTTTCATCGATATTAAATTTTGCCAACCTTAATGCCGAAAAGGCAGGAATGATAAAAGCTGCAAAGGCAAGCACGTTAACATCGTTAAAAACTAACTGAGGTATGTTAGCACTTTCTGCCATCAAACGGTAAACAATAAATGCCGGAGCAAGGCCAAACGAAATTAAATCGGCAAGCGAATCGAGTTGTAAGCCAATTGCAGACTTTACATTTAAAAGGCGTGCCAACATTCCATCCATGAAATCGAATACAGCGGCAAAGCCAATAAACCATGATGCCAGCATTAAATTTCCTTCAAAGGTAAAAGTGATGGCTATTGCACCGCAAAAAAGATTGAGAAGGGTTACGAAGTTGGGAATGTGTTTTTTAATCAAAATGTTTGATATTAAATTTTACTAATGTATTTATCAACAGTTGAAAGGAAGGTTTCCAGCAATTCAAAAATAGAACAAATAAACTGAATTACCCTGTGGCACTAATTCTTTTCATTTTCTCAAGCTCCAGGATTTTTAATCTTTTACCTGTAATTTCAATAATATGATCATCTTTAAAGTCCTTCAGAATTCTGATGGCACTTTCGGTTGACATACCGGTTAGCTCTGCCAGGTCTTTTCGCGACATGCTTAACTCAAAATCAAGCGATTTGTATATTTTGTGCGAAAGACACAGTAAAATATCTGCAAGCCGGCCGTGAAGCTGTTTTTGAGTCAGGCTAAAAAATCTATCGTACAACATCACCATGTTGTTATTTATAATATCCGCAATTTCGGATGAGAACAATGCATTTTGATTCATCAGGTTTTTCACTACATTGATATCATACGAATAAATATCGGTATCAATCAGGGCTTTTGTTGAGTAATGAAAAACATTGTCAACTGAAAGTGATTGCAAGCCAATCAGACTACCGGCCGGTACTATGGAAATAATTAGATTGCTGTTGCCATTTTCGATATATGTTTTTACGATGCCTTTAATAATGAAAAATATGTTGGATGCAAATGCGCCTTGTTTATTAATTATCTCACCTTTTTTAAATGAAAGTGGAATCCTGTTCCTGTTCAAGACATCTAATTCTTCTTCCTTAAGCCTTCTGAATAAGGGCGTATCTTTAGGAGCCTTCATACAGTGGATGTCAGTTGGCGAACTATTGATGAATATATCATTATTGTATTCCATGCTTAAGCAAGTATTTTATGTGGAGCAAAATTAACAAATTATCATAGATTATACTGATATAAATCACTTGTTTTTATGAACTTAATCAATTCGCAGTTATTCTATTTTTGGTGATCCAATTCTTGTGATGAATACCACACAGCAAAAAAATGGCTGCGAATATTAATCACCGAAGGCCGAAAATATTTATTTAAAATATTTTCGAGGGTTAATCCTCGAATTTCCAAAGGAAATTCGGCTCTGCAGGCTTTTTAGCCTGCAGAGTGAAAAATTCATGAATTTTTCAGATTAAAAAACTTAAAATTTAAACAGGAATAAAATACTTTTGTTGATCTGTAAAATATTATTTGTAATCTAAAACAAAATCAATGAAAAACATATTATTGATAATGATTGTGGGATTATTGATGGTGGATAGCGTGAAAGCACAATTTACAATCTCGGCACAGTTGAGGCCACGCGCTGAAATGAACAATGGCGCGGGAACACCATTCAACGACAGCGTGGCCACTTTTTACTATATTACCCAAAGAAGCAGGATAAATCTTGATTACCTTTCAGATAAATATGAGATGCGATTTTCGTTGCAGGATGTAAGGGTATGGGGCAATGGTGATATTTATTCGAGTACGGGGGTTTTTAGCTCCACCAACAGTGTTGATATTTATGAGGCATGGTTTAAAATCAAGTTTGGATCAAGTTCAGATTTAACCATTGGCCGTCAGGAGTTAAAATATGATGATCAACGACTGATTGCCTGGCGTAACTGGAACCAATATGGCTTAAGTTATGATGCTGTTGTTTTTAATCATAAAAACGATGGTTGGGAAGTAAATGCCGGTTTATCGTATAATAATATGATAAATTCAAATAATGGGAAGCCTGTTTTTGGAGGTGAGCTTTTCAATAATAATAACCTTATAAAATCATTTAATTTCATTAGGATAAAAAGAGAGTTCAACGAGAAATTTTCAGCATCCTTTACCACTACAGGAGCCGGATACCAAAAAACCACAGATCCGAATGTTATGTATATGATGGGGACTGCCGGATTTTGGGCCGGGTTTAATTCAGGAGGTTTTGAAGCTACAGCAAATGCTTATTATCAATTTGGAAAAGCCCGGTCGGGCAATGAGGTTAGCGCATATTTACTAACACTTAACCCAACTTACACAACCGGAAGTTTAAAATTTGGAGTGGGTATGGATTACATCTCAGGAGATGATGCAACAAACAGCGATTACGGGGAAAAAGTAAAAACTTTTAATAAGATGTATGGGGCGGTTTTTGCCTATTATGGTTGGATGAATTATTATTCGTACATGCCCGGCTCTACAAAAAATGGCGGCCTTGTTGATATCTATCCCAATGTAGAATTGAAATTTAAAGAAAAGCAATTTTTACGCGGATACTTCCATCTGTTCAGTCTTGCTAATCAGATTAAGCTTGGTAGTGAGGTGTTGGATGACCAGAATCTGGGCCAGGAGTTCGATTTGATGTACACTTACAAGCACAGCAAAGAGTTATCATTTCAGGGAGGGTTTTCCTATTATTTCACAACTGAAACCCTGGAAAAAGTAAAAGACCTTGATGTAGGAAATACCGGCTCACCCTATTGGGCATGGCTGATGCTAACCTTTACACCCACACTTTTTACAACAAAATAGAGTCGGTCTATGAAGTCAGCTATCTCGATCCGAGGCCAAAAAATCTGCGGGAAAAATTCCTAAAAAGATGAGTACTAAAAAGTAACACCCAAAAGAAATGCTGATGAGTATCGATGAGTTTATGTTGCTTCCAAAAGCTGACAGGGTACATCTTGTGCTAACGCAGGGGAAAGAACTCATGCACCGAATTTACATTTATTACACCATAAAGTTGTATCAGTATTCTGATTTTTTTGTTGAAATATGGTATTTGCAGATTTCAAATACAATTGATAAAATCAGGATTGTAGATATTGAGGATGTGGTACACTTGTACGAAAAAGAAATTGATATTAAAGATTTATTTAAATAAATGCAGGAAAGCTCTATAATTTCATCGCTCAACATCAACGATTTTGAGTATCCTCTCCCCAACGAAAGGATTGCAAAATTCCCGAAAGAAAACCGCGATGAATCCAAACTTCTGATTCATCAATCGAAACAAATAAAAGAGAATCAGTTTAATAAAATTTCAAGCTATCTTTCGCCCGGCTGTTTGCTGGTTTTAAATAATACGCGCGTGGTTAGGGCAAGGTTATTATTTAGAAAACCAACCGGAGCCATCATCGAAATATTTTGTTTGGAACCACTCGAACCCACCAGCGAAATACAGACGGCTTTTCAGCAAAAGGGGCAGGCTACCTGGCAATGCCTTGTAGGGAATGCCCGGCGCTGGAAGTCGGAAGTGCTTGCCCTGGAGGCCAAAGCGGGAAGTGAAACAATAACACTAAGTGCAGAAAAAATTGAAAAATGTTCCGGAACATTCAATATTCAGTTTACCTGGAATTCCAAGCTCACATTTGCTGAAGTGCTCGAAGCTACCGGCAAAATCCCACTCCCGCCATATTTACATCGCGAGGCCATCGAAAGTGATAGCAAAACCTATCAAACTGTTTACGCTAAAAACGATGGCTCGGTGGCAGCACCTACGGCAGGGCTGCATTTTACCGAAAGTGTTTTCGATAGTTTAAAAGATAAGCATATTAAAATTTCCAATTTGACCCTTCACGTGGGTGCAGGAACCTTTAAACCGGTGGGGCAGGAGGGGCTTGCCAATCATGAAATGCACACCGAGCAGGTTTTGGTATCTGAAAAATTATTGAAGGATGTTTTGACACACTCCGGAAAAATTATTGCCGTGGGTACAACTTCGGTTAGGACTTTGGAAAGCTTGTATTGGTTTGGTGTAAAATTAGAGGATGAACGGGATGAGATTTTTCACATTTCGCAATTTGATCCCTACAAAATCAGGGCATCTTCCAGCATTGGCCTTGACAAATCTTTCAATAACATTCTTGATTTTATGAAACGCAAGGGGTTTGATACTTTGAGTGGTTCAACACAGTTGATGATTGTACCCGGATATAAATTCAGAGTCATCAACGGGATGATCACCAACTTCCATCAGCCACGAAGTACTTTGCTTTTACTAATTTCGGCATGGTTGGGCGATGAATGGCTTAAGGTTTACAATTATGCAATGGACAATGATTTCCGTTTTTTAAGCTACGGCGATAGTTGCTTGTTTTTATAGGTCAAAAAGTTCTTTGGAATAACCTGGTCTGCTGACTATCCACAGGTTTCTGACTATCCACAGGCTTTTGACTATCCACAGGCTTTTGACTAGCCACAGGCTTTTGACTAGCCACAGGCTTTTGACTAGCCACAGGCTTTTGACTAGCCACAGGCTTTTGACTAGCCACAGGCTTTTGACTAGCCACAGGCTTTTGACTAGCCACAGGCTTTTGACTAGCCACAGGCTTTAGCCTGTGGACAAAGAAATTGATGAATATTCCCCGGGCTTTAGCCCATCAAATATGAAAGGGGCTAAAGCCACCCTGATTTTATTTTACTTTTCTATCCATGAGCTAAAGCTCATGGCAATTCAAGCTTATGGCAAGTCAGGTTATCAAAAAAGAAGAAAAAAGCATCCAATAAAAAAAGCCCGGCTCAAAAGGCTGAACCGGGCTTATGTATAAAGTGCAAAGAAATAGTTATCTTATCACTACTTTCTTTATCATCACATCATCATTGGTTTTTAATCTTAAATAATATATGCCACGGGCATACTCACCAATTTCCAGTTGACGTGTTGAATATCCGTTTAACTGACCAACCCGTTCACGGTAAACCTCACTACCCTGGTAATTTAGCAGCGTAAATTCCACCGATTCACTCATTCCTGACAAGTTGATGTTAAGAATGGTTGAAGCCGGGTTTGGATAAACCGATAGTTTTATTTCCTGGTCTATGTCGCCTATGGAAACACAGGGGTCGAAATAGATTTCGATGTCCGATTCGCCTTCGCAGTTGCTGGCATTAGTAACCACAACACTGTAGGTAACATATCCAATGCCGGTACCGGTTGAGTCGATCTCGATGCTTGGTGTGGTGTATCCGCCGGGTGTCCACAGGTAGCTAACTGCTCCGGGAGTAGTAGCATCCAGCACGAGTGTATGATTAGCGCAGATTGTAAGGTCTTCGCCCAGGTCAACCTCGGGTGCAGGAATTACTACCAGCGTATAAGTGTCAGTTATCACAGTTTCGCCATCGTCAATGGTTAGCGTGTAGGTAGTGGTTACATCCGGTGTTGCAATGGGGTTCATAATGGTGGGGTCGCTAAGCGATCCTGCGGGTTCCCACGAGCAATCGTAGTTTCCTGTTCCACCCGAAACCGTGGCGATAAGCATTGCTGATTCGCCCTCGCAAATCTGTACGGGATTGGAGATAATAGTGCAGGCCAGTTCGCCTAAGGATTCAAACGATGCTGCCCAACCTATTTTGGTAACCGAGCCATCGGAAGTAAAATGGAAAGTTAAAGCGCCGCTGGTATCAGTCGAAGTAATTGTTCCGGGACCTGTGGTTCCATTAAACGGGCTGCCGGCAACTTCGGGAGAACCGGTGTCAGGGCCATCGTGTATGTGTAGGTAATCATAATTGGCTTCGGTTTCATAAGATTGGAAATTAAATTGTACCACTTGTCCTGTTTCTACAGGCTCAAAGGTCAATACCAAATCCTCATCGTTTTGATAATTTTCATCAGCGCCACCGGTATCGTAAAACATACCGTTTGCTGCCGTTACTGTTCCATTAGCCATCAGGTATTCCGGGCCACCGGTAGTAAAACTCCATACCGGGCAATCTTCGGCCTGGCCATTAGCATTTTTTGGCGTAATTTTCCAATAATAGGTGGTGTTGGGCATAAGTTCAGCCTGGTACTGGGTTTCGTAAACCGTTTCTACAAAGGGAGGATCCTGACTGATACCAAAATAAACATCAAATTCAACAGCATCATAAGATGACCAGTCGAGTATTGAAGTTACGCCTACATTTTCTGCACCATCTGCGGGCATGGGGTTGGAAGCACATTCCGGTACACCTGAAATATTGTAGCAACTAACTGAGGCTTCCCAGCCAGCTTTGGTTAACGAATAGTCGGAAGTAAAGTGGAAAGTAATGGCACCATCAGCATTAAGGGCTATGAGTGTTCCCGGATTATTAGTCCCGGTAAAGGGGCTGCCGTCAAATTCGGATGCCGAAGTGCTGGTGCCATTGTGTATAAATAATTCATCGTAATTATTCTCTGTATCAAACAACGAAAACTCCACCATAATCATATCTTCGCTTGAACCGGGCAGGAAAGTCATGGTTAAATCTTCATCGTTCCCATACTCACCTCCGGGGCCGCCTGAATCATAAAAATATCCCACGCAAGTGGTTACTGTTTCGTTCGACATATTGAATTCGGGAATCAAACCAATAACCACCTGGAGGGTTTGGGTGGCAGTATAAACACCTTCCGGCCCTGCCGCTGCATTCAAATCAACATCCACAGGATAACCAATTGGAGCAGAAGCATCAGCCGAAGCTTCAAAGGCAAATTCCTCGGTAGCGCCGGCAGCAACTGAGGCAACGTTAACAGTAGCTGTATTGATAGTTAACAAGGCATCGTTTGAAACCACCGAAATCACTACATCCGAAATATCGCTATCGCCGGTATTGCTAACAGTAAGTTTTACCATTCCTGTTTCGCCCGGATCCAAAATACCATCGCCATTGCCCGATTGTGAATCATCAATAATAAAAGCATCGGCTATTTCTAATTCGGGAGCCTGCACCGTAATAAAGAGATTTGATGTCCATGTATCGCTACCATCGGTCATTTCTAACAGGAACTGGGCTTTGTGCTGATTAGGAACGAAGTTATCAATGGCGAAGCTATAGGCATCATTCACAAGCGCCGTTTCACCGGCCTGGATAGCTCCAAAGCTTTGTGTTGCTGCACTTGTTAAAGTAACATACTCATCTGTTCCGCTAAGGGTAGCGGTAACATCAGCCGATGGATCGGCGCCCACATTTTCGAGGGTCATATTAAGGCTGATATTTTCGCTGTAATCGGCCAGGCCATTGTTGTTGCCCGAAGCATCGTTGATGGTATATCCACCAAGTACCACGTAGGGGCCAACAAGAGCGGCAGCCGGAACCTGTGTCATGTAAGGAATGTATTGGGGTTTTGTTACCACGATATCAACCATTCCAGATGAAAGAATGGGCTCGATAGGCACTTCTATTTCACCGGTTTCATCAACCAGGGCTGAACCATGAAGTACGCCATCTTTTGAAATGGCAACGTAAGAACCAGGCATAGCGGATACCGTATAGGTAGTGAGGCCGATAGGAACAATGGCCATGTGTGAAATTTCATTGTCTTCACCCTCAGTCATGTAAGGAATCAATGATGGGTCTCCAAGTACGTTATAGGCCTGCCAGTAATAGGTAGGGGTAGAATGTTGGGGATATCCCTGGATATCAACTTCGGTAACTGCAAGATTCCCTACAAATACTGTTGCTCCTGTACTTACATAATCGCCAACAAAAGGTGCATCATAAGCGCCCCATGTGGTTTCATCGTAAGTAGGCACATAGCCGTTGTTGTTGCCCTGGATAGGGAAGGCACCAACTGCCCAGTAAAAGTCTTCGAACCAGTAGCTACTTGGCGAAGAACCAATGTAAGCCACAGAGCCTTTGTTTACGCCACGTTGCCAGGTTTCGCCCATGCACTCGCCATAACCAAAATCGGCAGCAAGGCAACAGTTACCAATGGCAATTGGGTATTTTCCATTGTTAACAAAAGCATTTACGGCACTTTGGGTAAGGTTGGGAGTACCCCAGGAAGTTTCGCTACAGTGAGCGGTATAGTTGATCAAACTTACTGCAATTCTTTCGGGGTCATAACATCCGGTGTAGGAGGTTAAATATGCGTTTACGTTGGCAAAGCCATAAGAGGCATTAAAATAGTTTTCGGTGCCATAAAGTACGGTTGGTTGCCCTACATTTGGATTCCAGGTTCCATCGGCACCGGCAATCAATGTTACATCGTTGAGGTACGATGGATTGGTAAACTCATATTTTTCGTAATATAATGTTTTAGCAATCTGGGTAAGCAATTGCCCTGAGGTAGTTGCAGAAAACCTTCCGTAATACATTTCGGGGAAGTAGTCGCCGTCAACACTACCATAATATAGGTCGGTCATTTTTCCTGATGAAGAACCCGTGGTAGCAGGAATCTGTGGGGTATCGCCCACGAAAAGGATGAAGCTTGGAGCAGGGTCGCCTGGTGTGCCCGCGTTGTATTGGTCGTGAACATAGGTTTGAATGTCTGAATAGGAATCTCCTATTTCATCGGTGTAGGCCGTAATCACATTAAACCCTTTCATGGTTTTCCACTCGATAAATGTTTGGAGGTCGTCTTCAAACATGCGGTCAGCAACGATTAAGTATTTTACCGGATAAGTGGTCAGGTCGGGATGATCAGGATATCCACCACCCAAAGTGTTGAGCAGGCTGTTTTGTACCGGTTGGAAGTATGGCGACCATGTTGAAGATTTTATATAGTCGGTTAAAGCTGCATCAGCATTTGTAAAAGTTACTTCTACTTCCACATTATTATAAACTCTTAGCACACCTTTTACAGGATTGTAACTAACGGGAGCAACGGTAAGGCGGGCAATTCGGTAGCTGCGCAAAACCCCCAACACTTCAACAGATGCGAGTTGTGGTTCGATGTAGCTGTCGGTTTTATAAACTTTTTCGTCATATTCAAAAGCTATTTCCGACACATCCTGATCTTTGCGGATGGAAGGTTGATTAGGCAGGATGGGCAAATTAATTCCAAACTCGGAAAGTTTGTATTCTGTTACGGTGTAGTTTTTAACCTGAACAGAAACTTCTGCACCAAAAGGAATCTCGATTAGTTTCTTGGAAGCAGGTAATTTTGGTGTTCCCAATTTTCCTATCGAAAATAGTCCGGGAATAGCAATTTCGTTAAATTCTCCTTTTTTAGTATCAACAGTAAAGGCGTTAACTCCGCTAAAAGAATAGCTGAGATTGAGTTGCTCCATATTATCAGTCGCTATCTGCACGTCTGTGGATTCGCTTCCCAGATCGATAACCTTAGCCTGAGCCATGGATTGTTGGTTGGTGAAAAACGCCATGAGTAAAGCAAATGTCGTAAGAATTAGTGCTTTGCTGACAGCATAACTGAATGTAGATCTTTTCATTGTAAATTGAAATTATGAGTTAATAAAAAAAAGATGTGTTAAAATGTTATAACTGCAAAACTACATTTATTTTAATTAAGTGAGAGGTTGTTAGTTGTTAATTGTTACCACGAAAGCTTTCGGGGGTTAATCGTTTTCTGTAATTCAATATTCAACATTGTTGTCGTCAGGGCTTGACTTAAAGTCAAACCCTGACTAAAGTATATTCAGGTTTTGACACGAAGTAAAACCTCCCGGGCGATGGAAAGTTGTACACAGTCATTCCAAAGTCTGTAGGATGGGGAATTGTCAAAGCAAACCCCTTTTGACCGGGTAAAATAATAAGGTAATGCCATTGGCATCCCTATGGGATAAGGTTGGATTTCCAATGGGGGGATATTTTTTCCTACTAAGGTTGATTTTTTAGGATTAGGTTTTTTATTGTTCCAACCGGAAATTGTCAAGTCGTGAAATGAAAAACCTTGCTTCGCTGCAAAGCGAGCTTATCTTTTTTTTCAAACCTTAGTAGAAAATAATGATCCCAATAAAAACCTGTGAACCTTATTACCTTATTATTATGCGTAAACCGTGGATGTGAATAAGCCCGCCTTGCCGCGAGGCAGGGTTGGATTTCATAATGGTGGATTTTTTCTACTGAGGTTGATTTTTTAGGATAAGGTTTTTGATGTTCCAACAGGAAGTGGTTATATGGTGGACTCGCCCCTGGAAAAAACTACTTCGCTGTAAGGCAGGTTTATTTTAAAATAAAAAAAACCGGCAAATTTTAAAATCTGCCGGTTCACTTTACAAATATATTCTCAAGCTTGTTTTATCCTTTGAAGTTCGTAATTTGCTCCTCAATAACTTTAATCTTGTTTTCGGCATCAGCCTGTTTTTGACGCTCTTTGTCAACTACAGCAGCTGGAGCACTACCAACAAATCGTTCGTTCGAAAGCTTTTTTGCCACTGAAATCAGGAAGCCTTTTGTATATTTCAACTCCTCTTCAAGTTTTTTAATTTCGGCTTCCACATCTATGGTTTCGCCAAGAGGAACATAAAACTCTGTTGATTTAACCAAAAAGGACATTGCGCCTTCCACTTTTTCCTCAACATAGTTAATTCCCGAAAGGTTGCAAAGCTTCGAAACAAGGCCATCGAATGTGGTGTCGGGCTGTTCGTGGTGATTTTTCTTAACCGAGAAATCAAGCTGCTCTTTTTGTGGAATGTTCTTTTGTGCCCTGATACCACGAACAGCAATAATAACATCTTTGGCAAAATTGAATTGTTCCAAAATTTTATGGTGAATCCGTTTTCGTTCCGGCCATTTGGCAATCATAATGTTGTCGTCTTCATTCCTGTCGCGTAAGGTATGCCAGATTTCTTCGGTAAGGAAAGGCATGAATGGATGAAGGATTTTCATCAGTTTCTCAAAAAGTTCGATAGTTTGATTGAAAGTTTTGCTATCGATTGGTTTTTGATAGGCGGGTTTTATCATCTCAAGATACCACGAACAGAAATCATCCCAAATCAATTTGTATGTTGACATCAGTGCATCCGAAATACGGTATTTTGTATAGAGATCGTCTATTTCCCTGAGGGTTTCGTTAAGTTGGGCATTAAACCACTCTACGGCAACTTTACTTGTATCGGGTTGCTCCAGCGTTTCGTCAAGCTCCCACATATTTACCAGGCGCAAGGCATTCCAAATTTTATTGGAGAAATTACGGCCCTGTTCACACAGTGCCTCATCAAAGGGCAGATCATTTCCGGCAGGTGAAGTTAAGAGCATACCAACTCTTGCTCCATCAGCTCCATATTTTTTCATCAGGTTGATGGGGTCGGGCGAATTTCCCAATTGTTTCGACATTTTCCTTCCTTCCGCATCACGAACAATTCCCGTGAGGTAAACATTTTTGAAAGGAATTTCTCCACGGTATTCCAATCCTGCCATAATCATCCGGGCTACCCAGAAGAACAAAATTTCGGGCGCCGTAATTAAATCGTTTGTAGGATAATAATACTTAATATCAGGATTGTCAGGATTGCGGATTCCATCAAAAACTGAAATCGGCCAAAGCCATGACGAAAACCAGGTGTCGAGTACATCCTCGTCCTGCTTCAGGTCGGTAATCTGTAAATCGTTTAATTCTGGATATTCAGCCTTTGCTTTGGCATAAGCATCTTCGATGGATTTGGCAACGACCATTTCCCTGTTGGGGAGATAATAAACCGGAATACGCTGGCCCCACCAAAGCTGACGCGAAATACACCAGTCGCGGACGTTCTCCATCCAGTGCCTGTAAGTGTTTTTGAATTTTTTTGGATGAAATTGGATGGTATCATTTTCAACTACTTCGAGTGCAGGTTTTGCCAGTTCAGGCATTTTCAGAAACCACTGCAACGAAAGCTTGGGCTCGATGGCCACAAGTGTTCGTTCCGAATATCCAACCTTATTTTGATAATCTTCAATTTTCACCATGTTGCCGGCGGCTTCAAGGTCTTTTACGATTTCTTTTCTAACTTCATCCCGATCTTTCCCGATATAAAGTTCTGCTTTTTCGCTTAGTGTGCCGTTATCATTAAAAATATCGATGGTATCCAATTTATGACGGATGCCGATTTCGTAGTCGTTAATATCGTGAGCAGGTGTAATTTTTAGGCAGCCGGTACCAAATTCCATATCCACATATTCGTCCTGAATAATGGGAACTGAACGGTTGACCATTGGAACAATCACGCGCTTGCCATGGATATTGTTGAAGCGTTCATCGTTTGGGTTTACACAAACCGCCGTGTCGCCCAAAATAGTTTCGGGGCGGGTGGTGGCAATGGTTACCCATTCATCCTCCGAACCTTCAACCTTGTAGCGAACATAATATAGCTTGGAGTTTTCTTCTTTGTAAATAACCTCTTCATCGGAAAGGGCCGTTAACGCCCTGGGGTCCCAGTTAACCATACGAATGCCCCGGTAAATAAGGCCTTTGTTGTATAGGTCGATAAAAACATCGATTACCGACTCGTAAAGGCTTTCGTCCATGGTAAACTTTGTACGTTCCCAATCGCAGGAAGCGCCTAATTTTTTTAATTGCTCCAAAATAATCCCGCCGTGTTTTTCTTTCCACTCCCAGGCATGTTCCATAAACTGCTCGCGGGTCAGGTTCTTCTTGTCGATTCCTTCTTGCTTTAGCTTAGCCACAACCTTGGCTTCGGTAGCAATTGAAGCGTGATCGGTACCCGGCAGCCAAAGGGCATTTTTCCCCAACATTCTTGCACGGCGGACTAAAACATCCTGCAAAGTATTGTTGAGGATGTGTCCCATGTGAAGCACACCGGTTACGTTGGGTGGGGGAATTACAATACAGTAGGGCTCACGTTCGTCAGGCTCAGATTTAAAGTAGCCCTTGTCCATCCAGAGTTTATACCATTTGTCTTCGGTTAAAGCGGGATCGTATTTTGAAGGAATCTCCATAGTAAGTTATATTTCTGATTTTTTAAAAATAGGTGCAAAAGTAAATATTCTATTTTTTACAGAAGAGGAGAAGTTGAAAATATAGGAAGTGTTAGTACCTAATCTCTAATATTCTGCCATTTTTTGGCAGAATATTAGAGATTAGGTACTCAAGCAAAATTTAAAATGCATAGTCGTTAATATGAAAGGAAGGGGAATAATAAAGCTCTTATTTGCAAAATATGCATTTATAAATTTTGCCGACTAACTTGGACAAACCAAAACAG
>CAZQIV010000102.1:0-25962 GCA_964593705.1 uncultured Lentimicrobiaceae bacterium | reverse complement strand
ATAGCTAAAGCCTTGTCATTCCGAACGCAATCCCGAAACTTCGGGATGAAGTGAGTAATCTTTTTTTCTTTCTATCATTTTTTCGGATACTAATGATATTTATATCAATTATTTTATTTGGAAATCCAGCCATTTCTCAATCTACAATAACGCTGCAACCAAATGCTGAGGAGGGAAAAGACGCCTTAGCATTTTCACTTTATCCTGATTCTTCTCATGCTCTAACTATGTACTTTAGTGCTTTCGATTGGACTTTCCAGGGTGATCCGGGTACTGGCAGAAGTTTTATCGATTTTGATTTATCTGAAATTCCTGAGAATGCAACGGTGCTTGATGCCAGGTTATCTTTATACTACCATCATATCTATGGCGATGTTGAGCAATTCCACTGGTCGTTGAGCGGCTCTAACAAAAGTTACCTTCAGCGAATTATAAGTCCATGGGAAGAAGATGAGGTAACATGGAATTTCCAGCCTGATGTCGATACAACACACCAGGTAGAAGTACACGAGAGTGATTCGGCCCGGCAGGATTATCCCGATATTGATGTTACAGCACTTGTGCAGGATATGGTGGAAAACCCTGCCACCAGTTTTGGTTTTAGATTTATTTTACAAATAGAGGCGTATTACCGTAGATTGTTTTTTGCATCTTCAGATCATCAGGTGGATAGTTTACATCCAAAAATTGTAATCACCTACTCGGTGTGCAGTGCCAGCCTGGGAAACGACACCACGATTTGCAATGGAGATGCACTTCTGCTAAGCCCCGGCGAGGGCTATTCAAACTATTTATGGCAAAATGGATCAAACGAAACGTTTTTGATGGCTGACACTTCAGGTGTGTATTGGGTTGAAATTTCCGATTCGCTGGGTTGTGTTGCACGCGACTCAATCCTGGTGTTAATATCTCCTCCCATCGATACCCAATTGGGAAATGATACTTCGTTTTGCTACGGACAAAGTTACTTTTTGGATGCCGGAGCTGGTTTCGCATCCTACCTGTGGAGTGATGGATCAGTAAGCCAAACAAACCAGGTTTCATCGGGAGGCTACCATTGGGTGGAGGTAGCTGACTCGTTGGGCTGTACTGCCATAGATTCGATTTTTGTGGAAGTTTACAACGATTTTGAAATTTCACTCGGTGAGGACAGCGCCCGGATATGCAAAGGCGAATACATTTTCCTTACCGGGCCTGATGGCTATGAAAATTACCTTTGGCAGGATGGCTCGGATTACCCCCTCGATTCTGGCAGATACTGCCGGAACTTACTGGCTGGAAGTAAGCGATGAAAACGGATGCGCCGCGAGAGATTCGATGGTTTTGATGGTGAATATCATCCCTGAAAACCTACTGGGCAACGACACAATTATCTGCCCTGAAAGCGAAATCACGATCCAGGCAGCGCCGGGATATTCAAATTATGTTTGGCACAATGGCTCAGGCGGAAGCACATTCACCACCAACCATGCAGGAATATTTTGGCTTTCGGTTCAGGATGAAATCGGATGCACGGGAAGCGACACCATCACAATTGCTGATTTTGAAATTCCGGGACTTGGAATGGCTGCCGAAGAAATGATATGCCCCGATGACACCCTGCTCCTCGATGCTGGCCAGGGCTGCCTCTCCTACCTGTGGAACGATGGTTCACAAAACCAAACCCTGACTGTTTATCAAGCCGGAATTTATAATGTGGAGGTAGAAACTGTTTGTGGCTTGTATTCGGATACTGTTGAAATCAAATTGTACCAGGGAAACCTCGACCTTGGAAATGATACCATTTTATGTGATGGCGAGATTTTGTATTTGAATCCGGGATCTGACTACTCCAACTTTTTGTGGAACAGCGGCTCGTTCGACAGCATCTTACTTATTAAAAATCCCGGAACATATTGGCTGAATGCCTTTGACGGATTTTGCACCATCTCCGACACCATCGTGATGGATGCCTGTGCTGAAATTACTTTTCCAAATGTTTTTACTCCAAATGGTGATTACTACAACGAAACATTTTACGCGGTAACTAAAAACCCAGCCGGCATCATCAATTTCAAACTTGTGATTTTTAATCGCTGGGGCAGAATTGTACATACCCTCGATAATATCAATGATGTTTGGGATGGAAAAATCAACAACAGCAACGCTGCCGAAGGGGTTTATTTTTGGGTGTGCGATTACAGCGCCCGCGACAAAACAGGCAAAATTAATTTTCATTCAAAACAGGGAAGTGTTACGTTATTACGCTAATCAAATCATCTCATTCATCCATCATCATCATTACCTTTATTTTTTCTTTCTTCACGTTTTTGTTTTCGTTCCTCTTTTCTGTTGAGTTTCTTTTCCTGACACTCCTCTTTGTCTTTTCCCTTTTCGTATCTCTTTTTATCCGAACCAATGCCGGGCACAATGGTTGCTTTAATGCCACTAACCATCGCCTTCGCGAGGTAATTAAAAATCCCTTTGTTTTTGTCTCTTTCAAAAAATATTGTTGCAGGCCCGGGCTCCTCTTTACTTTTCCGTGGAGGATTAAAACTGCGAATCACTACATTTGCTAAAGCGCTTAAAAAGCCCAGTTCTTCTTTTTCCTTTTCTCTTACCTTTCTTAGCCCGGCAATACGAAGACTATCATATTTCAATACTAACTCACCCTCCACAAAATTTTCATTTGCATCAGCATAAAAAGTCATCGATTTTATAATGCCATACTCAATTCGTATATTCTCAGTGTTTTCAAGCATACAATTGAACGCTTTCATATCCATCTCACCCATTTTCCCTTTAAAGCTAAAATCAGGATTATGAATATTGTTTGTAAACAACACTTCGATCTCAAGTAGTCCGGCATCAAAAAAATTGGCGCGAACATCCCATTTCATTGGCCCCTTTTCTTCAATTACACTTTCGATATTGCTAACATTGGTGATGGTTGCATACAAATTATTAATCGGAACTTCCCCGGGAAATTCTGCACCTTCAGCCAATTGTTCGTATAAAATCGTAGAATTTTTAAGCTCTGTTTTTTCGATATTTAAACCCATTTTAAGCGCTGCCAATGACTGCTGCGGATATTTTGGAAAATGAGAATAATCGAAAGGCACACTTTTATCGCAATAAGCATTCAATACAAGTTCATCAACTATTATGTATTGAATATTTATCTCATTGTCGAGCAGGAATTTTTCCGGGTCAAAGCCGTCAATTTCAAGGGTCGATACTACCAAATCCAACCTGTCGGTTTGCTTTCCAAATTTTTTACCAAATGCTGACTTATCAAATTGAGGTATCAACTTTAAGCCATTCACGGTAATTTTTTTGTTGCCAACATTGTTTACTATTTCATCAATTTCAAGGGTATATAATCCGTTTTCCAGTGGATAACTAATTTCCCCAAGACTTACATAAGCGCTCTCAAAGGTTTTAGTTGCCAGGGTTTGTAAAAAATGGCCGGGGTTTAATTCAAGGTTAGTGATTTCAATATTTATTTTCCCGGTAGTAAATTCGGTCGTATTTTTTATCCTACTATAAAAATTAAAGTTCCCGTCCTTAACTGAAAAGCCCGACAGATTAAAACTTCCTAATCCCCTTTTGTTTTTTACACTATCCGCCTTATTGCTTTCGGCATAAGGCATCGCCAACTTTTTCTCATTATCAGACAGATGATCGATCATTGTAATACGTGGGGTACTAATTTTGATTTCATCCAAAATTATTTTTTCAAGATCAAGTGAGAAATTTTCGGATAATCCACTCACCGAAAATTCAGGAATCTCAATATTATAAACCAAAGGATATTTATACCGCAAGGTATCAGGGGCTATGAAAAAAGATTCGCGGGGAGAAATTACTAAATCTTCAACAATTAATTTTCCCGACACGAGGCTAATCTTAACATTGCTGTAGCTAATTTCGTAAACCTGGCTTAATGCTGATTTTTCAAATTCTTTTTCAAGAAAATCTTCGGCAATTTTTTCAACATTCTTGTCAAGATAAATTATCCCGCCCGCTGCAATCAAAATTACAACAGCGAGAATAATACCTGCAATTTTAAAAACTTTTACATTAAAATTTCTTTTCACCAGATATCAATTTTATTAAACCTGCTTCAAAAATAGGTAAAGATTTTCACTTCGTTCCGAGTAAATTTAACAGATTCCTTGCCGCATGTGGGGCACACTAATGACAACTATTAGTAAGGTGTTAAAAAAAGACCTCTCAATCGCAAGCTCCTTCGAGGTGACACCGTTAGCGTTGTGGTTGTGGGAGGAGGGGAATCGGGCGCTTCGCGCCCGATTCCCCTCCTCCAAATCAACCCATGGACGGGGTCATTTCGATGCCGCACATGCGGCGAGAAATCTACTCCTTTGTCATCACACTTTGAGGCCACTTTTTCAGGGGGTTGGGACTCGGAATAACAAAGCCTTGTCATTAGTATCCATCGGCTGACGGAGGGGAATCTTTTTATATCTTTCTATCATTTTGTCGGATATTAACGAAAGTTTTTATGGTGAATCACTCAATATCAGTTTCAAGTTGTAGATTTGCAGAAATAATTAAACAATCAACAGGATTTTGCTTTTATCATTCAATAATATAGGTATCGGTTTCAATGGCAAGTCGTTAATTTCAGGGCTTAGCTTTGATATTGAAAAAGAAGACAAACTGGTATTTAAAGGTAAATCAGGGTCAGGAAAAACCAGCATTTTAAACATGATCACCGGGTTTGTGAGGGCGGCTTATGGATCTGTATTGTTTGATGGAAATCCTTTAATAAAAAGCAATTTAAACGATCTTAGGAAAAAACTGGCTTACCTGCCTCAGCAGCTTAGCTTTAACAGCTATGGGGTTAAGCAATTTCTGGAAATGCCTTTTGGATTTGCAAATAATAAGCACCTCACCCCAAGCAAAAAAAAGATATTGGAATATTTCTCCTTGTTCGATTTAGACCATGATCTCCTGAATTCTAAAATGCAGGAAATTTCAGGAGGAGAAAAACAGCGGGTAGCGCTCATTTCGTGCTTGTTGCTCCAACGGGAAATCCTTTTGCTGGACGAACCTGTTTCGGCATTGGACAAAAACTCGAAGATGAAAGTGATTGAACATCTTTTTGAGATGGACAATCTTACCATTATTTCAGCCTCACACGATCCTGATTGGGTAGCTGCCTGCAATAAAATTGTTGATCTTGAAAACCGGTAATAATGGAAGCAATAGAAATTAGTTGGGGAAATTTATTTTTTGGATACCTGCTGATGGTTCTTCCCATTGGAGCGCTATGGTTTTATCGTACCGGACTTGTTAAAGATACCCTAATCGCAACTTTAAGAATGACCGTCCAGTTGCTGCTCATGGGACTCTACCTTACTGTACTTTTCGATTTTAATAGTACGTGGATGAACCTGCTTTGGCTCATTGTAATGATAGGGGTTTCAACCGGCACCACCATAAAACGCAGTGAGCTGAGCTGGCGAAAATTTGCAGTGCCGGTTACCATTGCTACCGTGATTTCCATTGTAATTGTTGATGGGGTATTTTTAGGAATAACCCTAAAACTCGAAAACTTTTTCGATGCACGCTATTTCATTACCATTACCGGAATGATTTTGGGCAATTCGATGAAACATAACATTATAGCCCTCAACGCATTTTATACCACATTAAGCGATCAAAAAGCAGATTATAAATATTGTATTGCCAATGGGGCTTCCAGGGTGGAAGCCTTGCAGCCATATATGAAATCAGCCATTAAACAAGCGTTTAACCCTCAAATTGCAACCATGGCTGTAATGGGGCTGATTGCTATGCCGGGAACTTTAACCGGGCAAATTCTTGGCGGCGCAAGCCCTGATGGAGCTATTAAATACCAGATTCTGCTCATGCTCGCCATTTTTGTTGCATGCATGATTACCATCGTGATAACCATCAACCTGGCCAATCATTTCCTGTTTGATGAATGGGACAACTTTGAGAAATTCTGATACTGTTTAGGGACTGCTGAACTGGATAATGTATTTCAATGAGTTTTTCGTGTTAAATCGTAATCCTCGTTTTTGTTAAAACAGATTCCTCCTCACTTCGCCCGGATCACACACGCTTAATACATGTCTTTTCGTGTTGCAAGCCTCCGCCAGTTGGCAAAAGCCTCAACGTTTAATAGTACCTATGTTTGCTAGTTCTATTGGAAAGGAAATATTCATATTTCCTTTTTCTCAGTGTGCTTTGCGTACTTTGCGGTTGGCTTTTATAACCGCAAAGAATGCTGAGAACGCAAAGAATTTTTCTAAAGAAAAATTAAAGATTCATCAACTAAATAGTGGGCTATTGATAAAAAAAAATCCCGGAATCCATTGATAAATCAACGAAACCGGGATTATTGGGTGCCTGATGGGATTTGAACCCACGACCCCTGGAACCACAATCCAGTGCTCTAACCAACTGAGCTACAAGCACCATTTAATGAACTCTCCCGTAAAACGGTATGCAAAAGTAAAACATTTTAGTTTTTCATGTAGTATTTATTAAAAATATTTTTTCAAAAGCCTGAATTTTTTGTCGCATCGCATAGTTAGTATCTGCAAGAAAACTATTAATGTTGAAAATCAGAATTCACCCCGACCCTAAAGGGAGTTCTGATTTTCAATAGTTTACTCCCTTTAGGGATGGGGTGAAAAAACTGTTGAAAATCTAATTGTTGGAGTTTTCTTGCAAGCACTATTTACGAAATCATAAATGGATAACTTTGCAAGCAAATAAATAGTTCAAAAACTCATTAAAAAAGAGATGAAACCCGGCGAAAGACTTCGCGTTGACACAGGATGCCTTGTTGCATTTGAGCCCTCGGTAGATTATGATATTAAATTTATAGGAGGTTTTAAAAATTCACTTTTTGGTGGAGAAGGACTTTTTCTTGCCGAGCTAACAGGCCCCGGGCTTGTTTATCTGCAAAGCCTTCCATTTTCAAGGCTTGCCGACCGCATTATGGCAGCAGCCAAATGGCAAAACCGAGGCGAAAGCAAAGGTATTGCCGGAGTTGGTGGTGGTATTCTCGGTGGTCTCCTGGGAGGAGATAATAAATTTTAAAAGTCATAATGACTGCAATCCGGGGTGGACTTATATCTTTTGCAAAATCCTTTTAGGATGTGGAATTTTGCAGAAAAATAAATGTCCATCCCGTAAAAATCATCAAAACCAAAAAAGCCACCCAGTTTGTCTGTTCCAAGTGTGAAATAGTAAAATCTGGCAGACAAACCAATACGTAGCTTTTTAAAATCGTACAAAGATACTGGAAGAGCAACTTCAAATTTATCGGTTTCGTAGCGAAGGCTTACCAGTGCCTGCCCGGGTCTGATTAACTGTGCATCGCGCAAGCGAAGTGGCACAACAACCAGGGATGAAATATGCCAGTTTGGATAGTAATTGTAATCGGACTGGATGCTGAGAGCGGCGGGCATTCCTAATAAAAATTCATCTGCCACTTTTGAGGCATTTGGATCTCCGTAAAATACTTCACTAAGCTGACGGGTTAAGGTGTTGATATTTGAAAACTCCAGGGTATCTACCTCATGCCAGTCTGCCGAAACATTATCATAATAATGCTCCTGCGCATTTTCTGTAAATCGCAGACCTCCAATATCAAGCAAGGATACACCAACTTTGTAAAGCACTTCCTCATATTCATACTGGCAAAAGTTTTTGTAGCTACGCCTGGCCGATACAGTTTGTTTTTTGGTGTAGGTAAGCCCAATATCAAATACCGTTCCCCGCCCCCTGATTGCTTTACCCGGGTCAGGAAAATCATTGGTTTCATAATCGATTGGAATGCTAAATCCAAGGCCTGCATCAAGATTCCTGATATCGATAATACTGTCGTTAACTACCGTATAGTCTGCATTATGGTTTGAAAGATACGCCCCCGCATACCCCCAAAGCTGTCGTACATTAACACCAAACGACCACTTATCAAACCTGCTTTTTTTAAAATCCTTCGCATAAGTTAATCCAACTTCCCACCATCCGGCAGAAGCTGCACTAAAGCGATCATGATTTTGAGGCAGACCATGAAGCGTGTCATATTGAAGCCCTTCAAACATAAGCTCACCGAGGTATTCGGGTAGATCAGTAACGGAGGTCATTGTAACTACCCTGATGGACAAGCCAAAAGCCTGGTCGCCTAAAACTATCGAAAACGAAGGCCCAAAAAAATCTGTTTGTACAAACCCACGAATAAACTTTCCTGAGCTATTATAATCGAGACCTTCAGCCGGCACATCGATCGAAGGAAGATCAGGGTTTTTGTTTAATAGTTTAAAAAAACCAAAATCATTTTTATGTATGAAAAGAAAATTATTTTCCAGGAAAATATCTCCGGCCAACAAGTTTACATCGTAATAAAGTTGGGAATTTACAAGATTTGAAGGATTTGATCTAACAGTATTAATCCCGCCGTAATTGCTTAAATTAACCCCTGACATCTCCTGACTATGTATCACTGGCGACAAAAAAAGAAACGCCCCAAATAGGAGGATTTGGACGGGAAGTTTACAGAAAGTAAAGTACTGATTATTATCTATAGAGTAAAATAGCAAATTAGGAAGAGGTTTTCGTGTTTACAAGTTAGCATAGAGTAAAAACTAGTAAAAATATCAGCAGTGTTCCATTTAAAAATCCAATTCGGCGAAAGTAGCAAAATGGCTGTTTATAGATTTGGAATTATAAATAGCTTGGTAGTAAGTCATAATTTTTTAAGGTTATTTAACATATTAAGGTTGTTATATTCAACTTGAGAAATCCCTAAAAAAAAACTAAGTTACTTTTGCTCAATTCAATGGTATTAATGTAAAGATATGGAAGTAATCAGGATTTTTGATTTACTTGAAAGATACGAGGAATTGTATCACAAAGATGATGTTTTAGCTAGTAAAGTAAATGGCAAATGGATAAAATACAGTTATCAGGACTATATTGAAAATTCAACATTTTTCGCTTATGGCCTCTTGTCGATGGGCTTTAAGCGAGGCGACAAAATTGCAACTGTTACCAACAATCGTCCCGAATGGAATTTTGCTGATATGGGAATGATGCTAACAGGCGTGGTTCATGTTCCGATTTACCCCACCATAAGCCTTGATGAGTACAAACACATTCTAATTCATTCAGACATACAAGCCATTATTATTTCCGATAAAAATCTATATGGTACATTGAAAGAGTTGATTGCCTCGATAAAAAGGATAAAAAGAGTATTTACCTTTAATGAAGTTGAAGGAGTTGAAAACTGGTCGAAGTTTATTGAAGCCGGAAAACTGAACCAGGAAAAATTCAGGGACGAGCTAACTCAAATTAAAAATGATATTAACCCCGATGAGATGGTTACCCTCATCTACACTTCAGGGACAACCGGCTCTTCCAAAGGTGTTATGCTATCGCACCGAAACATAGTAAGCAATTTTATTGCCACTGCAAAAATACAGCCACTCGATCACAATCATAAAGTACTAAGTTTTTTACCCCTGTGCCACATTTATGAACGGATGGTGAACTATAAATTCCAGTACAAAGGCATAAGTATATACTACGCCGAAAACTTTGGAACAATTGCTTCAAACCTTAAAGAGATAAAAGCTGATGGCTTTAATACAGTACCCAGACTGTTAGAAAGAATATTTGATAAAATTGTAGCCAAAGGGAAAGATTTAAAGGGCGCAAAAAAACGTATCTTTTTCTGGGCTTTAAACCTGGGTTTGCATTATGAATTAAATGGTGCCAATGGTGTTTTTTATGAAGCACAGCGTAAAATCGCCGATAAACTGGTTTTTAGTAAATGGCGGGAAGCACTTGGTGGACAGGTAAAAATTATTGTTTCGGGCGGGTCAGCACTTCAACCGCGACTTGCCCGGGTTTTTTGGGCAGCAGGAATGCGGGTTATCGAAGGCTATGGACTCACCGAAACTTCGCCGGTAATTGCCGTTAACCATGCCGAATGGCCAAATATTAAATTTGGAACCGTAGGGCCGCTGCTCGAGAATGTGGAGGTAAAATTTGCCGGGGATGGCGAAATATTAGCAAAAGGCCCCAACCTTATGCTGGGATATTATAAAGATTTAGACTATACCAAACAGGTGGTTGATAAGGACGGTTGGTTCCATACCGGAGATGTTGGGAAACTTGAGGATGGAAAGTTTTTAAAAATAACCGACAGAAAAAAGGAGATTTTTAAGCTTTCATCCGGAAAATATGTTGCTCCCCAGATGATTGAAAACAAATTCAAAGAATCAATTTTCATTGAACAAATAATGGTTGTTGGTGAAAATGAAAAATTTGCGAGCGCATTGATTTCACCCAACCTGGAATATCTACATTCCTGGGCCACCTTGCACAAAATACAATTTCGCGAAAACAAGGAACTGGTGGGCACCAAAGAAGTTATGGATAGATACCAAAAAGAGGTAGATGCCATAAATAAAACTTTGGGGGAACATGAAAAAATTAAACGCTTCAGGATTGTTTGTGAGGAGTGGTCGCCACAAAGCGGGGAGTTATCGCCTACCTTAAAACTTAAACGGGCTTTTATTTACAACAAATACGATCCTGTTTTAAGGGAAATTTACTACTACCCTAACTTGGACAAGCCAAAAACAAACAAGGTGATCATGTAAAACTTATGGTGTATTCCTGTTTTGATTTGTCCAAGTTAGTCGGCAAAATTTATAAATGCATATTTTGCAATTAAGAGTTTTATTATTCTCATCATTTCATATTAGCCACAATGCATTTTAAATTTTGCTTAGGTATCTTATCACTAATATTCTGCCAAAAAATGGCAGAATATTAGAGATAAGGTACTAAAAATGGAGAAACTAAAAACGGAAATTAGTCCCCCGCACATTTTTCAATATTCTAAAAAAAAATTCCCGCAGATTTCGCTGATTTGCGCAGATAATATCTGCACAAATCAGCGAAATCTGCGGGAAACAGCACTAAAAAGATAGGCTCTAATTAGACAAAAATAAGCTACCTCAAAATAATTCCCTGACTTCACTTTTCAGGAATTTGATTGCCAACGATAAATTATTCTTCTCAGCAATCATTTCACCACTAACAATTTTAATTGCAAGCTCGTTTGCAGAAGCATTTTTATCCAGAGCTTCGTCCGATTCGTTTACTAATTTCAATACCCATAAACGAGCCTGATTTATTTGTGACCAGGCTTCCTCCGAAACATAAATTTGTTGCACAAGGTTGTGTTCATACTCATCACGAATATTATCAACTAAAATATGCTGAAGCTCAATTGCTGAAATTCCCTGGTGTTGATGCCTGGTAGCAATTTGCTGTGGAGAAATCCTTTCGAGAAACAACACCAACCTTTCATAAGCCTGCAATCGAATTTTAAGAACTGAAGACGAATTAGAAAGCCTTAGCTTTTCCATATCGCTTCGTTTCTTCTCTTTTGAATAAAAATACATCCCCCAGATACCCGCAACAAGAACAAGTAAAAGAGGAATCGAATATCCTAAAACTGCTAAAAAATCTTCCATTATTAAATAGTATATTTTCAAATAATTTATTACCTGAAATTTTGGTTTTCAAAATAAAATGATTGCAAATTTATCCTAAAAAATCAAACATTCCAACAGCCATTTGTAAATCACTTTTTTATACATTTGCGGTTTTTTGATAATTGTTAATTGAAAAACAGTAGAACTTATGCATAATCATTTATCAAACCGTGTAAACAGTTTATCAGAATCTGCAACCCTTGCAATGACACGTCGAAGCAGAGAATTAAAAGAATCAGGAATCGACGTAATTAATCTCAGTATCGGCGAGCCTGATTTCAATACTCCTGCCTGCATAAAAGAAGCAGCTATTGATGCGATTCATAAAAACATTACACACTATCCACCTGTGGCAGGGTATAAAGCTTTGAAAGAAGCTATTTCCGAAAAATTTAAAAAAGAAAATAATTTGGAATATAGCGAGGATCAAATTGTGGTTTCGGGAGGTGCCAAACAATCCATAACCAATGCCATTCTGTGCCTTATTAATCCCGGCGATGAAGTGTTAATTCCTGAGCCTTACTGGGTATCCTATCCTGAAATGGTAAAGCTTGCCGAGGGAAAATCAGTTTACATTCCCTCCACTATCGATAATGATTTTAAAATCGATCCCAACGTTCTGGAAAAGAAAATCACCGACCGGTCGAAAGTTTTTTTGTTTAGTTCGCCATGCAACCCTTCAGGAACAATTTACACCAAAGACGAGCTTAAAGCCATTGCTGAGGTTCTTGCTAAAAAAGAAGACCTTTATATTATCAGCGATGAAATTTATGAACAAATAAATTTTACCGGCAAACACGAAAGTATCGGGCAGTTTGATTTTATAAAAGACCGTGTAATTACTGTAAACGGTGTTTCGAAAGGTTTTGCAATGACCGGCTGGCGTATTGGCTACATTGGGGCTCCCAAGAGTATAGCCCAAGCCTGCAACACCCTACAGGGGCAATATACTTCAGCAACCTCATCCATTTCACAAATGGCCGCCTTAAAAGCACTGCAAACAGACCCACTTACCATGGACGAAGTTCAGGAAATGAAAAAGGCATTTTTGGAGCGTAGAAACATGGTATTAAAAAGATTACAAAAAATTAAAGGTGTAAAAGCCAACGTACCCGGCGGAACATTTTATATTTTCCCCGACATGTCGTTGTATTACGGAAAAAGCAATGGCAAAGCCACCATTAACGATGGTATGGATCTATGCATGTATCTGCTCGATAAAGCCCAGGTAGCCCTTGTTCCGGGATCTGCATTCGGCAGCCCCGAGTACATCAGAATTTCTTATGCCAATTCCATAGAAAAACTCACTACCGCCCTCGACAGGATCGAAAAAGCCTTGTATGAGTTGAGATGAGAAGGGTAATTGGTTATTGATGGTCATTGATGGTCATTGATGGTCATTGATAGTCATTGATAGTCATTGATAGTCATTGATAGTCATTGATAGTCATTTGTAGTCATTTGTAGTCATTGATAGTCATTGATGGTCATTTGTAGTCATTTGTAGTCATTTGTAGTCATTTGTAGTCATTTGTAGTCATCCCGAAAAGTAAAAAATTTTTGATTTTTGTAACTTTTCGAGCCCACCTTGCCAGCCTTGCCGGCCAGGCAGGCTCGCCTCGTTACGAAGCGGGTCGCCAGCTTAGGCTATTGATATGGCGAGGCAGGGATGCACGGGCAAAACCCGGCATTAATTGTCATTAATGGTCATTAAATTCTTATGTGTACTTCTGTGCCCTTATGTGGTTAAGGAAAGTCATTTGTAGTCATTGATGGTCATTTGTAGTCATTTATAGTCATTTGTAGTCATTTATAGTCATCCCGAAAAGTAAAAAATCTTTGATTTTTGTAACTTTTCGAGCCAGCCTTGCCGGCCAGGCAGGCTCGCCTCGCTGCGAAGCGGGCCGCCAGCGTAGGCTATTGTTAAGGCGAGGCAGGGATGTTGCAAATCCGGGATTCTTGAATCCTGGGCTCGAAAAAATATGAAATCATATCCCGAACCTTCGGGATGTTTTTTCGGCATTTGTAGTCATTTGCTACTTTTGCAAAAAAAGTATTTATGAATATTAGAAGTATTGAAGGTGCCACAAAAGTTTTTGAGAAATTCAAACAGGTGAATATCCTCATCATAGGTGATGTGATGATA
Organism: uncultured Lentimicrobiaceae bacterium; assembly: GCA_964593705.1. Taxonomy (GTDB): domain Bacteria; phylum Bacteroidota; class Bacteroidia; order Bacteroidales; family 4484-276; genus SABY01. The sequence goes on along the minus strand of CAZQIV010000102.1, from coordinate 12,258 downwards.
GATTCTTATTTATTTGGTCATGTTGACAGAATTTCACCTGAAGCTCCTGTTCCGATAGTTACAGTAAACAAACGGATAAACCGGCTTGGGGGAGCGGCTAACGTAGCATTGAATGTTAAAGCAATGGGTGCCAGGCCGGTGCTCTGCTCAGTTATCGGACAGGATGACAAATCGGAAACTTTTCATCAACTCCTCAGCCAAAACGACCTTTTTTCGGGTGGCATCCTCAGGAGTAAAAGCAGGATTACAACCACAAAGTTCAGGGTGTTTGGAAATAAAACTCAAATGTTGCGTGTTGATGAAGAAAGCACTGATTCGCTTAACGAAAAAGACCTTACTACTTTTAAGCACATTGTTGATGCTATGATGGAGGAACAAAACATTGATGCCATCATATTTCAGGATTATGATAAGGGGATAATTTCTCCTGCACTTATCGATTACATTACCGCCGTAGCGGCAAAAAGGAATATCCCCGTTTGCGTTGATCCTAAAAAGAAAAACTTTGGCGCTTACAAAAACCTTACGCTTTTTAAACCTAACCTCAAAGAGCTTAAGGAAGGTCTTTTGATGGAATTTGATAAAAACGACAGGGAAAAGCTAATGGAAGCTATTAAGATAATCCATAACAAACAGCATATTGATCTTGTTTTGGTAACGCTTTCAGAAGATGGTGTTTTAATCAGTCGTTGCAACGAAAACGGTGATTTCACATACCAGGAAATTCCTGCGCATCACCGCTCGATTGCCGATGTATCAGGAGCCGGCGATACGGTAATCAGCATTACGGCTATGTGCCTCGCCGCAGGATTGTCTGATATCGAAACTGCCGCATTGAGCAACCTGGCCGGTGGACAGGTCTGCGAATTTGTTGGTGTTGTTCCGGTAAACCGTGATAAATTGCTAAAGGAAATTTCTAACCTGAAATTTTAACTACATAACACAAAACAACTTGACAACTCATAAAACAAGTGCCGGGCAAAATTCCGGATCACTCATAAAAAAAGAAAAACCCACCATTGCACAAAAAGATCAGGTGCGCGATATGTTCAACAGCATTGCACCGAGGTATGATGTATTGAATCATGTCCTCTCTGTAGGGATTGATATCATTTGGCGTAAAAAAGTAATCAGGATTATTAAGCAACACGATCATCAAACGGTTTTGGATGTTGCCACCGGAACCGGCGACCTGGCCATTGCGGCAGCAAAACTAAATCCTGAAAAAATTGTCGGCATTGACATTTCGGGAGAAATGCTAAAATACCAGGCAATAAAACTAAAAAATAAAAACCTGGAAAATTTGATTGAACTTACGCTAGGCGATGGTGAATCACTTCCCTTTGAAGAAAGTTCCTTTGATGTTGCAATGGTCGCTTTTGGAGTTAGGAATTTTGAAAACCTTGAACAAGGATTAAAAGAAATGTACCGTGTACTTAAAAAAAATGGGATCATCGTAGTTCTTGAGTTTTCCAAACCCGAAAAATTTCCGGTGAAACAATTTTATAATTTTTATTTCAAAAGAATTCTGCCAATGGTTGGTAAATGGATTTCTCGCAGCGACCATGCCTATAATTACCTGCCCGATTCGGTGGGTCATTTTCCATCGGGCGAAGCATTTAATTCCTTTCTCCACGAGGCAGGGTTTCAAAAAACCAAAAACAGACCATTAACTTTTGGTATCGCCTCTATTTACACCGGCGAAAAATAAAAATATACTACTCCCGTTATTCCACCTAATTTTTAAATCAGGCATCGTTTGAAGATACTAAAGGTTTTAGGAACATTTTTCATCTTATTTTCCACATCCTCTTTTGCACAGCTCAATAAAGTTCCCAATCTGAAGCTTTATGATTATGATCAGTTACACTTTGGCTTTACACTGGTTGTAAACCAAATGGATTTTGTGATTGAAACAAAAGAAGATTTATACCAAATGTATTTCGATTCTCTCCCCAGCGACAGCGACCTTGCCGGAGCCTATGCCGCAAGAGTTTATGGTGTAACATCAAACCCCTCAACAGGATTTGCAGTTGGCATTGTTGGCGATTTGAGACTTGGTGACTATTTTAACCTTCGATTTATTCCTACCCTGTCATTTGGTAGGCGTGAGCTGCTATATGATGTAAGACTTTATGAAAAAGACGGCACTTTTAAATCCGAAAAATTAATCAATAAAAAAATCAATTCCACTTTTATTGAATTCCCCTTTTTATTAAAATACAAATCGATGCGGGTACATAACATACGGGCTTATGTTATTGGTGGAGTAAAGTTTGATTTTGACCTGGCATCGCAAGCCAATAAAAAAGAAGAATCTAATTACGATCCTAAACTATACAGAACAGATACCTACGGAACATTAGGAGCCGGCCTCGATATTTACATGAACTGGTTTAAGTTTGGCGTTGAACTCACCATGTCCTACGGTATGAGGGATATGTTGCTCAGGGAAGAAAACAACCGTATTTACACCAATAGTATTGAATCATTACGATCTAAAATTTTTATGCTTACTTTTACCTTCGAATAGCTGTATTGCCCCATCAATAAAGAAGAAAATGAAAACAAACAATGATAATAGCGAATTATTTGCTTCAATTGTAGAAAAAGCTTCCATAAAGCAAAACGTTTATCGGCACACTTACGAAACATTCAACAACTTCAAAAAAGTTATCAAACACCTGGTAAAGGAGTATCAAAACGATGACAACCAGAAAAGATCGCAAATCCCTTTTGAATATAAAAACCGAGGCGAATTTGAAGTTGAGTTAAAATTTGCCGGAGACATTCTTGTTTTCATTATGCACACCAATGTTTTTGAGTTTCCCCGCAACCATGAGATCATGAAACTGCCTTACATCCGCGAAGACAACAGCCGTTCCTATTGTGGAATAATTAACATCTATAATTTCCTTGGCGATTCATTTAAATACAAGCGCATAAACGACCTTGGCTATCTCATTGGCAGGGTATTTATCAATAAAGACCTACACTATTTTATCGAAGGAAAAAGAGAAATAGGGCTTCTTTATCAAAGTTTTGATGTAGCAAAAATGAATGATGATGCTGCGAAAAATATTATTAAATCATCCATAAAATACACCTTGAATTTTGACCTGCTTACTCCACCTTATGAGGAAGTTAAGCTACTTACTGTCCAGCAAATTCAAACAAGTCTCGACAATATGAAGATTATTACCGGGAAACGTCTTGGCTTTAAGTTTCAGGCCGACAGGGATGAAGAAGACAATAAGCCCTCAAAATTACTTTAATACCTTTGTCAAGGTTAAAACGCCAAATAATCAAAAAAAAATAATTAATTCTTTAAACAATGGGCATCAGGAAATTAAACAGCATATTCAGGCCAAAAAGAATTGCATTAATCGGAGTACCTGCCGATCCGAATTCAGTTGGAGGTTTAACCCTTAGAAACCTGGTAGGTGGAGGATTCATGGGGGTTGTTTATCCTGTAAATCCAAAACACGAGGCCGTTTTGGGTATATCGTGTTTCCCAAGTGTTAAAAGTCTTCCCAAAACACCTGACCTTGCGGTAATAACAACCAATGCAAGTGCGGTACCGGCTATTGTTGAAGAATGTGGCGAAGCGGGTATAAAAGGAATAATCATCATGTCGGCCGGTTTTAAGGAGGTTGGCGAAGAGGGAAAAGAACTCGAGAATCAGGTTAAACATATTGTTAAAAAATACCAAATGCGGGTTATTGGGCCCAACTGCCTCGGCATTATTGTACCCGGACAAAAACTAAATATCAGTTTTGCCAATAGCATGCCCAATAAGGGAAGTGTTGCATTTATTTCACAATCGGGAGCACTTTGCACAGCGGTGCTCGATTGGGCAATGGAAGAAAATATCGGGTTCTCCTACTTTGTCTCCATTGGAAACACAATGGATGTAGGTTTTGGTGATTTGATTGATTTTTTTGGCCAGGATGCAAGTACAAAATCCATAGTTTTATATGTCGAATCCATCTCGTTTGCCCAAGAATTTGTTACAGCAGCGAGAGCATTTGCACGGAAAAAACCAATCATTGTTTACAAAGCGGGTCGCTTTCCCGAATCAGCCAAAGCAGCAGCATCACATACCGGAGCCATGGCTTCTGAAGACGCAATTTACGATGCATTGTTTAGAAGAGCAGGTGTGGCCAGGGTTTACAACATTGGAAATATTTTTGATTTCACTGATTTTATTGGTAAAAAAAGAATCCCAAAAGGACCAAACCTTGCCATTGTAACAAATGCAGGCGGCCCCGGCGTTATGGCTACTGATAGTCTTATCGCGAATGGCGGACACCTTTGCAAGCTGGGTGAAGGAACCATGAAGAAACTTGATAATGCACTTCCTTCGTTCTGGTCACACAACAATCCGGTGGACGTGCTGGGTGATGCACACCCTGAGCTTGTTGCAAAGGCTACCGAAATTGTTTTGAACGATCCCGAAGTAGATGCCGTGTTGGTGATACTTACACCCCAGGCAATGACAAAACCAACGCATACAGCAAAAGCCATTATTGAATTGGCAAATGGGACATCCAAACCTATTTTGGCCACCTGGCTGGGCGGGAAAAGTATGCGCGAGTCGATGAACCTCTTTAGCAAATCAGGAATCGCGGCATACCGAACGCCTGAACAAGCCATCAGGGCATTTATGACCCTGGTTGATTATTCGAGAAACATGGAGGCCCTTTACGAAACACCGAAAGAAGTACCGGTTTCATTTCATTACGACAGGAATACCCTGCGCGAAAAATTTGTAAATGAAATATTTCCGAAACAAAAAATTATGTCGGTTGCTGACGCGAAAGCCCTCATCAACTCCTATGGCATTCAATCTACAAAACCGGTTTTGGTAAACTCGGTGGACGAAGCTGTAAATGAAGCAGCAAAAATTGGCTATCCTGTGGTGCTAAAAATAGATTCGCCCGATGCACCCCATAAATCAGAAATTGGCGGGGTGGTATTAAATATCGAAAACGAAGAAATGCTAATGGCAGCCTACCATGGCATGCTTGAAAAGGTTGTTAAAAAACTTCCCGGCATTAACATTACAGGGGTTACCGTTCAAAAAATGATCAGTGTAAACGACTCTGTTGAATTGATTTTAGGTGTTAAAAAAGACCCCATCTTTGGTACAGTGATTTTAATTGGTATGGGAGGAACTGAAGCTGAACTATTGCAGGATCAGCGACTTGAATTCCCTCCCTTAAACGAAAGTCTTGCCAGTCAAATGATCGAATCGTTAAAAATTTACCCAATGCTGAAAGGGTATAGAGGAAGCGCCCCAAAAAATATTGATAAACTTATCGAGGTAATGATTCGCCTTTCATATCTTGCTGCTGATTATCCTGAAATTGAAGAACTGGATATCAACCCGATAATTGTTACAGCTACTGACGTTGTTGCCCTTGATGCACGCGCGGTAATCGATGAGGAGACTTTGAAGAATCCTGTTCACCAATATTCTCACTTAATCCTGAGGCCTTACCCTGAAAGGTATATTAAAAAAACAAAACTCGGCGATGGCACCGAAACGCTTCTCAGGCCCATTAAACCTGAAGATGAACCCTTGTGGCTGGAAATGTTGGGCAGTTGCTCCAAAGAGGCCATTTATTCAAGATTCAGATATAATTTCCATTTCGACTCTCACGAAGTCGCCACCCAATTCTGCTACATCGACTATGCCCGCGAACTGGCCATTGTTGCCGAAATTGAAGAAAATGGAAGGCGCAAACTTATTGGTGTTGGCCGCTTAATTGGTGATCCCGACCTTGAAATTGTAGAATATGCAATTTTAATAACCGATGCATGGCAACGAAAAGATCTTGGTAAAATACTCACCGAATATTGTGTTGAAATAGCACGACATAACAATTTTAAAAAGGTATTTGCCGAAACTACCAAGGACAACAAAGCCATGATTTCTGTATTTAAGAAACTCGGGTTTACAGTGCATTTTGATGAAGACACAAACGTTTCGGTGTTTAAAAATTTATAATTAAATGGATAATTGAGTTTTTTTAATAATTATTTCTTATCACTGATGTACCAGGAATTGTATTGGTTTTTAAAATGTCGGCCACCATTAATTTCTTAACATAAATGGGTTTGGGATAGTCCCCTTTAGGGGATTTAGGGGTTTTGAGGCTTTTTAGACTGGTCTCATAAATATTCTGCTTTATTTTAAATCCTGACTAATGGTTCAGGCAGGAATTATATCTATTTTTGAAGGCTGAAAGAGCAGGATTTGTTAAAAAACACATTTATATTTTTACTTCCGGGGCAGCAATTACCGCCACAACATTCGCAAGATTTCCTTGTATCGGCTAATGACGAACCATTAACCGTAAAAGCAACTCAGGACACCACTAAAATTGAAAGATTTTTCAGCTCCGAAAGGGAAGGATCAGTACAATTTCGCCCTGAACCCATTATAAAACTTTCAGAAGATTGGCAGATTATTGCTCTTTTACTTTCTGTTTTGGCCATTGCATTTGTAAGGATTACGGGCAAGAATTTTTTTAAAAACCTACAATCGGGTTTTGTTTCAAGGCCAATCTTCAAACAACTTTCCCGCGATGGGCAACTGATCCCGACCAGAGCCAGGCTGCCACTTCTATTTTCATTTTTACTTGCAATTACAGTTTATTTATTTCAGTTGAATACAGAACACCCTTTTATTTCATTCCACAAAGCATCAAACCTTTACGCGAATATTATTACTATTTTTTTAATAGTGGGAATGTATGAACTATTAAAATTTATACTCACCAGTGCTTTGGGTTACATTTTTAAAACAAAAGGGACTACAAGGGAATTCATTGCCAACAATATTTTTTACAACTCCCTTACCACCATCTTAATTGTTCCCCTGCTGCTATTTTCCATTTATTCCACCACACCTGTAATATTATTTTTCGCCTCGGGTATTATCCTAATACTCTTTTTTATTAGGATATTCAGAGGATTTTTAATCGCCATTGAATTAAGAACTTATTCATTTTATCAAATTATTTTATACATTTGCACCCTCGAAATTTTGCCGGTTTTTGTACTCATCAAAACATTAACATTCAATATTTCAAAGATTTAGCGAGATAATTTTCGATTTAAATTCAGCAAAAATTTAGATTAATGGTAAAGACTATACTCATTTCACAACCACAACCATCAGACCCCATAAAAAATCCCTACAATGAGTTGGTAGAAAAATACAGCCTCAACATCGATTTCCACAAATTCATTAAAGTTGAAGGAATTCCGGCAAGAGAGTTTCGCAAAGACAGGGTTAACATTCTAAAACATACAGCAGTAATCTTTACAAGCAGAAACTCTGTTGACCACTTTTTTAGAATTTGTAAAGAGATGAGAGTTGAAGTCCCTGATACTATGAAATATTTCAGCATCTCTGAATCTACAAGTTATTATCTTCAAAAATACATTCAGTTTAGAAAACGGAAAGTTTTTCATGGCCAGCAAAATTTTAAAGATTTGCTGGAAATAATAAAAAAACATAAAGACGAAAACTTCTTGTTGCCTTGTTCCAATATTCATAAGCTATCCTTACCAAAATTATTAGAAGACAATAAGGTAAAGTTCACCAAAGCCATAATATACAAAACACTCGCAAGCGATCTATCACATTTAAAAATCAGCGAATACGATATGATCATATTCTTCAGCCCCTCGGGTGTTAAATCTCTGATGAAGAATTTTCCTGAATACGATCAGGGCAATACACGCATTGGCGTTTTTGGCCCAACAACCGCAAAAGCGGTAAAAGATGCAGGATTGAAACTCGACCTGAATGCCCCAACCAAATCTGCTCCATCGATGACAATGGCACTAACCCAATTCATCGATAAACTGTATAAAAAAAATGGGCAGAAAGTGGGTATGTAAACCCCAAACACTTACCAACAACCTAAGTGTCGTGTATATTATTGTTTTTATTTAACAGGCTTGCGCGACAAATTACTTCAAGGCATGCAGCCAAAACAAACATTTAAAAAACCTGAACGACTTTGTAATAAATCCATGATTGGAATGATGTTTAATCAAGGAAGGTCGTTTTTTAGCTACCCATTCAAATTGGTATATTTACAAGTTGAGGCTGAGTCCCCGGCTTTTGATGAGTTTCCGGCAAAAGTATTATTCGCGGTTTCGAAACGCCAATTTAAAAAAGCTGTGCATCGCAACAGGCTTAAACGTTTGATGCGTGAAGGATACAGAAAAAATAAATCAGAACTTTACGGTTTTCTAAGCGAAAATAAATTACAAATCACGCTTGCTTTTATGTTTACAGCAAAAGAAACAATGCCTTACCGGGAGATAGAAAAAAAAATAAAGGTCTCATTGTTGCGTTTACAACAGGATATTATAAAATTAAACAAGCATTAAATCTAATAACCACGATGAACCAGAAAAAACATTTCACGCTAAAGGCCTTAAAATTAATATCGTTTTTATTTGTGCTTATTTTCTTAGCAACAGGAATCAACGCACAAAATCAAAATAAAAACAATGATTTTGAAATTTCGAAAAACCTCGATGTTTTTAGCGAACTCTATAAGCAGTTAGACATAAATTACGTGGATGAAATAAGCCCGGGAGAGTTGATGAAAACAGGGATTGATGCCATGCTCGGGTCACTCGATCCTTTTACTAATTATATCCCCGAATCGCGGATTGAAGATTATAAAATGATAACCACCGGACAATATGGCGGAATTGGATCGCTCATCCATACCCACGACCATTATGTTGTTATTTCGGAACCCTACGAAGGGTTTCCGGCGCATAAAGCAGGTCTCAAGCCGGGAGATAAAATTCTTGAAGTAGATGGCAAACCAGCTATCGACAAAAAATCTGATGAGGTAAGTACAATTCTTAAGGGCGAACCCGGAACTTCTGTAACTTTACTTATCGAGCGCGAAGATACCCCGGCCCCGTTTGAGATTAAACTAAAACGTGAAAATATAAAAATCGACAACATCCCCTATTATGGCATGCTTAACGATAATGTCGGGTACATTAAACTGTCAGGGTTTACACAAAATGCAGGCAAGGAAGTAAAAAAAGCATTTCTTGAATTAAAGGAAAACAATAATCTCCAGGGACTGGTTTTAGACCTCCGGGGAAATGGCGGAGGCCTGCTAAATGAAGCAGTAAACATTGTAAACATATTTACCGATAAAGGCGAACTTGTGGTAAACACCAAAGGGAAAGACATTGCCCGAAACATATCGTATTACACAACCAGCCAACCCGAAGATACAGAAATTCCCCTGGTAGTATTGGTTGACCCAGGCTCAGCATCGGCATCTGAAATTGTTTCGGGAGCAATTCAAGACATAGACCGGGGTATAGTACTTGGCCAAAGAACTTATGGAAAAGGACTTGTCCAGAATGTACTTCCATTAAGCTACAATTCAAAAGTTAAGGTTACCGTTGCCAAATATTACATCCCCAGCGGTCGCTGCATACAAGCCATCGACTACTCGCACAAAGATGATGAAGGCATTGCACACAAAGTTCCCGATTCGTTAATATCAGAATTTAAAACAAAAAATGGCCGCAAAGTTTTTGATGGTGGTGGTATTGAACCCGATGTTGTAATAGAACCTGAAATGCTTAGCTCGATATCAATAGGACTGTTGACCGACTTTATCATTTTCGATTATGCCAATAAATTTTCACGTGAAAACGATTCAATTACTCCAGCAATAGAATTTGAAATTACAGATGAGATGTATGCTGATTTTGTTGCTTATGTCAAGAGTCTCGAAGACTTTAAATATGTTACAAATAGCGAAAAATATCTGGAGAAGTTAAAGAAAATGGCCGAAAGAGAAGACTATCTTGATGATATTAATTTGGAACTGGAGGCGCTTGAATCCAAATTGATGCATAATAAAGATGAAGACCTACAAAATCATCGCGATGAAATATCAGAAATGTTGAAACTTGAAATTGCATCGCGCTATTATTATCAAAAAGGAAGAATTATCGCAAACCTGCAAAGCGACCCTGAGGTGGAAAAAGCCATCGAAATTATAAACGATAAAAAGAACTATTCAGGAATTTTAGACGGAACCGTGACAAAAGCTTCTTTGAAATAGCAATTAGAATAAGCAGGATTTCCTGTGAAATTAAAAAAGCCACCATATCAATCAACGATACGATGGCTTTTTTTTGCCTTGGAATAGCGGGAAATTTGTAATTTCGCCAAAATAGTACAATCAAAACTTTTATGAAAGAATTTACTTTGAGTTGCTCATTTTCCTCATTCGAATCTGCTGATGAACTTCCAAAGGCTGATCTTGAATTACTGAATGAAGCAACAAAGGCAGCATCGGATGCTTACGCCCCATACTCAAAATTCAGTGTAGGTGCAGCTTTGCGCCTTGAGAGCGGTAAAATTATAAGGGGTAACAACCAGGAAAATGTAGCCTATCCTTCAGGACTATGCGCCGAAAGGGTAGCGCTTTTTTATGCATCGGCGACCTATCCAAACGAAAAGGTGGAATCGATTGCTGTAACCGCGAACACCGATGAATTAAAATTTGAAGACCCCGTATCGCCTTGTGGTTCATGCCGACAGGTGATGGCAGAAACTGAAAAAAAACAACATACCGGTATCAGGGTCATTATGAAAGGCGAAAATGGGAAAGTATATGTGTCTGAAAATGTAAAAAATTTACTTCCACTAATGTTCAAGGCCGATCAACTAAAAAAGTAGTCTTTAATTGCAAACAAAGCAAAAGCAGCAATGCTACATCTCTGTATCATTATTGGATTATCTGGCAAACCTTAATCATTTATTAATAAAAAATATGCGACTCATATCCACCAATTTATGCAAAACCAGCGACATTGGAATAAACAATAATTTGTTTGGTGGAAGAATGCTTTCGTGGCTCGACGAAGCCGGCGGAATAATGGCAGCAGAAGAAGTATGCTCGCGCAACATAGTAACTTTAAAAATGAACCAGGTGCTCTTTAAAAAGCCGGTGAAGGTAAACGACCACATCAGAATATACGGGCAAGTTGTGAATATCGGAAAATCATCAATTTCACTGTTTCTTGAGGCTCGCCGATTCGATTTCGACCAACATAATGAAATTGCTGTTTGTTCGACACAAATGACTTATGTAAAAATTGATAATACCGGAAAACCTGATCAGATCAATCAACCCATCAAAGAAAAATTTAAAAATAGCAACATTATAAAACATATTTAAAATGAGAAAAATCCACTTTTTACTTTTTATCGGGCTGGCATTTCTATTCATGGCAATGCAATCAGACCTTCCCGCATATAAATTATTCAACGAAAATGGAAAAGAAACAAAGTACAAAAAACTTGTAAAAGATGCATTAGATGCAGATATTGTGCTATTTGGTGAATTACATAACAACCCCATCAGCCATTGGATGCAATTAGAACTTACCAAAACACTGTTTGCCGAAAAAAGCTCCAACCTTATTTTAGGCGCTGAAATGTTTGAAACCGATAATCAAATGCTGATGGATGAATATTTATCAGGAAAGGTAAAAGGTAAAAACTTTGAAGATGAAGCCAAACTTTGGAAAAATTATTCAACTGATTATAAGCCACTCGTTGATTTCGCGAAAGAAAATCAACTCAGTTTTATTGCCGGCAATGTGCCGAGACGCTATGCTTCATTAGTTTACAGCGAAGGATTTGAAGGCTTAGATGAATTATCAGATGCCGCGAAAGCCTTGCTTCCTGAACTCCCCATCGATTACGACCCGGAGTTACCCGGATATAAAAGCATGTTGGAAATGATGGGCGGTATGGGTGGGAGCCATGCCCCAAACCCCAACCTTCCAATGGCACAAGCAATTAAAGATGCTACCATGGCAAACTCTATCCTGAAATATTTCGAACCGGGGAAACTCATTATTCATTACAATGGAGCCTATCATTCCAATAATTATGAAGGCATCAACTGGTATTTAAAACAAAAATACCCTGAGCTCAAAATTCTAACAATCACTTCGGTGGAACAGGAAAATATTGAAGATTTGGAAGATGAAAACGCAGGCCTGGCTGATTATACCATCTGCATCCCTGCCAACATGACCAAAACCTATTAGGCGCTTAAAAAGCCACTATTGCTAACATGTTAACGATATTTATGCAGCTGTTTTTTCCCTGAAATGCTTTTTTCTCTCAGGGAAAAATGTAGTGCCTTGGTGGCTGCTCTTGTTTAATTT
>CAZQIV010000101.1:23079-25979 GCA_964593705.1 uncultured Lentimicrobiaceae bacterium | reverse complement strand
ACATCTAACATCTAACATCTAACATCTAACATCTAACATCTCACATCTCACATCTGACATCAAACATCTGACATCTCACATCAAACATCTCACATCATTTTATAAATACCTTCGCTCTCTTTATTTTTTTCTCACTCCTTAGCGTCACGATATAAATACATGTTTTCGGTTTGTTGGAAGTGGGAATAGGAAATTTGAAAACTTCAGAAGTGCCATACTGTTTTTTTATAGCGATCCTCAATTTTATCCACAAAAATTGTAGTAGAACCTTATTTTATGTTTTTTTTTGAATTTTGTAATTTTTTTTTCAAATTGTCCAAGCCCGTGCTATTTGGAGATTCTATGCTTTGGCTCAACTATATATGAAAATATAATCCGGTAAAACAGAATATGACACTTGCATTGAACCCGTTTTTTTTGTATATTTATGCGTTCTTTTTTTATTAAAATAAAATGAAAACTAATCGAAATGCCTATGGAAAATAAACACAAAAGTTACAGTTGAAATTACAAGCCTCCTCTTGTACCCAATTTCATTTAACTATAATCTAAAAAACCAAGTAAACATGAAAAGTAAAATTTTTCTGATTTTGAGCATTTTTCTTTTACCCCTTCTGGCTATTGGTGCCATAAATGGGGATAAAGGAGATGGGGTGGTGCTTACCCCCCATCAAAAAGTATCTCTCCTTCCGGCACCCAATATCATTCACCCACAGGTGCCTTTGTCCATTTTCGATGCAACGATGCTACGTGGCAATATTGCTTATGGCGATAACCTTCAATTTGGTAATTTGTACTATTTTGATATTGACGACCCATCTGTAACCACGATCGTAGGAAATGTAGGTTTTATGGCACTTTGCGGTGACTTTAGACTTGACGATCCCGATCATATCTGGATTATCGATTATATCGATGAATTTCTTAAGCGAATCAACTTAACTACTCTTTTGGTCATCGACAGTGTGGCTGTTCCATGCCCGCTGGATGGTGGTATTTGGTCGGGTTTGCCCATACACAAGGGTACCGGGCAGATTTACGGCATTGCCACCAACAGTATTTCTTCGGTGCTTTACGAAATCAACCCCTTCGATGGGGCGGTTACCGAATTGTTGATTATGGATATTACAGCCGTAATCAGTGCTTCATTTGATATGGAGGGTATGTTGTATGTATTTGATATTGATACCGATGGAGTATTCATGGTAGATATTCCCAGTAGCACCACAACCCTTCTTGGACCCGCAGGCTTCGATGGAAATTATGCCCAGGGAATGGGGCTTGACATGGCCACCAATCAGGTTTACTTTGCTGCTTATGTTGATTCCGTTGGTTCGCAGTTGCGGCTGTTGGATAAATTTACCGGCTTAACCACGCTGATTGCTTCGCTTCCCGGCGAAACCGGAGCTTTTGGTTTTCCTTATCGTTATCAACCTCAACTGGATTTTATTTCATCCGGTATCGACCAATGGATGTCTCCCGGAGCAGATATCACTTTTGGGCCAAATGGTGATATGCCTCCCATCCCTGCCGATTTCTTTGGTCCTGGTTCCGAACCATTTGAAGGGCAAATTGGCTTCCATGGACGTAACTCTGGGGGCGGTCAACTTCCTTTGGCAGATGTTCTTGTAGAAAGAAGTGTTGGGGGTTTGCTTGAACCTCCTGATTACTTTGTTAACATACCTATCCAAATTATAGAATTAAACTTAAAAAGCATCGAACCAATTCAGGTTGGTGTGGATTCGTTTTTTGATGTCTTTTTTGAGATCGAAATTGGCGGCGACCAATTTGGCAATGATTTTATTATGAGGGAAGATCCCTTCGGCGGAACATTCACCACTGATTTGATGTTCTATCCGGTATTTACCTTTATTGAGGTGGATAATCCAGCAAACGTACTGGTTTTTAACCCAGAATACCCACTTATGTACTATACACCACAACCATATAGCTGGACCTTCAACCCGATACCCGGCGATTTCGATCCTATTGGTGAGGAACCAATGGTTCTGCAAACCGAAATGGGCGGTGAATTGGAGTTATTACCTTTCTTATCCCGAGACGATTATGCCTTTTTAATGATGAATGAAGAAGGTATAGCCGTAGAATGGGAAGGCACAGGATATAACAATGGCGAATGGTATGAATATCCAAATTACGGTTGGTGGAATGTTTGGTTGTACGACCACCCTTATGATAATGCCAGAAATAAAATAATTAGTGCAACTTTCGACATCCAGCCATATAACCCTGAACTTCCGGTAGATGTAACCATTGTTTACAACTGGTCAACCGGAAACTGGACTGGCTGGCCGGAAGTGCCGCGTCCACCTTTACCCGAAGATGTGCCGACTATCGAAATTGAAGACGAGATGATTGGACGATCAGAACCATTGTACCAGTTTCAGGGTACAATTGGTCAGCGCGAAGTAATTACAAACGAATTTGTGATAGAAGACTTCAATCCCGAATGGCTTTCGATAGATGTGATGGGATCCAATTTTATTTTAAATGCCAATATTAATCATGTATGCTTTAAAGAATATTCAGAACCTGTAATTGAAGGAGGAATACTCAAAGTAGGTGATTGGCTGGTTTCTGAGGAATGGCATCGATGGATCGGTAACGACAAAGATGAAACAAAAGTTGAGTTTTATCCCGAATCCCGTGAAGGTATCCTCTATGTTGATTTTTACTATTCCCTCGATGGCCTTCAGTGGACACTCTTTGATTCTGATGATGATGGTGTAACCGGCATGGCTCCGGGACCACTACCTCCAAACACAGAAGAAATGGATGGCTGGAGCGGTTACCTCAACCACGATCTGTTACCTGCCCAAAACGCAGATTTACTTTTCAGGGCACAGGTATTTGCTGTTGATTCATTTTTTGATGTATTT
>CAZQIV010000101.1:0-22979 GCA_964593705.1 uncultured Lentimicrobiaceae bacterium | reverse complement strand
ATTTTTTGATGTATTTACTGAACTAACTATAGAATGGGATGTAACACCTCCATCATCAGTTACTACCAATCTTTACGATTTCATCATTACTGAAGATCCATACATTTTACTGGAAGTACTACCGGAAAATGCAAACATCGCCTATATCGAAGTGAATAAGGAACCTAAGGATGAGTATTTTGAAAAAGGCATTCCCCCGGCTCAACAGGCTCCAGGAAGTATGGACTGTGGCCCCACTGCCCTGGCAGCATGTTTAAAATATTTTGAAGCCAATGGCCATCCAAACGTTTGTGGAGGCTATAATTTGGCTGCCCTTATTGAATTTTTGAAAAATTATTGCAAAACAAATCCGGAAACCGGAACATGGGACACAGACCTCGAAGCTGGTGTCCGCAAATGGATAGAGGAAAACGGTGGAGGATTTAGCGTACGCAAAATACCTTTCGACTGGCAAACCATGCGAAATGAGCTTGAACGCTGCCAGGACATTATCACCTTATTCAACTGGCAAGATGCCAATGGAGATTGGCATGGACACTTCATGACCTTTAATTCGGTTTCGAATGTGCCGGAACCAGATGGCAGGATTAAATTTGATTTCATGGATCCATCGACAGGAGAGAATATTGACGGATATGTAAACCCTGAAACAGGTGAAGTGGACGGCTTAACCGATAGCCAGGGTAATTATATTATCCCGGACGGTGCCGAGATTTTTTCGACTATAATTATTTGTCCTGAAGAATCATCCATTAACCCGGGGACAGGCACCATTATTCCCGGACCAACTCCAGTACCTTATCCAATCCCACTTGATTCAACAGGAATGTATTGGATCAGAATTCAGATAATTGATGACGATGGCAACAAATCCAGGCTGGATATTCCCATCGAATATGTTGAGGTAACACAACCCGTTGATGACCTGTTTCTTGCTATTGGAGATTGGGTAATACCTGATCCCACCACCGATTGGATTGGTGGTATTGACGGTGAAAGCATTATACAACTTTATGCTAGCGATCCCGACCATCGAATTGTAAAAGTAGATTTTTCATTTTCGATTGATTATGGCGAAACTTGGACCACGTATTACACCGATCTTGATGGTGCTGAACCAGAATCGAGCACAGTTGAATGTGAGGTGAATGATGGCGATGGTTGGACAGCTTATTTCACACACGAACAGCTGCCAGCCGAAGATATAGAAGTATTTTTCAGGGCTGAAGCCACCCTCCTGAATGGCGAAGTACTTACCGCTGAAAATATGACTGTTTTCGACCCCACACCACCGGATGCTGTAGAGTTTAATGTTGAGGATTGGATGATTATTGAAGACGGAAAAATCCTTCTACAAATTGATCCCAAAGAATGCCTTGATATAGACAAAATATGGTTCCAACTGGTGCCCAAAGTCGATACCTTTGCAAAAGGAATTCCTTTGATAAGCCAACGGCAACATTCAGACTCACACTGCACACCAACATCAGCGGCAGCCTGCCTGAAATATTTCGAATTACAAGGTGACACTACAATCGCCGGCGGATATACCGATCACGAATTGGTTGACTGGCTTGCCTGGTATATGCGAACCAACAACGGCCACTGGGGAACCTATATTTCCGACCTGGCCAATGGCCTAAGAAGATGGGTAGTTGAGCATGGCAATAACTACACCGTAAGAAAAAAGAGCTACAACTGGAAAACGATGCGCAACGAACTGGAGAGATGCCAGGATGTACTCTCGTTTATTAAATGGACAGGTATGGATTGCGGACACAGCATGACCTTCAACTCCATCGTCAACACACCTGTTAATGGCCTTATCCGTGTAGATTTTATGGACCCATGGACTGGGGAAATTGAATATGGGTGGATCAACCCACAAACTGGATTTGTTACGGGACTCACCGGAGCAGGACAAGGAGGCAGCGGTACTATGGGCGATATGGTTATTGTTTGCCCCAGAGAGCCCGCAGCATTTCCTCCTGGTGGACAGGTTGTGCCTGGGCCCTTCCCCGGCAATCCTATTCAAATTCTTGTGCCCAACGGCGATATGTTCTGGCTGAGGATTATCGTAAAAGATGCTTCATCGCATATAGCACGCACCGACTTAGTACTTAAAAGTGACGCACTAGATTTCGGTGATGCCCCCGATGACACAACCGGAGCATTTTACCCAACCTTATTGGCCAATAATGGTGCGAGACATGATTATGTGCAAGGTATTCATTTAGGTGCTACTATTGATGCTGAATTAGATGGACAACCAGATTTTGCTGCAGTTGGCGATGATAACAATCCAAATCCGAAAGACGAAGACGGCGTTCAGTTTTTAACAAGTATCGTTCCCGGACAAACCACAAACATTAAGGTAAATGCATCAGTGGATGGCTACCTCAATGCCTGGTTGGATTTTGATTTGGACTTCGATTGGACAGGCGAACAAATATTCACTGACAAGTTCTTATTTGCAGGGGATAATTATATCTCATTTGCTGTGCCTGCCAGCGCAATTATTGGAACAACTTATGCACGGTTTAGATTTACAACCTACCAGGGCGTTCCTTTCGATGGCCCGGCCGAAAATGGAGAAGTAGAAGACTACCTCGTAGAGATAGTTCCACTCAAGGATAAAAGCAAGATGCATTTTGTTCAGTGGCCTGATCTTACTACAAATGGTGTGGATGTGAATTGTATGAACGACATTGTGGTCGCTGACGATTTTATGTGTACAGAAACAGGAAAAATCACCGACATACACTTATGGGCGAGCTGGCTACAAGACAATATTCCGGAAATACCACCAAGCTTCAAATTAGGCATCTGGTCAGATAATCCGATGGGACAAAATGGCCATAGCGAACCTGATAGTTTGTTATGTGAGTTTTATTTTAATCCTGCTGATTATACCTGGGAAGATTATGCTGATGTTCCTGATGGTGAATGGTTCTATAATCCATTAGATGTAAATGGCACATTCCCTGGCGACTGGACTGTATATAAATACAATTTCTACATTCCGGAGGATATGGCTTGCCATCAGGATTCCGGTAAAATATATTGGTTGAGCGTAAATGCAATTTCCGACCTTGCAGATAACCAATTTGGTTGGAAAACAAGCATGTCCCATTTCAACGATTTTGCTACCTGGCAACATCATCCCATCAACCCACCCTGGAATATGCTTTGTTATCCACTCAATCACCCCTTGGAAAACGAGTGTGCAGATATGGCATTTTACATTAGCGGTCCTGCCGACACTACATTATCACACAATATTTACATCAAAGATTGTGGTGCTGATGTTGGTATTGTACCATCCATACCGCCTTGTGCATCCTTATGCGCGGGACCGGATATCTGGGTTGATAATAATAGCGATGGTATAATGGACAACCCGGTGGTTGGAATTTCTAACCGCTTGTACATCCGTGCACGAAACAACGGACCTGGTACTGCCAGTCCTGTTACTTCAAGTCTCTATTTCCGCAACTGTGCAACGGGATTAACCTTCCCAACAGGAGCAACCTTTATTGGAAGTGTTACCGGACTTTCCATTCCTTCAGGAGGAACCGGTATAGGTTGGGTTCCATGGACTGTGCCAGCACCACCTGCAACATACGGACACTGGTGCCTCGGAGGACTGGTTTCTTCACCAACAGACCCCTTCATCCCGGATGTACCAAGTCAAATGGATGATAATACATGCTTTGTAAATATCCAGTCATTGTACAGCAGAGCAGGATTACCGGTTCCACCCAAAGATGCGGTAGCCGAACCCGCTATTGTTGAATTCTATTTTGCCAACCCATTTGCCGGGGAAGGGAATTTTACTTTGGATGCAGAGATTACACTTCCGGTGGAATGGATTCTTGAGTTCTTTATGGATGGAATACAGATTGATCTGCCTTACTCAACATTCCTGCTTCCCGGAGAGGAAAGGTTGATCATGATGATAGCTACTCCTCCTGAAGATGCACAGGCCGGACAGGGCGGAACGGTGATTGTAAAACAATATCTTGAGATATTAGATGTTGATGATTTAATGCTTATTGGCGATATTACTTATCCTATCACCGTTGATTTATTCCAACCCGAAGCCATTAGCGACCTCGAAGCATTTAAAAATGGAGACATTAATACTTTGCAATGGACACCTATAACACACGATGTTGCAGGTAATGAAGACAACATAGCCTGCTACAACGTTTACAAAGGCGATACACCCGATTTCGAGCCGGAACCGGATAACCGTGTTGGCAGAGTAGCCGTGGACGAAAATGACGATGAACCCGGATTCCAGTGGTATGAAAATCTACCCACCAAAGCCAATGCCTTCTACATTGTAAGGGTTGAAGATGAGGCAGGCTATGAATCTGAAAATTCCAATGTAGCCGCCATTCTTGATTTTGTTATGGACTTTGGCGATGCTCCCGATCCGACCTATCCAACCTTAGCAGCTAATTCAGGAGCTTTCCACTTAATGGATGGAGCTACCTATCTTGGTTTAACCATCGACCCTGAATTCGATGGACAACCTGATCCCTTTGCTACCGGCGACGATCTCAATGATTTGGATGATGAAGACGGTGTTCTTTTCAATCCAATTATGACAGGTAGCCCGGCACTTGTCACCGTTACCACCAGCTCTCCAGGCTTCCTGCAGGGATGGATGGACTTCAACGGCGATGGTGATTGGGATGATTCTGGCGAGCAAATATTTATCGATGAATACATCCATTTCGCATATACCGTTTGTTTGAACTATATGGTTCCTGCGGATGCGAAGGAAGGAGTAACTTTTGCCCGCTTTAGATTTGCTACATACCCTGGAATTCCTTATTTCGATGGTGCCGACAATGGCGAAGTCGAAGATTACATGGTAGAAATTTTCCACGATCAGGGCTACAAATGGATGCAGGAACCCTGCCCCGAATTGCCGGGAATCCATTGCCATGATGAAATAATACTAGGCGAATATTTTTTCATTGTAGGTGCCGACGACTGGCAATGTAATGGAGGCCTTGTAACCGACATTCACTGGTGGGGCAACTATGAAGATCCCGGGCTTGGAATTGATCACTTCCACCTCAGCATTCATTTGAATGACCCAGCCAGTTGTTTACCAATGCCACAGGAGATTTGGGGAATAGACGTTCCATTTACTCTGACTAACGAAACAAACACTGGTTTGATAAATAGCGAAGACGGAATCATTTACCAATATGAATATGTCCTGGATGTTCCATTCGAGCAAATCGAAGGTGAAACCTACTGGCTCGACATTAGTGCATTCTCCATCGAACCGAATCTTCCGGCTATATGGAGATGGCAGGAATCCGACCGCTCCACGGTTCCAATACTATGCGCGGCAGCAACGAGCACAAACTACGGTCTGTGGAGTAGCGTTGTTTGGAATACACCTCCACCACCACGCTACAGCGATATGGCCTTTGCCATAACTTCGGTTATGGAAGATATGGACTTCGGCGATGCTCCTGATGATCCGTATCCAACACTGCTTGCCAGCGATGGTGCCCGACATCTGTCGGATGGTGTAATATACCTCGGAACCAAGATTGACGTAGAACCAGACGGCCAACCAACTGTTGGTGCTAACGGCGACGACATGAACAACCTTGCCGATGAAGACGGTGTGGTATTCCGTACACCTTTGGCAGTAGGACAAAATGCCACTTTGAAAGTCCTGGCTTCGGTTGATGGTGTGCTTAACGTATGGCTCGATGCCAACAGAAACGGCTCGTGGGCCGATGGTGGCGACCATGTATTTATCAACCAAAACCTGATAGCCGGATGGAATACGCTTATCCTGAATGTGCCTGCCAACGCAGTTGTTGGCAACACCTACATGCGTTTCAGATTCGACTCACAGGGCGGATTGAATTATTATGGTCTGGCACAAAACGGTGAGGTGGAGGATTATCTTGTAAAAGTGTATCCCGAAAACTGGGGACACATCCCCACACCGGTTATGCATACCATTCTTGTTCCACTTACACTTATCCAAACAGCCATTACACTCCAGCCAAATGATGCCATAGGTGTTTTCTACTCCGATGGTGGTGGAGCATTGGTCTGTGGTGGAGCCGCTATTTGGGACGGTACCAATAATCAGGTGGTACTGGCTTATGGTAACGACAACACTACTCCTCAAAAAGACGGGTTTGATGACGGCGAAGACTTAACATGGAAAGTTTTCCATACAGGCATCGGTTCTGATTATTTTGTTTCTGTAAGCTACGATCCTGCTATGCCTCAAAGTGACGGCAAGTTTACAAGCTATGGATTGTCCGCTTTAAGCGAAATTTTTGGATTATCAGTAGTTGCAACCGCTTCGCCAGGCTTTGTTTGTGCCGGCGATCTGGTTCAGTTAGATGTAATTATTACCGGAGGCTCAGGAAACTTCACCTATAGCTGGACATCAATTCCACCTGGCTTTATTTCGGGTATCAAAAATCCGACTGACATGCCTAATCAGGATATTACCTATCATGTAACGGTTACTGATGGTGCAGCCAGCGCAAGTTCTTCGGTTGATGTTTCTGTTCAGCCCCAGCCTGTTGCTGTAGCTGGTGCTGATGCTACCATTTGCGATACCGATACCTACGACCTGAATGGTACCGCAACTAATTATAGCTCGGTACTGTGGGTTACTGCCGGCGATGGTGTGTTTAACAATCCCAACATCAGCAACCCGACTTATTATCCCGGTGTTGATGATAAGCTTTCCGGATCGGTTGAACTTACTTTCATAGCCAATCCAATAAATCCATGTACAGATCAGGCCTATGCCAGCCTAATACTTACTATCCAGCCTTCGCCTGTGGCGGATGCTGGTAGCGATGACAGTGTGTGCGCCGGCGAGAGCTTTGTACTTCTTGGTTCGTCAGCTAACGCTTCTTCAGTGCTTTGGGAAACAAATGGCGATGGTACTTTCGATGATTCTGGTATCTTATCGCCCATTTATACTCCCGGAACTTTAGATATGTTGTCGGGTCTTGTTGAACTTTGCATGACAGCTTTCCCCGTAGCACCTTGCCAGGATTCCCATCAGGATTGTATATTACTCACCATTCTCGAAACCCAAACGGTTCATCTCTTCCAGGGATGGAATGGATTGTCGGCTTATCTTACACCCTACAATGCCGGCAACAATTACCTATTGTTCGATCCGGTGATTGGAAATCTAATTGTGGTTTACAACTTCGGTGGGGCTTTTTGGCCTGGAAATACCAACACACTCAATTGGGTTGACCATAGTGGTTATGTTGCTAAAATGTTGGCTGATGATGATATGCTATTTTGTGGAGATCGCATTAGCAATCTTGTTATCAATCTGAATCCCAACTGGAATATTATTCCCGTTTTGAGTGATCATGATGTGGATGTTACTTCCGTTTTTGATAACCAGGTCGATTTCAAGATCGTGATGGAAGTGGCGCATTATAACATGTACTGGCCGGCTTACGGCATCAATACTCTTGGTGATATGGAAAGTGGTAAGTCGTATTTTGTATTTATGAATTCGGCTGATGCCGTCGACTTTGGCAATGCCAGTCCTAAAACAAGTCCATTCGTGCCGCATGAATTGGTAAATACTTCACCGTGGAACGATGTAGTAAGTAGCCCTGCAGGCCATGTGGTAGCATTTTCTGCCGGAGCCTGCAGCAACTTCAAGCCTGGCGATATGGTGGGTGCTTTTACCAGCAGTGGCTTATGTGCCGGGATGATAAACATGGAAAGCCAGGCAATTGGCTTGCATGTAAATGGCGATGACCCCTACACCGCACAGCTTGATGGTTTTGCTAACGATGAAACCATGACTTACAGGCTATACCGACCCGAAAGCGGTGGGCAGTTTAACTTGAGCGTTGTTTACGATGATAAGCTCGATCATTCGGGACTTTATCACGATTTTGCCATGTCGGCAATTATCGATGTGAAGATGGCTCCCACGGGTATTCAGAGTATTGCCGATGCAGATATTAGGATTTATCCCAATCCTTCACATGGCATATTCAATGTTGACGGGATAAGTTCCGAAACGGAGATTATGGTTTACGATGCTTTTGGCGGCTTGATTTATAGCAAAACAACGCATAAACCGATGGCGATCAATCTTTCGGATCAGCCTGCCGGCATCTATCTTATCCAAATCAAAACCTTAGTTGGTACGCATTATCAAAAAATAATTATCAACTGATTTTAACTGCTTTTGATAGTTGATATTATTAATCCCGCTCCGAAGTTTTGGAGCGGGATTTTTGTTTGACTTTCATGCAAACTATTCCGGTTCTTTGAAAGAAAACGGTGTGGCTTGATCGTAGGGAAGGCAAGCCTGGTAAATATTTTATTTATTTCATTACAGTCATTTTCCGGGCATCTGTTGTCTGCCTGTTGATGCTCTTTGGATTTCCCACTTTTCAGCCCGTGTTTTGGCAAAAACTGAGCTTAATGCAGTGTGTCATAAAAATTATGGCCATTTGCGTAAAAACCTTAACATTATTAATAACTTTGTACCTTTACATTAATTTTTTATTGCAATACGTTTTGGGTTCGTACCCCGATCATCTATAAAATTAAAATGCTATGAAAAAAAATTTACTTTACACAGGGTTGATGATGGTGTTTTCTTCATGCTTTGCCGCATCTTACGCACAGCCGATTGTAGCCAATCACGAACACATCAATCGCAACGACATTCCCACTGCCTGGATCGAAGCAGCAAAATCTGATCTGCGAATATGGTACGGCCACACCTCGCACGGAAGCCAGATAACCACCGGCATGAACAACCTGCATGGTCATCTGGGCGATCTGTTTGGCTATAATTATACAGGCGCATCAGGCCAGCTTTCCTATCAGGAAGTATATGGCGACCTGGGGCACAATGGTTTCCTGGGCTGGGAAGTGCTAACCCGCCAACAGCTCAACGACCCTGCCAACGATCGGAATGTGGTAATGTGGTCGTGGTGCGGTGGTGTTTCGGATAATACCGTGCAGGGTATAAATATTTATCTCAATGCAATGAATCAGCTTGAGCTGGATTTTCCGGAGGTGCAATTTGTGTATATGACCGGCCACCGCGATATTTGGTCCGATGCCAACCTGAAAGCCCGAAACCAGCAGATTAGAGACTACTGCACTGCCTACGACAAAATCCTTTTCGATTTTGCCGACATCGAAAGCTATGACCCTAATGGAAATTACTATGAATTTGCCAACGACAACTGCGACTATTACGAGGGAGCCGGTTGGGGCTACATAGGCAATTGGGCCACAGAATTTTGCAACGAGAATCCAGGCTCGGATTATTGCTGGAACTGCTCTTGCGCCCACTCCCTGCCGGCAAACTGCAACATGAAAGGCGTGGCCGTTTGGTGGATGTTTGCAAAAATGGCCGGATGGAGTAACACTCAAACTTTGAGTATTTCTGAAGGATGGAGCGGTATCTCAAGTTACTTTGTTCCTCAAAATACCGACATCCAAACTATGTTTGCCCCGGTGCTGGACGAGATTGTTATTATTTACAACATGACAGGCGTATTTTGGCCTGGGCTCAATATCAATACCCTTGGCAATTGGGACTATACTTCGGGCTACCTGATTAAACTTAACGCCGATATAAACCTGAGCATCGAAGGCAGCGACATCCCAAACAAAACCCTTGCCTTGCAGCAAGGCTGGAATCTAACCCCGGTATTATGCGCCGATGGCATGATGTGTTCGGACATCCTTCTTCAATTGGGCGATGATCTTATCATTATAAAAGAGCCTGCGGACACCAATGTTTTTTGGCCCGAGATGAATATTCAAACACTTAGTGCATTGCAGCCCGGCCAGGCTTACTATATTCTGACCAGCATAGCCACCACACTCACTTTCCCATAAATGCTAACCGCTTTGCAAGGCTGGCTTCCTGTTCACAAGCTTGCTTCGCCGGGCAAAGCTTTGGAAGTGGACGCTTGAAAGTCAGGGCTTCACTTGGAGTGAAACCCTGACTAAGCGCAATAAAGCCGTCAAACAATTACTACACAAGCACTGTAAGTTCCTGGCCGAGTTGCTGTATGCCGTGTATTATCTTTTTGCATGTCTTTGGGCGTGGTTCCCTGCGGCCTTGCAGGTAATGCCCCAATTGGCGTTGGTCAATTCCCGTAACACGTGCCAACGCTGCACGGGTAATAATACCGTCCAGCTTGTGCAACAGTGCCGAAACCTGCAATTCAAAATCAAGTTCATAATTGCCCTCAACTATATATGCGGGCAATTCATCACCGTCCGCAAGCGAACTTTCCACGTGGAATTCAAAAGCTCCCTTAAAAGATTCTTTAACCCCTTCCAATGTTTTGTCGCTTGCCATGATTATACCGTTAATTTCTCCTGTTCCGGCTGCATAATTATCGCCGCTCCAGCTTATAAATACTTTAATTTTCTCCATTTTTACTGTTTTTTGTGAGGCTATTTCCAGCTCGCTTGTTTAAAAATACTGTTTAATAGCTCCTGGTTTATTGTTTCGTTGGGTTTACCATTTACAGTTACTCTCCCTTTTTTCTCGTTGTGCTTAAACTGCCTGTGGCTTCCTTTTTGCGCAACAAAGTACCAGCCATCGGATGTCAGCATTTTTAAAAGCTCTTTTACCTTATACTTTTTCATTGCGCTGTGTTTATTGTTTGACTTCGCAAAGATAGTAATTATACTATCAATTGCAACTATATCCGTAATCCGGTTCCAGGCTTGCGATCCCCACCTTGCTCGCTGCGAAGCGGGTCGCCCAGTTATGCCAACGCAAAAGTCAGGGACGTTAGGAAGTCAGGGCTTCACTCCAAGTGAAACCCTGACTAAAATGAATCTTACTTTGAAACGTCAAAATTTATAAACCGACCCATATTTTTCTGTTTCGGAACATCAAAAACCTAACAGGTCTCCCCCGTAAAATTTAACTGGATATTCTACACTCAAAACAAATTCTTTAAACTAAGACCTGTTAGGTTTACTGCGGTTTCCAATAGGTGTATAACTTTCCATCTACCTCAGAACAGTTAGTCATCCGATGAATTACTCCTAACAGTTTTTCTGTTGCCCAATCCGAAATACCAATTGCTTAGACAGAATTCATCGGATGACTTACAATTCAGGGGGGGCAAGAAGTCAGGGCTTCACTTAAAATGAAACCCTGACTAAGCGCAAGTTACCCCGTGAATCCTCTTTAGGCAAAGCAAAATGTTGTGGTTCTCGCGCCAGCCGAAAGTAATTCACGGGGTGACTCATTCCGTAGCCAAATGCTGCCTTGGCCAATCCCCTCATTTTTATATTTTTGTAAAAACAAAATCTGATGATGAAATCGAACTGCCCCTACTGTGGATCAAAATCGTTAGTGAAAAAAGGGAAACGGACTAACAAGTTCAAGCAAGTACAATTGTATTTGTGTAAGGACTGCAACAAGCGTTTTACCGATGATAAATTTAAAAGCAGGACGCACACCATTGTCACCATTGTAAAAGTACTTAGCACATACAACAGCGGATACACCATTGAAGAAACAGCCCATAAAACAAAGATCCCGAAAAGTACCGTTGCCAACTGGATAAAAGATTACAAATCCCTTTTTAATTTAATACGCTTTGCCAGCCAAATACGAAAACATTGCGAAAAAGAAAAACTGATACAGGGGCACAAATACATCCATCAATTAATGTACCTGTATTTGCAGCACAATTTTAAACTGGAACATTTTGTAAAAAACCGTGAGCCAAAATTGTACAGCTACCTGCAATTGGCCAAAAGTGGTTCGGTTGATAAAAACATCTTTTTACACTCCGATGCGCGTGCATCTAAAACAAAACTCAATATTTTGCAGTTGGTGCAACACAAAACCACCTACAACAATGCCTGCAAGTTTGCCAATATCGCCATCGAATTGGTTGACGACAACAGAAAACGGCACTGGGCGGTAGAAAAGATTATGCTCGAAAACGATACTTCAACCATTGCTACCGAGGTGCCTGTTTATATGCAATTATCCAAATCTACTATTCCATGGATTAAAAGCATCCAATCCAAAAACGATTACATTACAGGCCATATCGATACGTTACCATTTATTAAAAGAAAAATATTGCACATAAGAAAAATAGCTGTAATTTTACAATAAATAAATTGAATAATGACAGAATTTAAGGAAAAATATATAAATCCATTTACGGACTACGGTTTTAAACGACTTTTTGGCGAAGAACTAAATAAAGATTTATTACTTGATTTTTTAAATGAGTTATTAAAAGAAGAACAGGGGAAAATAACTGAACTGAAATATTTAAAGAATGAAAACCTTGGTGCAACAGACTTAAACAGAAAAGCCGTTTTTGATTTATATTGCACAAATGAAAAAGGAGAAAAATTCATTGTTGAAATACAAAAAACCAAGCAAAAATTCTTTAAAGACCGAACTGTATATTATTCGACTTTTCCAATCCAAGAACAGGCGAAAAAGGGAAGTGATTGGAATTTTAGATTGGAAAAAATTTATACAATTGCGATTTTGGACTTTATTTTTGACGAAGACAAAAACCAACCCAACAAATTTCGCTATGACGTAAAACTTACTGAACAGGAAACAAAAGAAGTTTTTTTCGACAAATTAACTTTTATCTATTTGGAAATGCCCAAGTTTAGTAAAAAAATAGAAGAACTTGAAACGAGATTTGAGAAATGGCTTTATATCTTAAAAAATCTACATAAACTTGACAGAATCCCTGAAAAATTGAAAGAAAATATATTTCTCCAATTATTTAAAATTGCTGAAATTTCTAAATTTAGCCAAGAAGAATATCAAGACTATGAAAACAGTTTGAAGTATTATAGAGACCTGAAAAATTCATTGGATACAGCAAAGGAAGAAGAACGACTTGAAATTGCAAAGAAAGGGTTAAATGAAGGTTATCCAATAGAAATGATTTCTAAAATGACAGGATTATCAGAAGAAGAAATTAACGAATTGAAATAATAACAAAAGGAAAAACCCCTGGGGCAGCTTTTTGTGTATGCCTGCTGTTTGAGCAAAAACACGGGTATTTCGTTTGCCTGGATGAAACTTGCCTGGTTTGATGACAAGATTTATTATGAGGCTGATGCCATGGAAGTTTATAAATGCGTGATGCAATCTTTTAGGAAGGTTTCGCGCAGGGTACAAATAGCAATTAATAAAACCCTGAAAAAGCCCCGAATTTAAGAATGCTTACAAGCCTCGAAAATAAGATTTTTAAAAGACCCGAAAATGGGAAAGCAATCAGGACACAAATTTGGGATGTTTAGTCACCCGGTGAATAACTCCCGGGAGTTATTCAACCCTAACAAGCGACTTGCGATTGCTTAGGCAGTATTCACCGGGTGACTTGTATAGCTTAGTTCTTTGAAAGATTTAATAGTGCATGTTTTTGACGGGGGGGCAGGAAGTCAGGGCTTCACTTGAAGTGAAACCCTGACTAAAACCCCGACCTTTTTCCCATTTGCGGAGCCTGGGCTGGTATAGATTGATTGCATTTATTTTATTTTGGGGGATTTTACCTCCAAAAAGATCATTAACAAAACGGTATACAACAAACAAACTCAAGATGTTTTCATCTATGAGGAGACTTTACTATGTAATTACAGATTATAAATTACAAATTACATTTTTTTATTCAGAAATTCAATAATTCTAAAAACTATAAAATACAGAAACTCATGAAAAATTTAATTAATTTGATCAGCTTACAATTCGCAGTTCTCCTGGTAGCAATACTGGGATTGAGCGGTTTTGTATCGACTGCCAACGCGCAGTCAAGTGAAACACATTTCCTTTTCCAGGAAATGAACTCTTCAAACGGGTCACCCGTTGGTATTTCACCAGAAAGTTTTGTTGACTATAAAGATCTATGGGCCTTTAACGGAACAAATTATGTGAGTTCCGTGTTCAATAACGGCCCTGATGACATCATTGTCTTCGATAAAATTATTGTTGATGAAACAACATTGATCTATGGAATATCAAACGGAGATGAACTTTGCTATACGGCAGATAATGGAGAAAATTGGACAGTGATCTATTCCGGAAGTTTTCCTCTAAATATAAGTCCTCATGATATGACTTGTGTCTATAAAGATGAAACCTTCCACTGGTTTCCTATGACTGGAAGCAACCTTTTTTACATCAATGGTAATATACTAGAGTCAAGATTAGATTTTGGTGATTGTAACTCAGTTTGTAGTAATGGGACTGATACAATATACATAGCTAGAGGATCGTTTAGTGACAGAGCTTACTCTGTTATCGATTGGGATAACTATGTAGATTTAGGAAATGGATTATCTTCTATCGATTGGAAAAATAATAAACTCATATCTATTACTGCAAGCAAAGTCAAAATGCGTTCAACTAATCCATCTGACACTTGGGAAACCATTATTAACCTTAATCCTTCGGATTACTGGCAATATTGTACTTGGTTAGACGATGGTATTGCTATCGGTTCAAATGTAACTAAAGTGATCCAGGTTTGGCGCGAAATTGTCGCACCAAATCCTGAATTTTCTGGAGACGAACTATCAGGTTATGCTCCACACGAGGTTCAGTTTACTGATCTCTCAAGTGGACAACCTACTGAATGGTTCTGGGATTTCGGTGATGGTGAAACATCAGACGAACAGAGTCCTAACCACACTTATGATGTAGCCGGAAGTTATACAGTAACACTGACAGTAGCTAACGATGCTGGAAGTAATATGTTAACCAAAGATGACTACATCGTAGTTGAGTGGCGCCCAATGGATGCTAGCTTCACGGCTACTCCAGAAAGTGGTACCGCTCCACTAACTGTTCAGTTTGATGACCAGTCCGTAGGAAATCCTACTTCTTGGGAATGGGTTTTCGGTGATGGTGGAGTTTCGACTCTACAGAATCCGGAATACACATACATGAATCCTGGAACTTATACCGTCACACTGACAGTATTCGGTCCTGGTGGAGAAGATACTCAGATAATGGAAGACTTAGTAGTCGTTCATCATCCCCTGCCAGTTGCTGACTTTGAAGCTGACCCTACAGGTGGCACAGCGCCACTAGATGTTAGCTTTGTAAATCTGTCCTTGAATGGTTCAGAATACCTTTGGGATTTCGGTGATGGTAACACATCCACTGAGATGAATCCTGATTTCGTTTATGATACCCCTGGAATGTATACAGTCACTTTGACCGTAACAAACCCAGACGGTTTAACAGACGAGATGGTGAAGGAAGACTACATTACTGTAGTTCCTCCTGCACAGGTTGTTATCACAAGTTTTACTGGTGATCCTGCTGGATTCATATCAAAGCAGCCTTTGAATGGTAGCTTTTCACAAGAAAATGGCGAAACTGCTAGTATATTGTCTAGTTCGAACAATCAATATACGGTTAACTTCGCTGCTGGAACTGTGACTAGTACTGCTCTAACTACTGCTGGTGAAGATATTTTGACTCTGACTGTAACTGGCCCAACTGGTTCAGATACACAAGAGTTAATCGTGAACATCTATGAATATCATAATTTGCTGGCCGATACCATCACAAACCAAAACATCCAGATATATACCAGCCCGATACTTGCCACTCCCGAGATTATAGAATACGAACTGCTTTTCCCTATGCAGGATTTTTATAATCTCTACGATTTCAGCTTTCAGGCCAATAACCAGGGCGCAGGCATCCAGGAAATAAGTTTTGAAACTAACGCCAATACCCTGTCTATCCAAGTTCAATGCAACACCACCTCAAACTACCAAACCTTTTCCATCCTTCAAAACGAATCAGGCGAAAGCTGGTTTCAAAACGGTTTGCTCATGCTTTTTCCCGATGAGGCTACCCTGGCTTTGCTATCCGAAGACATTTCCAATTTTGTAAATCCCGGTGAGGATATAAGCACCAAAATATTTACCGGCTCACCCACCACCTGGACCATCACCAACGAAACCTACAACGAGGTGGTTTATACCGGCAACCACAGCACCACCGGCATCACCGAAAAAACCATTAACGTGGGTTCGTGGACACTTGGCCCCATACTTGAGCAAACACTCAGAATAGATATATCCAGCCCGGCAAAAACCATAAGTCGCTATTTCCCGATGGATGGCACAACAGGCATCATCGATTTCGAGAATGAGTTCGGGGGCGACCAACTTGGTAAAAATTACCCCAATCCCTTTTCCGATCAAACAAATATTCCCATTTATATTTCAACTCCCGGAAATGTAAAAATTGAGCTTTTCGACATCAATGGGTCAATTATTCGTGAACTTCTCAACGAAGTCAAAGAGGCTGGAAATCATCTTATAAAACTTGAAGGTGCACCTATCCACCCCGGAGTTTATCTTGTAAAAATGACTACGCACAAGCATACTTTCATTAGGGAGCTTATAAAATTTTAAGCTTGGGGGAAAGTCAGGGCTTCACTTAAAGTGAAACCCTGAATAAGCGCAAGTTATCCCGTGAATCCTCTTCGGGCACAAAGAATAATTTTATGCTACGCACTACGGCCGGAGGTAATTCACGGGGTGACTAAATCTGGATTTTTCGATGAAGGTTTTTGGTAGGATAAGGTTGGATACGTTTGTTTTGACGTTTCGAGGTTCTGGCGGACGCTCGAAAGTCTGTGCGTAATTTTCTATTGTCCGATGACTGAAAGTAATCCGCATGGAGGAACGAGGTCATGGAACGATATTTCATGCTTGCTACAAAACCAAATAAGTTTTCGTATTTTATCCGAAAAACAAGTGATTATGCAAACCTTTAGCGAGTTTTCACTCGCCAATGCCATACGTGTTTATATTACAGGCTAAAATATTTGATAAACTTTACTTCAGTAGGGCAGAACTTTCAAAACCCGCTATCGCCCAATACCGAAGTTTTGTGAGAAGACATAGAAACGTAAAAATTGAAACATCAGGACGTGGAAATGTTAAACAAGGACTGGTTTTCTTTCTTGATGTTTCCAAGTCCAGGAATGCTGGAAAGTCAGGGCTTGACTCTAAGTCAAGCCCTGACTAAATCTCGCTGAAAGCGGGTTTAGAAACGTTAATTATTAGCATCAGGACATCGCCCCCAAACCTCACCAAAGCTGCAAAGTAATGCCTTACATCTTTGTACCCTGCCAGCCTGAATTTTAGTTATCGCTACTTTTGCCCTTGTGATATCAGAATAAAACTTACGAAGAATTATAATATAAGAAACATGGAAAACAATCAACCGGTTAAATATTTGAAAAATAAAAACATTGCCACTAACCGCGGTAATGAAAGTAATTTGATTACACATGAAACTGCCCGCAAGGCATCCGATTTTCATAAAAAGATTTCAGGCTATCGAATCAGTCCCTTGAAAGGGCTTAATTATCTTTCAGATTTTTTGGGACTAGGCGGAATTTGGGTCAAGGATGAGTCGGAACGGCTGAGTTTGAATTCCTTTAAAATTTTGGGTGGCTCCTATGCCATTTATAATAATATTAAAGAAGTGCTGGGTGTAACAAACCGGGAGCTTTCGTTTGCCGAAATCACTTCCGCCGAAAACCGCGAGAAACTCAAAGACCTCGTGTTTGCCGCTGCAACGGATGGAAATCATGGCCGTGGTGTGGCATGGACTGCCAGCAAATTAGGGATTAAGTCGATGATTTATGTGCATAAAAATACGGCCAAAGCACGCATAAAAACCATTCAGAATTATGGTGCCACCGTTAAAATTATTGATGGCACCTACGATGAGGCGGTGGAGCAGGTAGCAATAGATGCCGAAAAAAATAACTGGCAAATCATTGCTGATACGTCCTGGGAGGGCTACGAAAAAATCCCCGCCTGGATCATGCAGGGCTATTCCACGATGTATCTCGAAATACAGGAACAGCTGGCCGCCATCGGCATCATTAAGCCTACCCATATTTTTGTCCAGGCCGGTGTGGGATCGCTGGCTGCCTCGGTGGTAAATTATTATCATGATTTATTTGGCGATGATGCGCCCACAACCATCATTGTTGAACCCGACAACGCAAATTGTATTTATCAATCAGCCATTAAAAACGAAGAAAAGCCCGTTAATGTGGAAATTGAAAAAAGTACAATTATGGCCGGGTTGGAATGTGGAAGCCCAAATCCGATAGCCTGGGATATTTTGCGCTCGCAGGCCGATTATTTCTTTTCCTGCCCCGATTATGTTGCTGCCAAAGGCATGCGCGTGTATGCCATGCCTCTGCAGGGCGATCCCATGATTGTTTCGGGCGAATCGGGAGCCGTTACCCTGGGCGCATTGATGTTTATTATGAAACAGGAAAACCTTGAAAACCTAAAGCACGAATTAAAACTCGATTCGGATTCCCAGGTGCTTTTGATTAATTCGGAGGGCAATACCGACCCCATCAATTTCAAGCAGGTAGTGTGGGATGGCCTGGAGCCCGTACCCCCGAAATACCGGAGCAAACTTTAAAAAATTAATGTAGTCGTTGATGGTGGTGAGCATCCTGCTACCACTCTTTTGGATAGCTTCAACAAATTTTTGTTTTTCCTCACCGGTAAGATCAGGCTCTTTAAGCAATTCAGCGAAACCGAGAATGCTATTCATGGGGGTACGAATTTCGTGGCTCATATTTGTAAGGAATGCCGATTTGAGACGGTCGCTTTCTTCTGCTTTTTCTTTGGCAAGTGTTAGTTCTTTGTTTTTTGCTATTAGTTCTTTTTCAGCTTCTTTGTTTTCGGTAACATCTCTAAGGGCAGCAATGCGTACTGTTTTGCCCTGGTGTTTCACATTTTTTGCCTCCAGCTCGGCTATAAAGGTACTTCCGTCTTTGCGTCGTCCGGTCACGGTATAGGGTGCGTCTCTGAATTTTACGATGTTGAATAATACTCTGGCCTTGTCGGCGGCAATTATTTGCCGGTATTGCTTCATTAAAGCATCTACCTGTGATGGTGATAAAAACTCGCCGAGGTTTTTTCCTGAAATGTCAGGGGGCGAAGATTCGCCTGTCATATTCTTGGCAGCCATGCTATTGGCAAACAAAAAGTTGCCCTGGCTATCGAGCACCGATACGGTTTCAAATAGTGAATTTACCAGGTTTTGATAGTTCTCAACATGCTCTTTTAGCAATTGTTCTGTTTCGTTATATTTCCTGATAACTTCAATTTTGGTTGATTAAGTGCTTCCTGAGCGCATTCAGGGAATTCGCCCTTTTCGATGTTGCTTTTTAGTTTATGGTTGGTATCGTCAAAACCCGCATTTGCAAAATTTTCTAAACAATTGTTTTCATCCAGCAATACGATCCAAACATAATTATACTGGCCTGAGTCGTACAAAATATCGCACGCAGATTGAATAATTTCGTTCTTGTCTTTTTCCTGGTTCAATACACGGTTTAAACTACGCGGGGTAAGAAGGATTTCGCTAAATCGAACAAGTTGAGACCGGCTGTGGTTAGGTGGGTTTTGATTACTATTGGAGTCCATTTCGGATGTGTATTGATTTGTATTTATATTTTGATGATATTTTTTTGGTTACTAATGACAAATATTTGCAGAAGGCTGATTTTGATGTGTAAAAATAGATTTCTCTGCCGCATTTGCGGCAGAGAAATCTAATCCTTTGTTATTCAGCTTTGAGACATCCACTATCTGGCGAAGAGAAATCTATTGACACATTTTTATCACTATAATTTGTCACCAACAGCTATTAAATCAATAATATTTTACTTTCCACTAAATTCGCAGTAGTACCATATTTTTGATAGTGTAAAAATAGAAATATTTTAATTATTTCATCTTTTTTCGCGAATTGAAAATCAGTTTCAAACAACTATCATAATGGTAGTGCTGCCTTTTTTTAGCATTTTCCCTGGCAAAGCATCTGGCATTATTGTTTATTTTTGCCAACCACAAAAATTTGAAATTTTTCTTTTTAGATGAAATATTATTTTATCACCACCTTTTTACTTGTTCATAGTATTTTGTTTTCACAAAATGCAAGTTTAAAAGATATTCGCATACCATACAATAGCAGGGATATCGTAATTGACGGAAGCCTGGATGAATGGAATCAATATTTCAAATATCACTTTGCGGATACAGGTCAAAAGTTAAACAACACACCCGGCCATCAACTCATGGCTTTTTATGATGAATCTTACGACTATACAGGAGTATTCTTACCCCAATCCCGGAATATAGTGGAAGCCAGAATTTGCTGGGATTTGAATAATCTATATTTTGGATTTATCGTTGATGATGGCCACCTGTGGGCTCAAAACAAACTTGGCGATAAATATCCAAACCTGCATCTGAACGATGGAATTGAAATTTACATCGACAGTAAAAATGACAGCAGGGAGAAAATGGACATCAACGATTACCAGTTTATGATCGACATTTCGGGCTTGAACCTGGTTTTTAGGGGCGACCGTGAAATGCTTGCGCTGGACTCGCTGACTGCCCCAAAAAAAAGTGGTCAGAATATATATTTTCAATACAAAACTATTTATTCAGGAATCTTAAACGATACAATTACTGATGAGGGTTTTGTGGTGGAGGTAATGATTCCTTTTGCAGCCATCGGTTTAACTGTTAAAACAGGAATGAAATTGCGCATTGAGCTGTGCAACAACGACAATGATTACAATTTGGATGGTGTGGATACTTATGAAGAAAAAGCAAAGCGCTACTGGCCTTTCACCTGGTTGGGCTACAGTGATTTTGGTTACCCCGAAACGTGGATTGAAGCTGAACTAACCGGAGAGCCGGACTTTTTTGACCATTTGTCGGGCAGTAAAATTCGCCGGTGGTTTAGCTTTTATGCCCTCGTATTTTTGGTAACTATCATAATTATAAGTTTGCTTTTGGTAAGGATGAGGAAATTGAAGCGTTTGCCTTTGCGGACTGAGTTGGAATCTTCAAAAGTTATTTTTCTTGAAAAACAGGAAATTGATCCGGGTATCGTAGCTGACGACAATTCTACCCTCCTGAAAAAGGCAGCCGTTTATGTAAGCGAAAATTACTACGAAAATATGGGATCAGAAAAACTGGCTCAACACCTTTGTATTTCGCTTCGCAAATTGCAACGCATTACCCGCGAAGAACTCGATGCTACTCCCACCAATTTTATTTACATGGTAAAATTAAATTTAGCAGCCGATTATCTGAAAAAACACAAGGGGAATATTTCGGAAACGGCTTATGAATTTGGCTTTTCCGACCCCGGTTATTTCTCCAAACTCTTTAAAAAACATTTTGGAATGTCGCCTGCCGAGTTTTTGGAAAATAACGACAATAAGTAGTAATACCCATTCCGAAAAACAATAAGCCATCGGTTTGCAAAACTCCTAATGCCTTTGTTTATTTTAAATGAAATATAGATAGGAACTGAAAACTAAGTTTAAAAAATTGCAGACTCTAAACAATTATAATAACTTTGCTTTCGTCATCACGAAAAAAAATGATATTATGGATACAACAGATACTATATGTGCCTTAGCCACTGCACCGGGAATAGGCGCTATTGCTTTAATACGACTTTCGGGGCCTGAGTCATTTGCTATTACAGATAAAATTTTTAAACCCAAAAAAGAAGGGGTTTCCATAAAAAAGGCCGAATCCTACACCATCCATTTTGGAACCATCGCAGCAGGGGAGGAGCTTGTTGATGAGGTTTTGGTTTATGTTTACAGGAATCCAAATTCATACACCGGTGATGATGCTATCGAAATTTCGTGTCATGGCTCACCCTATATTCAGCAAAAAATAATTGAACTTTTAATCATGAATGGCGCCCGGATGGCCAATGCCGGTGAGTTTACCATGCGAGCTTTTCTCAACGGGAAGTTTGACCTGTCGCAGGCCGAAGCTGTGGCTGATCTCATTGCATCCAATTCAAAATATTCGCACGATCTTGCATTAGATCAAATGCGGGGTGGTTTTTCGACCAAAATCAAAAACCTCAGGAAGGACTTGGTGAATTTTGCTTCGCTTATAGAGCTCGAACTTGATTTCTCGGAAGAGGATGTTGAATTTGCTGATCGCGGAAAAATCAGTGAGATACTGAAGAATCTTAAATCTGAAATCTCAACTTTGTTAAAATCCTTTTCTATTGGTAATGTGTTGAAAAAAGGCATTCCGGTTGCCATTATCGGTAAGCCCAACGTTGGCAAATCAACGCTGCTCAATACCATCCTCCAGGAAGAAAAAGCAATTGTTTCTGAAATTCCGGGAACTACACGCGACAGCATCGAAGACACGATCATCATCGATGGAGTAGCTTTCAGGTTTATCGACACCGCCGGCTTAAGGGTTTCTGATGATCAGGTAGAGACAATGGGCATTGAGCGAACAATTGAAAAAATTAATCTGGCTAAAATTATCCTTTTTGTTTTTGATGTTACTATTTACGATATCGATCAGGTAAAAGAGGTTTTGGAGGAGTACCGTCATTTGATCGAAGATCCTGATAAGCGAATTATCCTTATCGGGAATAAAATAGATCAACTTATCGAAATACCAAAAGGATTTAAAGACCTGGTAGCATTAGAAACAATTTTTGTTTCAGCAAAGCGAAAAGAAAATATCAATCTTATATCCGACAGTCTGCTTAAATCAGTGAACACAGATCAGATAGCTGATAATACCATTGTTTCAAATGCCCGCCATTACGAAGCACTTTCCAAATCATTCGACTCGATCGGGGAAATTGAAAAGGGTTTTGAAAAAGGCATTCCCTCCGATTTAATTGCCACAGATATTCGTCAGGCTCTTTATTACCTGGGAAGCATTACCGGCGAAGTGACGACAGATGAGATTCTCGGGAATATTTTTGGGAAGTTTTGCATCGGGAAGTGAGGAGGGAAGGGTTATTGGTTAATCGTTAAGGCTCTAATCTAAAATATGGTTGATAGTTCAAAAAATGTTATCTTTGGCTT
>CAZQIV010000100.1:0-26201 GCA_964593705.1 uncultured Lentimicrobiaceae bacterium | reverse complement strand
GCTGTTGTTTTTTCGCCAGATGCTTCCGGAGTTTTTTCAGGTAATATTACCATTCAAACCAATGACGGGAATAAAATAATTACTGCCAGCGGCGTGGCTTCGCAGGGACATTTTACAAGTGTCGATCCCACAGGCTTAGCTTATACAATTATTGTTGAAGATGTGGATGTGGATGGATTTGGATTGGAAGCTGCTGATGAAGTGGCAGTTTTTGATGACACGCTTTGTGTGGGGATAGGCAACTTGTTAAATTGCAAATCAGTAAGTTTTGACGGAAGTGGGGATTATATAAAAGCCACCCAAACAACTTATCCGCAAATGACAATGGAAGCATGGGCAAAAATAGACCCTTCGGAAACCAATGGTGAAATTGCCGGATACACCCATACCAATGCTGATCAGAATTATGGATTTTCGTTCAGGATAGTTGGAGATTACCTTCATGCAAAAGCAGCGACTAATAGTGATGCTTATTTTTACAACAATATTTCTACAAATATTTCGGATTTGAAGGGTGAATGGGCACATTTTGCAATGACATGGGAAAACCTCCAGGGTACAACATCGGAAGTTAAGCTTTTTGTAAATGGAATTTTGGTTGATTCAGATATTCACACCTTCCCAACTTCGCCGTATGATCCAACCGTACCTTACCCTTATCCATTTTCAATGGGGGGATGTTACTCAAATTCTCAAACAAGAATGTTTACCGGAATGGTTGATGAGGTAAGGGTTTGGAATATAGCGCGAGATGGGTTCGAGATTCAGACAGATATGAATCGTTCTTTAAACGGGAATGAACAAGGTTTGGTTGGCTATTGGAATTTTGATGATAATACTGCTAACGACCTTACAAATTTTAAAAATCATGGAACAATGTATGGTAATGCTGCAATTGTCAACGATTGTCAAATATCCAGCATTTATATTACGGCTTGGGAAGCTGAACCTATGCTTTCCTTGCCCGGATTTACCAGCGGAAACCCAATGAATTTTAAAGTTTTTACGGAGATATATGATAATTGGGTTGAGGTGGATGCAACAACGGAATATAGTATAGGAAACGGGAATTTTGGCTATGCACAATTTTCTGTTCTTTCGCTCGAAGGAACTTCGGGCTTAGAACCGGATATTGAAGTGGAGGTAGAAAATTTATACGTGGCCCAGCTTACCCTGGGGGAAACGGCATCAAAAGCTTTTCCAATTAAAAATACCGGCAACGCCCCCCTACATATTTCGGTGAGCGAAACGTCTGATGTTTTTTCGTCTTCGCTATCGCAGGCAATTATTGAAGCCGGCGATTCGATAATGTGCGAAATTACTTTTACGCCCAACCAGGTTGGGGGATTTACGGGCGAACTATTAATCGAAAGCAACGACCCAAACGAAACGACTATTACCATTTCGCTCGAAGGTTTTGCCTTGCCATCAGGCGCTGCTGACATCTCAACTTCTGTTGACCAAATCAGCTTTGGGAATGTGGAAATAAATACCGAAAAAACGCTTTCCTTTTTTGTGATTAATTCCGGAACCACAGCCTTAACGGTTAGTGATATTATATCAGAAAATCCTACTTACAGTGTAAGCCCTAATACTTTTA
Source organism: uncultured Lentimicrobiaceae bacterium (assembly GCA_964593705.1). Classification (GTDB taxonomy): domain Bacteria; phylum Bacteroidota; class Bacteroidia; order Bacteroidales; family 4484-276; genus SABY01. The sequence continues at coordinate 24,601 of CAZQIV010000100.1, read as the reverse complement.
CGCTACAAAACACCAACAATTTAATGGAGGTGTTTGTAACATTTCAAGCTCCTGCAAAAGGAATTTTTAGTAGCGAACTGACCATTAATTCCAATGCTGCCCAACAACACGTCAACCTGATTGGCGTGGGTATCGAAAACCATTTTAATAGGGTTGCCGAAACCGGGCTGCCCTATTACATCGTAGTGGAACAAACCAACCTCGACGATTATATTGTAGCCGGTGATGAGCTTGCCGTTTTTGATGGTGAGTTATGTGTTGGCGAGGCCGAATTAAACCTTGATGCAAATAATCAATCAGCAAGTTTTGATGGGAGTGGAGATTATTTACAGGCTAATAATGCCGTTATCCCTATTATGGGAGATTTCACAGTATCGGTATGGGCAAAAACTGCTTCGACAAGCTTGCAAGAAATACTATCTCAAAATGCAGGTTCAGGCGAAGATTTTTATATTGGACAGCACAATGGTAACATCCGTGCCGGTGATAACTGGCAAAATACCGGCTTTCCCTATCCAGCCGATAATGAATGGCATTACTTTACTATTGTAAAAACTGAAGTTAACACATTCTTATATTTAGATGGTGTATTAGTTTCGGAAAAAGGTAGTGCTATTGGCAATCCTGCCGGAAGTGAATTTCGTGTTGGAAGACAATATGCTGGTAATGCCGAATATTTTAATGGTTTAATTGATGAAATATGTGTATGGAATTATGCTCTCGATGTTGAGGGTGTTAATATGTCGATGAACAGTAAACATTTGGGCGATGAACCAGGACTAACAGGGTATTGGCCCTTTGAAGGAGATTTCCAGGATCATTCGCTTAATATTAACCCTACTCAAAGATATGGAAATGCTACTTTAGCTAGTGTAGCTCCAATTTTATTGAATCAAACAAATTTTTCCATTTTAGCCTGGGAAGCAGACACAGACAACGGTCTTCCCGGATTTACAACCGGAAATGAAATGGCCTTTAAACTCTGGACAGAGTTTAACGGGATTCCCACGCAATTGAGCGCGACCCCTACTTACATTGTTGGAAATGGTAATTTTGGTTTTGGTGAATTTACCGTGGCTAATCTGGAATTTGCTTTGGCCGAAATTTCTGTTGAACCTGATGAATTGTTTGCAGCACTCGAAGAGCCTGATTCTACCACAAAAACCATTACAATTACTAATCCCGGTGATGAAAATCTGGAATACTATATTGATGAATATTATTTTAATGGAATGTTCAGAGCCAAATATTACTCTAACCCAGGAAGTGGGTCTTCTCCTGATTTTGGATATTTTGTTTATGAAACAGCCGTTGAGATGATAGATAATAATTGGGGAATGAATGGTCCGGGAAATGGTGTTGGAAATGATGATTTTCAAGTAAAATGGACCGGTGGCATTTACGCTGAAACAACTGGGAGTTATCAATTTAGAAGTTACACTGATGATGGCTTAAGACTATATATTGATGGTCAATTGATCATTGATCATTGGTATGATATGGGAGCTACAAACTTTTATGCTACAATCGAATTAACTAAAGGTGTACATGGATTTGAGTTTCAGTATTATGATAATAGCTATGGAGCTACAGCGTATTTGTATTGGACTCAACCCGGGCAGAGTGAAGAATTGGTTACCGCATCAAACATGCAATGGATTAATATCTCCCCTCTTTCCGGAACACTTCTTCCTGATGAATCAGAAAATATTACGGTGGATTTCAATTCAAACGGGTTAAATGACGGCCTTTATGAAGCTGTGATTGCGCTTGACAATAACACAGTCAGCACCCCTACCTTTGAGATTCCTGTTGTGATGAATGTTACAGGAAACCCACAAATTGCAGCCTCAGATTCAATGCTGGCTTTTGGAAATGTGGTGGTAAACGATACTTCCTCATCCCATGTTGAATTGCGAAATATAGGCAGTAAAGAGTTGATTATTTCAGAAATGTTTATTCCCCACCATGATTCTACGGGTTTTGAGTATGAAGTTCCACAACAGGGATTTCCCTTAACACTTACACCCGGCGAAATCTATATTTTAAATATATCCTTTACTCCGCCTGCTTCAGGTATTTTTATGGATTCCCTTTTTGTGCTTTCAAATGCCGAAAACCAGGATAGCTTGCTGGTAAAATTAAATGGTGTGGGGATTACTCCGCCCGAAATATTGCTGGCTCAAACCATGTATAACTTTACTTTAGCATGTAATAATATTTATACTGATTCGATAATTGTAATAAATTCAGGTCAGGAAAATCTATATTTTGAAATAGCCGGAAATGTGCCGTGGCTTTCGACAAACCCTTCCAACGACAGCGTTTCAGGTGGAGATAGTTTGTGGCTTATGGTAAATATAACAACACTGGATTTGTATGCTGGAAATCATGAAGGCGCGTTATCAGTCAGCTCAAACGATCCTGACTCGCCCGTAGTAGAGGTAAATTATCAGCTTACCGTTACCGGCGAACCTGCAATCCTGGCCAACGACTTTGTTGATTTGGGTATTGCAAATGTTGGCGAAACCCTGGTTGGTGAACTTGTAGTTGCCAACAATGGCTGCGATACATTGCGGGTAACAAATGCAAACATCGAAAGTCAGCATCAGGTATTTTTTATCAATAATCCGGCATTTGATATTCCGCCGGGTGATGCCTTGCCACTGTATATTTCGTTTGTGCCGGAAACTACCTTCCAATACTCCGGGATTATCAATATTTTTTCGAATGATGCAAACAACCCACAATTTCAGGTGGTAATTTCTGCCGAAGGTGTTGAGCCGCCCAACATGGCTGTTTCGCCACTTGCCCTTTCATCGCAAATTCAGTCCGGCGAAACCACCGTACAATCGTTTAGCGTGCAAAATACCGGGGGTGAAATGTTGAATTTTGAAAGCGAGATATCAGCTAATAATTCCTTTATGATCTATCTCGATGGCCAGGGCGATTATATTAATGTGGTACACAATGATGTGCTCAACCCAACAAATGGTTTTACTTTCGAAACGTGGCTGTATCTTCACAATAATACAAACGAATTTATTGTCGGCAAAGAAAATGCGAGCAAAGGCAATTACAGGTTGTTTGTAAATGAGAATCATCATTTCGAATTTGAACTCAATAAGTTTAATACGATAAGCTCTGCGGCGATGGCCGTAAAGAATCAGTGGATACACCTCGCGGCAAGCTTCGATGGAGAGTCGATGAAAATATATATTGATGGTGTGTTGGATGCCTCAAAACATTTTGATGCTTTTGAAATTCAAGCCAATACCGCAAATCTAAGAATTGGACGATCTTACCAATATGATTTTTTAAATGGTAAAATGGATGAGATCAGGATGTGGAACATTGCCCGAAACCAATCTGAGATACAGTCCACCATGAATCAGCCCCTGTTAGGCGATGAGCCTGAATTGGTATTATATTTTCCATTCTCCGCTACGGGCGGAAACATTATTAACGATGCATCATATTATGGTAATAATGGAATCTTATACGGAAATCCTTCAAGACAAAACTCAACAATACCTTTTGATGATTACCTGTCACTTTCGAACCCGAATGGTGTGCTTTTTGCCGGCCAGTCGCAGAATGTAAATCTGGAAATTAGTTCAGATGGCTTCCTTTCGAGGGATTATGAGCGGGAAGTTTTAGTAAATAGCAATGCTGTCGGAAATCCATCTGACACCATAAGCTTGGCCCTTTCAATCCAGGGAACTGGAGTAATTGCTCCCAATCCAACTCAATTACTATTTAACGAAACCTTTGTTGGACTTACCGATACGCTCGAATTGCTGATTGAAAATTCAGGTGCATTGGCGGCTGGAATTTCAGAAATTTCTTTCAGCTCTCAGGCTTTTTACCCAATCAATGATGTGGAAAAAACCTTTCCTTTTTCGCATAAAAACCTGATGATTGTATTTGAGCCTGCCCTGGTTCAGCAATACAACGAAACACTTACCATTAGCCTCAGCGATGCGAATGTGGAACAAATTACGGTTCCATTATCAGCTTTGGGGCTTACACCCCCTGTCCCGATATTTTTGCCCGAATCTCTTGATTTTGGCGGCGTGGTGGTAAATCTTACCGAAACAGGAAGTATTGAACTTTCAAATGCAGGCAGCTCTGCTTTGGAGGTTTACAACATGTCAATCTCAAATTCCAACGTTTTTGCTGCAAGCATTTCTTTGCCGCTCACGCTTGAATTAAACCAATCTGCCGTTCTTGAAGTTTCGTTCTCGCCTATTAATTATAATGTGGTTCAGGAAGAAATTCGCTTCACCACAAACATTGGCGAAATAACTCTGCCCTTGTCGGGCGTGGGTACGCCACCCGATCACGACCTCGCGGTGGTGGATATTATTTCGCCCATGTCCGATTGTGGTTTAAGTGAAACTGAGCAACTCACCATAAAAATTCAAAACTTTGGAGAATTGGATCAGTCAGATTTTCAACTTGGATTCTCGCTAAACGATGGAGCTACCGTGAGCGAAACTTTTTCTGGTGCTCTTGCCTCCGGGAATGTTGTGGAATTTTCTTTCGCTCAGCATCTTGATTTATCCAATGTTGGGACTTATGATTTACAAGTCTTCACATTGTTGCCCAATGATGAAAATACGGTGAACGATACCTTGACGGAGCAAATTATTAATTTCCCATCGGTAGGAGAATTTACAATGCTTTCGCCGGCAGATAGCAGTTTTGGTATAATCGAGCCGGTTTCGTTTACATGGAATCCGGTATCTGATGCTACTTCGTACGACTTATTTATTTGGCGAACAAACCAGCAAAAACCTGGCAACCCAACCGTGTCAGGGATTGGCGGAACAAGCTATGTTTATTACGATTACCTCAACAAAAACTATCTCTACAACTGGCAATTGTTGGCCCGGAATCAGTGTTCGGAAAGTGAAAGTGATGTTAATTTATTTTCCTTTAATGTGTTTTCTGATCTGCTGGTATCCGAAATTATAATTCCTGATACGGGCTATTCCGGAGAGCCGGTAAATATTTCTTTTACCATCACAAATATGGGCATAGGTGCAACAGGTTTAATTCCATGGAAGGATAAAGTTTTTATATCCGATCAACAAATTTTTGATCCTACAACTGCCATTAATGTGGCTCAGGTTTCCAATTTGTCTTCGTTGTCCTCGGGACAAAGTTATACGCAAACTCTTAATTTTGATTTACCTGATTATATGGGTGGGCCACATTATGTATTTGTGCAAACCGACATCAATAATAAAATTCAGGAAACCGATGAAAGTAATAATCAGTTGGTGACTGAAGAGTTTATACAAATAATTCTTCCGCCTTATCCTGATCTTGCCGTTTCGGGGGTGCAATCTATGAAAGGTAGTATTGTGCCAGGAGAAACTTTATCTATTGGATGGAATATTGAGAATGTTGGTGATGCTTCCGCTATAGGTGGATGGAGTCAGCGTATTTCACTTGTTGCCGGTCAGCAGCGTTATACTCTGGGACATGTTCAATACAATGACACACTGGATGCAGGTGGTGTAATTACACAAAATTCAAGTTTTCTTGTTCCCGAATATCCCGGAATGGATGGTGAAGTATTTATTGAGGTGTTTCTAACGCCTTATCCTGAACTGGTGGAAACTCCGGATGGAGCGCTTAACAACATGGCTTTGTCAACCGAAAGTTTTACACTCGAAAAGGTGATTTCTATTTCCATTCCTCAGCAAACCATTAGTGAGGATGATGCTTTTCCCTTGCAATGTGTGGTTTACCGAAGTGGTTCTGTAGCCGATCCCCTTATGGTAAATATTTCTGCCAGTGAACCAACCAGGATTAGTGTTCCTGCATTTATTACCATTCCGGCTGGACAATCAGGAAAAACATTTAATCTCACGGCCATCAACAATGAAGATATTGAAGGTGACTTTGAAGTGGAAATACTTGTGCAAGAAGATAGTTATGGTACTGCTACTTCAATCATTACGGTGATTGACGATGAAGCACCCTCACTTTTTCTGAGTTTAAGCGTAGATGAAGCAAATGAAGGCGATCAGTTTGAATTGGAAATTACCCGCGATTTCATAAATGATCAGCCTTTAACTGTTGATCTATTTACCTCGGATAATCAACAAATTGACCTGCCGGGAGATCTTACTATCGAAGCAAATCAGGCTTCAGCAATACTGATGGTGGATGTTACCGATGATAACACACCTGAACTTACCGAAGATGTAATTATCAATGCATCTTTTCCTGGTTTTAATCCCGCAATGGCAAGCATAACAATTCTTGATGATGATATTCCTCAGGTTGAACTCACCATTAATCCCGATTCTGTTTCTGAATCCGGAGGGCCTTATGCTGCATGGGGGACACTTACCCGTTCGGAAGCCGGAGATGATCCTGTAACTATTGTTTTATCAGCTTCTGTGGATGGTCAACTGTTTTTTCCCACGCAGGTTATAATTCCTGCCGGGCTTATCGAAAAGCAATTTATGATAAGTGTTTATAATAATGGAGTTTTGGATGGAGACCGGGAAATAGAACTTGAAGCCGCAATTTATCTTTCGTCTTGTGGCTGTGGTGTACCGGAGGAAAGCGGCGGAACATCTACAAGTAACATAACCATTATTGATGATGATGGCCCGGCTTTGTCACTTGAGTCTGATCCAAACATTGTAAATGAAGGTATTTCAAATGCGGGCAAACTGGTGATTAAAAGAAATACACTTGGAGGCGGTGCGGAAGTACAGATTAATTTATCTCATGATAGTCCTGATGAAATTGAGTTACCAACAGTAGCCATAATTCCAGAGGGAGAAGATGAAGTGGAAGTACCTTTTAATACCCTTGATGATGGAATTGAAGATGGTGAGCAAATCGTTTCTATATCTGTATCCGCAGAAGGATATAGTTCAGGGAGTTGTTGGCTTTTGGTTAGCGATAGAAATATTCCTGACTTTGTAATTTCAGGATTTGAATTGTCATCAAATACAGTTTTGGTAAATGAAACTGTGGATGTAAGTATTGAGGTGAAGAATGTTGGCTTTGCACCTGCACCCTCAGGGGCGAAAGTAAATATCATCAAATCGACCAATAATGTGCTGGATAATAGTGATGTTGTGCTTTCATCCGATTTTACATCATCCATGCTTGCAATCGGCGAAACCCTGGTTTTGAACAAATCGTTGAGCCTTGCAGGAAATGTTGAGGATTTTTATCTTTTTGCTATCATTAACAAAGACGAAGCCCTGACTGAATTAGTGACTATAAACAACGCCTCAGCAGCAAAGCCTTTATCCGTATTGCCCGATTATACTGCAACCGCAAACGTTGAAGGGGAGGTTTTTAATGGAGATTCCCCAATCACCATTACAGGTGTGGCCGAAATGGCATCGAAAACACCTGCAATAAATAAACCCGTTGATGTGTATGTGATGGTAAGCGGTGTGCGGCGCGTGTTCAAGCTTACCAGCGATGCTAATGGTGAATTTAGTATCGACTTTATTCCAATAAACGGAGAGGCCGGAGATTATACTGTTGGCGCCTGCTACCCAAACCAGGGACTGAATGAAGCCCAGGATAGTTTTGTACTATTGGGAGCCAAACGTATGGCTACATCTTATATCATCTGGGAATTGCACCAGGGCGAAACGCAGCAAAAAATTATTGAAATCAAAAACCTGAGCAGTCTTCCCCTGAATAATGTAAACGTTGAAATACTTTCTTTACCTCCCGGATGTAATGTTAATTTTACTCCTGTACCTGAACTTCAGGGAAATGCTTATGCCAGCATTAATTGTAGCGTGAATGCTACGGAAGTTTCCAGCGGTGGTTTATATGAGGAAGTTAAGCTAAGGCTAACTTCATCCGAAGGAACAGAATATGATTTCAGCGCATGGTTTTATTGCTTTGCAAATACGGGTAACCTAAAACTTAATCCGGTTACCCTGAACGAAACCATGGTAAAAGGGCAGCCTAATTATGTGGAATTTGAACTTACAAATAATGGCCTGGACGAAACAGGGCTTATTTCTATTGACCTGCCCGAGGCCTACTGGTTATCCATGGCAAGTCCGGATACCATTTCATCGCTGCAACCCGGCGAAAGTGCTACTGCTACATTAAAGCTAATGCCGGGCGATGATTTGCAATTGAACAACCCGATTACCGGGTCTATTGCATTATCAGGAAGTAATTCAAATAGTGTCAGCCTCCCCTTTACCTTTGAACCTATTTCTGTAGAAACAGGCGATTTGCTTGTGGACGTGGTTGACGAATATACTTACAATACCCAGGCAGCACCACATCTCGAAGGAGCAAATGTAGTTATTTCACATCCTTATACCGGGCAAATTATTGCCCAGGGTGTAACGGATGTAAATGGTCATTTCCTGATCGAAGATATCCCCGAAGGGTATTACACACTCAAAGTTCAGGCGGCAATGCACGGTGCATATCAGGATTATATTTTTGTTGATAAAGGTGTTGAAAACGAAGAGCTGGTATTTGTGGCCTTCCAGGCCATTACCTATTCATGGAATGTGGTGCCTACATTTATTGAAGATGAATATGAGATTGAGCTTGTGACAGAGTATGAAACCAACGTGCCTGTTCCCATTGTAATTATGGATATGCCCAATGAACTACCACAACTCGAAGATGGAGATTTTTTCCCCTTTATCCTTACCCTGACCAATGTTGGCCTAATAACCGCTAATGAGGTTGAGGTAATTTTCCCGGATGATGAAGAATATATGTTTACTGCCAATGTGGATATTATTGATATCCTTCCCCAGCAAAGCATACAGATACCGGTTGTGATGGAAAGAAGGCCACCGGAGGAGAAATCAGGGATAAGGGCTGAACAATGTATTGCAATTACAAATACAAAGTACAAGTTTGAGTGCGGACCAAATGGCCAAATGAGAATTACATCTGCTTCGAGTTTATTCTTAGGTAGGCAATGTTTTGAAATGCCGGAACCAGGTGGTACTAATGCTATTTTTTCCTGGCTTCAACAAATTCCTGCTTTTTCCCCAAATAATAATTCAGGTTCCAACGGGCAAAATCAACAGGATGACCCTTTAAATCCTTTATTACCTACTTGGATGACTACTAATTATTTTGATGTGAGTAACATAATTTCCACAACTCCATATCAAAGTACCCACGGGGGATGTGACCCATGTTTTGCCATGGTTCTGAATTTTGCTTTAGATAAACTTGGTAATAAGTCTCCAATTGGTGTAATTGTCAGCTTATTAACACGTGGTTTAGTCGATGCCGATTGCTGGATAGGTGCTGTTTCTAATAAGAGTTGGTCGAGCGCGGGGATGTGTGCAGCAGGAAAGGTGGGTGAGTTACAATCAGACCTGAGTAATATTGCCGATATAGCGATATGCTATATGTATGGCTACCAAGGTGACTTGATGAAAGGTTCAGGGATGAAAAGCATCTCAGAGGCTGAGTTAATTTATAATGATATGATGATCTTTCTTAAAGCTTACGATGCTATTGAAAACTGGACAATACAGCAGGTTGGTAATGAAGAATTAATTGAAAAAGAATTCTTTGGGTCATTTATCGAATCTATTGCCGGTTTTGTTGATAATGAGTTGGCTATCGATCCCAATTCCCAAAATGATATAATAAATGCTTTTGATGAAACAGATATTACAGAGCCGGAACTCAATGATTTTTTCGACTATTGGAATACAACAATGCAAGCAAGGGATAGTGGCATTTACTCTCCGACTCCTGAATATCCCGATATAATCGATACCTTGCAATTACATAATAACAGTTTAGTTTTGGATACGGTAATGCAATATGTTTATGACAGGGGCTACCCATCCATGGACTCACTTTTCAAGGCAAGTATTACACTTTTCGGTTCTTTAATCCAGGAGAGTTCCACCGCCGTTTGTGCTTCTGTTACAGTACAGTTTTCTCAAACTTTAACCATGACACGAGAAGCTTTCGAGGGTACACTTAGCATTTTTAATGGCCATGAAACAGATGCAATGGAAAATATTCAATTAAATTTGGAGATATGGGACGAGGAAGGAAACTTTTGCAATGACCTCTTCCAAATCAATACACTTTCGCTTGGTCAGATCACCGGGATTGATGGTTCCGGAATACTTGATGCTCTGGAGACAGGAACAGCAGTTATCCAATTTATTCCTGAACAAGGCGCAGCACCTGAAGTTCCGAAATATTATTCTTTTGGTGGAACACTTTCTTATCTCGATCCGTTTAACGGCGAAATTGTAGATCAATTCCTGGTTCCCGCTGTTTTACAGGTTAACCCCAGCCCGGATTTATATATCAACTATTTTTTACAGCGTAATGTATTTGGCGATGATGCCCTTACCGAAGAAATCGAAGCAATGATTCCTGCAGAGCTTTCGGTGATGGTTGACAATCGCGGCAACGGAACAGCTTACAGCCTAACCATTGAATCGGCGCAACCTCAAATTATTGATAATGAAAAAGGTTTGTTGGTCGATTTTAATATCACAGGATCTAATCTTGGCGGACAGCCCAAACAACTTGGGCTTCTTGATGTTGATTTTGGAGATATTCCCGGTGGAGATATTGCCGTAGGTCAATGGTGGTTTACCAGCTCTTTGCTCGGTCATTTTGTTTCCAGCGAAGTAAATGTAAATCATTTGGATAGTTGGGGAAATCCTGATTTAAGCCTGATAAGCGAAGTAAATTCCCACGAGTTAATCAAGAGTATTTCGGCCTATGGAGCTTTCAATGATAGCATCAACGACTTCCTGGTTAATGATATTCCAGATGTTGAAGATATTCCGGATGTAATCTATTATTCAAATGGAATAGTTGCCCCTGTTGTATTGGCAGATGATGCTGTGGTGGATGGTCTTGTAACGCTCAATGATACAATTGTTGAATTAACACTTACTCCTTCGGATCTGGGATGGAATTACACCAAAATTGATGACCCCGGAGATGGTTTGTACCGGATAGTAAGCGTAACCCGCGATGATGAGCTAGAGATACCACTCGATAATATTTGGTTAACTTACAGTACCATCCCTGACGGTGGTGAACCGATTTATGAAAAGAAACTTCATTTTGCTGATATTTTCGATGAAAACACTCCCTCAACTTATACCATTGTTTTTGAACCTATCGATCAGGATGTGCCTAAGGTGCTTGCCATAAATGGAATTCCTGAAGGCCCGACAGACATTCCTGTTGAGAATGTTGAAGTAGTTTTTAGCGAAGCCATTGATGTGGATTCTTTTACTTTCGAGGATATGACCCTAAAAAACCAGGCAGGTCCAAACCTGATGGATACACTCGTATTTATTTCTCAAGTCAACGATTCTACGTTTAATGTAGATATCTCTGATAAAACTACCTTAAATGGATATTATACTTTAACAGTTCAGGCGGCCGGAGTTGCTGACCTGGTGGGAAATTTCGGAGAGGATGGTATGCAGGTAAATTGGTTGCAGGCTGTTGCTTCTCCTGCCATCGACTATTTCTTTGGCTTGCCCGAAGAATCCGGGGAGCCCATCGACACGCTTCTTGTTTTGTTCAACATGCCAATTAATACAGAAACCTTTACAAATAGTCAGCTTATTCTTGAGGATGGTGATGGAAATGTCATACCAAGCGAATCGCTGGTGATAAGTTCTGAAAGTTTTAATGACGTGTTATTTAAAATCAGTGGCCTTGCCAACCTGGCATCTGAAGATGGTTTATATAATTTGACTTTTAAATTAACAGAAATTCAGGGTGAAAATGGTCAGGTTGGTTCCGTTAACCAGTTTATCGAATGGACTGTATGCCAGATTGAACTGCCATTTGCTAATGCCGGAAATGATAATTCGTTATGTATTGGAGAATCCTATCAATTATCAGGAACAGTTGAAAATGCAGGGTCGTATCAATGGTCAACTGCTGGAGATGGAACCTTTGATGATTCCACCAGTTTGTCGGCAATTTATATACCCGGGAATGCTGATCTTGACAATGGCTCAGTTGAGCTAAGTTTAACTGCCGAAGCCCTCAACGAATGTGCTGCGCCAGTTACTTCAACGCTAACACTCACAATTCTTGAATCTCCTGTTGCCAATGCCGGTGACGATGCCTTGATTTGTGAAAACTTTAGCCAGCCACTATTTGGAACGGTGTTGAACGCTAACGATTTTACATGGTTAAGTTCAGGTGATGGAGTCTTTAGCAACAGCAAAATTTTAACGCCCAGCTACACTCCGGGAGCTCAGGATGCTGTTAATGGAATGGTAGAAATTTCATTGGTGGCTCAGCCAATAAGCCCGTGTTCGCTTGCCGATACATCCTCGGTATTGATAACCATACAACAAGCGCCGATGGCCAGTGCCGGTGGTGATACTATTGTTTGTGAAGATCAAACATTGATGCTAACTGCGATAGCGCAGAATTACAGTTCACTTACCTGGATTGCAACTGGTGATGGTACATTTAGCTCACAAACTATATTGAATCCGGTTTACAATTTTGGTAATGAAGATATCAATGGGGGATCGCTCAATATATATCTTATAGCACAACCTGTCAGTCCTTGCTTCCTCCCGGCCTTTGCCAATCTTTCGGTTGAAGTTGGCAGAGCACCATTTGCCTTTGCAGGTGATGACGATTTGGTTTGTGAAAACGGGCAATACATGCTCAATGGAGCGGTGTTTTTTGTGAGTTCATTCTTGTGGAGCACCAGCGGCGACGGAGAATTTAGCAATACACAGGATTTGAATACTACTTACACACCGGGAGCAGAGGATATAGTCAATGGGTCAATGCAAATTACACTCACTGGCCAAGCTCAGAACCCATGTACAGTTGATGAAGTTTCAACAATGATACTCAGCATTCAGTATCCTCCTGAGGTAAATGCCGGTGATGATGCCACAATATGCGAAAATCAAACACACGAGCTTTCGGGCATTGTGGCAAATCAAAGCAGTTTTGTGTGGGAAAGCCAGGGAGATGGTACTTTTGATGATGAGCAAATTCTAAGCCCGGTTTATTCTCCGGGATATGCCGACATCCAGGCCGGAACGATAAATGTAAGTCTTACAGCCCAGCCGATTAGCCCTTGCGCTCTTTCTGATGTTTCAACAATAACCTTGGAAATTCAAGATCTGCCACAGGCCAATGCCGGCGAGGATGCTACGATTTGCGAAAATCAAACACAAGAGCTTTCGGGCATTGTGGCAAATCAAAGCAGTTTTGTGTGGGAAAGTCAGGGAGATGGTACTTTTGATGATAGCCAAATTCTAAGCCCGATTTATTATCCGGGATCTGCCGACATCCAGGCCGGAACGGTAAATGTAAATCTTACAGCCCAGCCGATTGGCCCTTGCGCTCTATCCGATGTTTCAACAATAACTTTGGAAATTCAAGCTTTGCCAATAGCCAATGCTGGTGAGGATGCCACCATTTGCAAAAATCAAACACAAGAGCTTTCGGGCATTGTGGCAAATCAAAGCAGTTTTGTGTGGGAAAGTCAGGGAGATGGTACTTTTGATGATAGCCAAATCCTAAGCCCGGTTTATTATCCGGGATCTGCCGACATCCAGGGCGGAACGGTAAATGTAATTCTTACAGCCCAGCCGATTAGCCCTTGCGCTCTATCCGATGTTTCAACAATAACCTTGGGAATTCAAGACCTGCCACAGGCCAATGCCGGCGAGGATGCTACGATTTGCGAAAATCAAACACAAGAGCTTTCGGGCATTGTGGCAAATCAAAGCAGTTTTGTGTGGGAAAGTCAGGGAGATGGTACTTTTGATGATAGCCAAATTCTAAGCCCGATTTATTATCCGGGATCTGCCGACATCCAGGCCGGAACGGTAAATGTAAATCTTACAGCCCAGCCGATTGGCCCTTGCGCTCTATCCGATGTTTCAACAATAACTTTGGAAATTCAAGCTTTGCCAATAGCCAATGCTGGTGAGGATGCCACCATTTGCAAAAATCAAACACAAGAGCTTTCGGGCATTGTGGCAAATCAAAGCAGTTTTGTGTGGGAAAGTCAGGGAGATGGTACTTTTGATGATAGCCAAATCCTAAGCCCGGTTTATTATCCGGGATCTGCCGACATCCAGGGCGGAACGGTAAATGTAATTCTTACAGCCCAGCCGATTAGCCCTTGCGCTCTATCCGATGTTTCAACAATAACCTTGGGAATTCAAGACCTGCCACAGGCCAATGCCGGCGAGGATGCCACGATATGCGAAAATGAAAATATATTGCTAAGTGGATATGTGGAAAATAGCGACATTGTATTTTGGTCAACTGGAGGAGATGGAACATTTGAGAATGAAAGTGCTACAACAACAAGCTATTATCCTGGCGAAGATGATATTTCATCAGGTGAAGTTCAGCTTATTCTTTCAGCTTTGCCAATTTCACCCTGCTTAAATTCCGCTGATGACGAATTTATTTTAACGCTTCATCATTGTCTTGATCTTAATTTGCCGGAAGGCTGGTCAGGTGTATCCAGCTATGTTGAGCCGCTCGAACCTGAGCTGGAAACGGTATTCGTAAATTTGGCGGATGATCTAATTATTCTTCAATCACAAAGTGGGGTTTACTGGCCCGGACAAAACATCAATACAATCGGAGCTTGGAATACCTCTGAAGGATACAGTATCAAGATGATTGCGAATACTACTTTAGCTATAATTGGTTCAAGGTCTGTAAGTAATTCACTTCTTCTTGAAACTGACTGGACAATGATGCCTGTGCTTTCCGAATGTCCCGCTGATGTTGCCGATCTTTTCAATGGCAAAGATGTAAGCATTGTAAAAGAAGTGGCCGGATGGCGAGTTTACTGGCCGGAGTTTGGAATTAATACATTGGGCGAACTTCAACCCGGCAAAGCCTATTTTGCTTTGATGGGAAGTGAAGAAGTTATTGAATTTCCTGATTGTAGTGGAAGTAAATCTTCCAGCCTTGTTGGAACTCTGACAGGGTTTCAAACCCTGTCAGAGTTGATGCCCTGGGATCTTACAAACCCCACAGCAATTTCCCACAACATTGCCATACCTGCCTCTGCCAATAGCCTCAACGTTCTGGCAAAGGGTGATATAATTGGCGTTTTCGATATCAACGGAAAATGTTACGGCCTGGCCGAATGGAGTGGCGCAAACACCGGCCTCACCACTTTTGGTAATGATCCGCTGACAGCCGAAAAAGATGGCTTTGACGATGGAGAAACGATGGTATTCAAACTTTTCAGGATGGAGGATGAAAGTGAGCTGACTTTGGATGTAGCGTTTAATTATTCCATGCCACAAACCGATGCTTTCACCGAAAATGGCTTATCAGCCATAAAAGAGCTTAAATCCGGAAGCACAGGATTTGAAACCACAGAACGAGTGCAGCAATCCCAAATTGTCCCCAATCCGGCTCATGATGCTTTTACCCTGATTTTGGATTCTTCGCCGCAAAGCGAAGGCCTCCTGGAACTTTACAATCTGAAAGGTCAGTTGATGAAGCAAATAGTCATCAGTTCAAAATCAATAAAAGTTGAAATTGAAGATCTGCCAGTGGGCGTTTACATCGCCAATATTTCAATCGACAATCAGACGATGATTAAACAATTAATTAAGTATTAGAAGGAGGATTAGTCAGGGCTTCACTTGAAGTGAAGCCCTGACTTTGGAAAAGTCATCCGATGAATACTGCTTAAGCAATTGACAGTATGCGTTGGGAATATTGAAGTTCCCGGGGGTAATTCATCGGATGACTAATTCCCGGTTGAAAGTCACCCCGTGAATAATGCCTAAACAATTGTGGTATTTCCGCAGTAGTAGAATAACTGCCGGAAGTAATTCATCGGATGACTCATAAAAGAATACTAAAACCCTAAAAGGAGGATTACATGTTTTTTTACCCCGCCATCCGCAAAACCCCCTTTGCGTGGTGGTTGGGGTTTTTCTAAAAATGTTCGTTCTTAGTCATGTTGTATTTAACGTTTCCATCCCGAAGTTTCGGGTATGAAAAGTTGCACCCGGAGGATTTTCTGGATTTCTATCATCCGCTGGTCTTGGGCTTTTTCAGGCGAGAGCCTTAAAGTCGTTAACGACTTAATGCGTTCACGCCGAAAGCCACCCGAGATGGCTGATAAAAACGCCGCACCCCGCCACAGTCAGGGCTTCACTTTAAGTGAAGCCCTGACTTTCCTTTGTGTCAAACCCTGACACACCTGATAATTTATTTTATGGTTTTCGTCCATGAATGTATATCTTTGCAATACACATGAAACAACTACTTCAACAATGTGAAGGTTTTGAATGGGATGAAGGAAACGCAGAAAAAAATTGGATACTTCATCGTGTAAGCCGTACTGAGTGCGAGCAGGCTTTTTTCAATGAACCTCTTGTTGTAGCAGATGACGAAAAACATTCTCACGATGAAAAACGATATTACTTATTAGGACAAACTGATTTGGGACGATTATTATTTATTGTTTTTACGCTTCGGAAAAATTTGATCTGGGTGATTTCAGCCCGTGACATGGACAAAAAAGAAAGGGAAATTTACCATGACTTATAAGAAAAGAGTACCTGTTTTTAAGAATGAAGACGAAGAACGCGCATTTTGGGCAAAAGAAGATACCACAGATTATGTTGATTGGTCGAAGGCAAAAAAGCTAACTTTTTCAAATCTGAAACCCTCAACAAAAACAATTTCTCTCCGGCTTCCGGAGTTCCTGTTAGATGAGCTTAAACTCTTGGCTCACAAGCGCGATGTACCTTATCAATCACTTATTAAAATGTTTTTGAAGGATAGGGTAAACCAGGAATTCAGACAATCCGTGTAGTCAGGGCATGACTTTAAGTCATACCCTGACTTTCAGGTGGAGGCAAACCCAGACTTTGAAAAGTCATCCGATGAATACTGCTTAAGCAATTGACAGCATGCGTTGGGAATATTGAAGTTCCCGGGAGTAATTCATCGGATGACTAATTCCCGATTGCAAGTCACCCCGTGAATATGGCCTGAGCAATTGTGGTATTTCCGTAGAAATAGAATAACTGCCGGAAGTAATTCACGGGGTGACTGATAAAGGAATAAAAAAGGAGAAAACCATGTTTTGCCCCGTTTTCTGCCAGATGGTGGATTTCGGGGTTTTTTCAATCCGCTTCAAAAAGGCAATCCATCGTTAGGTTATTTACAATTAGTTCAAGGCTATTGGCATTTTCAGCAAGGCCATAAGTGGTGAGCATTGTAACAAAAACATTTTTCCGGGTTTTTGTAGCTTCCCCAAACTGGACTATTTTGTTTTTAATATTGTTATACTCCGGCGTATTTATCGCGAACATTTCATTGTAATATTTCATCTCGCAAAGATTAATAATCCCATCATCACGATCAATAACCAAATCGACCTGCGCCTTTTCGTTTTGCCAGCTCGAATTTATCGAATAAATTTTCGCAATCCCCAACTCTTTTTTGATTTGCGTAGCATGTTTCAGGCATATCGTTTCAAACACCAGCCCACACCATATTTTGTAGGTTTGTTTTGGAAACATTTTTGTCCATGTCCCTGCTCCCTGTCCCTTGTTGGATTTCATAAATTTTAAATAAAACAATGAAAATTCGTCCGCTAAACGGAAAAGCGTGTCTTTTTTCAGTTTGCCAAAAGGCGCGTATTGTGCAACAAAACCAGACTCGGTTAGTTCGTCCAATGCTTTTGTAAAAACACCACCGCTGCCCAGCTTGCACAATTCCAGCAATTTTTTTCGTGTAACCCCTTTTTTTGTTTTCGATAAGGCTTTTACAATAGTTTCGTGAATATCAGAATTTTTAAACAATGATTTGAACACCTCATCAAATTCATAAACCAGTGAACCATTGTTTTCAAAGCATAAACGATCAATGTTTTGTGCCACACTTTCGCCCCGGTTTATTTGATTCAGGTAATGAGGCACGCCACCAATGGCCATGTACAGTTGAAGAATATCGTAATGGTTCAGCTTGATGTTTTTTCTCAACAGAAATTCCTGTACTTCGTTGAGATTAAATGGCAACAATCGGATTTTTTGCGAAAGCCGGTTGTGCAACCCCCCCCTGTTTTTAATGATCTTATTCACCATAAACGAAGCTGCAGAGCCACACACCACAACTACCAGGTCGCCTCTATTGGTGCAGTAGGTATTCCAGAAATGCTCGAACATCATCAGAAATTTTGACCGCTCCGTGGCTATCCACGGAAACTCATCAATAAAAATCACTTTCTTTTTACGGCTCTTTAGCCCGTTCAGGTAATCTTCCAATAATTGAAAAGCGTCTGGCCAGTTACGTGGTTTTTTAGAATGTTCAAACCGCCTGGATGAAAATTTTATCTGTGTGTGAAAATTTTGAAGTTGGTCGTGCTGATTTCCGTTATGTAAGCCCGTTAGCTCAAACACAAAATGCTCTTTGTAAACCTCTCTTATCAAAAATGTTTTTCCTACCCTGCGTCTGCCGAAAATTGCAATTAGTTCTGATGAATTACTTGCCAGCATTTTGTTCAAAATTTTGATTTCCCGTTTTCTTCCAACTACCATAATATGTGTATGTTAAATTATACTTGCGTGTTTGAATAGTTTCCAAATGTACCAATTATTATTGGATTTGGATAGAATTGAAACGATTTTATTATAATTTATTATTCCTGAATACTATCCAAATCTATCATTTTTTATTACATTTGGATAGAATTGAAGCAGCATAATTATCTTCAATCCGAAAAAAAAAACAAAGAAAATATGGTGGGCCAGGGTTCGGGCGTTTGGTTCAGAACAGTAATTTTACCTTCGCTAAAATTATTAAATGAAAATTTTAAAATAACTTTGAACCTTTTCGTTTAAACGTGTACAATGGGTTTAAGATACCGGACATGGAAAAAATTGAAATATCGAAAAACATATTTTTGGGCGGGCTCATTTTGCTACTTGCCGGATTTGTAGTGATGGCTGTGGGCAGCGATACCTACAGTTTTTTAAAAATTACGCTTGCGCCCATGTTTATCATTGCAGCTTTTGGCCTGGTGGCTTATTCGGTGATGCGCAAAAAACCTGGCGGCAATGTTTAATTTCAAGCCACCGAATTATAAAGAGCTTGCCGATGAAAAGCTGCTTCGAGCCATAGTGAATGGCAATGCGAAAGCTTTCAACGAATTGTACAGGCGGTATAGCGAACGCATGCTTTATTATTTCTACCGCATGTTGGGCAAGGATCGAGAACTGGCCGAGGACTTTTTGCAAGACCTTTTTTTTAAAATCATCGACAAGCCCCACTTTTTTGATACCAGCCGAAAATTCTCGACATGGATTTTCAGCATTGCATATAACCAATGCAAAAATGAGTACCGCAGCAGAAATGTTCGGAATATTGTCGAAAAAGTAGATAATCCCGATTGCTTTCCACAGGATGAGCCGGATGCCACCGAATCGCCCTACCGCTTAGAAGATGTTTTTGACTGCCTCAGCCAATTTGATGAAACGCATCGCACGGCCTTCCTGCTAAAATACCGCGAAGGTCTGAGCATTGATGAGATAAGTGCGATTCTCGACCTGCCCAAAGGCACCGTAAAATCGCGACTTTTTTATACCCGGAAAAAAATCCAGGAAAGATTACTTGAAAAAAGCAAAGTTCAAGAACCAGAAAAAACACAGCACAATGGATAATTTTGAAAAACATATCAGCAGGCAACTGCAAAACGACAAACTGCCTTTTAGTGCCAATCCGGGTATTCTCGACCGGCTGATATATCACTTGCAGTTGAAATCAGCAAATTCGGCGGTGCATCGAAATCAAATTTTGCCTTCGTTAAGTGTTCTTTTCGCTACTAAACTCCTCGCCTGGAAAGTAGGCGTTGCCACACTCTTGCTAATCTCGTTTATGGGTTACAAGCAGTTTAACCATCACACATCATCCACCCACATTGCCGACACCGTTCAAATTATGCAAGCCATCGATACCACGCATTTTATAATGGAAGATTCGGCCTATATGAATTAATTTTGAGAATGTTACCGCTTTTATAGAAGATGTGGTTTCTATATATTAGTTTGTTTATGTGGTGTTGGGCATTTCAAAACACATCACTTTCAAATTTCCGGTATGTTTATGAAATGCTTTTCAGGGTTTGGATATTTTTTCACAAAGTTCGTCAACCTTTAAAAAAAAATCTAATTTGGCGGCTCATTTAAATTTTATACCAAATTTATGAGTGCTTTATCTATCGTTGGCCAAATACTAACCCTGGTAGGGTCGCTGGGCTTGTTCCTTTTTGGGATGAAATTAATGAGCGAATCGCTTCAAAAAGTGGCCGGAAACCGGATGAGACAAATCCTGGCAGCAATGACTGATAATCGCTTTAAAGGTGTGTTGACCGGCATTTTGGTTACAACAACTATTCAATCATCATCGGCCACCACGGTAATGATGGTGAGTTTTGTGAATGCAGGTTTACTTTCGCTAATTGGCGCGGTTGGGGTAATTATGGGGGCAAATATTGGCACAACCGTTACTGCATGGGTCATTTCGCTGCTGGGTTTCAAAATCAGTTTGAGCTTATTTTCACTACCTCTTATTGGTTTAAGTTTCCCCTTGTTTATTTCCAAAAACAATTTCCGAAAATCGTGGGGTGAATTTTTGATAGGATTTGCCATACTGTTTATCGGCCTTCAGTATTTAAAGGAATCGGTACCTGATATAAGGAGTAATCCTGAAGCCTTATCCTTTCTGTCCAATTTTACCAGTTCGGGCTATTTATCAGTTTTTATTTTTATTGTAATAGGAACGGTGTTTACCATCGTTATTCAATCATCGAGTGCAACCATGGCATTAACACTTGTGCTGTGCTATAACGGTATTTTGCCTTTCGAGCTGGCGGCGGCCATGGTTTTGGGCGAAAATATCGGAACTACTATCACGGCCAATCTTGCTGCCATCGTTGCCAATGTTTCTGCCAAGCGGGCAGCCAGGGCGCATTTAATTTTTAACCTGTTTGGTGTGTTCTGGATGCTGATGGGTTTTTACCCTTTTCTACATGCAATCGATTATTTTATGGAAAACACCCTTAGTGGTATTTCCTTGCTTTCAACCAACCTGTCGGCCACAGATTTTGAACAGGTTAAGCAGGACTACCCGGTTGCATTGGCTGTTTATCACACATCTTTTAATATATTAAATACTATTTTGCTTTTTGGTTTTGCACCTTTTATTGCCAAGGTGGCCACGCGAATGGTTCACGGTGATATGGAGGATGAGGAGGAATTCCGCCTCAAATATATCAGTACAGCCCTGGTTTCGACCAGCGAAATTTCGATTATGCAGGCAAAGAAAGAAGTGGCCAATTTAGGATCGAAGGTGCAAAAAATGTTTGGTTTTATCACAGAATTGCTGATTTTAAAATCACACAAAAAATATTTGGCATTGCTGAGGCGGATTGAAAAATACGAAGAGATAACCGACAATATGGAAGCCGAAATTGCTGTTTTTCTTACCCAGATTTCAGAGGGGGATATTTCCCATGAGAGTTCAAAGGATATCCACGCCATGCTAACAATTATTGACGATCTGGAAAGTGCAGCAGATGTAATTTTCCAGATATCGAAGGTAATGGATAATAACCTCCAACGTAAGGTAAAGCTCACAGTATCGCAAACCGATTCAATATTAAAATTGATTCTACTGGTTAATTCATCCATACAGGAAATGAATAGAAACCTGGATAGGCCTTACCAAAGTGTAAGCCCCGAAAAAGCATTGGATCTTGAACAAAAAATAAATGTTATGCGTGATGATTTGCGACAAAAACATGCCGATGATCTTAAAGAGAAAAAATATAAACATAAGGTGGGCGCATTTTACAGCGATATGTATTCGATGACCGAAAAAGTTGCCGACTACATCATTAATGTAACCGAAGCTGTTGCGGAAACAAATCAAAAGGGTGTCGCGGCAAAGCAGGCTGTACGCAAAGAGAGTGATAAAGAGGCTGAATAAATGCCGGGGAGTTTTCAGAAATATTATCAGCCTGAAAAGCTAAGGTAAGTCTATTCTATTACCAGTAGTTTGTAATCATCAACCTTGCGTGTTTTGCTGTTGAAGTTTATGCCCAGCTTAATTTTCGTGCGTTTGTCGGCAAAATATTTGTCGGCATATCGTTTTTGGTTGATTTGCCCGATGGCTTTAGCTGAGCTTTGATTGATTTTAAATTAGATGATATAAATATGATTGTCGGTTTTTAACACAGCATCTATCTTTCCATCAATGGTAAGGATTTCCGACTCGATGTTAAAGCCAACGAGTTTCATCACCATATAAAATAATGAATGAAAATATTTTTCTTTTTCATCAACATACAGATAGTTATTGTTGATGATTTCCGAAAACTCCTGAATCCAAAACGGAAGATGCTTCATGGTTTCATCTATTTTGAATAGTTACAAAAGTAAGGAATATTTTGTAGTTTTGGGAAAAGTTTACATTATGGAACAGGTGCTAAATAGGGTCTGCTGATAAAGGCTTAATCCATTGGATTATTATAAGTTAATCCATAATATTAAAGCTAACGATATGGTTTTGTGTTTTTCAGCAAGCCCTAAATTGGATACCAACAAACCCGGAAATATGTCATGGTAAGCCGTGTATAAGAGGAATGCGTTGGCCGGTAGAGGTGATTCTGAATATGCTGGGCTCGGGCATGACTGGTGGTGAAATTCTAAACGACCACCCCGAACTGGAAAAAGAGGATATTTTAGCAAGCATCCGTTTTGCCAGGGTAGCAATTTCCGGACAATCTTTAAAACCAGCCATCGGATGAAAAGAGAATTTACAGCAATAATCGAGCAAGCACCCGAAGGTGAATGTTGGGCTTACTGCCCCGAAATATCAGGAGCTAACGGGCAAGGAGAAACTATTGAGGAAACAAAGGAAAACCTAAAAGATGCCATTCACTTAATCATTGAGGATAATCGGACTGATTCCAGCAGACACCTTTCCGCTGATTAGCGTATATTTAATCCGCGATAATTTGCGAAATCTGCGGGAACCATTACAGAAAAGCCGGACACTAAATAATAAGACTACCTTTGCCGCTTTTATAAATTATACATGATATTTGAAGATTTAGGAATTATAGAACCCATACTCAAAGCCCTTAGGGCCGAAGGTTATACCCAACCAACCCCAATCCAGGAACAATCCATACCCATCTTGCTCGAAAGAAATGACCTGCTTGGTTGTGCGCAGACCGGAACAGGAAAAACCGCGGCTTTTGCCGTGCCCATATTGCAACATCTTTATCTCGACCGTCAAAATAGTAACCATGCACGGAAGATCAATGCGCTCATTGTTACACCTACACGTGAATTGGCCATACAGATTGCCGACAGTTTTACTTCTTACGGGAGATTTACCGGCATTAGAAATACAGTTGTTTTTGGGGGCGTAAAACAAGGCGCTCAAACAGATGCTTTACGCAAAGGTGTAGATGTGCTTGTTGCCACTCCGGGACGTCTGCTCGATCTGATGGATCAGGGTTTTATCAGGCTAAATGAGGTGGAATATTTTGTGCTCGATGAAGCCGACCGCATGTTGGATATGGGATTTATCCACGATATCCGCAAGATTATTGCAAAATTGCCTTCCAAAAGACAATCATTGTTTTTTTCGGCCACCATGCCTCCTGATATTGTCGCCTTGTCGAGGAAAATTTTAGGGAGTAAACCACAAAAAGTGTCCGTTACGCCAAAGCAAACTACCGCGGAGAAAGTGGAACAATCGTTGTATTTTGTGGAGAAGAAGCAAAAATCAAAGTTGCTCATTCATTTGTTGAGATCTGATCTATATAGCTCTACGCTTGTTTTTTCGCGTACAAAACATGGAGCCAACAAGATTGTTAAACTTTTGGCCAAGGCACAAATTGATGCTGCAGCCATTCATGGTAACAAGTCGCAGGGCGCACGGCAACTGGCGCTTGGGAATTTCAAGAGTGGTGTTACCAATGTTCTTATTGCCACCGATATTGCTGCACGAGGGATTGATATCGATGAATTGTCGCTGGTGGTAAATTTTGATTTGCCAAATATCCCCGAAACATATATCCATCGTATTGGCCGAACAGGAAGGGCTGATGCCAGCGGACAAGCCATTTCGTTTTGTGATGTAGAAGAACGGCCTTACCTGAAGGATATTCAAAAACTAATTGGTGAGCGTATTCCTGTGGTTGAAGATCACCCCTTTTTAGATGATGGTACTGAGGCAGCAGAGGCCATAGTAAATGCATCGAACAATAACACACATTCCCGCAAACCTGAAAATAAGACCAAAGCTAACGGTAATTTCAAACGTAAAAAACGTCGTTGGCCGGCACAGAAAAGCAATACCGGAAGCAGGGCAAGTTAGAGGGGAGAGTGGAGTGATGTTGAGCGAAGCGAAATCCCGCCACTGCGGGAGAGTGATGGAAGGCAAACCTTTTAGTGTTTCAGAACTCCTGACCCATTTGTTAAAAATCAAATAGTTACATCATTGTTGAGTATCCCCTCAAAAAACAGGGGTAACAAATAAGTATAAGAAGCAGTTATCAACA
>CAZQIV010000099.1:0-26229 GCA_964593705.1 uncultured Lentimicrobiaceae bacterium | reverse complement strand
GCTGCGGTTTTTTCCCTGAAAGGCTTTTTTCTCCCCGGGAAAAACGTAGTACCTTATCTCTAATATTCTGCCAAAAAATGGCAGAATATTAGAGATAAGGTACTCACGCAAAATTTAAAATGCATTGTCTTTAATATGAAAGGAAGATAAATAATAAAGCTCTTAATTGCAAAATATGCATTTATAAATTTTGCCGACTAACTTGGACAAACCAAAACAGGAATACACCACAAGTTTTACATGTTCACCTTGTTTGGTTTTGGCTTGTCCAAGTTAGGATATACCTTTTAGCTTTTGAAAACATTAATTATTTTTTTAGCCCTCTTGCTCCCGGCTTTTTTATGTGGACAAGCCATTACCGAAAACATCCACATCGACCAGTTTGGGTACAAACCCGATGGCCAAAAAGTGGCGATCCTTTCCAATCCGCAACTTGGGTACAACGCCGGCCAAACTTATGTGCCCGGAACAAGCATCACGGTAGTTGATAATCAAACATTACAAACTGTTTACAGTGCCGCCCCGGCCCAATGGAATGGGGGTAACACGCACGGCCAATCGGGCGACCAGGTTTGGTGGTTCGACTTTTCTCAGCTTAGCGACCCGGGCGAATATTATGTGTATGACCCGGCCAACAACCTGCGCTCTTATGCTTTTCGCATAGACGACAATATTTACACTGATGCCCTTCGCCAAAGTATGCGGGCATTTTATTATCAACGCTGCGGTGTGGCAAAAACAGTGTTGCACGGGGGCGTGTGGCATGATGAGCTTTGTCATAGCCACACTATGCAGGATTTGGACTGCCGCCTGGTGAGTAACCCTGACAACCCGGCCACGTCAAAAGACCTTTCGGGTGGCTGGCACGATGCCGGCGACTACAACAAATATGTAAACTATAGCCACGACCCGCTCCACGATTTATTGTTTGCCTACGAAGATAACCCGGGCATTTGGGGCGATGATTTCGGTATTCCCGAATCGAATAACGGCATACCGGACATACTCGATGAAATAAAAGTAGAATTGGACTGGCTGCTAAAAATGCAGGTAAGCGATGGCTCTTTGATGAAAGTGTCGGTTACGGCTTACCAGGACGGTAGCCCTCCCAGCACGGATATGGCTTTTCGAAGATATGGCCCCGCCCAGGCTTCGGCCACAAGGGCAGCGGCAAGTATTTTTGCCCATGCTGCCATCGTATATCAGATGCAAGGCATGGTTGCTTTCACCGACACCCTGCTGACCAGGGCAGAGCTTGCATGGGAATGGGTAAGTGCTAACCCGGGCTATTCCTATTATAATAATGCCGGCTTTTCGAGTAGTAACCCCGAAGTTTCGGAAAATGCATAG
The DNA here is from genome assembly GCA_964593705.1 of uncultured Lentimicrobiaceae bacterium. Lineage (GTDB taxonomy): Bacteria > Bacteroidota > Bacteroidia > Bacteroidales > 4484-276 > SABY01. The sequence goes on along the minus strand of CAZQIV010000099.1, from coordinate 24,879 downwards.
GATGATTTTTTGGCATGTGCCGCAGTATATTTATTTGCAGCTACCAACAATAGTTTATATAAAGATTATTTCGATGCCAATTATTCCTCCATCAACCCATACTCCTGGGGCTATTGGTACCTGTTTCAAAATTCGGTGCAGGATGCCATGCTTTATTATGCCAACTTACCCAATGCCTCGCCAACGGTAGCTTCCAATATTCAAAACAGTTTTGTTAATTCGATGCATTATAACAACACAGATATGCTCACTGCATTTTTGAATAGTGCAGATGCTTACCGCACCCAAATGGGCAATTCGGATTATACCTGGGGGAACAACCGGGAAAAATGCCATGCTTCGCTCATGTTTTATAAGCTGATTAAGTACGGCCTGAATAATGGCAACGCCAACGATTCGTTAGATTATGCACACGCTGCAGAAGGCTATTTGCATTTCATGCATGGGGTCAATCCCATCAACATGGTCATGCTTTCGAATATGTATGATTATGGTGGCGATAAGTGTGCCAACGAAATATATCACGCCTGGTTTGCCGATGGCACAGATTTCGACAACGCAATTACTTCCCTTTATGGCCCGCCGCCAGGTATTATTCCCGGCGGGCTTAATCCATATTTCTCGCCCGATCCCTCGTATTCCGGCCCGCCGCTGGAGCCCCCTATGAATCAGCCGATTCAAAAATCATATAAGGAGTGGAATACCGGATGGCCCGAAAATTCATGGGAAATCACCGAAAATTCCATCACCTACCAGGCCGCTTATGTAAACATGCTTTCAAAATTTGTACAAAGAGCAAATGCAGGTTTTTCTATTGATATTAAAAAGGGATGGTGCGGCGTTTCCAGCTACATCGATCCCTCCGAAAAATCGCTCGAAACAATCTTTGAACCCTTTGGCCCCGATTTTACTATCCTGGCTAATACAACAGGCTGCTATTATCCCGCAGGCGGTATTTATAGCATCGAAAATTGGGATTACAGCGAGGGGTATATTATTAAAGTGGAAAATGATCTGAATCTTACCATGATGGGCCTTATGGCCAATGATCTGCAACTATCGCTTAACGCGGGTTGGAGCCTGCTCCCTGTTTCGCTGGCTTGCGATGTTCCCATTGAAGCACTGACGGAACTTTTGCCCTTCCTCAACGTCATCAAGGAAGTGGCCGGAACCCGCCTTTACTGGCCTGCAATGAACATCACTACTTTAACGTACTTGCAGCCGGGAAAGTCCTATTGGATTTCGCTTAGGCAAGACCTTGAGTTTACCTACCCGGCCTGCCCGTAATCAATACAGCAACTGATAGTGAAACCGCTTTTGTTGGAGGAGTTTATTCAAAACAGGATTTGCTATATGTGGATTTTCTGTTGATATTTAAAACTTCGGTGCATTTCCCTGTGGTCAGGGTGGGAAGAATTGTATTCAGGATGATTTTTCATTTCAAGATAATTTATGCAGGTCAAAAATATGGAATAAAATTGAATACGAAATGCAGCGGGGTGAAATTTAATTTGAATAATGACATGGATGCAGCATGTAATCTTTCATTCGATAATTACCTATCCAAAGCATAAACGTCTCAGCCCTTTAGGCTGCTGAGTATATCGGGATTCCTTTGAAATGAATAATTTTATGATAACGGAAAATATTCGGTAAGAAGGCTGAAAGCCTCAAACAACAAAAAAGAGGGAGAAGCCCTCGAATATCATAAAACCCCAAAACGGGCTTCAGGCTGCCAGCCTGAAAGAAAGAAGTTCACGGTTTACAAGAAAAAAACATCCAAAATCCGTATATTAAAATAGCAAGTATTTTGAAAATACATGAAAATTGAAAATTAAAACTCACAAAAAGCTAATTTTGGCAATTAATTCACTTCGACAAGGGATTTGCCTGGATACTTATTGTAAGATTAATAAAAATAAAATGTTTCATTTAATAGACTTCGCAGCAAAAGTTAGATGGCGAAAACGCTTTCAGCACAATCCTATACTCGTAAAAATACAGGACAAATTAGCAGTTAAAGATTACGCTGCACAATTTGGAGTTAAATCGGCAAAAGTATTTTACAAAACCAAAAATCCTGAAGCCATCCCTTTTGACAGTCTTCCTGAAAATTGTTTTATCAAAGCGAATCATGGTTGTGGCTGGAACATCATGCGATTAAACGGTAGGTTCTATCATTTCAAAAATGGGTCTTCGATTGTTGATGAAACCGGCAGATACCGAGAAAAAGAATTAAAAGAACATGAAATCATTAAAGCTGAAGTAATAGGAAAATGTAAAAAGTGGCTAAACAGCAAGTATGATGTCTCTGAATGGGCATACAGCCATATTGATCCCAGGATTTATGTCGAGGAACTGATCACACAAACTGATGAGACAGATATTTTTGATTACCGGTTTTTTACTTTTAACGGCAAGGTGGCATGTTATGGCATTGGGTCGCCAGCGATGAGAAAAAATATGGAAAATGTTTTTTTTGATGCTTCGGGTATCGAAATTCAGCTTACCAGATATGCCGAAAAAGTGCCGGATTCTCTTCCCCCTAAGCCGGATTTTTTGAACCAGATGATAGAGGCAGCAAATAAACTGGGTAAGGGTATCGACTTTGTGAGGATAGATTTTTTCTGCAACGATCACGATTTCTATTTAGCAGAAATGACCGTATATCCTCAAAGTGGAGACCGTAACACCCCAACATCCTGCCCGGAATTTAACCATTGGCTGGCTGGCCATTGGAAAATGAAAAATTCTGATTTATTGATGGCCATAATATGGAGAGTTTATGGTTCAATAAAGTTCTGGTTGGAGAAAAGGAAATTACTCAGCCATTAATCGCAAAAACCATATTCAGGGTTGCGATCCCTTCCCTGCGGTCAGGGCTGCGAACCCACGCAGGGAGTTGGAATGGGTTAAAATAGGGCAAGCCTTATTCAGTTTCATTTTATTAATAACTTTGCACAAATCAATGTAATATGGATGCAATAATAATTGAAATAAAAAACAATACTTAAAACATTTTCGTTTATAAATTTTACCGTTATAAAAACATTTGCTGATGCAACAAATTACATTCACCGTCCCAAATGCCCAATTGGCAGCACAAATATTAAACTCCCTGAATGAATGGAAGGCTATTTCCAATCTCCAAATTACACCTCTGGATGTTATTGAAACCAATAAAATCATTCCGCCCAAAAAACTGGCCACTTCGGTTGGTGATATTCTAACAGATTGGACAGACATGAAAGAGTCAACAGAAACATTTAGAAAAAAGTTATGGAAAACGCCATCCTATTAGATTCCAATATCTTAATTTCTGCTTTTAGAAAAAACGATGATGCAATTTCATTAAGGAAATTCGATTAATTTAGAACATCCCAATAACAGGGTTACGATCCCATGGCCATCAAGCTATTGAAACTACAAAGCATAAAGAAATATTTCGCCCCGCTGGGGCTATAATGTATTTCGGTTTTTTGATTTTCTACAAATATTTCGCGGCTCTGCCGCTGAAAGCCAGCTGCAGAGCAGCAAAATATTTGTAGAATGCAGGTTTTATAATCACATTAAGCTCCAGAGGAGCGGAATATAAGACCGGGTGTTTTTTTCGCACCGCTGATTAGCAATTTTAAGATTTAATTGCATTTATTTTTTGGGATTACAAACTTCAACATTCGATATTCGGCGGTTCGATATTCTTCTTTTAGCCCAGGGTTGCGATCCCCGCCTTGCTCGCCTCGCTGGCGAAGCGGGCTGGCGAAGCGGGGCATCCATCAGGTCATCGCAACAGCGAGGCAGGCCTTCCCTACGGTCAGGGCTGCTAACCCATACATCCCTGGGTTTGCAGCCGCGTAACGGATAGCAACCCTAAACAGATAAATCACCCCGTGAATGCTGTGCTTAACCCAACCCTGACAGGGTTCGGCTATCCTGGAAATTACCACAATTCAGCCAACGCATTTTTCCATTTAATTTGTTGCAGACCTTCGGCCTGCTGGTGCTCATTTGTAAGGCTTTGTGCTGTGATGTTTCAGGCTTTCAGCCTGTAACCTTTTGCGGTCTGAAAATACATTTGTTGGAAGAAAACCAGAATCACGAAATAGCCCTCAACCTTTCAAGCAGCGGAGGATACGAATAGTGTACAAAAACCACGGCAGGATGAGGACGCAGGTTGCTCAGGTTTTCGACAGATAATTTTTTGAGGGCGGATTTCAGGCTTTCACCATTATAATTTTCGGAAGCAAAACAGTCGGCGGCAAATTCATTTTTCCTGGAAATTACATTCATAATAATTCCCAAAACCGTAGAAATAGGGCTATACAAAATCCCATAAATTTGCCACGAAGACTCAAAGGCTCAAAGAAACACGAAGAAAAAAATAATGCTGAAAAAAAGCACCCTTTGTGAACCTTGGTGGCTTGGTGGCTTGGTGGCTTGGTGGCTTGGTGGCTTGGTGGCTTGGTGGCTACTCTCTATTCAAAGTGCCACACTCTTATAAAATCATCGTGAAGAGATCGCGTCCAGCCTGGTCAGCAGCGGAGGATGTGAATAATGCACAAAAACCACGGCAGGATGTGGACGCAGGTTGCTCAGGTTTTCGACAGATAATTTTTTGAGTGCGGATTTCATGCTATGCTTTGGGAATCGTTTCCCATATCGGTTGAAGTACACGGGTTATTTCTTCTAATACCTCGGTAAATCTCAATGGTTCACGATGTTTTATTTTCTTCAAAAATGAACTCCATGAACTATTACGATTTTTGTTGCTTGCAAAATCTGCTTTAAATAATTCATGCTCATGACGATAAAAAGTATTGCGCTGTCGAAAGGTAACACGAATGGCTTCTTCCAATATTTCCTGCTTGAAATTTCCGGCTTTGAGCAGATGATAAACATCATAAAAATCCTTCAGGCGACTATTCATTTCTGAAAGCTCAATCATTGCATGGAACTTTTCCGAAATCACAGTTTCTAATGAATAAGCGAAAATTGATGGAATAGCAACATCATTGAGAATTACAGGATAATTAATCCTGATTGGTTTTGGGTAGATTGAGTCCCCAAAGCCCACATCCACTTGCAAACGTTGTTGAATGGTGTCCAACTGTGTTTCAATAAAGATTCTTATTCCACCATAAATATCATTTTCGCGAATGAATCTGGAAGAAATGCTATCTACATTAAATTGAACCCCATCTTCATCATGAACGGCAGAAATTTCTTTAAATGCCACAATAATTTTTTGCTGATCATACTCCATCTGATGAAGCGAAAAATCAATGTCCATTGTATATCGCCACATTTCACCCGAAGAAAAAGTATAAAGCAATGCCCCACCTTTCAAATAGAACTTATTGGCATATTTACTGGCTGATATTCGATACAGCAAACGCTCATGAAGGTAGCGGATGATAAGATGTTGAAAACTGATTTTATTCTTTTTTGACAGATTATAAAGTTTGTTCCGTATGGATTTTCCAATATTTTTCATAGTTGTGTTTCTACATAAATTTTCAAGGTGTTGTAAACCCGCATTTTTTTGGCATACTTTATTAGTTTGTCAATATTCCTACTTTCATGGACAAGGTAATTTTTAATGATTTCGGCAGTTGTTTCCATCCCTATTTTATTGCGGTATTTTACAGCATCACAAACGCATTTCTCGATATCATATATTTTTGTGTTAATGTCTTCAATCAATTTGGTTTCAATGCCGAGTTCAAAGTATTCTTTTTGCAGATAAATTAGTTTGATAGCCGGAAAAGCAGGTAAGGTAACTTTTCTGGATTTCAGTATGGCTACATAAAATGCATCCGGAATAAATACCGAAAGGTTGTTGACATACCAGGCAGAATGCAAGCACAATACGCCGCCGGGAACAATGCGGCTAATATCAATCATTTGCCGTTTCGCAAGCTCTTCATCCAATGTATATACTCCCCGTTTTAGTCGTGAAACGAGCCCTTGTTTTATTAAGCCCTGAAGCTGGTAGCGCATTTTTCTACCCGTTATTTCAGAAGATTGGATGTAGCCATTATTTTTTTTAAGAAGTTGAATCAGTTCTTCCATAAAACAATTTTGTACAAAAATACTGCTTTTAATGATATTAGCAGTATTTTATAACAAAAGCTAATCATTGGAATAAAGCACTATTTATTTTGGTTTCAATCATTTTCTATTCAGTTTCATTTTATTAATGAATTGCCTAAGCAATGTAATATGGGTGCAGTAATTATCGAAATAAAAAAACAACAATTATGTTTTTTAGTACCCACTAAATCTCACCTACCCTTCTACCTTATCGATAAAGTATTCGTGCTACTTCCGGAGGCAATTCACGGGGTGACTAAAGCCCTAAGTCGACACCAGGGCTGAGAACCCAGAAAGAGCTACCAGTCAAAGTGACAATGAGATTTCAAAACCAGAATCACGTTATAGCCCTCAACCTTTCAAGCAGCGGCGGATGTGAATAATGTACAAAAACCACGGCAGGATGGGGACGCAGGTTGCTCAGGTTTTCGACAGATAATTTTTTGAGTGCGGATTTCAGGCTTTCACCATTATAATTTTCCGAAGCGAAACGGTCGGCGGCAAATTCGTTTTTCCTGGAAATGATATTCATAATAATTCCCAAAATCGTAGAAATAGGGCTATACAAAATCCCGAAGGCCAGTATCCCTAAATGGAAACTTCCCTGGCTTGCCCCTAAAGCTTCTGATAAAAGCGGGTTACCGATAAATAAGGATAATATATAAAGCATAATCCCCGATTGGATAATTCCTAAAATCAATCCAGAAACCGTGTGCTTCTTTTTGTAATGGCCAATTTCGTGGGCAAGCACTGCTACCAGTTCTTCAGTGCTATGTTTTTCGATGAGGGTATCGTAAAGCACAATGCGCTTTTTTGGTCCTAATCCTGTAAAATAGGCGTTGGCTTTGGTGGAGCGTTTCGAACCATCAATCACATAAATATTCTTCAGCTTAAAGCCTACCTTATTTGCAAAAGCTTCGATGGAATTTCTCAGCTCTCCTTCCTCCAATGGCTTTTGTTTGTTGAAAAGCGGAACAATAAGGTTGGAGTAAAACATCGACATGAACACCGTGAAAAAAGTCAGCGCACCCCAGGCGACCAGCCAAAACCATTGGCCCGTGGATTCGTAAATCCAGACAATCAAGGCCAGCAAACCTCCACCAATGATTGCTCCCAAAAGCCAGCCTTTTATTTTATCGAAGAAAAATGTTTTGAGTGTTGTTTTATTAAAACCGAACTTTTCTTCGATTACAAAAGTGTCGTACATTGAAAATGGCGTGGATAAAATATCAGATGCCAGTCCCAGTATTCCAAAAAATAAAAGGGCTAAAAGTATTGGATTTTCAGTGTATGTTCTGGCAAATTGATCAACCCAGGCAAAGCCTCCCAAAAGGAGCATGGCCAAAATAGCTGCGAAACTGATGCTGCTGGTGAGCATCCCGAACTTGTGATTTACTTTTAAGTACTGCTGCGATTTCCTGTATTTTTCTTCTTCATAAATCCCCTTTAGCTCTGCCGGAAGGATATCGCTCCATCGCGTGGTGTTGAGGTATTCGAGGGTTTTTTCAAAAAGAAAATCAATGATGACGATGATTAAAATGATGTAGAATAGTGTTTGTGCCATGAGAGTGGGGAGAGTTATTGGATATTGGGTTATTTGTTATTTGTTATTCGTAATTCGGTTATTTGTTATTCTGGAAATGTAAATATCATCAAATTCTTTTCCTAACGAAAATGTGGTAGAGACGCCCGCCAGCTGGCGGGTGTCTCTACAAGAATTCCATCGTTTGGTTTTCAGTCATTGTTTAATCCGTTAGTCAGAATTTTGTGCCGATTGCAGAGCCGCGATGCATCGCGGCTTTACTGAATCATATTTTATGTTTTTATCGGATTGTTTAATCACTGGGAAAATGCTTTCATTCAAAATTATCATTCCTGAAAATTACATCATTTTCCAACTTTTAACTTTTAACTCTTAACTCCCAACTTTCAATTCTTAACTCCCAACTCTTAACTTCGAACATCTAATAGCTTCCTCCTTTTTTGCGGATAAACCACTCGAGGGAGATGAGTAAAAGAATGAGTCCGAATATCCAGGGAATGTTTATGAGTTCGCTGTATTTACGGTCGGTATAGGTGATGGTGGTAATATCTTCGCGGTTGCGCAGTAATTCAGGCAGGGTTTGCACTTCATCAGGATAAAGCATCATCCCCTTGGTTTTTTGTGAAATCTGGAAAAGTAAATTGTGATCGGCAATGGTATTGATGGCTTCGATATTGAGTGGCGAAACTGTAAAAGTGCCGTTATCGGTGTATATATTTTCACCCTCTCTAACCCGTGCTTTCCAGGTATAATTATCAACGGGGATAATACCGGCATTGAGCTGATATGCCCTGGCAGTTTTTCCAAATCCATAAGGATAGTCGATGCCATTGCTATTGGTGATGACCATCTCTACATCGTTGCTATTGATGAGTTCATAACTCTGATTATAAACTTCCGCATCAAATACTACAGGTTCATTTTCAAGAAAGTTATTTTCGCCCTCTACTTTAAAGAAACTCTTATCGACCTTTACGGATAAAAACTGGATCATTTTTGTAATTACCTCGTTGAAGGCATTGTGGTTACCATTTTTGAGATAGTCCTGCAAGCGCCATTTCCACAAACCTTCGCCTGCAATCACTCCTGTTTTACTGTCGGGGGTCTGAATAAAATACACCAATGGATAATTTGTTACCAGCGATCCTATCTGTTGAAAAAACAGTGTATTTACCGAATTGGAAGTATTGTATTCGCCAAAAGGCGTGAGCAATGGAGGAAAATTTGAAAATGCTTTTTCTGATACCTCACTTAAAGTGAAAAGTGTAAATTCAGGATTTAAAACCGGCAGGGTTTCATTGTAGCTCCGTTGTGCAGTTTCAATCCGCACCCCGGAATTTAATGCATTGAATTGATCGAGATTGGTTTTGGTGCCAACGATGAAAAGCACCGGAATTTTATTTTCGCGTGCCCTGGCAACATAAGTATTTCCCTTGCTTCCCCCATCGGGCAACTGGTGCATTATTATCAGGTTAAAACTCTCGATCTGCCCCACATATTCATTAATGGTGGCCTCGGTTACCTCGTAGTTGTAGTTGCTTTCGATGGCAGTTCTTAAGGCGGAAATGTCGGGATGGGGCGCTGTGGAAAGCAATAAAATCTTTTGTTTCGAATCGAGTACATCAATAAAAATATCCTGTACATTATTAACAGTACTTATTTCATTATCAATATCCGAGAGCTTAATGGTGTATCGTTGCATACCGGCTTTTTTGGCTTCGAGCTGCAATCGGAAAGTTTGAAAATACCGGTTCGAAGTAAATGTTATGTTTTCAGAATGCACTATTGTTCCACCCTTGCTCACGGTAAGTGTAGATTGCAAACCGTTGCACATATTAGCGCCAACAATCACCTCGATGGGAAATTGATTGCCCAAAAAAGCAATCCTGTTAAAGTTAACTTTGCTAATAAAAACATCCCGGCGCATGGCTGTATCGCCCAAAGCCAGTGTGTAAACCGGAAACCTGAACTGATCGGAAGTATATAATGGGTTTAGCCCGTGATTGAAAATACCATCGCTGGCAAGCACCAAAGCACCCACATTCCTGTTTGAATAGCGCACGGCCATCTCATCAAACAATGAAGAAATATCCGTTTGTTTATCCTTGAAGTTATAATTGTTCCCCCCGGCAACCTTATCACCAAAAGTGAAAGTCTTTACCTGAAAATCTTTGCTTAAATCATCAATTACCTCATTAAGCTTATTTGTATAATCATTTTTAATGTAGCCTGAATCCTTGCCAATAACCATCGATTCGGAGTTATCCTGGGCTACAATAATCATTGGTTTTTCAGTTTTCCTGAAAACTGTTTTTACCAGGGGCGAAAGGAGCAGGAAAGAAATGATGAAAATGGCGAGAAACCTGAACACTGCCAGCCATCTGTTGGTATTCAACGAAAATTCTTCGTTACGATTTTTGAAATATAAAATTCCGGCGTACAACAAGCCCAGGGCAATACAGAATATTACAAACCACGCGGGATATTCGGTTATCAAACTCAAATCAACCTCCTCTAAAGTGCAATTGTGGGAAAAACTTAAATATGCATTCCGCCGTCAACGCTAATTACCTGGCCGGTAACATAAGATGACAAGTCGGAACCAAGAAAGATACATATATCGGCAACATCTTCAGGCTTGCCCGACCTGCGCAGCGGGATGGTTTGTACCCATGCATCGCGTTGCTCGTCTGTTAGCTTGCCGGTCATGGCAGTCTCGATGTATCCGGGAGCCACAGCATTACAACGGATGCTCCTGGAACCGAATTCTTTGGCAATGGATTTTGTAAAGCCTATCAAGCCGGCTTTTGATGCTGAATAATTGCTTTGTCCCGCATTACCCGATAAACCCACAACAGAGCTCATGTTAATAATGGAACCGCTGCGCTGCTTGAGCATACTACGCTGAATAGCTTTGGTCATGTTAAAAATAGACTTCAGGTTTACCTTGATAATTATATCCCAATCGGCCTCGGACATGCGCATTAGCAAATTATCGCGGGTAATACCAGCGTTGTTGACGAGGATATCTATTCCACCAAAATCTTTCAACACTTCGGCTACCAGTTTTTCGCTATCCTCAAACGAGCTTGCATCAGAAGTATAGACCTTTGCCTTTACACCATAGCTTTCCAGTTCGGTGATAAGTGCATAAGCTTCCTCATCAATTTTAATATCGGTAATGGCAACATCTGCCCCATTTTTTGCATAGGCAAGAGCGATGGCTTTTCCAATGCCCCTTGCAGCCCCGGTTATCAAGGCCTTTTTATTTTCAAGTAGTTTCATTATGATTATTTTTCTAAAAAAATTTTGCCAAAGATAGATAAATTGAGATTTCCTGTTTTTACGGCAGGACAAACAAAAAAGCCCTGATCATTGATTTAGTTGACCTGGGCCTTTTATAATTTAAAATTTTATTTAATCAAGTTTTAATTCTGAAAACATACTGCCGTCTTTAAGCAAATCAATTGCTGTTGACAACTCCTTATCGAGCGCACTAATCACTTTGAAATATGCATTGGTGTCCCAAAGATTCCGGGCAACCAGCGCTTTTATCTGCACTTTAATATTTTCATCAGGATAATAATACTTATCATCCTCACTGCGGATTACTTTTAGCTTTTCTGCATTCTCCGTAAATTCTGCAAACATTTCGTCTGACACTTCAAAGTTGGCAATAAATTCATCAATCCCGGGGTATTCGTTTAAAAAATCAGTTCTGTTTTTATCGAGATAACTCATCGTAAATTCATTAAAAACCCCTTTTCTTACAAGGTCGGTGTAGTAATCAGAAAATCTTGTGGAATCGATAGGAATGAAAACATCGGGCATTACACCACCACCGCCATAAACAATGCGTCCGTTGGGTGTATAATATTTTAACGAATCGGGGAATTGGATGCTGTCGGCGCTTACAAGTTCACCATGTTCAAGACGATTTTTAAAATCCTTATAATATTCATCCACTCCATCCTCGTAAGGTTTTTGGATGCAACGTCCGGTAGGCGTATGATACCGTGCTGTAGTAAGTCTGATCATTGAACCATCGGGCAACCTGAAAGGACGCTGAACGAGTCCTTTGCCAAACGAACGCCGCCCGACAACAAGTCCGCGATCCCAGTCCTGCACCGCACCTGAAACGATTTCGCTTGCTGATGCCGAACCTTCATTGATGAGTACAATCACTTTTCCTTTTTTATCAAAACTTCCGGCTGAAGTTGCAAGAAACTCTTCCCTGGGATTACGCAGGCCTTCGGTATAAACTATAAGTTTGCCGTCCGATAAGAACTCATCACTCAGCTCAACCGCGATATTAAGGTATCCACCGGAATTGCCACGCAAATCAAGAATCAGATCTTCCATTCCTTCAGTTTTGAGCCTGGCAACAGATTCGTGAAATTCATCCATCGAGGTTCTCGAAAAACGGGTAAGCTTTATGTATCCAACATCAGGCGCTGCCATGTAGGTAGCATCTATACTGGTTAATGGTATTTTATCCCTAACAATATCAAAATCGATCAGTTTACTCTTGCCGGCCCTTTTTATCGAAACACTCACCACAGTCCCTTTTTCGCCCCTGAGCCTGTCCATGACATACTTGTTGTTTATCTTATCACCAACTGAAGACTCATCGTCAATTTTTACAATTTTATCACCTGCAATAATTCCCAGTTTATCAGAAGGGCCATCCGGCACGGGAGCAACAACCAGGATTGTATCGTTGAATAATTGAAAGGTAACACCAATTCCTTCGAAGCTTCCTTCGAGGGGTTCGTTTACCCTTTCCACTTCCTCTTTCGAAATATAAGCAGAATGGGGATCAAGCTCTTTAAGCATAGCGATAATGGCATCCTCAACAAGATCTGGAGAGTCCACACTATCCACATAGGCAAAATTGATGATTTGCAAGGCAGTACCAAATTTCTGAATGGTCTCTCTTTGATCATCTTTTTGCGCAAACGAATTTTGTGTACTTAAACATAAAGAGAGGATAGCTGTTAAAATAAGGGTATTTTTAAAGATTTTGAAAAAAGATGTCTTAAACATTTTGTGTATTTTTAGCCGGAATCATTTAGTTACCGGACAAACGAAGCACTTGTTAAAATATTTTCAGACATTTAGTCATTAACACTTTTTTTGATAAGTAGATAACTGGATTTGGATCAATTGTTGGACAGCCCCGAAAATCGGAAAGAATAAAAAACGGAACTACTGCGAATTTAATGGAAAGAAAAACATAAGTGATGTAATAATTTTTGGTGACAAACAACAGAGATAATGAATTGTAAATAGATTTCTTGCCGCACGTGCGGCATCGAAAAGACAGGGCTTCACACAAGGTTTTATGGGGAGGGGAACATCGGGCGCTCCGCGCCCGATGTTCCCCTCCCCCTCCAACTACACTACAGTCCTGTCTTTTCGATGGAGCGCAGTCCCGCACGTGCGGGAAGAAATCTATTTCAAATGATAGCCATTATTTACATCCATGAAAATAGCAGTAGAACCAAAAAACAGACATTTATGAACAAATTTGAACGCACCAAGATTTTCAACAGCCTCCTCTACCCCACCCTTTTTGTGCTTATTATGTGGTTGGTAAAATCAATCGAAATTGTTAATGATTTGCATTTAAGCCATTTCGGCATCATGCCACTTAAAATTGAAGGACTGGCAGGAATTATTACGGCACCTTTTATTCATGGAAATCTGGCACATATAAGCGCCAACACGATACCGATCTGGATTTTGGGCGCGTTGCTCTTTTATGTTTACCGGCAACTTGCGATGAGGGTATTTATACTAATTTGGCTTGTTACAGGTCTCTGGGTTTGGGTTGTTGGCCGCGAAGCCTATCACATTGGGGCAAGTGGGATTGTTTATGGCCTGGCATCCTTCCTGTTTTTTAGCGGAATCTTCCGGCGCGACGGACGCTTGCTTGCCATTACCTTTCTCGTGGCATTTTTATACGGAAGTATGATTTGGGGAGTTTTTCCCGAATTATTTCCCGAAAAGAATATTTCGTGGGAATCGCACCTGATGGGACTAATTGCCGGACTGGTACTTGCAGTATTTTACAGAAAAGAAGGTGGGCCTGTAAGAAAAAAATACAGTTGGGATTTTGAAGAAGATGACGGCATAGACGAAAAAGACCCGGATGCCTACTGGAATAAACCCATCGAAAAGAAGAAAAAACCAGAAAAGAAAGCACCAGAAAAAATCGATGTTTCAGAGCCATTCAAAATCAATTACATTTATAAAAAGAAGGATGAATAGCAAACCCCCGCATGCGCGGATTTGAAAATCCGTGCAACTCATAAACCCCTATAATCAAAAGTTAATCAAGAAAAAAAGATTAATGAATCTATCCATGGTTTGCTTCCCGCACCCGGATTAACCCGAAGGGATGCCAATTGCACAAATCCGGGAAAGTAGGGTCATTTTTCTATATGACAACTAACCGGCTGTGCGCCACTATTTGCTGTTAGGTACTGGCTTTATTCAAGATAAAATCCTACATAGTCTCTTAATCTTACTGGAACAGGCTTGTTTTTTTGCAAACCAGGATTCCATTTGGGAGAATTTCGAATTACCCGTACAGTTTCAAAGTCAAAATATCTGTTCTTTGGATTTGATAGAACTATGTCATAGATATTTCCATCAGGTCCTATAGTGAAAGTAACACTTGTAGAACCTTGATTTTTTCTTTCTCTTGCTAACATAGGATAGTAGGCTTCAGATTTAATGTATTCCCTAAAGTCATTGAAATTTCCCGAAGCTTTTTTATCGTTTTTACTTGGGAAAGAAGGCATTACTTCAACAACCACGAAAGTCTCAGAAAATGAAGTGGGATCGTCAAATGTTTTAATAACATCTTTCAATCCAATGTAGTTTAAAGTATCAAAACTGCCAGTTTTAGGATTTAACACATACCATAAACTATCTGGATACCCATTTGTGAAATACCCTCTTTCTACTAATTCTCCGTTTTTTCCGTAATAATAAGTTTCTCCATTCCCTATCTCGGGATATAATGAACTATATTCTCCTTTATAGATTAAAGCACCGTCAATGTGTGCAATTTCTAGTATGAACCTATTTTCAGCAAACTTGATCTCATTTATTATGTATTCGGCCCTAGATTCTTTTGATGTTCCCCATTTTTTATTATAAAAAAACGTTGTTGTATCTTGACAATATGCTTGGAATATTATTCCAGCTACAGCCCAAAAAATGATAATAATTCTTTTCATTTATAACTTCTTTATTTGATAGTGTTTCAAAGCTTGCCCCATAACGGTTGGGCTATGCGTAGTTTGGGATTTTGAAACGATTAACTTTCAATTTTACCACTAATTTTATTTAATGCTATAAACTTCAATATCAGCACATTGCCCAAATTACGTATAGCCTTTATTAGGCACTGGCATTCTTTGTTTCCAGTCATTTTATCTTTCCAATTTGCTGCAATTTTCATTTCTTTCTGTGTGTTGGCAAGACATACTCTTTTGCAATTTTTGGTCAAGCGTGGACTCGTGCGAATTGTAAATGTGTATGGCTTTCGGGTTGGCTATAATTGTTCATATTCTATTCGTTTTAATAATTTATCCAATTGTCCGTTTTTTGATTTGTAACCAACCATTATTTTATCGCTAATTTCAATAATACTTTCATTTCGTTTCTGGGCAGTTTCACGAGTTATTCGTTTTATCTCTTTCTCAAATGGACTAATTACCAAAAGTCTATTTTCTTGAACTGCTTTTTCTATTTCAGTTTCCCACCTTGTTTTCATTCCTCTGGCAAGCACAAGAATTAGAGCTTGTTTTCCTTTTAGCAATATTTCAAATACATCTTTCTCAATTTGTGAGTGATTGCCACAAACAATGCAAATTCCTTTATCTCTTTGTTCTTTTGCCCAATCGTAACTTTTTAATACGATTACTGCAGGGCATTTCTGCGAACATAGAAAAGCAGTTTTATTCAGTGTCAATATTTCGGTATTGCCCCGGGTTTTCATTTTTTTTTATCCTCATTACCTTCAATTTGCTTTTTAATCATTTTATCAAAATCACTTTCAAATAAACTGTCTTGAATGGGTTTATAGCTGTCATATTCTTTTTCGGCAAATACTTTTGCTATTTCCGCACTGACTTTCCCTGCATTTTGCAGTATCTCTTTTTGGTTAAATTGCAGAAAGGCATTTAATTTTTCCGCCCAATCTTTCATCGTCATTGCAATGCCACTTTCAGCCTGGTCTTCGGCATAATCTAAGTACATGCTTACAATACGGTTTAATGGTTTTAGTTCTTCTTCGCTTAGGTAATTTTTTGCAATTGAAACATCAGATTTTCTGATTTTCCCATCGGGTGAATTTTTCCAGGAAGTTAAGCCCATTTTATCTTTTTTATGGTCGGCCCTCGAAACAATTATCTCGGCTGCGGTTTGCTTGGTAATGGCCCAATGTAGTTTGTTTTGAACTGTAGCAAAAAAAACTTTTGTAATTTCCGATTCATAATCATAATCGATACTGCACTCGGCATAAATATCAGTAATTTGTTGGTATAGTCGCCTTTCGCTGCTGCGAATATCCCTGATTTTTTCTAACTGTTCCTTAAAATAGTCTTCACCAAAAAGTGGCTGTGGGTTTTTTAACCGTTCCACATCCATGGTATATCCTTTTATAATAAACTCCTTAAGCACAGCAGTGGCCCAAATCCTGAACTGTGTTGCCCGTTTTGAGTTTACCCGGTAGCCCACTGCAATAATGGCATCCAGATTATAAAATTTGGTGGGATTGTTCTGCGTTTTATCAATGATAGCACCATGTTGAGTGGGTAGTTCCAAAATGGAACATACCACTTTTTCATCCAATTCGCCACTTTCGAAAATATTTTTCAGATGTTTTGTAATAGCGGGTCGTTGTACATCAAAAAGCTCGGCTATTTTTTTCTGAGGCATCCAGATGGTCTCATTTTGCAAAAGCACATCTACTTTTACATCGCCATTGGGGGTTTTATAAAGTAAAAACTCCCGGTTGGGTTTATATTTTTCTAAATCCATATTTCCTGATATTCGTGTTAATTAATCATCTTCCTGCTCATTCACATTACTATCGGAATCCTCCGCGAACAATGCCTTGCCCATCCTGTACTTAATATCATAGTTAATTATAAAATCCAACTCCTCCTCTGTAAAACCATAGTGCTGCGCCAATACTGTGTCAATTTGATCGATAATGGGTTTGGATTTAGAAATTTTAAAAGATTGTGTTTCTGTTGATCCTTTGTTTTTTTGTTCTCTTTTTAGCATTACACTATTTTTCTCTAAATCACTCAAAAATGAGTCACTTTCTTTTTCAAGTAATTTTTTTTCGATTAAATATTTTGGAAATTTAAAGCCATTTATATCGATTGGATTTAAGTCGCGTAAATTAGAAGTTATGGTGTACCACCACCAAAAGCTATTGCTACTCAATAAACCAACTATCTGAATATTACTTTTCTCTCCATTAACTGAGAATGATGTTTCTCTACTTGAATTACCAGCTTTGCCATTTAAAAAGAATTTTGGTGAATAGGTTGTAAATACTTTCCAGTATAAACCTCCTGTTGTCCTATAATACACTCTATTGTCAGATTTACCGGTGTGGATGGGGATTGATGATTTTGAAGCAAAAATTTTGTATAACAGGCCAACCTCTAAATATGATGAGATTTTAGGAAACCAAAAAGAACCTCTCTTTTGTGAAAATTGAGTGAAATGTATAGATGGAAATAAGTATTCTCGATGTTCCGCATTCCATTTATGATATCCTGTTGAAAACGAACGCTGTTCATCACTCTTTAATGTACTAAAAATTGTCAAAGCACGGTTAACTTGATCAAATAATTTACCAGGCCGCCAAGAAAAATTATTATACCACGTAGCTCGATTTTTCTCTATTATATTCTGAACAACTGTCATCCTTTGTGTACAAACTAATGCCAATGGAACAATCATGCTCATTGACCCATTTGATTTGACTAAAAAATTGCTCCTCTCAATGCACATTGAATGAATTGCATTGCTTTCTCGGGTTTGTAAGTTTTTTACATCATAGTTTACTTGCCTCATTTCTAAATATGGAGGATTTCCGATAATAACGTCAAAACCCCCATTACCGGAAACAATCTGGTTAAATTCGGCAAACCAATGGAAGGGCTGGTGTGTAGTTAACCATTGATTAAATTTTTCAGATTCAGCGTCCGCATCAATGTTATAGTTGGTAGCGAGATAAACATTGAGTTTATGGTTTAGTGTATTCATTTGCTTGTTTAATGCTACTTTGGCGGCTTTAAAACTATCGCTGCCCTGGTCGTTTATCAGTTGTGCATTTTGGAAATGGCTGTAAGCCTTGCTTACCAGTTCAAATTCTTCATTAAATTCATCCAGTATGGCCTGTGCAAAAAAACCGTCTTTTTTTTGTATGGTTTCCTGCAACTCCTTTTCGTTGGCAAAACCAATGAGGGTGTTTCCGCCACGTACATTAAAATCGATATCGGGCAAGGGTTCCAAACCAAAATTATCTTTGCGTGGGTTAATATCCACCGTAGCCACCAACTTAAGAAACAGGCGGAGCTTGGCAATCTCCACGGCTTCTTTCATAATATCCACCCCATGCAAATTATTCAGAATAATGTTCTTAAAAATAAAGTATTGCAAGTTAGGGTGTTGCTCCGAGTTTATTTCTTCAAGTGTTTCTTCAAAGAATTTGTGTTTGCCATTTTCTTCGGCCACAAATTGTTCCATTCTTATTATACAAGCCTCATACAATGGTTCTAAAATATTCATGGCTGCAAACAAGAAAGCACCCGAACCACAGGTAGGGTCAAGAATTGTAATTGGTTGTCTGCTATTTTTGGGATTAGACCTATCCTTATACCCTGCAATTGATTTATAAAAATGAATAATAAATTTTGGATCACTGGTATTTTCAATAAAATCTTGTGTAAATTGTCTGATGTTTAAGTTATAAGTAATAAAATCGTTGATGTGGCTGATTTCCCCGTTTACGATTTTCGATTTTATGTCGGCATAGCGTTTTCTCCGTTCGATGAGTTCGCGGTATATTTCGGTGGGCAAAGCAATATCTTGTGGCGCTTTTGTGTTCCAAACTTTTCGGGTTTCCCAAAGGTGGGGTGAAGTACTTTCCACTACAAGTTCTTTCTCAGAATCGGGTTGAAAACCTGCTATTATTTCTTCGGGTAAGTCGGCAAATAAATCGTCATTTTGTGGAACTCCTTTTTTTACTGCATCGTAAATGTAGGTATCGCCACTTTGGCTTAACATGTTCCAAAGCTCGTTTCCTGAATCAAATCCTTTTTTGTAATTCCTTTCTGTTTCATCAAACAGAAAAGGGATAATAGTGTTTTTGCCAATATAATCGGTAATATCTTCTTTGGTGTAATAGGCTCCCATAGAAGCCCTGTCGTTAATATATTTTTCAAAAATATAACCAATTACATCTGGGTTAATATCTCTTCCAGTTGCTTCAATATTATTGTCGAGATGCCAGTTCCATTGGTCGAAGAAATCAAAAAGTGAATTAAATGCATCATCACTAATGTTTATTTCTTCAAACTGTTTTTCCAATTCATGTACATCAAATAAACCACCATTTAAGTAAGGGATTTTCCCTAAATCAATGGGATGTTCATGTCTATGTTTTTTTGGTTTACCCAATCCATCATGAAATAATTCCAATAAGAAACTGCGATAAAAGCTATAAAAGTTATCGTTACCTGTATTGAGTTTACACTCGTTGAGCTTATTGCCCAAATAGTGAACATCCTGGTCCAGGAAACCTTTTTTTTGAATGAAATAGCAAAACATCAAGCGGTTGAGCATTAGCGAAGCATACTACTGTTTGTTTGCGTTTTCTTTATCGCCAATGTGGTCGTCGATGCCATGTATGAAATCAAGAAATAAGGTATGTTGTTTTTTAAATTCGACATAAAACTTTTTGGTTACATGTTCAGTGTTCTTTGCGAAATTCTCTGAAACACGTTGCTTCACATCCACAATGGTAATTTTCTCTTCTTCGTCGAGGGTAAAGAGTAAATTTTTCAAGCGTTGAAAAAGCATGTCAGCATCCTGATGGCTGTACCACGAAATTTCACGAACCTGTTTCGGTTTGTTTTCCTCCTTTATTGCAATCTGCCAGATTTGTTGGGTTTGAATTTGATCAGAATAGATGATCAGGTGCTCGAAATAATGTTTGGCAACTTTTGTTTCAATTTGTTTACGAATATTGCTTAATGGAATTTTACCATTTGGCATTGATGGGCAATGCAGGATTACAAAGCCTTTTTTCTCAACAATACCTTTGAGCATAAATGCATCATCATTACCTGCAATTGGTAAAGTATTGTCAAAATTATTCCAGCCTAATTCATTAAACAAGTTTTTAAAATCAAACGTCTTGATGTATTCTGAAAATCTATTCTTCTTCATTTTGTTTACGCTCATGTTTTATAATAATTTCTTTAATTCATTCGCATCGGGTAAAAGTCCTTTGTATTTATCAGGAATTTGTCTACTTGTTTTAAATGTTGCAACTCCCATTGCTTTATTATAGTCCCTAAATGCAAATTCTACAATTTTGCTTGTTTTTTCTTTACAAAGGATAATCCCGATAGAAGGGTTTTCATGCTCTTGTTTTACATATTCGTCTAACGCCGAAAGATATAAATTCATTTTCCCTGCATATTCAGCTTTAAATTTTCCGCGTTTCAACTCAAAAGCGACAAGAGATTGTAATGTCCTGTGGAAAAATAGCAAATCAATAAAAAACTCATCTTCCTCAATAACAATACGATATTGATTACCCATAAACGCAAAGTCATTACCTAATGACATTATGAATTTTTTTATATTTTTTACAATTTCATTTTCAAAAACTCTTTCACTGTCTTCTACATCAAGGTTAATATAATCCAGAAGATACTCGCCTTTAAATGCATCTAGTGCATGTTTATGAAGTTTTTCGGGTAAAGCTCTTTCGAAATTATTGATTAGCTTTCCTTTCTGTTGATACAATTGGTTTAAAATATGATGTTCGAGAATTGTAACACTCCACTGATTTTCGATTATATTTTGAAAATAAAATAAACGTTCTGAATATTCTTTACACTTATTTATCAATGTAATATGATGGGTAAATCCAATTTTCAGAAAAATATTTTCAACAAAACCAACAAGCTGATTTGTTTTATTTGTTTCGTTTAATTGTGCAGTTATCAACTGCACAAATTTGCTTTCGTTTAATTGTGCAGTTACTGACTGCATTATTTCAATTTCTCGATTTGGCTTATTAAATAAAAGGGTGTTCAAATAAAAATATTCTTCATAAAACTGTTTCATGTTTTGCAAATTTCGATATGAAAAACCTCGTAACCCCGGTAATTCATTTTGCAGGTCATTTGAAATACTACGGATTATTCCTACTCCCCAATTTGTGTTATTTATTTTCCGGGATAATTCATAACCTGTTTGATAATATAGCAGTAACAATTCTTTATTAGCTAATGCTACTGCTTTATATCTGCTTTTAAGAATATTAGCTTTAATTTCTGATATAAACTCAATATACTCAGATGTGTTTATTTCATCACCTATCATGCTTCTTATTTTATTTTTAATCCCATTGAACAAATTATTTGAGGGTCTTTTGTTCCTGATTCATCCTCACTAATCAGGCTTAATTTGCCATCTTCACGAAGCGAAACAATTAAGTTTGCCAAATCTTCATCGTTAATTCCGGTTTTCAATTGTCGGTTAATTGTTTCTCTTGCATATTCTCTCAATGGATGGTCGTAAATATCCTGAATGGCACGTTTCAATTCTTCGGTAATCCAAAGCGTGCCTTTATTTCTTTCAGCATAATTGTTCAAGCGCATGTAAGCGCGATAGCGAGCCCCTGTTTTTTTACCTAATTGTCCACCAACTTTCGATTCAGTTTCTTTGATATGATTTAAACCAAATTTTACCAAATCATGATGCATCTCAAAACGTTCGAGGGCAGGTTCATCAGAACCGCATTTTACTGTTTTTAATATTTCAAATTGTGATTGGGTTACAATCGTTTGGTTTTCATCTATCCATGCCAAAACATCATTTTCGTTGGAAGTTTTTGTATAAACAATTGAGCCATTTATTTCTTGTGTTTTATCACCTTGCTTTGTGGCGTAAATTACATTGGGTAAATCAGGAATTATTTTGGCTAATTTTGGGTCTGCATCGATTGCGTTTTTCCAAATCTGAAAAGCATAGGATGCCAAGTCAACTTCAATATCTTCTTCTTCGTCTAATAATCCTGATTTTTCATTATAAAGGTCGGCAATATTAATTGGGTCGCCTTCAAAGAAAACTTCATCCGAGCCAACTGTTTCAGCATTTTCTCTAATTCTCTGTCCTAACCTGCCGCGTAAATTAATTATATTTTCAATACCATCCTCCGGTAAAAACGAATAACAAAAAATTTCATGATGCTTTTGTCCAATCCTGTCAACACGCCCTGCTCTTTGAATTAATCGGATTATTGCCCATGGTAAGTCATAATTTAATACAATATGAGCGTCTTGAAGGTTTTGCCCTTCACTTAGAACATCAGTTGTAATGAGCACTCTTATTTCCTGTCCCTTTGGATAATCTTTTTCATTACTTTTTGGACTAAAGCGATAAGCTAATGTAGTTGGGTCGTCAGAGGCACCAGTTACACATTCCATTTTTGCGACACCTCTTTTTTTCAAAGAATCGTATAAATAAAATGCTGTATCAGAATATTGGGTGAATATTAATATTTTTTCTTCTTTGTGTTTTTTGTTTATTAAATCATCAAGAGCATTTAACTGTCTGTCGTTCTCCTGCTTCCAGTCTTTGCCAATTTTCAAAATCTTCATCAATTCCTTGCTATCAGTTTCCAAATCCTTTTTCATTAGGTCGTTGAACAACTGACTTTTAATCCACTGGTATTTATGTTTTTTATTATAGAGTGAAGTGTAATACTTTTCGGCTTGTGCTAAATACTCTTTTGGTTTTGTGAGAATATCAATATTATTTTCATCCTCATCATCTTTATCAGAATACATAAAGTCATCAATCAATCCTGCTTCCTGTTTTCCAATCGGGAAAGCAAGATTATTTTCCATTGCATAGATGAAAAGGTAATTTCTTAAAATGTGTCGGCTGATTGACAATAAGAAAGAGTATCCGCTACTTTCCAAACGTTTAAAAAGATTGGTGCGGGCAAATCCAATTAAACGAGTACCCGCCCGGCTTAAGTTTTCTTTAATTAATATTTCTTCTTTGGTTATTTCAACGGCTGCTTTTTTATTTTCGTAGCCATCTTGACCTAATCCATATCTTGGCAGGATTAAATCATCAATAATATCTACAATTTTACTTGAGTAAAGTTGCGCATATTGGTCGTTTGGGTCGTTGGGGTTAAAAACATAATCGACTTTTTTGGGAAGTCGGTCAGGAAAATAAGAGCGGTCTCCATTCGGAAACTCTAAATATTTTCTATTCAATTCATCATCGTGAATTGCATAATTATTTTTAATAAAACTTCGTGTTCTTCTTACAAGGAATAATCGCATTAATTCTGCCCAGTCATCAGGAAAGTGACTTTTTTCAAATGCAGAAATAGAAGTTTCCGGCACTTGGTGATTTGCAAGGAAATGGATTCTTCCACCAATATGTTCAATATATCTCTCCGGGCTTATTCCTAAATTATAAGTCTCGTCAATGAATAACCTCAATTGATTGCTTAAATCCAAATAGGTTTTGTTGTATGGCGTTGCTGTAAGCAAAATAATCTTGCTGTCGTTCAGTTGAATGTATTCCTGAATTGCCCTATACCGTTTTCCATCTCTATTTCTAAGGTTATGGCTTTCATCTATAATAACCAAACGGTAACGTCTTTCATTTGGCAACTTCGTTTGCACTTGAGTAATAGAAAGAACTTTTGCCCTGAGTTGATATTTATGAGCGTAATCTTCCCACATGGATACAAGGTTTTTCGGGCTGATAATTAATGTTTCCAGGAAAAAATCGTCTTCAAACATTTTTGCCAATGCGGTTGCTGTATAAGTTTTCCCTAATCCAACAACATCTCCAATTATTACTCCGCCTCTTTTGTAAAGATGATGTGCAGCAACTTGCACAGCACTGTGTTGATAAGGCAGTAAAATATTTTCAAATACTTTTGGCAGATTGAATTCAGAGATTCCCGCTCTTGCCTCCCGTGAAAGATGATATGCTATTTTTAAATACAAGTGATAAGGTTGATAAAGTTCTTCTGCTGCCCAACTGTTCTCTATTATTTCGGCAAGTTCTTCAGTAATGTCGATGCTCCACCTATCTTCCCAACGATTTTGAAACCAGACTGATAATTTTGTAGCAGCATCACCTTCAACTACATCAACATTTAATTCCCCCTGTTTTGAAATTCCTGAAAAAGTTAAATTTGAACTTCCAACAAAACCAATTATAGGACTATTGAAGTCATTACGGTGTGCTAAATAAAGTTTAGCATGTAATGTATGTTTTAGGTGAAGTTTAACTATTACCCTTTTTTCTTTTAATTGTTTCGCAAGTTGTTTTAGAGCTTTTTCATCTTCATTTGTTGGGTTACCAATAGTTAATTGTTCTTTGAATTCCTGAGCAATCTTTTTCCTGAATTTTATTGCTTCGTTGTTATCTAATGTTTTATGATAACTACCTGAGAAGAACTCTTTAATTTCTTCCTCTGGAAGTCTTTGCATTCCAATCAATACACGACAATGATATTTGGTATCATCTTCAAATTCTTCAGGTAAATAGTCACCTTCGAGATTATTTACTTGCTTTGCAACTTTACGCCATCCTCTTAAATTGAAATAACCAATACAAAAGTCCGCTCGTTTTGATGTTTCTAAGGTTTTCGTTAATCCTTCTTCAAGATGCTTTTTAATGTTATCATATATCGTTGGCATATTTTATTATTTAAATTTTCTAATCAAGCGTTGGCAAGAAATTGCTCTTTTGGTTTTTTTAAGTTGGCTTTTTGTGGGTCGGCAAAAACCAAATGTGCTATTTGTGTGTGGGCTTTTCATTTCAATATTTTCTTGTAGCAAATTTATCATTCTCTGGTCTCTGTTTTGCTTGTTGCTAACGGCTACGTATATGAAACGTTTGGCATTAAGAAGTACTTTCCTGTCAAGTTA
>CAZQIV010000098.1:0-26618 GCA_964593705.1 uncultured Lentimicrobiaceae bacterium | reverse complement strand
GTAACAAAGTCTACTTATAAACTTTCAACCGTATCTTAGAAATGAGCCAAAATTATTTGGCTTGTCTCAGTTCCCAGCCATTGGCACATAATGACTTTAAACAACAATTATGTCAAAGGATATTTATGAATAATTGCTCATTTATTATTTCTGATTGATGTTGGAATATCATTCTTAATGCACAAAATTTGAATATCTTTGGCTTCAAAATCAATGCAGATGAGCAAAGCACTTTTTACAGAAAAACAGCGATTCAACCAAAAATGGCTGCTTATTATCGTTTTCCTCATCCTGGCAGTTGCGCTTTGGAGCTTCGTCCAGCAAATTGTCCTGGGGATTCCTTTCGGAAATAATCCGGCACCTGACGAAATACTAATTCTGCTGCTTTTGACTCCTTTTATTCTATTCGGCTTCTTCTTCTCATTGACGCTTCACACACGTATCGATCAGCATGGGGTCACCTACCGTTTTGCACCGGTTCACCGTAAGAGAAGGATAGTAAAATGGGAATCGGTAAAAAAGATTTATGTGCGCAAATACAAACCCATTGCCGAATACGGCGGTTGGGGTTTTAGAATAGGTCGGTGTGGAAAAGCATTTAATACCGGCGGAAATATGGGGCTGCAACTTGAATTGAATGATGGAAAAAAAATACTTATCGGCACACAAAAACCCGAAGAGATGAAAAGAGTTATCGAAAAGTTGGATACAGTCAAAACTTTGAATTAAGAATATTTAAGAACCGGATTTTATTTCTCATAGCTGATTTCGGATAACTTTGTGGGGTGCAGGTCAGGAGAGAGAATGTACAAGAAACTGGTATTTTAATTGGAAAGTCTTTTAATATTGATGAGTTTAGGAAAGTCCCCTTTAGGGGATTTAGGGGTTTTATGACTTTGTAGAACGATAATTAATTGACCTTCATAAATTTTAAAAAAATACGAAAATGAATTTTGAATTTACAGAAGAACACATCATGATCAAACAGGCGGCCAGGGACTTTGCCAAAAAACTTGAAGCCGATGTTATTGAACGAGATCACAAAGCCGAATTTCCTACCCGGCACATTAAAGAACTTTGCGAGCTGGGATTTTTAGGAATGATGATCGATCCCAAATATGGCGGTGGTGGCATGGATAGCCTATCGTATGTTTTGGCTCTTGAAGAAATTTCTAAGGTGGATTCTTCGGTTGCCGTAATTATGTCGGTGCATAATTCGCTGGTTAGCTACGGCATCGAAAAGTACGGAACAGAAGCCCAAAAAGAAAAGTACCTTCCGGTGATGACCACCGGCGAGCGACTCGGAGCATTTTTGCTTTCAGAACCTGAGGCAGGTTCGGATGCCACTTCACAGAAAACATTGGCCGAAGATAAAGGCGATTATTACCTGCTAAATGGTACAAAAAACTGGATTACCAATGCTAACAAAGGTTCGATTTACATTGTCATTGCTCAGACCCATCCCGAAAAAAAACATCATGGTATTAATGCCCTTATTGTTGACAGGAATAGCCTGGGCATTTCGCTGGGGCCGCACGAAGATAAAATGGGTATGCGCAGCAGCGACACCCATTCGGTAATGTTTACCGATGTGAAGGTGCCAAAAGAGAATAGGATTGGTGATGATGGTTTTGGGTTTAAGTTTGCCATGAAAGCCCTGGAGGCCGGAAGGATTGGAATTGCTGCACAAGCACTGGGAATTGCCGCAGGGGCTTACGAAAGGGCACTTCAGTATTCCAAAGAACGTAAAGCTTTTGGTAAACTGATTTCCAAACACCAGGCCATTGCTTTTAAACTGGCGGATATGTATGTGAAAATTGAAAATGCACGAAACCTTGTTCATAAAGCAGCATGGCAGAAAGATAATGGCAAGGATTATTCTCTCACGGGTTCCATGGCTAAAGTCTATGCGGCTGATATTGCCATGGAAGTTACAACGGAAGCTGTCCAAATTCTCGGAGGCTATGGCTACGTAAAGGAATACCACGTGGAACGCCTGATGCGTGAAGCCAAGCTTACACAAATTTATGAGGGCACATCCGAAATACAAAAAATTGTTATCTCCAGAAGTATTTTGAAGGATTAACCCAGAATTTCCTGATGAATAATAGAAAAATCAAATTTCCGGTTTCCCGGTGAAGCCGGATTTTTTTATAAACTAAGCATTGTCATTCTGAGAGTTAACCCAAAGTTTTTGGGCATAATGAGGAGATGACATTTTGGAATAGATTTCTTGCCGCACGTGCGGCATCGAAATGACCCCATCCACGGGTTGATTTGGGAGGAGGGGAATCGGGCGCGAAGCGCCCGATTCCCCTCCTCCCACTACCCAAACGGAAGCATTGTCACCTCGAAGGATCCGCCAGCTGGCGGAGACAGAGAGGTCTGTCTAATAGTAAGTATGTCAGTACTTTACACAAACAAATCATTGGTAGTCCCGAAATTTCGGGAAAGAATTTATTTAAAGTAACCAGACACTATTATAATCTCATAGCTAAATCATCCCAAACTCATTGAAAAGTAAAATTGTTTTATTTTTGCCCATTCTAATAAATTTAAATTAAACTTAAGGATATGAAAATACTCGTTTGTATCAGCAATGTTCCCGATACCACTACTAAAATCAAACTTACCGGCGACCGGTCGGCAGTCGATTTGGCCAATGTTCAATGGATCATCAACCCCTGGGATGAACTGGCGCTTACCCGCGCACTGGAACTCAAAGAGGGCTCAGGCGGAAAAATTGATAAAGTAACTGTTATTTCGGTTGGCGATAAAGCCGCCGAACCAACAATGCGAAAAGCCCTTGCCATTGGTGCCGATGATGCAATTCGTGTTGACACAGCTCCCGGCGATGCCTACGCTGTTGCCCACGAAGTTTCGGAAGCCATTAAAAACGAAAACTACGATATCGTGCTTTGCGGCATCGAATCGTCCGATTACAACGGTTCTGCCATGGGCGGCATGCTTTCTGAATTTTTGGAAGTGCCTTCGGTGTCCTCAGTTTCAAAACTCGAAATTGAAGGCGATCTGGTGAAGGTAAACCGTGAAATTCCCGGAGGTTTTGAAGTTGTTGAACCTCAGCTCCCCTTTGTTGCCATTGTACAAAAAGGCATTACCAAAGAACCCCGCATTCCTTCGATGCGCGGCATTATGATGGCCCGTAAAAAGCCTTTAAAAGTAGTAGCTGCCGCCGCTGCCGATGCTCTTACCAGTTTTACCGGCTA
The DNA here is from genome assembly GCA_964593705.1 of uncultured Lentimicrobiaceae bacterium. Classification (GTDB taxonomy): domain Bacteria; phylum Bacteroidota; class Bacteroidia; order Bacteroidales; family 4484-276; genus SABY01. The sequence goes on along the minus strand of CAZQIV010000098.1, from coordinate 23,391 downwards.
CACTCCTCCGCAGGCAAAGGCTGCCTGTAAAATGATTGATGCCGAAAATGTGGGCGAACTTGTTGAATTGTTGCACAACGAAGCCAAAATTATCTAACCTTAAAAAATTAATTCGACATGAGTAAAGTTTTAATATATACCGAAAATTTTGATGGTAAGTTTAAAAAATCAAATTTCGAAGCTGCTTCTTACGGTGCCGAAATTGCCAAACAACTTGGTGGCGAAGCTACGGCGCTTTCAATTGGCAATGTTGCCGATGATGAACTGAAACTTTTGGGCGCTTACGGCGTGAGAAAAGTACTTAATTTTAAAAACGATAGTTTTGCTGATCTTGACAACCAGGCTTATGCTTCTGTAGTTGCAAAAGCAGTAGAAAAAGAAGGTGCAGAGATAGTTATTTTCTCAGGGTCAACTACGGCCAAAGCTATTGCTCCGCGGGTTTCTGTAAAATTGAAAGCGGGTATGGTTTTTGCCACCATCGGCCTGCCTAAAAACCTAAGTCCCCTTACAGTACCTAAAAAAGTATTTCATGGTAAAGCTTTCGCAGATGTGGTGATCAATTCAAATATAAAAATTATCAGCCTGGCACAAAATTCCTTTGGCCTGGTCGAAAATGCTACCGGGATTATTATCGAAGCCTTTGATGCCGATGTGGACACTACTTTCAAAACAAAGGTTACCAACGTTGAAAAAGCCACAGGTAAAGTGCTGCTCAACGATGCAGATATTATAGTTTCGGGTGGCCGTGGTTTAAAAGGGGCAGAAAACTGGCCACCGCTCGAAGAACTTGCTGAAATTCTTGGTGCAGCTACTGCCTGTTCGCGGCCGGTTTCTGACGAAGGCTGGAGGCCACATTCAGAGCACGTTGGCCAAACCGGAAAAATAGTTGCTCCCAATTTATATTTTGCGCTGGGCATTTCCGGAGCCATTCAGCATCTCGCGGGTGTTAGTTCCTCGAAAGTGATTGTTGCTGTGAACACCGATATTGAAGCACCTGTATTCCAGGCTGCCGATTACGGAATTATTGGCGATGTCCAAAAAATTCTGCCAAAGCTCAACGAAGCTTTCAGGAAGTTTAAAAGCGAAAATTAGCATTCTCATGTATTGAGAATATTTAATTCTACTTTAATACATTAGAGTTGAATCCATTTTTTGGAATTCAACTCTTTTTTTGAATATCTATATAAGCTAAAGCCTTTAAGGCAGTAAGGATAATGGATGATTTTATAAGAATATTTAACGATCTGAACCATGTTGATATAAGCTGTAAGATGTACGATGTGAGCGAAGATAAGGAGTATCCGGGCTTTGCTGTTGAAGTTAGTTTACCCGTGGCATTTATATACAAACGAAGTGATACTTAGGAATAGATTTTGGCTTCGGTTTCACCTTTTACAATTCGCATCCCGTTCATGGCAAGTGCTTTCATTTCATCTTCGCCGGGGTAAACATGCACCGGCCCAATTTTATAAACTCTTTCAATTATTTTATTCACAAACCATTTTGAATGGGCAATACCACCGGTGATTAAAATACCGTCAACCTCACCGCGAAGCACCACACTCATTGCGCCTATATCCTTGGCTACCTGGTATGCCATAGCTTCAAAAACCTTTTCGTATTCCTTGTCGCCATCCATCATTTTCATCTCCACGGCATAAGCATCGTTGGTGCCGAGATATGAAACCAGACCACCCGCACCTTTTATCATTTTCATCACATCTTTTTGCGAATAGTCGCCACTGAAACAGGCACGTACAATATCACCGATGGGCAAGGTTCCACTGCGTTCGGGCGAAAATGGGCCTTCACCATCCAGGCCGTTGTTTACATCAATTACGCGACCTTTGCAATGTGCACCTACCGTTATGCCGCCACCCAAATGAGCCACGATGAGGTTCATGTCCTCGTATTTCCTCATTACAGATTTTGCATGAGAACGCGCAACGGCTTTCTGGTTGAGTGCGTGAAATATTGACTTTCGGTGAAATTTTGCATGACCCGTATATCGTGCAATGTCATCCAGTTCATCAACTACTACCGGGTTTGCAATGTAAGCTTTAACATCTTTTAGTTGTTGGGCAAAAGCATCGGCAATGAGGCCGCCAAGGTTTGAAGCATGTTCGCCGATTGGGCTGTTGCGAAGATCTTCCTTCATCCGCTCATTAACAATATAAACTCCCGATTCGATGGGCTTAAGCAATCCACCACGGCCTACTACAGCTTTTACAACATTTTCAGGAACTCCGCCATCATTGAGTTGTTGGGCAATAATATCCTTGCGGTACTGAAACTGATCAGTAATCTTTTCAAACTCATCCAGCTCTTCCGGATTGTGTTTGATATTCTTTAAAAAAATTGGGCTCAAATCCACAAAAACACCAATTTTTGTGGATGTTGAACCCGGATTTATTGCTAATATTCCAATGCTTTCCATTCAGTTGCTTCAATAATCAATTAATGTGCAAAAGTAAGATTTATTGCAATTTTGATTTTTATTATCCGATATTGGCTGCAAGTGCTATGGATAAAAATTTGCTCTTGTCGCTGTCCGATCTCGAAGTAAGTACAATCGGAGCTGCAGCTCCCATAATTACTGCTGCTGCAACAGCGCCTCCAAGGAAATTAAGTGTTTTATATAAAATGTTCCCTGCATCAATGCCGGGGGCGAGAATGATGTCGGTATCACCGGCTACTTCGCTTGTAATGTCTTTTAGTTCTGCCGATTTTTTCGAGATGGCGTTGTCGATAGCAAGCGGGCCATCAATAATACAACCTGTAATTTGCTTTCGATAGTTCATCATTGATATGGTAGCGGCATGCATTGTTGCTTCCATTCGGGGATTAACTGTTTCAACCGAACCCACAATAGCCACCTTCGGATTTAGATTGTTTAGTTTATGAAATACTTCAACGGCATTTTTTATGATAGCGATTTTGGTTTCAAGATCCGGCCCAACATTCATGGCTGCATCAGTTACACCAAGCAGTTTGTGGTAGTATGGCGATTCGAAAACAGCCACGTGGCTAAGCGTGTCGCCTTTACGCAATCCTACTTCTTTATTTAGTACGGCTTTCATTAAAGTTCCGGTACCTACTGCACCTTTCATCAAAATTTCGGCCTTGCCTTCTTTAATTAGCATACAAGCCTTTAACGATGCTTTCCCCTTGTCTTCCTCATCATAAGTTTCATAGCCACTAATATCAAAATTTATCCGTTTGGCTATGGTTTGAATCCTAAGCATGTCTCCTACCAAAATGGGTTCGATTATTCCATGACTTACTGCATTTTTCACTGCCAGTAGTGCATCTTCGTCACCGGCCGCTGCTAAAACTAACTTTCTTGTTTCTCTCTTTTTGGCTTCTTCAACCAGCTGCATCAAATGTTTGATCATTATTGAAATTTTTATGTTGTAATGTATAGATTATCTTTAATCAGGGGCAAAAGTACAGAAACTATTGTGAAGCAATTAACAGTTAAACACTGTTTTCATCTCACAACTTTTAACAGCCAAGTCAAGGTAAATTGTTCTTGTAGTTGTGGCCTACTTAATGCGTGTCCGTAAAGTCGGCTTTTATCAAGGAGAGAAAATAGTTTCCCGCAGATTTCGCTGATTAGCGCAGATTTATTCTGCGCTAATCAGCGAAATCTGCGGGAAACTTTACTAAAAAGACCCGCTCTACTTAGCATTGTTAAAAAAGGCAAAAAGGTCTATTCAGGTAAACAATTACCGAATAAGGTCGTTTATCAGATCAAATTAAAATTATTAATTATAAACTATCTTCCTATGTTAAATACAGTTGTAAAAGATTTAAAATTTCCCGAATTACCATATAGTTTTGATGCCCTTGAGCCATACATCGATGCCCAAACCATGGAGTTGCATTACACGAAACATCACAAGGCTTATTATGATAAATTTATGGCGGCCATTAAAGGAACAGATTTTGAAAAAATGACTTTTAATGAATTATTAAGCCATATATCCAAAACCCCTGCTGCAGTTAGAAATAACGGCGGTGGATTTTTTAATCATGATATATTTTGGAAAGTCATGGGCAAAAGCAAGATTGCTGCTGAAAGTAAAGCAGTTGCCAATCTTACACAAGCAATAAATAGTTCATTTGGTTCGCTCGATAAGTTTAAAGTAGAATTTAGCGATGCAGCTGCAAGCCGTTTTGGTAGTGGTTGGGCATGGTTGATTGTTGATGCTGCCGGAAGGTTAAAAGTTACTTCTACTCCCAACCAGGATAATCCATTAATGGATGTTGCCGAAGTAAAAGGAATGCCAATTCTGGGTTTAGATGTTTGGGAACATGCTTATTATTTGAAATATCAAAACAGACGCCCCGAATACATTAAAAATTGGTTCAATGTTGTAAATTGGGAAGAAGTTGCAAAAAACTTTAAAAATGTTAAATGGTAAACTTTTCGAGTACTTTTTCTGTTATAAAATTGAAGTACTTAATTATTGAATCGGCACTGTCCGATTTGTGGTAAAGTAATTTTTTTTCATAGCTCACTAATTTGGTTAATGCAATTGGCCGTTCCTCCCCGGATCGGCCATTGCTTTTTTTATGTCCCACCTATTTTTGCTTCATCATAAAAATAATCCAGGACAAGACCTGAACCTTAATTAGAGTGAGTTTTTAAACTCGCGATCCACCACACACCCCTCTAACTCTCCGCCAGTTGGCGGAAGAATCAGCCAACGCACTGGCAGCGAGGGGTCTCCCCGCCAGCTGGCGGGGACTAAGGGGTCGCGTTGGCAAAATCAGAAAAGTACCAACTTTAAAGACGAACTCTAATTAGTGCGTGTCCATAAAGTCAACGATTTTTTGATTTAAGATTGACGATTAACGATCGGAGATTTTAGATTTTACTGATTATCACCAACATCTTAAATCTAAAATCGTTAATCTGAAATCGTATATTTTTCTATATGTTACTTTAAAGACGAACTCTAATTAGGGACTGCTGAAAAACCTGTAATACATTAACAACTTGGATATTGGCTAAAAATGTTTTGCTTCAGGTGCAAGGTTTTTATAGGATGCCTGCAAAAATCCGTGCTTTTATTATTCTGTGTTTTTCAGCAAATCCTAAATAACTCCAACCTCCAACCTCTCACCTCCAACCTCTAACCTCTATCCTTTATGCCTTATTCAACTGAAACTCCACTTCAGGTACTTTGCTTATGGCTTTTAGAAATTTAACGGGATTCACTTTTACTTTCCCTGAGTTCATGTTGATTCCAAGTTTTTCTTCTTCATCATAAACCTGGAAACTCAAAAAGCAGTCGCCTTCATTTTTTTTGGAAATATCAAAAATTTCATCAACGAGTTCGGGCTGAAGATCGCTTAATAGCATTTTAAGTTTAATATGCCTGGTTTGACGCTCCAATATTTCAGGGAGCAGTTTAATATCCGAAATTTTAAATTCATAATCTTCATCCGAACGATAGCGCTGTCGTGATGCTCCTGAAATCAACAAGAAGAATCCTTCGGTAAGGAAGTTTTTATATTTTAGATAATCTTCAGAAAAAAGCCTCATTTCAAAGGTGTCATCAAAATCTTCGATGGTGAAAATACCCCAGGGTTTGTCGTCTTTCGACATGCGGTGCGATGAGGCAACCACCATACCTCCAAAAGTAATTGGCTGATTGGCCATTTTCTTTAGTCTGTCTTTAAAATCTGAAATTTTGTGAGAGCTGAAATTTTTAAGCTCAATTTTAAATTCATCCAGGGGATGTCCGGTAATATAAAATCCGGTAACTTCTTTTTCGTTTCGCAGTTGTTCTATATTTGTCCAGGGCTTACATTCAGGCATTGGAGGGTCTTGTATCTCGGCTTGTTCCAAATCTTCAAACAACGACACTTGCTGCGAGTTTTGTTCGCTTTGGTACTTCATGGCAAACTTGAGTAGTTTTTCGATAAAAATGGAATCTTCCGAATTTTCCTGGTAGAAAAACTGGGCGCGGTGTGTATTTTCAAAGGAGTCGAAAGTTCCGGCGCGAGAAAGCGCTTCAAAGCTTCGTTTATTCACAGATTTTAGGTTCACCCTTTTGGCAAAATCAAACACACTCTGGTAAGGCCCGTTTTCATTTCTTTCATCGATAATAGATTCAGCCACCGCACTTCCAAGTCCTTTTATTGCAGCCATCCCAAAACGGATGTTTCCGTTTTTATTTACTATAAATCGTTGTTCCGATTCGTTAACATCAGGCCGAAGCACCTCGATTCCCATGCGCTTGGTTTCGTCGATAAAGAAGGTGATTTTGCTGATGTCGTTAAGGTTTCGGCTGAGTACTGCCGCCATAAATTCGGCGGGGTAGTGTGCTTTGAGAAATGCCATCCGGTACGATACATAGGCATAACAAGTGGAGTGGGATTTATTGAAGGCATATTCGGCGAACTTCTTCCAGTCGTTCCATATTTTCGTGGTAACTTTTGGGTCGTGCCCCCTTGCCTTAGCGCCCTCGATAAACTCCGGGTTCATTTTATTGATGATGTCAATTTTTTTCTTGCCCATTGCTTTACGCAAATTGTCGGCCTGCCCCCGTGTAAACCCAGCGAGTTTCTGCGACAGCCGCATCACCTGTTCCTGGTAAACAGTAATTCCATAGGTTTCCGACAGGAATTCCTCCATTTCGGGAATATCGTATTCCACTGGTTCCTTGCCGTGTTTACGCCTGATATAGTTTGGGATATATTCCATTGGCCCCGGCCTATACAAAGCGTTCATTGCAATTAAATCCTCGAAGCGGTTGGGTTTGAGTTGTCGGAGATTTTTTTTCATACCATCCGACTCAAACTGGAAAATTCCTGTTGTATCGCCCCGGCTGTATAACTCGTAGGTTTTTTTATCATCGTGTGGAATAGTACTGATGTCGATTTCCTCTCCTTTCGATTTCCTGATATTTTCTACCGCATCTTTAATAATGGAAAGTGTTTTTAACCCGAGAAAGTCCATTTTCAACATACCGGCATCTTCGATATGCCCGCCATCGAATTGAGTAACCAGGAGTTCGGCATCCCTGGCTGTACTTAGCGGAATATGATCAATAAGGCTTTCTTTACTGATGATGATACCGCAGGCGTGGGTGCCAACATTTCTTACGGTACCTTCTATACGTTCGGCACTCGAAAGAGTAGCTTTTATAAGCGGGTTGTTGGAGTCCAGCTTTTCTTTTACCAACTCAGGGGTTTCTTTATATGCTGATTCGAACGATGTTCCCGGCCTTGTCGGGATAAGCTTTGCAAGACGGTCGGCTTCAGAGAGCGGCAGCTGCTTAACCCGCGCAATATCGCGGATGGCCATTTTGGGTGCCATTTTACCAAAGGTGATGATGTGTGCTACCCTGTCGTGGCCATATTTTTCTACCACCCATTTCAGGATTCTGTCGCGGCCATCTTCATCAAAATCGATATCAATGTCCGGTAGGGAAATCCTGTCCGGGTTGAGAAACCTCTCGAAAAGCAGATCGTATTCCAGTGGGTCGATGTCGGTTATTTTTAAGCAATAGGCAACCACCGACCCTGCGGCGGAACCCCTCCCGGGGCCAACCCAAACACCCATATCACGAGCCTGGTCAAGAAAATCCCACACGATGAGGAAATAGCCGGGATAGCCCATTTTTTTAATTACATTCAATTCAAATTTTATGCGGTCTTCAATTTCCTGGCTTATTTCACCATAGCGTTTTTTTGCACCGATAAAAGTAAGGTGTTCCAGATAATCTGATTCAAATTTAATACGAAGCACTTTCTCATAGCCTTCCAGCCTTTCGTAATTGTTTTCTTCTTCATTTTCATCAAATTCGGCCTTTAGCTTTTCCTCCGGAAAATTTTTACGGTATTCCTCCATAGTACCGAAATCTTCAGGAATTGGATATTCCGGCATCATTGGGTTTCTTTTTAAGTCGAAAAATTCAACCTTGTCAACAATTTCACTGAGGTTTGAAATGGCTTCGGGATAGTCGGCAAAGTCGCGCAACATTTCTTTAGCCGACTTTAAATAATACTGATCGCTGGTTAGGCCAAAACGCTTGTCGCGGCCACGCCCTTTTGGTGTGCTTTGGTACTCGTTTTCCTTGATGCAGATCAGGCTATCGTGTAGTTCGAAATCATCCTTTTCCAGAAAGAATACCTCATTGGCAGCAATAAGTTTTACATTATACTTTTCGGCAAATTGCACCAAAATAATATTTGTCCTGCGTTCTTCTTCCAGTCCGTGATTATTGAGCTGTACATAAAAGTCATCACCAAACTCTTCTTTCCACCATTTAAAAGCCTCCTCTGCTTGCTGTTCGCCAACATTAAGAATTAAATTATTGACTTCTGAATATATGCCTCCCGTGGTGGTGATCAGGTCGACTTTGTTTTCCAAAAGAATTTCCTTGTCGATCCTCGGAAAGCCTGCATAATTGCCTTCAATCCATCCCGTGGAGCTTAACCTGGAAAGGTTCCGATAGCCATTCAAATTTTTAGCCAAAAAAAGTTGCTGAGTTCTGCGGTCAGGGTTGTCTTTGGTAAACTTTACTTTTTTCCGCTCTTTTGTTAGGTATAGTTCGCAGCCGATGATTGGTTTGATACCGGCTTTTTTTGCCACTTTTATAAACTGAAATGCCCCAAAAAGATTCCCCAGATCAGTTATTGCCAATGCTTTCATGCCAAGTGATTTGGCTTTTTTTACCAGACCTTCGAGCGGAGGTGTAGCGTTAAGTACTGAATAATAGGAGTGTACGTGGAGGTGTGTAAACTCCATGTCCCCGGGAGCTTCAACAGGAGTTTCAACTTTAATTTCAGCCTTTTTTCCGGCTTCCTGTTTTGCCAGATTACTGCTGAGTTCTTTGTTCGATTCAAAAATAATTTCAACCGGCCGGATGGGTTGATCATGTTTTTCACGGAACAACCTGATGATGGACGGATCAATTTTAAGTTGCCGTTCACCAACAACACCTACCCTGATTAATTCAAGGAAACAGCGTGTGGTGGCTATTACATCGGCGCATGCATTGTGTGCTTCTTCAAATTCAACATCGAAAAGTTTTTTGTGCAATTCGGAGAGTTTGGGAAATTTGTAACCTCCCCCGCGCCCACCGGGCAGGGCGCAAAAATTTACCGATTCCTTCATGGAGTCAATCACTGTTTTTCCTTCCAACACATTTTTGAAATCATTGCGTAAAAACTCAGATCCGGCTATGTTGAGGTCGAAGCCGATATTGTGGCCGGCGATGTGTGTTGATTTTGCAATGGCATTGGTAAATTGCTCCAAAACAAATTTGATATCCTTACCGTAATGTTTGGCCATTTGCGTTGAGATACCATGAATTTCTTCTGATTTGAAGGGAATGGTAAAGCCATCGGGGTAAACAATAAAGTTATCGCTTTCGACCAGGATGCCATCAAGATCGTGAAGTTGCCAGGCAATTTGCACCATGCGTGGCCAGTTGTTGAAATTGGTGAGCGGCGCATTAAAATTGAGGGGCAATCCGGTGGTTTCGGTATCGAATATCAGGTACATGCGGTGTGGTTTTGAAATGTGATGATAAAAGAAAAAGGTGGAGCAAAATTAACGAAATTGAGTGGTTGGGGCGGGGGATGTTGATAATATTATAATGTTTTGATTTACTTACTGTTTTATCAAAATAATTCTAATAAAAATGTAACATGTTCTTTATATGGTGTTTAAATCTTTAATAACTAAATTAAAGAGCCTTAATAAATTCGCTGAAACTTTGGGATTGGAAAGTCAGGGCTTCACTTAAAGTGAAACCCTGACTAAAAATGAAAACCTCAACATTCTATCATTCTCGCCTCCATTCGCCCCTAAAAAAATACTTTCCCTTTTTTGTGCTTTTAAAGAAAATTTACTATCCTTGTAAGCTAATATGGCAACGTGGGTCATATAGGGGTGTTCGTCCAGCAAATAACTACATACTTTTACTACATTTAGTACTTGTATTTCTTTATCTACTTCCGGCGGCCACTAAGCGTAAAATACTGGTTTTGTTAAACTTGAAAATTTATTTTTAGACAATAACAATAATTCACTTAAACTGGTTTGCCTATGACATAAATTCGACAATCCAATTTTTTTAACCCTTCCCAATTAAAATTCATTCAACTTTGAAAAGCAAATTCACTTTAAATTAATATTAATTAAAAATTTACGTTTATGAAAAAATTTACAGTTTTACTATTTACAGTACTTGGGTTATTTCTTTTTAGCCCAAATCTATTTGCCCAAGGAGAACAGTGCAGTTCTGCAGTGGTAATTAACGTAGGCCCCCATGTTTCTCCCGGGCCATTCTGGGGTAATGCAGCATCAAATATTTGTTATAGCGGGGCAACTCATGCCTATTGGTATTCCTATACGGCAACCGCTGATGGCGATGTTCGTGTTACATCCACCGATGACCCTAACTTGACAAATACCAGGGTATCAATTTATACAGGGACCTGTTTTGGAGGTCTGACATGTTATGCCCAAGATGATGACAGTGGTGATGGTAATACATCAGACCTTACTTTTAGTGTCGATGTGGGCGTAAGCTATTTTATTGAATGGGATGACCGCTGGACCACTAATGGTTTTGAATGGGAGCTGTCTTTCGCGGATCCAGTGCAGACGTGTGAAGAAGCTATCGAACAAGTAATGAACGACCCATCAATTACTGCACCACTTGCTGCCGGTGAACACTGGTGGTATTATTTTACTACTGCTGAAGATATGGTTGATGTGGTGATTTCAGTTTGTGGATCAACTTTCGATACTAAGCTGGCTGTATTCCAGGATTGTGGCGATTTCGTCGATTGGTCTGCAAGTCCTCCAGCAGGAGTCTTTGCATACAATGATGACAATAGTACAGCCTGTGGTTCTGGTAATTTTAATTCTCAAATTGACGATGGTACCACACAAGCAGCAGGAACCACTTTGCCTGCAACTTTAGATGCAGGTACTTATTACGTAGCTGTTTATGGTTATAATTCATCATCGAATGGTGATTATACCCTTGAAATTACAGGTAATCCAGTACCAGAGTATGGTACACTTAATGGAACAGTAAGCGACTCCGTTACTGGCTCACCCATTGAAGGGGCAGAGATTGAAATTACACCCGCGACAAAAGCCACGTTATTTACCGATGAGTTTGGTTTTTATGAAGATACTTTGGAGGTAGGCACTTATGATGTTGCAATTAGCAAAACCGGGTATCAGCCCCAAATGGTTTCGGCGGTAAGTGTAACGCCTGGTGATACTACAACTGTCGATTTCCTACTGGTACCACTCGATCCCTTTGCCCTCCCATTCTACGAAGCATGGGATGAAGCATCTTATGCTTTTAACTCATGGTCCGCACAGGGCAACTGGGTAATTACAACTTCCACAAGTTATGGCAACCCGGTTCCTGCAGCACGCTTTAATTGGGCACCGACAACTCTAAATTATTCCCAACTGCTGCAAAGTTATTTGCTCGATGGAACATCAAAAGCTGATGTAGTATATGTTAGTTTCGATTTATACCTTAACAACTATAGTACTTCTACTTTGGAGGAATTAGATTTTGTGGTTTTCGACGGAACAGACTGGCAAGTGGTGGATCACTGGGACAATCAGGGTGGAAGCTTTGCATGGACAACCCTTAGTTACGATATTTCGGCCTATGCCGCAGGTAATGTTTTTAGGATTGGTTTCCTGGCCTATGGCGAAACTACTTATAACGTTAACGGCTGGGCTGTTGACAATATCTCTGTTAGTGCTGAAACCCCCGTGGGTGATATTGCAGGTACGGTAAGCAACCTAAATAATGCGGAACCGGTAGAAGGGGCGATGGTAACTGTTTCATCGGTAAGCAAAGACCCTGTGACGGTTTACACCAACGAATTTGGCGAATACCTCGTTGAAGGAATCGATTTTGGTTTGTATGATGTTTCGGTGAGCGATGACGAGTATTCTCCGGTTTTAATAGAAGATGTTGAAGTAGTTGGCGGGGTAACATCAACTGTTGATGTTGAACTCGATCCAATCGCACCCGAATTAATCACAGCCCAATACGGTGATGGGCAGGTTACCCTTGAATGGGAAAAAATACCCGAAGGTAGCCCAATGGATAACATTGCCGGAACTTCCCTAGTAATCAATAATGACATGTACGAACCAGGGCAAACCCTCGACTTTGCTAACTACGAGTTCAATATTTACAGAAGTGTCGGCGGATCGGATTTTAACGGTTTCGAGTACCTCACAACTGTAATGGATTTTTATTATGTTGACCCCGGACTGAACAATGGAACCGAATACTGCTATTATGTGACCCAAATCTTAGAAGGCGAAAAGGAAGGTGAAGAGTCATTAGGCTCCAATATCCTATGTGCTACACCTAACGAACCACCAACCATTGCAGTTGATCCAACTTCATTCTACGAAGTGATGAACCCGGATATGATCCTTACCCGCACCATGACCATTACCAATACAACAGGCGGGCCGCTTGATCTTGACTTTGAAATTGTAGTTGGATCCAAACTACCGGAAAACTTCCTGTCGGTTGAACCTGCAACAGGAATAGCAGCTCCTGGCGATTCAATTGATGTGGAAGTAGAATTTAACAGCGAAGACCTGGGTGTAGGATATTATCCCGATACAATTGTTATCTACAGTAACGACCTCAACAATCCACTGGTAATTGTTCCTGTAGCTATTGAAATCTTTCAGCCATTACTTGAAGTTGAGGCCGGCTATTATTCCAATGAACTGACCATTACACCAATTCCTGATGAACCGGGTGATGGACAGAAGAGCATAGATGGCTCTTACCTTGAAGCTGTACAAACAACATATACACCCGGCGAAACTACTACCTGGGACCTGGTATTGTATAATGGTAGTACTAATGCCGAGTGGTTAACCGATGTTTATATTGTATTCCCGACAGGGGTAACGGTTACAGGCGCTATCAATTTCAACCTGGCGACACCTGACACAACCAGGTATCTTTTGTATGACGGGACTACCGGGGATGGTGTAGAGCTTTGGTGGGGCGATCCTGATGCAGGTTATGGTGAAATCTATGGTGATGAATTTGCCTATGCTACCGTTGATGTAAGCATTGATCCGGGATTCTCAGGGCCCATTGACCTGTTTTACGAGATTTATGGTGATGAATGGGGCGGTGAACCACACATTGTATTTGGTACCTATACACTTAATCCGAATATTCTATTCGTCCAATCCTTCAACATCTACCGTAATGGTGAACTAATTGAAGCAGAATGGCCCGAAACTACTTATGTGGATGAACCCCTGGATTCGAATGTTGAGTATTGTTATACTGTAACTCAAAATTATGATTCCATCCCACCATCAGCCCACTCCATAGAGGCTTGCGCTACACCTTACGGCGATGGCGACAGGTGCGAGGTAGCCTTTGAATACACTGTTGTGGGCGATACTACCGTATTCGGATCAACCACTTATGGCGGCGACTTCGTTTGGTACTCGGTCGAAAACCCCGAAACACAGGATTTCTATGTTTCGCTTTGCGGTTCGGGTTTCGATACCAAAGTAGCTGTTTATAAAAGTTGCGACGACTTTAACGGTACTTTCCCCGATTGGTATGATTATGCCGGAGCCATTGCTTTCAACGACGACAGCTATGCTTGCGATGGGGGAAATTACTCCCTCCAATCATTAACACATGTTAACTGGGCAGCACCCGAAACCTATTATGTCCTCATTTGGGGATGGGGTGGAGATTATGGTAACTATGAGCTGAAAATCCATGGCGATCAATCTAAATTGACCCGCGTTGGCTGGGGAAGTTTATCTACCTACGTTGATCTCGACAACAAGGGAACTTCAATTGAAGATGTATTCGCGGATGTTGATCAACAATTGACCATCCTGATACAGGATATGGGTATTTACTGGCCGGGATATAACCTCAACACCATTGGCGATTATGATACCTACTCGGGCTGTAAAGCAAAATGGAATGATGAAACCACCTGGATAGTTGAAGGCGACATTGTGGACGATGTTTCGGTAACATTTCCAGCGGGGACATACTACCTGCCTGTACTTAATATTACACCAGTTGGAGCGCAAGGATTTATTACCGTAGCTGCTGTTGAATTCATGTTCGATATCGACAATGGCCTGATCTACTGGCCTGAAGGTGGTATTGTACCCGGGGTTGACGGATCAATTGAGTATCTGTTCCCGGGATCGGCCTATATATTCAGGTGTACCGATGAAGTTACTTTCGACTTCGAGCCTTACGCACCTACAGATTATATTGTAAGCATACCACAAGATTATTTCAGGACATTCGAAAACAACACTACATGGAATGATGTGTTGAAGACAGGCGACCACCATATTGTTGGTTTCAGCCGGTTAGCGCTTGATGTGCTTGAACCCGATGATTATATTGGTGTATTCAACGCCGAAGGAATTTGTACCGGAATGCAACTTTATGCAGGTAAAGAATCTGCGCTTGCAATGCCTGTTAATGGCAACGACATCACAACACAAGAAGTTGATGGTATGACCGACCAGGAATTCCTGAACTTCAGGATTTACAGGGATGGCCGGGTTTGTGATGTAAATCCGGTTTACAACCCGGCAATGCCTAACTACGATGGACTCTTTAATGTTAATGGCCTGTCGCAGGTTACCGACTTTAAGTTTGACCCATTGTCAATCGAAGAGAATCCAATATCATCTGTAATGATTTATCCAAACCCATCAAGCGGTGTCTTCAATATCCACCTGGAGGGATTCGAAAACACGCTGAAGATGGAAGTGCTTAACTCACGCGGACAATTGATTCACAAAACCGGGTTGAATGCATCACACCAACTTGATTTGACCGGACAGCCAAAGGGAGTTTACTTTATCAGGCTTTTCAATTCAACTTCTGTTTATCTCAAAAAAGTAGTAATTAAATAAAACACTAAGCCTTAGTTGGGATACAAACCCGTTAGCCCCCCGGCTGACGGGTTTTTTTATGCTTTCATCCTTCCCCAGGCACACGACCCGCATGGCTCTGTAATTCCAAAAGTTCACCCAATGTTTTTGGGTATTATGAGGAGATGACATTAATGAATAGATTTCTCCCGGTAACACACCGCTTTGCTGCGTTTTTTCCAGTACTAATGACAACTTTTTGTAAAATATTGAAAAACTAACTATTAAACAGACCTCTCAGTCGCAAGCTCCTTCGAGGTGACATCGCTGGGGTTATGGTTGTGGGGCGAGGGGAATCGGGCGCTTCGCACCCGATTCCCCTCGCCCCCTCAAAATGCGTAAACTTTGTCATTTCGATGCCGCATTTGCGGTAGAGAAATCTATTTTATAATGTCATTTCACTTTGTGGTATCCACCAAGTAACGGGGGCTTGAAACTACCAATGACAGAGCCCCGGGCTGTGAATGGGGTGGGTTAATAAAATCGCTGAAAATTATCGGGGGCCGCCCAAAAAAAAAAGCCGGTGATATTTGCCGGCTTTCTTTATACAATTTAAATTGGAGGATTTATTCCATGGCTTCCATCAGTTCATCGGTCATTTCCATGTTGTGGAAAACAGCCTGAACATCGTCATCATCTTCGAAGGCATCGATAACCCTCAGGATTTTTTTTCCGCTTTCCACATCGAGGGTAACTGTTTCGTGGGAGATGCGTTGCAGTTCGGCGTTTTCGGTTTCGATGTTCATCTCTTCAAGCTTTTTTTGCATCTTGCCAAAATCTTCCATGAGGGTGGAAACGGTAATCATGCCGTCTTCTTCGCTGATGTCTTCGGCGCCACCATCAATTACTTCGAGCTCAAACTCGTCCATATCCATTTCATCGTTTTTCGGGATGGCGAAAATGCCTTTGCGGTCGAACAGGAAGCTTAAGGAACCAGAGGTGCCGAGATTGCCGCCATATTTGTTGAATACTGCACGCACATTGCTGATGGTGCGTTGAGGGTTGTCGGTGGTACACTCCACATAAACGGCGATGCCATGCGGCAGGTAGCCCTCGAAGGATTGCTCGGTATAGGCTGCCGAATCTTTTTCTTTTCCTTTGTTGATGGCACGTTCGATGTTGTCTTTGGGCATACTGCCACCCTTTGCATTGGCAATGGCCATCCGCAGGCGAGGGTTGGCATCGGCATCGGGGCCACTCTCTTTAACGGCTACTGTAATTTCTTTGATGATCTTCGAGAAGATCTTTGAACGCCTGGCATCGGCTGCGCCTTTTTTTCGTTTTATGGTCGACCATTTACTATGTCCTGACATATATGATTTTTTTGTTGTTTAAATTGATTGGTAAAAGTAATATTTTTTCAGATTTTCAGAGTTTATATGGAGAATGATTGAATGACAGAAACAGATGAATGACAAAAATGATTGAATGAATGAATGAATGAATGTCCGAAGGACTCCTACGGAGAAACTGGCGACTTTAGAGACTTTATAGACTTTAGAGACTTTTGAGAACGAAGCGAGGTAGGCGAACGAAGCGACTTTAGAGAACGAAGCGAGGTAGGCGAACGAAGAGACTTTAGAGAACGAAGCGAGGTAGGCGAACGAAGAGACTTAAGCGACTTGAGAGAACGAAGCGAAGTAGGCGAACGAAGAGACTTTAGAGACTTTAGAGAACGAAGCGACTTTAGAGACTTGAGAGAACTTAGCGACAAAGAGAATGACTGAAACGGAGGAATGACAGAATGATGGAAAAGAATGAATGAATGTCCGAAGGACTCCTACGGAGAAACTGGCGACTTTAGAGACTTTAGAGAACGAAGCGACTTGAGAGAACGAAGCAAGGTAGGCGAACGAAGCGACTTTAGAGACTTGAGAGAACTTAGCGACAAAGAGAATGGCTGAAACGGAGGAATGACAGAATGATGGAAAAGAATGAATGAATGTCCGAAGGACTCCTACGGAGAAACTGGCGACTTTAGAGACTTTATAGACTTTATAGACTTTAGAGAACGAAGCGAGGTAGGCGAACGAAGAGACTTAAGCGACTTGAGAGAACGAAGCGAAGTAGGCGAACGAAGCGACTTGAGAGACTTTAGAGAACGAAGCGAAGTAGGAGAATGAAGCGACTTGAGCGACTTGAGGGAACTTAGCGACTTGAGAGAACGAAGTGAGGTAGGCGAATGGAGCATACGATTAACTATTTTCCCCCGGGAGCTTTTGGGGTAACGTTTAACGAATTGAGATTAGCGAAGTTTGCAACTTGAGCGAATAAAAGGGATTATTTTTTTCATGGAAAGATGTCTTTTTACATCTCCTTACAAGTGAATACAAATCGAATTATTCCTTTGGCTAATTGAAACAATACCACGTACTTTGCCATGTTATTTTAATAACGATGTTAAATAGTTAACAATAAGTTTTTTTTAATTCATCACTTAATATTTATCGTAATGGATCTCGAAAAATTCATGAATGACCTGGAGAAAAAACATCCGGGCGAACTAGAGTACCTTCAGGCTGTAAGAGAAGTGCTTGAGTCATTGGAAGATGTTTTGCTTGAAAATCCGCAGTTCGATACTGCCGGCATTATCAACCGTATCGTTGAACCCGATCGTGTATTTACTTTTAAAGTGCCATGGATGGACGATAATGACAAAGTCCATGTAAATTTGGCTTACCGTATCCAATTCAACAATGCGATAGGCCCATACAAAGGCGGAATGCGTTTCCACCCAAGTGTGAACCTGAGTATTTTGAAATTCCTCGGTTTTGAGCAGATTTTCAAGAACAGCCTTACCACACTGCCTATGGGTGGTGGAAAAGGAGGCTCTGATTTCGATCCCAAGGGGAAATCCGATGCTGAAATCATGCGCTTTTGCCAGGCCCTGATGCTTGAGTTGTGGCATGTGATTGGTCCGGATACAGATGTACCGGCCGGAGATATTGGCGTAGGTGGTCGTGAAATCGGTTACTTGTATGGCATGTACAAAAAACTGGCACGCGAGCATACAGGTGTACTCACCGGTAAAGGTATCAACTGGGGTGGCAGCCTCGTTCGTCCCGAAGCAACAGGCTTTGGTGCAGTTTACTTTGCTCAGGAAATGCTGGCTACCAAAGGCGAAACCTTCGAAGGTAAAACAGTGGCTATTTCCGGTTTTGGAAACGTAGCCTGGGGAGCAGCCCAAAAAGTTACCGAACTGGGTGGAAAAGTAGTTACCCTCTCTGGTCCCGATGGTTATATTCATGATCCCGAAGGAATTTCGGGCGAAAAAATCGATTATATGCTCGAGCTCCGTGCTTCGAACCAGGATATCGTAAAACCCTTCTCTTTTGAATTCCCCAGCGCACAATTTATCCAGGGCAAACACCCCTGGGAAGTGAAATGTGATGTTGCCCTTCCTTGTGCCACTCAAAACGAACTGAATAAAGAAGATGCAGAAACCCTCGTTAAAAATGGCATAATATGCGTTGCCGAAGGTGCTAACATGCCTTCAACACCCGAAGCCGTTGAAGTTTTCCATGAAAATAAAATTATGTTTGGTCCCGGTAAGGCAGTAAATGCCGGTGGAGTAGCCACCTCAGGTCTGGAGATGTCGCAAAACTCGATGAAGTTGAACTGGGCTCCCGAAGAGGTAGATGCCAAGTTGCACCACATTATGAAGAGCATACATGAGGCTTGTGTTAAACATGGAACAGAAGAAGATGGTTATATCAATTATGTAAAAGGCGCCAACATTGCCGGCTTCCTCAAAGTGGCCAACGCAATGATGGATCAGGGAGTTATTTAATCCTGAAACTTTTTTTTGCATTAATATTAGATAGTGAATTGTAAGTCATAGTTTAATATATTAGGTTAGTTAGCCCTTCGCATCATTGCGAAGGGCTTTTTTTTTAGGCTCTTAGAAAACAACTAATGCTAACATGTTAACGATATTTATGCTGCGGTTTTTTCCCTGAAAGGCTTTTTTATCTCAGGGAAAAACGTAGTACCTTATCTCTAATATTCTGCCAAAAAAAGGCAGAATATTAGAGATAAGGTACCTAAGCAAAATTTAAAATGCATTGTCGTTAATTTGAAAGGGAGAGAAATAATAAAGCTCTTAATTGCAAAATAAGCATTTATAAATTTTGCCGACTAACTTGGACAAACCAAAACAGGAATACACCATAAATTTTACATGATCTCCTTGTTTGGTTTTGGCTTGTCCAAGTTAGGAAAGCATCAATCGTTTGTAAATTAAACAGGCCAAAGTGTTAAAAATATTTTAGATTTGTTCTGAATTTGTTTAAGCAGTTTTAACCTGATTAATTCACAAATTCGTTGAATTTGTGAATTTTTCAGATTAAATGTCAGATATGTAACTGACGGGGCGGAGCTGTGTATAGAAGAAAAATATGATTTGGGGTATGATGGGATTATTTCCTATTGAGTTCATGCGAAATGAAAAAGTTTAAATGAAGAAACAATTAGCTGTAATCACCGGGATGCATCGCTCGGGAACGAGTGCTTTGGCAAAAGTGCTTGTCGATATGGGCTTTGATGCAGGCACTAATTTAATGCCTCCCGATGCCGATAATCAGCTGGGATACTGGGAAGATTACGACATTTTTAATCTGAACAATAAAATTTTAAGTAAGCTTTTTCTTTCGTGGCACAACATTGAAGATATTGACAAAAGACGGGTGCATTTTTTTTGGGATGAAATTGAAAAATTGTTTCTTGATAATGCTCTCGAAATCATTGAAAGGAAATTTGCCAGGTCATCCCAAATTCTGATTAAAGACCCACGGTTCTCAATACTATGGCCGTTTTGGGAAAAAGTGTTCACACAAATGGATGCTGAGTTAATCCATTTCCATATTTACAGGTATCCATTAAGTGTTGCCCGTTCGCTTGAGAAACGCAATGGTTTTTCAATCGAAAAAGGACTTTTGCTCTGGTATTATTATAACATGGCTTTTCTGGGCGATCAGGATAAAACTACGAAATTTGTGTCGTATCACCATTTGTTGACTAATCCTGCCGAAGCCTGTAAAACAATTTCAAAAATCGTGGGGCTTGAATATTCACCTGGAATTGGGGAGCTTTCGCTTGATGCGCAGCTAGATCATTTTCAGGAAATCGAAAAAATTCCAGATCAATTATATTTTCCTGATAAAATGAAGGAATTATGGGAGCTTTTAAAAAAGCTTTCGCAGGATAATGAATCAATCCTGGTACCGGAATTAGACGAAAACCTTTTTATCCGGGGCATTGCCAATCAGTCAAAACCTGTTCTCAACTCAAACATTACCGCTACTCTTATAGTTGAACCTGAAAAGGATAGCGATTCGGGAAAGATAATCCTCACTAATAAATCAAATATTAATCAGCCCATTAAATTTGAAGTTTTAAATCAACATCATCCGGTGGATGAATTCAGAATTTATTTGAATGATGAACCATGCAAAATAATACTTAAAAATATATCAGTAGAAACAGGTCAAGGAGTCGTTTTAGTAAAACCCACATCAGGTAATTATGAAATAGTTGATAAGGATAAATATTATTTTTCAGACAATTCACCCTGTCTGATATTTAAACTGGATGAAAAGCAAACTATAAAAAGTGTGGAGCTTCAGCCAATAATTTCAATACTGACTGATGATGAAGTATTGTTGCTTATTTCAAAACTCAATATCCAAAACGCTGATTTATCAAAGCAACATGAAATTGATCATTTTTATAATAAAATTGTAAAAGATCAAATTATCGACTTTCAAAAACGAATTGCCGGGCATCATTCCGAAATAGAGAATTTTCGTAGTACACTGGCATTATCAAAACAGCAAAACGAACAAGCACTGGCTGGGCAAAAGCAAGAATTAGAAAATACTCGTAATTTACTTAGAATACTAAAACAACAAAACGAACAAGCACTGGCCGGATATCAGGATGAAATAGAAAGTAAGCAAAAAGAGTTTAAACTATTAAAACAACAAAATGAAATTGCGCTGGCCGGGCAGCAAGAGCTATTCAATCAGCAGCGCCTCGAAATTGTAGCCCTCGAAAAAAAGAGCCTTTGGTTATATACTGAGTTTAACAAGGCTAAGGCTTCACTTTCGTGGAAAATCACCCGTCCGCTAAGGAAATTTCAGGCAGCAAAACACAGCATCGAAAATAAAACTTTCATTCTTAAAAATGATATTGGAGCAAGTTACAGGCTTTTGTTGAGGGAAGGTGGTAGGTCGTTTATGAGTCGCCTGATTTGGTATGCAAAAGGCAAAAGGCTAAAAGAGGAAATCGAATGGGTGAAATCAGGAGCTACTGAATCAATACAAAAGGAAATTAAAAAGAGTTACTTACCCAAAACATTGTTGCTCCCCGAATTTGCCAAGCCGGTGGTTTCGATTGTTATCCCAATGTTCAATAATATCCAACTCACAGCCAATTGTGTTCATTCCTTAGTGCAAAATACTGATGGGGTGGAGTATGAAGTGATTATTGTTGATGATCATTCCACAAACAAGGGTTACGATCTTAAAAAGATGTTTGTTGGTGCAAGGATAATTTACAACGAAAATAATATTGGTTTTTTAAAATCGTGCAATATGGCAGCAAAGCTTGCACGTGGAAAGTATATTGTTTTTTTGAACAACGACACAGAGCCTCAGCCGGGCTGGCTAAAACCACTTTTCGATTTAGTCGAAAATGATGGACAAATAGCCATAGCCGGCCCCAGGTTGCTTTATCCTGATGGACGACTTCAGGAAGCCGGAGGGATAATTTGGAATGATGCCTCAGGGTGGAATTTTGGTAAATATGATGATCCTGAAAAGTCCGAGTATAATTATCTGAAAGAGGTGGATTACATTTCGGGGGCTTGTATGCTGGTGCGAAAAAATGTTTGGGATGGACTAAATGGCTTTGATGAAAATTTCGCGCCTGCCTATTACGAAGATACCGACCTGGCTTTTGGTGTACGAAAACTTGGCTACAAAGTAATGTATCAGCCACTTTCAAAGGTTACCCATTTCGAAGGGGCTTCAAACGGATGCGATGAGTCAACAGGACTGAAGAAATTCCAGACGATAAACCAAAGGAAGTTTCTTGATAAATGGCAACATGAACTAAGTATCGAATCCTCCCCAAACGGAACCAATGTCTTTTTTCATCGCGACAGGTCGCTCAATCAAAAGCACCTCCTGGTTATCGATCACTATGTACCCATGTATGATAAAGATGCCGGATCGAGGAGCACTTTCAGCTACCTGAAATTATTCCTGAAAATGGGTTATAAAATTCATTTTATAGGCGACAATTTTTTTAAGCACGAACCTTACACCACTGTTCTACAGCAAATGGGGATAGAAGTACTTTACGG
Organism: uncultured Lentimicrobiaceae bacterium; assembly: GCA_964593705.1. Classification (GTDB taxonomy): domain Bacteria; phylum Bacteroidota; class Bacteroidia; order Bacteroidales; family 4484-276; genus SABY01. The sequence goes on along the minus strand of CAZQIV010000098.1, from coordinate 1,048 downwards.
GAGTTTTTACCAGCAAAACATAAGGGACTGGTTTCGTAAAAATGGTCAATACATCAACTTTGTCATAGCCCACAGGGTTCACATTGCGCCAAAGTATTTTGAAATGATACGAAAATTTACCACGGCAAAGATTGCTTACATCGGGCACGATTTACAATATTTGGGAAGCCGGCGAAAATTTGAATTAACCGGCAACAAAAAGTTCAAAAAGGAAAGTGAAAAATTCGAGAGGATTGAAAACAAAATCTTTAACACTGTTGACTTTATTCTTCCTTTCTCAACTTATGAAGCTCCTTTTATAAAAGCTATGGCTTCCGGCAAAACAGTTAAAACGATTCCGGTTTATTTTTTTAATGATATTCCTGAAAAAGTCCCCGGTTTTGAAGAGCGGAAGGATATTTTATTTGTAGGATATTTTGGCCATCCGCCCAACCCCGATGCCATTTTATGGTTTGTTGAAGATGTTTTTCCTGTCTTAAAAAAACACCTGCCGGAGGTAAGGCTAAATATTGTTGGCTCGAAACCCACCCCTGAAGTTTTGGCATTGGCCAATGATTCGATTACCGTTACAGGTTTTGTCGCTGATAGTAAGTTGTTGGAATATTATCAAAAATCTAAAATTGCAATTTTACCCCTCAGGTTTGGGGCCGGTGTAAAGGGCAAATTATTGGAATCGCTTTACCACCAAATTCCAACTGTAATTACGCCTGTTGCAGCAGAGGGCATTCCCGAAATTGAAAACTACAGTTTGATTGCCGATGAAGCGGATGCTTTTGCACAAGCAATCCACAAAATATACACGAACAAAAATATTTGGAATCAATACTCAGAAAATGGCAAGCAGCTCATAAAAAAATATTACACCGAAGATGCAGCGAGACAGATTATGGTGGAGATTTTCGAGGAATAGTTGGTTTAAAGTTTTATTTTTCTATAAATTTCTCAGTCCCCGAAAAAACGGAGCAGGCTACATCGTTCCCTACTAATGACATGTTGTATCCCCTCAAAAAACAGGGGTAACAAATAAGTATAAGAAGCAGTTATCAAC
>CAZQIV010000097.1:0-27016 GCA_964593705.1 uncultured Lentimicrobiaceae bacterium | reverse complement strand
TTCAGTATTCAATATTCAATATTCAAAAAAACCTCGTTCATCATATCATCCGCCCGGCTTGCCCCCTCGGTAGCACCGCAAGCAGTAATTACAATATTCCCGCCTGCTTCCAATTCCGGGATAAACCCACCTGACTTGGGAAAACTCAGAAAAATCGTTTTTTTGTGGGCATCGATGCCATTAAGCCATCCTGCCAGCACGTAGTCGTAAATCTTGTGGTTATCATAACTATAAAAGTAGTGGCCCGTGGCATCGCTGCCGCCGTGGCCCATTATCCAAACAAACAAGAAATCATCTTCGGTGATGGTGGAAGCAAGGTTGTTAAATTTGTTTTCAATGCTTGCCTCATAAGCATTTGCATCAGTTACTACCTGATATTGAGGTCCATGTTTAATGCCTTTATAGCGGATGTTCTGTCCTGTAAAAGTATAATCATTCCCATTACCAAACAATACATGCACATTGGCATCGCTGTAATCTTTATTGAATACCAACATTTCCCATGCAAGGTAGGCATCGTTCCAAATCTCATCAAAACCATAAGTTCCGGGATCAATACCACCATTCCACTGTTCTGCCAATGGAATTATCAGGGCATCGGGGTTTACATTTCCGCCAATTATTATGGCGTACTTTTCCTGGGCTACAAGTGTGCCCATAGTGGCAAATAGCGCCACGATCATTGTTAAAATCAAATTTCTATTTGTCATTTTAATTTAAATTTGTGGCCTTACCGGTTTCGGGGAAGGGCTGCAAAGATGTATTGCAGTATCAGCAGCCGCTTCCCTTTGGGCCGGTAAAAACCAGGTTAATAAATTAATGAACTATGAATAACGCCCTTAGGATTTCAATAAAGAATAACCTGCATTATTCATTTTTTGTTTATTTAATTATTTCCACGATTTGAGCAGCGGTTTTACTACCTGTTTTTAAGCGTACGAGGTACGAACCACTTTGTACTTCTTTCCCGCTTTGATCCGTGCCGTTCCATAGTAGCCGCTGCCTGCCCGGTGGCAGTGTTTTGTTGCAAAGTGTTTTTATCAATTTTCCTGACATGTCGAAAACCGAGAGGTTTATATGTTGGTGTTCATTGTTTGAAAATTCGATGTTAATATCTCCAAGCGATGGGTTGGGGTAGATTTTTAAGTTAGTATTTTCTTGTACTTTATCTTTTACCGAAGTGATTACGTCATATTTTGATATCCATATATCACCAGAAAAAACAGCATCACCTTTATAGTAAACAACATAAATCTGATTGCCAGAAAAAACCATTTTTGGGTAATTTACCATGTGCGTTGCTGAATCTATCGGCTGACATACCCATTCTTTCTCATTGTAATAATAGTGTACAATTTCATTCTCCGAATTAGGTGAATTATAGTACTCTACCTCGACCACATGCGCACAATTATTTTTGTCAATGGCAATTTGCTGGCGTTTTTGTTGTTTGTCAGTCCCAGATACCAAATCTGGGGGTAACCAGACAATTCCGGCTCTTATTGTGTGTATAGCCGAATCGGTAGCATCACCAACACTATTGGTTGAGGTTTTTCTATAGACTATTTCAGGTATGTCATCATTATTTAATTTAATATCAGGCCATTCAAGAATAGTATCATTTGTTAGGTTTTGAGGTGCATACCATTTATTAGTTAAATATTCGTAGAAAAAATATTTTAATCGCTCACCATAATAATTTATACTTGAAGATCCTCCTATCCAGTGCAATGAATTCGAGCTATCAACATCAGCTTCAACCAATGCATAAATTTCTTCACTACCCGGATATGGACAAAACTGGTCGTACCAAGTATTACTTTCGGAAATTCTAATATAATCATCACCTGTTGGTTCGTAATCCCAACGTATATACAATCTGTTATTATAATCAATTTTAATCCGGTTATGGTGAGAACCTGGCATCACTTCCGAAACAACAACCGACTCACTCCATTGTTGACCATCCCAATCAATCATTTTTATAAGCCTACCTTCCGGGGTCCAGTAATGGCCATCATAGGTATAGGTTACGTACAGCTTATTTTCACTGTCGCAGGCTATGTGTGGCTGCGACATCCACAGATCAGTATTATGCAAAAGGTCTGTGGGCTCAGACCAAGTATAGCCGTCATTTTCTGATTTGCTGTACATTATAAGCCAGTAAGTGCTTGTCATGCGCCAGTCCCACACCACATGAATTACCCCGTTGTGGTCAATTACCATATCAATGCTCATGGTGTAACCATCCATATTGGAGATGTTTACCGGCTCTGTCCACTCCACTTGGGCTAATACTGTTTTTGAAAGGAATATACATATTACGAAAGCAAGTCTTAAACAGGGAAGATATAATTGTTTCATAGTCCTAAGTATCTGAAAAACCCGGATGGGACTGAAATCATAAAGTTTATTTAGCCCAATCCGGGTTGATTTTTTTATTTAATAACCGTGATCTTTTGGCTGTCCGAAATTATTCCGTTGCATTTAATGGTACAAAAATAAATGCCTGCATTCAACTCGCCGGCAAAAAATGTTGTACTGTGTTTTCCAGCCTCCTTGTTTCCTTCATCCAGGATTTTTACAAGTTTTCCCGAATAGTCGTAAATGTTTAATACAACAATTGCATCTTCCATCAATTCATAATTTAGCGTAGTATTACCAACACATGGGTTGGGAATATTTTGCAATAATCGGGCGGATTTGTTATCGCTCAAATCCGTTTCAGCTTGTAATATTGTTTCTTCACCTTTAAACAAAAGTGATATTAAGTATTCGCGGTTTTCGGTATATTGCTTTACTGATTGTGGTTTATATTCTGTCATTGCGCCTATTGGTGCCGACTTGAGGCTGTCGTTTTCAATTTTCAGGTAAAGGTTGCCCAGGTCGATGATGGCAAAAAGTGAATCTTCAAAAGTTGGTGGGTCTTGTATAACATCCTCGTACCAGGTAATGGCCTTGCTGTAATTTCCCATTTCAATATCACACAAATTGGAAAGGAAATCTGCGGTCTTTCCCACCTGCGTATTTGGGTTTTGGGCTAAAACGCTTGCATAATAAGTGTTTAATAAAGTGTAGTTCCCAGCGGAAACATTTTCGATAATATACATTTCTTTAAGTGCTGCAGTAGTATAATCCGAACCCGGGTATTGATTTACGAGTTGTACGTATTTGCTGTTTGCCTGGGTATATTGCCCTGAATCGGCAAGTATTCCGGCCTGGGTAAACAACAGTTCATCGTTTTCAGTGGCCGGGTTTTGAAATTGCAGGTTCCATAACGGGTTCCAGGTATATAACCCGGTTGGGCAAAGGTCGGTTTGGGGATCGAAACCCGTACCCCAGTAATTATAGCTTACATCAAGGTTTGGTTCAGTGCCTTGCGGATCGTTAACATATTTAACAAGGCAGGTATTGTCGTTGTCGTAAACTGCGTTAAACCTGAATTCGTAGGGAAAAGCCCCGGCAGTAGCGTAAACCTGGTTAATACTATTATCGTGTATTTGCTGGGTTTGGTGTACATAATCAGCATACTTGTTCCCCAGTAGTTTTACAGTGCTGTTGTTTAGCGAAATAATGCCATATTGATTATATGCCACCTCCACATTGTCGATTATATCAACATAGCTGTTGTAGCAAAAAATACCATTATCACTTGATGAAAATTGCCCACAATAGTTAATGGTGTTGTTGGTTAAAAGGTGATCGCCTAACATGTCGCCAGAATAAAAAATCGAAATGCCATTACCACCGGCATTGTTAAGGCTGTTGCCGGATACCGTAAATTCAGGGCAGGTGATAATGCGCAGGTAATCGGGGATTGCCCATACGGTACCCTGGAGGGTATTAGAAAATTGGCAATTTGTAATTTCAGGCTTACCATCGTAAATACTTAGCGAAGCATCGGTAAAAGTTGTACTATCAATTTGTAAGCTGGTAATACCATATTGATGTATGAAATAAACCGAATTGAACGATGAATTTTTCAACTCAAAAGTTCCTGAAAGAATGTCAAGTATGGTGTTGCTAATTTCAACATGGTTCATTTCGATTGGCCAGTCTTCATTTTGGATACCTATTTCCCACTTTTTTGTCGGTTGATCGACGGAGATTTTTACATAATCACCTATTGTAATATCACATCCGGTAGTAATGGTTATAAGGTTTGTATTCCCCGTTCCTGTAAATTCGCAGCGCTCCCCAATCGTAAGAGTAGTTATATTGCCCGCTTCCAGTTCGGTCCCCTCATTTAAAAAGTATATTTTTGAATTATCCAAAAATATTAACGAAGACATATTTAATGTTACATCTTTTGAAACCCCAATTTGACCCCGGCAAATTGTTGATGGATATAATAAATCAAAATGCAACAAGGTTGGATAGGTTAACCCGGTTGTAGGTTTTATACCATCCAAATCAGAACAAACCGGTGTTTGGCTTGCTGTTTCGTAGGTTGTTATCCAGTTGAAACATTCGTTGATATCGACAAAATTATCCGAATCAACGTCCGCGGCAGACAGGTCAATCCCTGCGTATTGATCATCTGGAAGTGGGGTAAACCCGGTAAGAGCGGCAGTAAAATGATAGTTTATCTCACCGTGGTGGTAGCTGATATTGTTCCTTACTTCATTTTCGATAAATGGCTGGGTTGGTGGATTATTAGGATCCGGTGCCAGGTCATCGGCGCGGCTTGCGCCTTCGGTAGCTCCGCTTGAAGTAACTACGATTATTCCGTTATCTTCTAACTGGCTGGCAAAAGCACCGGATTTGGGGAATGAAAGATAGACCACTTTTTTATGTGCCTGAATATTGTCGAGCAAGGTATTGAGTTGGCTGGCATAAACCTTTTGGCCGTCATAACTATAGAAATAGCCACCTTGAAAAGGATTGGAACCGCCGTGGCCCATTATCCATACAAAGAGGAAATCATCGGCGGTAACGGTAGTAGCCAATTCGCCAAATTTGTTGATAATAGTTTGTTTATTGGAGTTTTCATCTACAACCTGAGATTGACCATTATATCCTGCCTGATAACGTGTATTTTGATCGTTGAACCAAAAATCACTACCATTCCCAAACAAAACATGCACATTGTCAACATCGTAGCCTTTACCAAAATCTTCGTTGATCAACATTTCCCATGCCAGGTACAAATCGTTCCAAATTTCGTCAAAGCCATAAGGGCCGGGGTTCTGCCCCCCGTTCCATTGTTCGGTAGCAGGGATGCTGCTACCGGGGTTCATATTTCCGCCAATAATAATGGCGTACTTTTCCTGGGCTACAAGTGTGCCCATAGTGGCAAACAATGCCACCAATACTACTGTAAAAACTTTTTTAGTTAACATCTTGTAAAATTTTAGGTCAAACATTCATTTTTTAGATAATCGGTTTATTTAATTATTTCCACTATTTTTGAAACGGTTTTCCTGCCTGATTTGCCATAGCTTCGTGTAGGCGATCCTGACTCCAGGCCTACGATGTACGAACCGTTTTTTACCTCCTTTCCGTTTTTTTTACCTGATATTTCTGTGAAAAAGTGTATTTGGAATTCAGCGTTGGGGGTGCTTTTTTTGTATCCAAGCTGAAATGTTGGCCTTGCGTAAAGAATTGAATTGGGTAGAAAGTATGTCATGTTTTTTGTCTTAAGATTGTGTCAAAGTAAATCAATTATTTTGGTATCCATAATGTTTTGTTCATCTTTTAATATTGTATTTAAGAAAAATTAACATAGAAAATATGCAGGATATTATGTTTGATTTTTGCTTGGGAAATGGGAGGTTTCGCTTCCGGTTTTTATGCATTAGGAATAGTCATCCGATGAATAGTGCTTAAGCAAATGACACTTTGCGCAAGGGTACAATGCCACTCCCAGGGGTGATTCATCGGATGACTGAAAAGGGGTAATCCGGAAAAGTCATCCGATGAATAGTGCTTAAGCATTTGGTATATTCCCCACGAAAACAGAAATACCCCCGGGAGTAATTCATCGGATGACTACATTCCAACACAAATCACACCGTGAATTGTTTCTAAGAGAGAAGCAGTCCCGATAGCTATCGGGATAAAGTGCTACTTCCGGAGCTATTCACGGTGTGACTCAAAACAGGTAAACAACGTCAATTAAAGGCAATATCCCTTTTTTTGTGTATAAGTGATTGAATAATCTTTTCCTGCTTTCCGATTATAAAATCCTTATGAATATCTTTGCAAAATAAATTTTTTAACTATGATTAAAAACTATATTAGAAATCTACTTCTCCTCATGCTTATTGCTATAGTTTGCAACCAGTGTATGAGTCCTGAAAATCCAAATAATAAGGATAAGGATCATCCCAACACCGAAAATCAGGAAGTTAAAATTCCATCGGAAAATGGCGAAGCAAAAACCATCGGGAATGTGGACAAGGAAAATGCTGGTACAGCAACAAGGGTGAAAAGCGATTTTGCGATACATATCCCCAAAGGAATAAATAATGAATCAAAAGCTCCTGTCATCTTTATTTTCGATCCGCGAGCGAACGGGTATCTCCCGATTAGTAAATATAAAAATCTTGCTGATGAATTTGGGTTTGTTTTAGTAGGTTCCAACAAATCACAAAACGGGCAAGCTATCGAAGATGGATTGGAATATTACAATGAAATGATAGACGGGATTGCCCGAAAAATAAGCATCGATTCAACCCGTATATTTGCAATGGGATTTTCAGGCGGTGCCCGGGTGGCGGTTTCAATAGCAATTCAAAAACCCGGGATAAATGCAGTGATAGGCTGCGGTGCAGGCTTCCCGGCCATACGCCAACTTCCCAAACCCAACTTTTACTACTTTGGATTGGTTGGCTACAAAGATTTTAATATGATAGAATTAATTAATAACGACAGGCAATTGGCCAGTTCGGGGTTTAAAAATGAGCTTGTTATATTCGATGGCGGGCACGACTGGCCTCCTGAAGATGAAATGAGGGAAGCTTTTTATGCCATCCTGATGAAAGATATAAAGAAGGGTCTGTTAAAGAAAGATCAAAATATAATTAATGAAGCAGCAAATTATTACAATACAAAAATTGAAATATATACAAATGCCAACAGGTATTTTGATGCAGCCGAAACTGCCGAACGAGCAGCTTCAATAATGCAGGGTATTTATAACACAGAAAACTTTAAATCAGAAGTACAAACTTTTAAGAAAAAACCGGCTTATGCCCGCGACCTTTCCGCAATGGTAAAAACCATGGAAACTGAAAACGGGAAACAAAACATTTATATTTCAGCTTTTAAAGATAAGGACATGGATTGGTGGGATAATGAAATAAATAGCTTAAAAACTCCTGTTGATGATCTTTTTCAGGAGCGCTTAAACAAAAGACTCATTTCGTACCTGGGGCTGATGAGCTACATGATGTCGAATAAATCTATTCAGGAAAATGATATGATACAGGCACAAAAAAATATAGATATCTATCGCAGCATCGAACCGGTAAACCCCGAACATGCCTACCTCAACGCCATAGTAAAAATGAATACCGGGGATGAGGATGCCGCCGAAGGATATCTTCAGCAAGCCATTGTGCTTGGCTTTAACAATACCGAAAGGTTTCTCAACGAACCGGCTTTCGAAAAATTGAAAAATAAAAAAGCTTTGCTGGATTTTATGAAATAGGTAAATTGGCCAACCATTCCTTAGCGTAGCTTTAATAAAAATTCACTCACTCTTCTGTATTACTGAATCACAAATACTTAGCCTTCTTTGTATGGTTAATGTAATGGATGCGATATAGTTTTGTAATGGTAAACTTGGTGTTTGTAAATCTTTTGTAGCAAAATCCGTTTGGTATAACTGCTAAATGATTGTTGATTTGCATCATTAAAACTATAATACAAATATAATGGGCAAAATGAAAAATTCAGATCAACACACTCGTACGATGAAAAATTTCCATTCCTTATTATTTCAAATAGGATTATTGGTTTTTCTTTTAAGCATTACGACCTTTATCTCAGCACAAAATCCTCAGCAAGCCAACAACACCAATCAACGCGAAAAATCCGGATATGATCCATACAAAGTACTGGATACCCGCATCGATAATATGAAGTACTGGAAAAAAGCTGCTGAACTTGGCCTTACCACTGTTGCGCCACAAAGGGATGTTCCGGTACCAATTATCAAAACATCAAAAATTCATGCACGATCAGTTTTTAGGGGCGATTCTCCCGATGTTCCTGTAACAAATCAGAATTCCACGCAAAGTGAAAATTCTATTTTCGTTGACCCTAATGATCCCAATCATGTTCTCCAATCAAACAACTCAACCCAAAATCCGCCAGGGAGCCTTTTTGGAGCTAACTATTTTTTTTCATATAACTTTGGACAGACATGGGGTGGATCAATTCAAGGGGCAGGCGGCTCAAATTCCGGCGATCCTTCCACGGCAATAGGGCTAAACGGAAGGCAATATGTTGGGTTTATAAATGCCGCCTTCGGGATGGGTGTGTCTTACTCCGATAATGGAACATCATGGACACAAATTACAGCATCCTCTTCGTCAAATCTTGACAAAAACCATTTAACCATCGACAATAGCATCAGTAGCCCCTACGAAGGAAACGTTTACAATGCGTGGGTGAATTTTGGAGGGGCAAATATTAACGAAATCGAATTTGTAAGATCAACCGATAATGGCGAATCGTATAGCGCACCTTCCGAAATTAGTTCCGAAGTCAATGCAGGAAGCCATAACCAGGGTGTGAATTTGCATACCGGACCTCAGGGTCAGGTGTATGCAATTTGGGCTATCTACGACAATTGGCCAAGTGATGAGGATGCCATAGGATTTGCCCGCTCGATAAATGGTGGTATCTCATTTCAACCATCGTTCCGGATTATCGAAAATATTCGTGGCATTCGCTCAAGTGAAACATCAAAAAATCAGCGGGTAAATTCCTTCCCCGCGATGGCAGTGGATAATAGCAACGGGCCAAATAGCGGAAACATTTACGTTGTATGGACAAATATTGGAACTCCGGGTATTAACTCCGGGTCAGACATTGATATTTATTTAATCCGGTCGCAGGATGAAGGCGAAACCTGGAGTGACCCCATCAGGGTAAATCAGGATGAAGCAGGTTTGGGCAGCGAGCATTATTTTCCATGGATAACCTGCGACCCAACCAATGGTGTGTTGAGCGTAATTTTTTATGACGACAGAAATGTAGGTGGCAATATTTGCGAAACTTTTTGTGCCAACTCCATCGATGGCGGACTAACATGGGAAGACTTCAGGGTTAGTGATGTAGCATTTACGCCATCTCCAATTCCCGGATTGGCCGGAGATTACATGGGCGATTATCTTGGAATATCTGCACACAGTGGTAAGGTTTACCCCGTTTGGTGCGACAACCGCACAGGCAGTGTAATGACCTACACTTCACCTTATGAAATTAATCCACTTCAGGCACCCGAGAATATTTCTGCGGAAGTAGCATTCGAAACCGGCGAAGTTGATTTAAACTGGCAATTTGAAACAGTACCCGGATTTCAATACTTCATAATTTACCGCGATGATTTTGAAATTGGAACGACAAGCGAAACCAGTTTTATCGACAACCTGCCCGGTTATGGAGTGTATAATTATTTGGTAACCGCAATGCATGATGATGGCGAATCATTCGGCCCATCAGCAATTCTTCAGTGGGGAGATGCACACGTTTCGACCGATCAGGATGAAATAGCAGTAAATATCGAACCCGGCAACACGGCCATCCGATACTTAACTATTCAAAACGTTGGCGAACTTGACCTGATTTACGAAGTTACTGCCTCATCAGAACCCCTTGATAATGGAAAAGACTATTGCACACCTTCAGCCGATTGCTCACAGGGGGACGGCATAACTGATTTTGCTATGGCTGATATTTCCAACTTAGAAAATGGATGCAGTGCAAATGGCTATGGAGATTTTACTAATTTGAGCACATTCGTCAATCCCGGGGAAACTTATGTAGTTACTTTGGGCACAGATTATAGCAATCAATTTGTTACTATATGGATTGATTTTGATAAAAGCAACACCTTCGATCCTGATGAAATGATTTTGCAGGATTTCAATTTAACTTCAGCCGGCATATTCACCACTGATGTTACCATTCCTGCCGGAGTTCCTTCGGGAACAACCAGGATGCGGGTAAAAGATGTATGGCAGCAGCTTTCTTCAGGCGACCCCTGTGAGGATGCAAATTATGGCGAAACGGAAGATTACACGATTAATGTTTCGGGTTGGATGTTTATGGAACGACTTGTTGATACACTGGCTCCGGGAAATACAAAAACCACCGAAATTTCTTTTGATTCAAACGGACTGGATGAAGGGGCATATTATGGTGAAATAACAATTGTGAGCAACGACCCGCTTATACCTGTGCTTACTGTACCTGTAACACTAAATGTTGGTGAATTACTACCGTTATCAGTGCAGGCAGTATCAACACCATCAACAATATGTGCCGGGGAGACCACGCAATTACAGGCGATCCCAACCGGAGGGTCAGGAAATTACAGTTATCTGTGGTATTCAGAACCCGAAGGATTTACCTCCAGCGAAGCTGAACCTGTGGCAAGCCCTTTAGAAAACACAACTTACCACGTTGATGTAAACGATGGCCAGAACACCATTAGCGGACAAACAGCAGTAGTGGTAAACAATTTACCCGAAAACCCGGCCATGCCCGAAGGTGCAACATCTTTATGTTTTGGTGAGTATCAATCGGTGTATAGTACAAATGGCTCGGTGGGTTCATCTTCCTACTTATGGACAATCCAACCGGAAAGCGCAGGAAGCATTGATGGCTCAGGCCTTACTGCCACAGTTACCTGGGATGAGATGTACGTGGGCACAGCAGGAATCAGTGTTGCCGGAATAAATGAATGTGGTGAGGGAGCGATGTCAGGGGTTTTGGATGTTACCATGAATGAACTTCCCACCGTGGATTTGGGTTTGGATATTTCGATATGCGCCAATGAAACGGCGCTTTTGGATTCCGGAAACTTCGGAGCTGAATACCTGTGGTCAACAGGAGAAACCACACAAACTATCGTGGTTGACACCTCAGGAACTGGAATTGGATTCGCTGAATTTTGGGTGGAAGTTACAAACCTGGCAAGCTGTTCGGGTACAGATACCATTGCTATTTATTTTGACGATTGCACCGGATTAATGGAAATTGGAAAAGCCTGGGACATCAACGTTTCCCCAAATCCATCCAATGGAATCTTCAACATTCAAATCAACTCAAACACTTCTGAATTCATCGAAATATCGATATATAATATTGTCGGAAATGTGGTGTATTTTGAAAGTTCTGTCCGGGCAGATGAAACCATTTTCCGTTCAGTTGATATGCAAACCAAACAGTCCGGAATTTATTTCCTTAATGTAAAGGGCAATGGCATCAATTTAAAAAAGAAACTTGTAATTCAATAATAGAGGGTTTTTAGTGAATGTGGCCACCCCGGGATTAAATTCAGGAGTGCCCTTTTTTTTTGTAATCCCTGAATATTTTGTTCGGGTTAATTAATGTCCATCCATAAAGTCGATACTTTTCTGATTTCGCCTGCGCGACCCCTTAGTCCCCGCCAGCTGGCGGGGAAACCCCCCGCTGCCAGTGCGTTGGCTGGTTCTCCCCTTTAAATAAAGTCATTTGGCTTGAAAAAAGCCTCCCGCAGATTTCGCTGACCTGCCTGCCGGCAAGGCTGGTTAACGCTGAATTTATCTGCGAAAATCCGCGTTATCTGCGGGAAACCAAACTAAAAAGACAGCCTCCAATTACTCCCTGAAAATAGTTTCCAAAACCGTTTGCCCAACCACCTTTAAAGTTGAACGATCAATTTGTTCAAGGTTATCATTCACTGTATGCCAATGATCATAAAAAGTTCCGTTTACCGAAGCAGGATCAAGATGAATGATATTGATGGTAGGTATTTGAGCTATATCGTTAATAAAATAATGATCATCGGTAATATAGCCACCATTGTCAAACACAAAATAATCGCCATAGCCAATTTCGCCTGCAATTGCCCATACTTTTTTTGTGATATCAGGAGCATAATACATCGAAAATCCTTCGAGTGGAAAAACTGCATCGCTAGCCCCTACCATGTCGAGTAAAATCCCGTATTGAGCTGAGTATCCGGGTTTGTGAAAGTTTTTTGACCAATACTGCGACCCGAGTCCCCAGGTATCGCTTGCCTGTTCGGTTTGGGCATCCTGTGGAGGCCCGTAATCCTCAAGGTCAAACAATATAATGTCTATCCCGATTCGTGGATGCTGGATATTAAGCTGCCTTGCAATTTCCAGTAAAATACCTGTTCCGCTGGCTCCATCGTTTGCACCGTCAATAGGTGTTGTGTGTTTGGAGACATCCGCATCATGATCGGCATAGGGACGTGAATCCCAGTGAGCCGAAAGAAATATCCTTTTTTTAACTTCAGGGTTAAAAGATGCGATAATGTTTTTCCCGTCAAAAATCATGTTATTGTAAACCCTGGCTTTAAAATCCTGCACTATCACGGTATCCGAATATTTCCCCAGGGTTTCGGCAAGCCATACTGCACAAAGCTCATGTGCCTCACTTCCCGGTACGCGTGGGCCAAACAAAAGCTGTTTTTCAACAAAATAGTATGCAGAATCAGCGTTAAGCCCCGGGGTTTTAATACTTGGCTTTACCTGCTTTTTTATTTGAGAATGTGAAGTAGTTGATTTTTTAGTCTTACCATCGCCACATGAAACAAAAATTATTGCCATTATTATCCATACAATGGAATGTAAAAACAATGACCTGTTTAAATGATATTCTTTATCAGCCCTGCTGTGCCAATTTTGGTTTGAAAAAAACATTATTGCCTATCTTAAATTAATCCCGATTTTTCGCCAAATTTATTTGAAAAAACGAATTCGTCTGTATTTTTTCTTGTTCTTTCTTCCAGTTCAATTTTTTGAAGATTTGGGTGCAACATTTTGTAATCGCCAATATTGCCGATAGTAAAAGCTGTAATCGCTTCAAATCCATCAGGGATTTCAAAAAGTTTCCCTGCCATTTCACGATCGAAGCCTCCCATTTGATGCACAAACAATCCTTCGTGTGTGGCCTGGAAGCTCATGCATGCAACTGCCTGCCCCACATCATATTTAAACCACTCGCTGGGCTGGCCACTTTTCAATCCGTTGATTCTCCCCACGGTAATTCCTGCAAAAGGAGCAGTTTTTACCCAAAGTTGATTGAATTCCACGAGGGTACTAAAAATCTTTTTATAGGTTTCATCGCCCTGCCCGCCGATGATGAAATGCCAGGGTTGCTCATTACTTGCCGATGGCGCCCAGCGTGCAGCCTCAAAAATGCGTTGCACCTTTGCACGGTCAATTTTTGCTCCGTCAAAAGCTCTCGGGCTCCAACGCTTTCCAAGAATTTCATGGATAGGATGCTTTGTTTTTGCTTTTTTGTCGATCATTTTCATTTATTTAAAATAAATAGCCACTAATGCACGGATAAAAATAATTAAAGCCAAGCTTGCCTGCCGTCTCGCTGTACAGCGAGGCGAGTGAGCCACGGATGCACGGATAAAAAATAAATTATTCCATACTTGCCTGCGAGAAAGGTAGGGATGCACGAATAATATTTAGATCAAACCTGTGGGTGTTAATAATTATCATTGTCTGTCCGCCCGCTTTTGGCGGGAGTATTTTATTTTCTTAATCAAAAAAAGCCCCTGTTTTGGGGCTTTTTATCATTAGGTTTAATTTATGCTTTATTAGTGTTTTGATAAATAATCGGCAACACCTTCGTGCGATTCTTTCATACCATCTTCGCCTTCGTGCCAGTCGGCAGGACAAACTTCACCGTTTTCTTCAAAAAACTGAAGTGCGTCAATCATGCGCAAAGTTTCTTTAATGCTGCGTCCCAAAGGCATATCGTTTACCACCTGGTGGCGAACTACACCTTGCTTATCGATGAGGAACAATCCGCGATAAGCAACCGGGGCACCGTCAAATTCCATTTCTCCATCTTCGTTGTAATCATATTCTCCGGCCAAAACATCATAGTTTTCGGCTATAGTTTTTGACAAATCAGATACCAATGGATATTTAACTCCTTTAATGCCACCGTCTTTCTTTTCGGTATTGAGCCATGCCCAGTGCGAAAATTTAGAATCGACAGAGCAACCAACAACGGCTACGTTACGTTTTTCAAAATCTTTCATTTTATCCTGGAAAGCAAGGATTTCGGTAGGGCAAACAAATGTAAAATCGAGTGGATAAAAGAAAAATACTACATGCTTTTTCCCGATATATTGTTCAAGTGTAAATTTTTCAACGAAATCGCCGCCATTTACAACAGCCTCAGCTTCGAACAACGGGGCTTTTTTTCCTACTAATACTCCCATAATTATTATTGTCTTTTTTAGTTAATAAATTGTTTTTCAATTCGATTGCAAAAGTAAAACGATTTAAATGATTAATTTTTAAAATAAGTTAATTTTGAATGAAAAAACAGACAATCTTACTTCACAATAATTTTCCGGGTTAATACTTCCCCATCATTAATAAACAACTGCAAAGTATAAATACCGGGTAAAAGATTTCCAATTTCAACAGAAGTATTACTTTTATTCAAAACTCCCTTTAGGACAGAAGATCCTAGAAAATCAGTCATTATAAAAGCTCCTGCTTTTACAAGTTGATTAGCACCAATTTCAATTGTAATAATCTCACTTGCAGGGTTTGGATAAACATGGATGTCCACCGAATGAACAGAAGGTTTATTAATGTCAGTTACCGGCGACAAACCAAGCCTGGAGATATAGGGAATTTTACCTGTACCAGTATAGGGAAGGGTAAGTTCATCATCAAAATTTAATGCTCCCGAATAAACATGAGCCACATAAAAATCCTCACCAAATGAAGTAATTTGCCCTGAATAAAGGTGTGATGGCCCATTAATTTCCTTTTCAGATATTAAATTCAAATCATGATCAAAAAGTATCACTTCATGACTCGTGAAACCAAAATTGTTTTGAGAAAAAAATCCAATTAAGCTTGGTGAAATTGCCATATCAGGGTATGTTGTGGCATTTGGTGAAAAAAACGGTACTTCATTTTCTATCAATAGATCTCCATCAAAATCAAATTTTTTAATGGAGTTTATTGAGGTAAAGTTGGAATCAATTATGGATTCATACACAAAAACACCACTACTATCCACAGCAATCCGGCCATCACGATTATTGATAGTTTGATCTACATAAAGCCATTGGGCAACCAGATTTTCATCGAAGCCCATAGTAATGGATGCATTTTCGATGGGGGGTAATTCTATGGGGATAGTGTCGATAAATATGCTTCCCTGGCCAAAAAAACTTCCATTGAAAAACACCCTGTCATTAAAATAGGCCATATCCACCACGAGTGTGTGGGTTGCAGAAATTTGCCTTGTATTTAATACGTTTCCATCAAGATCAATAATTATAATCCAATCTCCAAGATTTGACTGTCCGCGGATATGCAAAGCAATGTTACCGGTATTACCAACAGCAATGTTTGTATTGTCGCCCCATTTGTTTTGGTCGGTGAAATGCCATTTGTAATTTCCATCGGCATCGAGCATAAGCGCAAACATAAAATATTGCCCCTGTCCATACTGCTCACCACGATACGAAAATGTTCCGGTCGATTGTCCGATAATCAGAATATCAGAACCCACGGTGGCCATATCTCCAATAATTACACTACCAAATATGTAATCCGTCCAAAGCAAAGCTCCATCTGCATCGGCCTTTAAAATGTATGCATTTCCCTTGTAGGGAAGTGTTTGTGATGCGTTATAAACACCGTTAATTATTACATTCCCCTCAGTATCTGTTGCAAGGGCAGCTACTTCGTTACAATTTGAAATATCGTAAGCATCAGCCCATAAAAACTGCTGACTATGTGCTGAATAAGAAATAACAAGGACAAGAAAAAGTGTAAATATTGCTTTCATAAGTTTAAGATTGGGTTTTACTAAATAAACTTTCATTAAACACTTTAAAGTTTGAGCTTGTTCAATATGGCCGGAATCAAACTAAGGGGGAAGGTATTTCTAAGCAAGTATTTAAAGTATTATAGGGCTTGCTGAAAAACTAAAAACCATTTTGTTAACTTTAATATTTCGGTGCGCCCGCCTGAATGCGTCACGCGGGCAGGCTGCACCTCCCGTATCAATTCTAATAGGTGCATCTACAAACCCGCCTATCTGATCTCACCCAAAAGCACATTCCATGCTCTCAAGGTGTCCGAATCAAATATTTTAATCTCTTTAAGAAGGTAAAAATCCGCCTGTCGTTTTACTTTATTATTATGTTTTGTTTGGGAAGAATTAAAAAAATATTGAATAAATGAGAGTTTCCCTGTAAAGGATTCTCCTTTTGATTTTCTTAGCGGAACAATTGTAACAATCGAATCAAATGAAAAAGGCGGAGTGGATATTTTTCCAGATGTTTCGAGTTTGACAAAATGGCCAACATCAGTTTTCATCGGGCCATCATTCCCTTCTGTCTGAATGCTTATAAAAACATTTTCGGAAATAAAAATGCCTTGAACCATTTCACCGGCCTTTTCCCTGAAAGAAATATCAAGTGAGGTATCTGCAAGAATATTCAGGTAATCGGATAAGTCGGTGAGCTTTTGTTTAGCGGCGTTTTCGAATGCCAATAATGAGGCTCCTGATAAATATTCAGATTCAAATTCCCTTCGAATATTATGTCTCGCTTCTTCCAAAACAGCATCCTCCCGCAATGCAATTTCATGCTCATCAACGCACGAGGGGGCACAATTGGCGAGTAACACAAGAATAATCGTTATTATTTTAAAAAATCTGTTCATCAGTTTTGTTTATTAATTCTGAATCTCAAAACCATGATTTTGTCATCCTTAAATTTAGTATCTAAAATTTCGATGTTTTTCAGACTGCTACTTGGCATGGTCAGCTTATCGATAAACTCAGTTTTATTATACAAAGCCATGCCCGGAGAATTATCATTATTATGTACCTGGTAAATAATTGCCCTGTTATCGATGATCTGCCCCAGATAGTCTCTTCGTTTTTGCCAATCATCCACATTCATCTCCGAAAAATAATGGATAATCAAAGCATAATCATTTGCCTGCAGGCCAATCTTTTGATATGTTTCAAATTTTTTCAGAATACGATTTATTGTATCGGTTCTGTAATAAGGAGCTGTTATGATCAATTTTAAAAAACTTTCGTCAGTTTTCAGCACTACAACCCCGGCTGAATCGCTCAAAAAACTTTTGGGTGATTCTTTATCAGATAATTGTGTAACTTGAATCCGGTTACCGGAAATAACTTCCTGAGTATGTACATCATAAAAACTAAAGTGATACTCACGGCTGTTTAAAAATTTAAAAACAACAAACAATGCAGCCATGATAAGCAATACAAAAAGTGGAAGAATAATAAAAATCCTGTTGCCTTTCGAAACCGGCCTACCGCCGGAAATCTTAGTGCGGTTTTTAAATACAAAATCATCCCAATTGGCAAAACCAACATACCTGCTCAGAATGTTTAATACATCAATTCTCGGCAATGTTTTGTTTTCCGATTTAGCATGATTGTAAAACCATTTTTCGCTAATTTGGGCATTAACTTTTTGTAAAAGCTCCTCCTGAAAATCAGTAATCTCCTGTCCCTTCCACTCCGAAATATCATTACTGATGCCTGGATACGATTTTTTCATTTTGCCCACGATATGCTCTTTTAGCAATCCAAAATAATATTTATCCTTTTCGTGCAAAGTTGTAGAAACTTTTAAGTTTTTGTTGGTAAAACAGTTGCAAATCAATTTACAAATATTTTACAAGGCTTATTCAACAGCATTTATGACCACCAACTTATTTTTATCCAATAAAATAATTGTAACAAATATAAGGATTTACATTATCAATCCATTATTGAATTTGATATTAAACAATTTAAAACTATGAAAGTGAAAATAAAATAAACAAGCCATAAATATTTACTTAGCAAAAGAAACACGTTATCTTTGAGGTAAAAATGGTAGTATCCCTGATTTATCTTTTAAAATAATTATTGATTTGGAGGACAAAAATTATGATTGAACAAGTTCACAAACACATCACCTCGGAGCTTCAGCAAAACACACGCACCGACATTATTTTTATTCTAACGGCCATACTTCTTAATCTCATCACGCTTGCTGTAAATTCAGGCATGTCAGAAAATTCACGAACCGATAACGCTACACTTGTTGTAATGTTCGTATTTGTCTGCCTCATCGTACTGGTCAACCTTGTTGTTGTTATAGGGCTGATTAAAGGGAAAGAAACAAGAGAAAAATTATTGAAAGGCATAATTCAAATGTACAAAGATCAGGATGTGGACAAATATTATGACATGTCCCTTTTGGGAAACTATAACCTGCGATACAACCTTTTTATCATGGTGGTGATCTTCACAGGAATAATTGCAGCTATTGTTCCCTTTATTTTAAGATAAATTAACTCGTCTCTTATGTAGAATGCAGTTCATTTTTGCAAGCAATAATAAGTGTAGTCTAAAAACCCCAAACTACTAATTTTTAGTCCTTTTTACCCCAATCCGTCAGATGACGGGAAAAGTACTAAATATCAGTAATTTGGGAAAGTCCCCTTCAGGGGATTTAGGGGTATTGTGGCTTTTTAGATTGGTCTCAATATTGTAACGCTAAAATTGGTATCCTCTGAGAATAGGCAGATCCGTTGCCCTTCCTGCCATGGAGCGGGACATGTTGTAATAAATGCATTATATCCATCACAACAATTTTATTGCATGTAATTACTTGTCCATAGATCAAATATTTAACTTACCTTTATACTTTATTAAAAATAAAACGTTAATTAAAGGTAGATTTTACCTCTACCATAAAGAGTTGAGTAATCGCATGAGATTCTGTTAATTATCATCACTCTTGTTGCTATTCTTCAGGAATTATTGATTTCTTAACATTTCCGGTTTTCAGCAAATTTAGTTTGGATTGATTTTTCATTGCAAAAAGCAAGCGGCAGAAATCTCATTTTTTAACAATAAAACATTATAAAAATGGCTAGCAAAAGTAGAGTGCCACAAGAAAAAAAGCAAATAGTTTTCAAATCTCCTGATTTATCAAAAATGCAGGAAGTAGTAATCGATTCCAGAACAAGAATTTATATCGAACCCGGCGATGATCCTGATGAGGCACGTAAAAGATACCTCGCCAGGCTTGAGGCCAGATAGGACATTTTCCAGGATTTTATCAATTACTCCCCCCATCGTTACTGAATTTATTTACCCCGAATTTAAATTATTTGATGTAAGATATTTATTTCGGGGTTAACTTTGCCCTATAAAACAGCACTTAATCAGACTTTTTATTTTATGTTCGATTTCCTCAAAAAGGCTTATCCTTTTAACAATGATCTAAAGCATAACACTAAGGTCATATTTTTTCTTAGCCTGGGTGTTTTTGTATTTCTTTTCCTGTTTCAGCCAATGCAAATTAACGAACTGGCCACAAGGGAAAGATACTTTTTGGTTATTGGGCTTGGCGTAATTACCTTTATTTCGTTAAGCCTGAATTTATTGATTCTCCCCAGCCTTTTTCCAAAAATACTCAAGGGATCTTTATGGAATATCAAAAAAGAAATTCTTTGGGATTTGTGGATACTTTTTACTATTTCGACAAGCTACTACCTTTATTATAAAGCCCTCGATATTATGGTGTTTGGCTTCGAGGTTATCATAAAATTGATTTTGATCGCTATTTTGCCAACCTCTCTGCTTATCGTTCTTAACAGGCATCGCTTATTGCGTGCCCATTTAAAAATGGCCAATGAACTAAACCTTAAACTAAACGAAAACAAAACGATTGATAACAAACTTGTTCATTTTGAATCGGACTATCAAAAAGATAATCTTTCACTAAAGGTTAGCCTTATCTTATTTATCCGTTCGGCTAATAATTATATTGAAATCTTTTGGAAAGAAGGTGATTCGGTACAAAATCAAATGGTGAGATGTAGCCTGATAAAAGCTGAAGAAATCCTGAAAGATGCAAAATTTATTTTTAAATGTCACCGCTCATATTTGGCAAACACCAAACATATCGATAAAATCGAAGGCAACTCACAGGGCTATCGTTTGTTTTTTGAAAATGTAGATTTCCCCGTTCCGGTTTCAAAAAATTATGCAAATAAACTCACCGAATTAATATGATTTTTATCCCACTCAACATTCATTCGCCCCTGTATTGGATATTTTAGCCCCTAAAACTACTCCCTGAAACTAATATCCCCCCATTCATCCCTATTTATTCTATTATGCTTTTTGCCGTACTATTTTTGTCTTTTCCAGAATTCAAAAACATGATGAAATTGAGTTTTTTTTATTGTAAAGCTGAAATCATTTTACCAAAGAATAATTGGAAAAATTATTAAATACTTAAAACACACAATATGCAACCATTAATTATTGGAGACCTCAAAGTAAGAAGACCTATTGTTCAAGGCGGAATGGGTGTTGCAGTTTCTCTGTCAGGGCTTGCCTCGGCAGTTGCCAACGAAGGAGGAATTGGAGTAATATCAGCAGCAGCTATCGGAATGACAGACCCCGGATACATGAAAAAGTTCCATGAGGCCAACAAACGTGCATTGCGGGCTGAGATAAGAAAAGCCCGGAGCATGACCGATGGTGTTTTGGGTGTTAACATTATGATGGCTTTAACCGACCATGAAGCATTGGTAAAAGTTGCGATTGAAGAAAAAATTGATGTTATTTTTATTGGTGCCGGTTTGCCCCTCAAAATACCACACATTATAGCTGATGCAGGACTCAATGGACACAATACTAAAATTGTCCCAAAGGTTTCCTCTGCCAAAGCAGCAAACTTAATTTTCCGTTACTGGTCTAACAAATATAATTTCGTCCCTGATGCTGTGGTAGTTGAAGGCCCCATGGCCGGAGGACATCTTGGTTTCAGGAAAGAAGACCTCGGAGAAAACAGGGTGTCGTTACACACATTGGTTGAACAAACGGTGGAAGCGCTTCGCCCTTTTGAACAGACATTTAATAAGAAAATCCCGGTTATCGCAGGCGGTGGTATTCATTCAGGCAAAGATATGTTTAACATTATGAAAGCCGGTGCCGGCGCTGTTAAAATCGGAACCCGTTTTGTAACCACCCACGAATGCGATGCTTCTATCGAATACAAACAAAGCTACCTTAACGCCAAAAAACAAGACGTTGTTATTATCGAAAGTCCGGTTGGTTTGCCCGGACGAGTGATTAAAAATAATTTCGTTGAGCAGATTATGAGAGGGGAGACCAAACCTTTTAAATGCCCATGGAAATGTCTTTCGGCCTGCAATTACAAAGAAGCCCCATACTGTATTGCCAAGGCACTGTATAACTCAGCTACCGGGAATATGGACGAAGGTTTTGCATTTGCAGGAGCCAATGCCTACATGGCTACCGAGATAAATCATGTATCGGATGTGTTTCAAGACCTTATAAAAGGCTACGCCCACAAATCTTTTATCCATCATGCAAATATGCTGCGAATTTCAAAAAAGAAATTAAGCAGAACTATGGCTGTTTAAGGGGTATTCATATTTCCTGTTCTTCAGCGGGCTTTGCGGACTTCGCGATTGATTTTTATAACCACAAAGCACGCGGAAGAAACAAAATAATTTTCTATCGAAAAATAAAAAATCAAACAATATGAAGTTATCTTTCATCTAATTCACAGTAGTGCCTTATTTCTCAAAATCATCCTTCCTGACTAAAATAAAAACTGTACCCGAAATATCATTTTTTTTGCAGATGCGTTATTTTCGATATACTTTTATCAAAATTTTATCGAGGAGAAAACATGGCGAAAAAATCAACCAAACTTAGTCAACCCAAAAAGGAAAATACTAAAGTATTAAATGAAGAAGTTAAAATCCAGGATGATTTTTTGGAACAAGAGATCATTAAAAATCCTGTAAAGAAAACCAGGGCAAAGGTTAAAACAGTATCACCCCGGAAAAAATCTCAAAGTAAAAATATTGCTTCAGGTACTTCACCAAACAAATCCAAAACTTCAATGGCAATAAAAGCTGAAAAACCTGATGCAGGATTGACCAATGAAATGATACCTGCTGTTGAAATTCCAGTACCGGAAGAAAATACACCACCCGAGGCTCCCCACAAAAAAGCCAAACTTGTAAACCCGATAGCTATACCCGAAAAAAAGAGGGTTTCATCGGGCAGCAGGAAAGGTCAAAAGAAAATATTTGTTTTAGACACCTCTGTTATTCTTTACAATCATAACTCGATCAATAGTTTTGAGGATAATGATGTAGCCATTCCAATAACAGTTTTGGAGGAGTTGGATCAATTTAAAAAAGGAAACGACACCATAAATTTTGAAGCCCGGGAGTTTATCCGCATGATGGACAGACTCTCCGATAATGCTTCACTGCAAAGCTGGATTCCGCTCGAAAACGGGAACAAAGGAAAGTTCAAGGTAATTATGCCTGATAAATCCCACAATACAATTGATGCTGAAAAGGTTTTTGGTGAGCGAAAAGGAGATCATAGGATTTTAAATGCCGCTTTATCGCTTAAAAATGAATTTCCTGATCGCAAGGTGGTGATGGTTACCAAGGACGTTAACCTGCGGATAAAGGCCAAAGCGCTTGAGCTGCCTGCCGAGGACTTCCTTACCGGGAAAATCGAGAATATTGATTCGCTTTATTCAGGAATTTCAAGGTATGAAAATGTTGATCATTTCGGGATAAACAGGCTCTATACCGAAGGTTTGTGTGAAGTTGAAGAATTGGGTATCGATACGCCGCTCCCCAATCAATATTTTATTTTGCAAAGCAGCAGTGCTTCTGCCCTGGGCTATTACAATCCGCGAAATCTGCTCATCGAGCGATTGGATAAACATCCGGTATCTAAAATTACCCCGCGAAATGCCGAACAGGTTTTTGCACTTCATGCCATAACCAACCCACACATAAAGCTGGTATCGCTGCAAGGAATAGCCGGAACCGGAAAAACCCTGCTTGCACTTGCAGGCGCCTGGAATCAGCGCAGGAACTACAAGCAATTATTCCTTGCCCGCCCCATTGTTCCACTTAGCAACAAGGATATCGGATTCCTGCCCGGAGATGCAAAGTCGAAAATCGACCCCTACATGCAACCTCTTTATGATAATCTGAAATTTATTCAAAATCAATTTGGTGAGCATGATAAAGAATTTCAGAATATATCGGCGGCCATCGATAACGAAAAACTGGTTATCCAACCCCTGGCCTACATTAGGGGAAGAAGTATTTCCAATGTTTTTTTTATTGTGGATGAGGCTCAAAACTTAACGCCACATGAAGTAAAAACCATCATTACCAGGGCTGGCGAAGGAACCAAAATTGTTTTTACAGGAGATATTTATCAAATAGATACACCCTACCTTGATTCGCAAAGTAACGGGCTTTCCTATCTCATCGACCGGATAAAGCATCATGAATTGTACGCCCATGTAAGGCTTGAAAAGGGTGAAAGATCAGATTTGGCTAATCTGGCAAACGAAATGTTATAAAAAAGGTCATTTGTCCGCCTTCCGGCGGATGTCATTTGTAGTCATTTATCCGCCTATCGGCGGATGTCATTGATGGTCATTAGTAGTGATTGATTGTAATAGATATTGCATCGAAATCTGCAAACTGATAAATTTTGACCCCCAATTCATGACTTAGGACTGAAGGCTAAGGACTGTGAACTAAAGACTACCGACCCACCTGCGGCGAGGTAAGCTATCCCGGCTACCCCAAAGGATGTACGTATTTTGCCACTTCTTCGGCACTTACTTCCTGGTTGCATAAAATTGCAAGTCGCTCTATTACATTGCGCAATTCCCGCACATTTCCAGTCCATTTATATTCGTCAAGTTGCTTTAGTGCCTCCTCCGAAAAGGCCAGTGCTGCCTTACCCATCTTTGTCGAAACATCCTCCATAAAATGCTGCACAAGTAAGGGCATGTCGCCATCACGTTCGTTCAGGTCAGGCACCTCAATAATTATTACACTTAAGCGATGGTACAAATCTTCGCGGAATCGATTTTCTCCGATTTCATCCGCTAATTTTTTGTTGGTGGCTGCAATAATGCGCACATCTACCACAATTTCTTTTTCGCCTCCAACGCGGGTTATTTTATTTTCCTGTAAAGCCCTCAACACTTTTGCTTGTGCAGACAGGCTCATGTCGCCAATTTCATCAAGGAACAATGTGCCGCCGTGAGCCAACTCAAAATCTCCTTTGCGTTGTTTTATGGCCGAGGTAAAAGATCCTTTTTCGTGCCCAAAAAGCTGGCTCTCGATCAACTCGGAGGGAATGGCTGCACAGTTTACTTCGATAAATGGTGCGTGCGCCCTGGGGCTTTTATGATGTAGCCAACGTGCCACAAGCTCTTTACCTGTGCCATTATTCCCCTGAATTAAAACCCGTGCATTTGTTGGCGCCACCTTATCAATCATTTCTTTTACCTGCATCATTGCCGGCGAATTCCCAATCATTTCCCAGGTTTGGGGAACGTCTTGTTTCAGGGTTTTGGTTTCCTTGATGAGGTTGGACTTGTCCAGGGCATTGCGCAAAGTGATCAGGAGCCGGTTCAAATCCAGTGGCTTGGCAATATAATCGAAAGCCCCTTTTTTGATGGCCTCCACTGCCGTTTCGATGGTGCCATGCCCGGAAATCATTACCACAGGAGTATCTGTAATTTTCATGATATGTTCCAAAACTTCCAACCCATCCATCCTCGGCATTTTAATATCCAAGAGGATTACATCGTATTTTTTGCTATTCACCAGCTTTAAGCCTTCAATGCCATCTTCCGCATCATCTACTTTGTAGCCCTCATTTTCAAGAATATCACGTAAGGTATTCCTGATACTTCGTTCATCGTCAATTACAAGTATTTTTGCCATGGTTTAATTTAATATCATTTACTTCGTGTCATTTACTTCGTGTCAATTGTCCGCCTGTGGCGAACGTCATTTGCTTCGCCGTCATTTACTTCGTGTTATTTATCCGCCTGTGGCGAACGTCATTTGCTTCGCCGTCATTTGCTTCGTGTTATTTATCCGCCTGTCGGCGGATGTCATTAATGGTCATTTGTTGTCATTTATAGTTTCCACTGCCCCCCCGCCAGCAGGTGAATCCGGGGTGTGCGGGTTGGTGTGGTCATTTATTGTCATTTATCATCCATAAACAAACTATTATCGAATGTCCATTATTTATCTTTTTATCACCACCTGGCCTCCAATTCCTTTTTCTGTTTTAATAATAAAATGATAAACACCCTGTGGTAAAAATGAAATGTCAATATTTTCAACAGTCTCAGATAAATTTTTTGATAATTCCAACCGGCCTTCATTTGAATAAATAAATAGTTGAACATGGGAATTGTTCAGGGTATTTCTTGAAAGGGATATTTGAACTATATCGATTGCCGGATTTGGAAAAACATCAAAGTCGAATTGGGCTAAATCTCCAAACCCTTGCGATTCGAACAAAGACCAAAAGTTTTCCTCTTTATAAATATTTTGCCACTTCAGGTTATAATCATCCCATTGAAAAAAGGCAAAGAAATTCCTGTTTCCGTTACTATCATAATCATAATTGTTGAGTGAGGAGTTTGACCACTGATTAAATCCAAAAGACCAAAATTCGTTGAGAATCTCAACAGGTTGTGATTGGCCGTTGTAGGTGTAGGTTTTTCGGGTTTTATTATACCATTCATAGCCATCCCAGAAATAATCGGTTATTTTTTCCAGGGTGAGATTGGGATAATAATAATAATCAGAAAAATCTTTGTACTCCCAACCTTTAATAAAATCGTTCCAATTGTATTCGTATTCTTCATCCAACAAGTCATCCTCATAAATATACTCCCACTTTTTATAATTCTGCCAGGTGCTGCCAATCCACAATTGGTCAATTTCTTCAGCAGGGAAAAGCTTGGAATTGTAGGTGTAGGATTTTTGTAAGCTATCTACCCAAAGCCCGTTTGTTGCATCCCATCGATAAACTTGCCTTATGGAATCGAGAATATTTTGATTGTAATAAATAACTTCGTAATACGCTCTTTGCCATAGTCCGCTAAGGGTATCCAAATATTTGTTGTAGGTGAGATGCAACAAATTCTGGTCGTTATAAATAAATTCGAAAAGCCGGCCACCCTCAAATTTGTGGCTTATTGGATTCCACTCTTTATACCAGCTCCGCAAGGGCTGCCCCTTGGAGTTAAAATGAATCGAATCGGCCAAACGCCATGAATTTGCCTGCTGATCGTAAACAGAACTCAACCATAATGTTCTTGTAGTGTTATTCACAAAATGCGCCTCATACCGCCTTTGCTCGTACCAGAATAGCCCGAGGGTATCGTATTCGTAATCGGAGGCTGAAAGCACATTGCCGGCATCGTTCAACTGTTTTACGCGGTAAACCCTGTTTTTGAACCAATTTTGCCCAACAGCATTGCCCAACGAATACCATGTTGAATCGGTAACAAAGTGATCTTTTGTTGAGTCTTGATTTTGTTGAGAGTCAGGATTCGGATATGCAGGCTGTGTAAAAGCTGCAATAGAAACAACGAAAAGCAGGACAAGTAATGTTGTGAAATATTTCATAAAAAAGTCAGCTTTGAGATGCGGCAAAGATAGACATATTTACGTCTGCCGACCTGATTACGGAGCGACTATGCCATCCGCAACAGAAGTCACACCGTGAATTATTTCCGGGAGCAGAGCAGGTTTTTAATAATAGAGCAGTACTGCCCGGGGCTATTCACGGTGTAACTCATATCGGGTGACCAGGAAAAGTCATCCGATGAATGATGTTTAACACCGATTTTCGCAGGCGCAATAGATGTACATAATTTAATCCTAATTTA
>CAZQIV010000096.1:0-27073 GCA_964593705.1 uncultured Lentimicrobiaceae bacterium | reverse complement strand
AGGCTAAGCCTGTTTTTATTCTGCAATGATTTTATAAAAAAGCAGGCACAGCCTGTAAGGATAAGCGCAGCTTAGGCATAGCCTAAGCCGAACTTCCAGATGAACAATGCTGTGGTTTGGGTTTGGACGAGGTTGTACCTCGTCCACTTTATTTTTACAGGCTAAGCCTGTTTTTATTCTGCAATGATTTTATAAAAAAGCAGGCACAGCCTGTAAGGATAAGCGCAGCTTAGGCATAGCCTAAGCCGAACTTCCAGATGAACAATGCTGTGGTTTGGGTTTGGACGAGGTTGTACCTCGTCCACTTTATTTTTACAGGCTAAGCCTGTTTTTATTCTGCAATGATTTTATAAAAAAGCAGGCACAGCCTGCAAGGATAAGCGCAGCTTAGGCACAGCCTAAGCCGAACTTCCAGATGAACAATGCTGTGATTTGGGTTTGGACGAGGCTGTGCCTCGTTCGTTTTATTTTTACAGGCTTAGCCTGTTTTTTATTCCGTAATGATTTTATAAAAAAGCAGGCACAGCCTGTAAGGATAAGCGCAGCTTAGGCATAGCCTAAGCCGAACTTCCAGATGAACAATGCTGTGGTTTGGGTTTGGACGAGGCTGTACCTCGTTCGTTTTATTTTTACAGGCTGAAGCCTGTGGCAATGCAAGCTGAAGCCTGAGCATGTCGAAGGCTGAAGCCTGTGGAAATTCATGCATTTTTATTTTCTTAGGCTAAAACCTGTTGCAATTCAAAAGGAAATTGTATTTTTGAAGCGGAAATAAATCACACAGCAAAATAAATTTAATGAATAGCAAACTTTAAAAATTATGAAACCTATGAAAAACTTTTTACGATTAACTAACACACTCATTTTATTGATGTTTTTAGGCGGAAATGCCTGGGGGCAGAGTACCTATACTGAGAATTTTGATACTGATGGAAACTGGACTGGAGGTTCTGGGTATGTTTCAAGAACATACACAAATGCTTCAGATCCAAGTAGTGATCAATTTAGTTCAAATGATGCTTACCGAATAACCGCAGATGCAATTACTGGTTATGCATGGAAATTAGATGATGAAAGTGGAGCATACTATAGATATGAGTGCGAGGAAACAGTAAATAGCTTCTCAATCTGGATGGCAAGATGGGATAATTCTCCAAAACCAAGTGTAACCATTCGATACAGCACAAATAGTGGAACAAGTTATACTGATATTGAAACAATTGATGGTGACTATTTCACTGGTGATAAAACTTACAAAGAATATTCCCACACTTTTGGCACAGCCATATCCCCTGAAACCGGAGAAAAAGTCTATATCGAATTCTATACAAATTCAGGAGAGAGGATGTTGTATGATGATTTTGAGATGAGCTATGGGGGTGCCTCCGGCCCCGACGATCCCGCCTCCTTCACAGCCGCAGCATCAAGCTCTTCACAAATTAATTTGGTAGCAACAGCAAATGATGATACCGATGATATTTTGGTTGCCTATAATTCAGTAAATACATTTGGAACGCCAACCGGAACGTATAGCGTTGATGATCTGATTACCGATGGAGGTACAGTACTTTATGTTGGAGCCGCAGCTTCCCTCAGTAACCACACAGGACTTTCATCTGGGCAAACCGTTTATTATAAAGCCTGGTCAGTTAATGGAAGTAATGAATATTCAACAGGCATAACAGATGATGCCACAACCTTTAAAGCCGAACCCACCAACCACGTAACAGGATTCGCTGCCGGAACCACAACTTCAACATCCATCCCACTAAGCTGGACTGAAAATGACGGAGCGGTTGTGCCTGATGGATACCTGATAAAAGCAAGCACAGGTATAGTAGCCGACCCGGCGGATGGCACTGAGCCTGCCGATGATATCGATCTGACAGACGGAAGCGGAAATATAATAGTAGCTCATGGCCAAACCGGATACACCTTTGCCAACTGCAGCCCGGGCACCACCTATAATTTTAAAATTTATCCCTACACAAACTCAGGCGATAATATTGATTATAAAATTACTGGCGCACCCTCCACATCAGGACATACAATTGATGGCGATACCGAAGTTTATGCACCAACATCTCAAATAGCAGTAAAAAATATTTCTTCCTTAGCTGATAGTGAGGAAGAAGGAGTGAATGTGTTTATTATGGAAATTGAAGATCAGGGAAGTGGTGACGGACTTGTAACAAAAATTACGAACATTAAGGTAAAGCCACACACAACCAATACTGCCGACTGGACTGATAATATACAAGGTGTGAAGCTAAATGATGGCGGTGCAGTTACAATTGGATCACCCACAATTACTGATACTTACATTGATATTCCCATTACATCAGGAAACCTTGATGTAGCTGATGAAGGAACTAAAACCGTTACAATGTCTGTTTATCTGAATACCTCTGGAATTATCGACGGCCAAATTCTCTCTTTTATGGTAGATGCAGATGATCATGGATTTACTGCCGATGCTTCTGGAAGTGGGTTCGCAAGTTCATTCTTACTTGGAGATTTTAATTCTAATAATATGACACTTTCGGTTGAAGCGACTCAATTAACCATTAATCAACAACCCACAAATGTTAACGTAGATGAAGTAATGAGTCCGGCCATGACAGTTGCCTTCACCGATGAAAATAGTAATATTGATGTTGATTACAATGGTGATGGGTTTGG
Source organism: uncultured Lentimicrobiaceae bacterium (assembly GCA_964593705.1). GTDB lineage: Bacteria > Bacteroidota > Bacteroidia > Bacteroidales > 4484-276 > SABY01. The sequence continues at coordinate 24,394 of CAZQIV010000096.1, read as the reverse complement.
TATTAACCTGACCACAACCGGAACTTTTTCTGGCTCAGCTACAATAGCAGTGGATGCTACAAATGGGGTTTCTACCTTTGATAATGTTGTTTTCTCAGCAGAAGGAACTGGAATTACAATTACTGCAAATGATGAAGATGGCTGGAGTAACACCTCAGCAACAAGTAGTGGATTTAACGCTACTGATCTACCAAAACTTATTATCTCTGAAGTTGCTGATCCGGGAGATGAATATACTGGAAGGTTTGTCGAACTATATAATACAGGTGATACAGAAATTGATTTTAGTACGGTTACTGTGTATATTGATAGACAAGCAAATGGTGGTAATCATTCCAGCAAGAAGCTTACCGGAACAATTTCACCGAACCAGACTTATGTCATTGGTAATGCCAGCAATCTCCTGACCAGATACAGTATTGCAGCAGATTTAGATTTTGGTGATATAACAGGCAATGGTGATGATGGTTACTTTTTATTCTTTAATGGGGACGAGACTACCGGAACTCTCATGGATGCTTATGGAGTAATAGACGAAGATGGCACAGGAAAGCCATGGAACTATGAGGATAAAAAAGCCGTAAGAAATTCAAATATCACAACACCCAATGCAACCTGGACAGGCACAGAGTGGACAATTACTGCAGCTGATGTTGCTGATTGTACTCCTGGCGAACACAATGGAAATACATCCTGGAAAGGTGGAACAGGAAACTGGAGCACAGCTGCAAATTGGAGTAATGGTTCTGTTCCTACAAGTACAAGTGATGTATTTGTTCCTGATGGTGCTTTATTATCAGTTGATGTAACTGATGCTGTAGTAAATAATATTAATGTTCAGGATGGAGGCCAGCTAACAATCAACTCTACTCAAGAGCTATCCGTTTCCGGCACTATCACAATCGAAGATGGTGGCTCATTCATCAACAACGGAACTTTGGATGACGGTGCTAAAGGAGATGCTGCCGCTGTAATGCAGCGCAGTATCGATGGCTATACGGAAGCTACAAACGGCTGGCATTTGATTGGAACTCCGGTTGGAACGTTCGATATTAATGGCTCAGAATTCGATCCGGGAGCCACTGACGATTTTTACGGTTATGCTGAAAATACCTACACCTGGATGAATCATAAGCTAGGCAATCCATCCCAAATGATTCCGGGAACAGGTTACCTCATTGCCTACGAAACCACAGCCACCAAAAATTTTACCGGTACGTTCAACAATGCTGATATTACACTGGATGATCTATCGAAAACTGCGGATAAAGGCGAAGGCTGGCACTTATTAGGCAACCCCTTCCAATCGGCATTGCAATGGACTGATACCGATTGGGCAAAATCAAATTTTGGTGCGGGTGTCAAAATTATGAATCCCGGCGGTACCTACACCGACCTCACTGTAGGCGGTACAGATATTATTCCGGCCAACCAGGGCTTTTTTGCAGAAGCAACTGAGCATGGCAATAACAGCATCACCATCCCTGCTTCGCAGCGGGTACACGATACCAAAGAATTTTATAAATCCGACCCGCTTAATATGCTCACGCTTCGTGCAAGCGATGGAGAATTTTACGTAGAGACCTGGGTTCAGATTATGGAAGATGCCACCGCAGCTTATGACGAGCAATACGATGTACACTTCTTTGGCGGGGTGTATCACGCGCCTTACCTGTATTCCAAAATTTCGGAAACCGAACGCCTGTCAACCAACCGCATTGCCCCCATTGAAGAATCTACAACTATTCAACTAGCTTTTAAATCTTTCTTAAACAAAGAGTTTATAATTTCGGCATCCGGCCTTAGCAGTTTTGCCAGCAATATGGACATCATCCTGGAAGACACTGAGGGAGATATGCAGATTAATTTGAAAGAAACACCCGAATACACTTTCATGGCCAATGCCGATGAACTAAGTGAGCGTTTCAAACTTCACCTGCTCAAAACCACAGGCATCCACGAAGCCACCATCGAAGGCTTCACCATCTACACCCACGCCAACACCCTTTACCTTAACAGCGATAAGGCAGGTAATGCGCAGGTGGAGATGTACAATGTTACCGGGCAGAAAGTTTTTGTTAGAAATGTGGTGATGGATGGCTTAACTCAAATCAACCCACAACTCACCACAGGCTGGTATGTGGTAAAAGTTAGCACGGACAAAGGTATGGCTTCTGAAAAAGTTTTTATAAAATCGCCCGGAAAAAGCTTGGTTTATTAATTTAATTTTTTAATTTTGATGGTCAAAACACAATGGATATGAAAAAACAAATAAAACTTTCACTTACCACCTTAATGCTACTCCTTGTTTCACTGATATTTACACCCGCCTTTTCGCAAAACGGCGATCCTCCTCCTCCTCCCGGCGAACACGGGCAAACCGGAAATCAAGTTCCCGGTGGCGGAGCAGCCATTGGCGGAGGACTGGCAATTTTAATTGCGCTTGGCACAGGCTACGGCGCAAAAAAATGGTACGACTACCGCAAGCGTGAATTAGCAGATTAGTTTTTTTTTTCATAATGGATAAATTTTTTGTACCATCCCGAAACTTCGGGATGGTTTTTTATTTTAGTCAGGGGTTTTTAGTCAGGGTTTGACTTCGAGTCAAGCCCTGACTGCACAATGCTGAATATCGAATATCGAATATTGAATTAACAATCACTCCAATACTCTCCCGCAAAAGCGCATAGCCGTCAGGTTAAGGAAATATTTGTGATTTTTGAGTAAGTGAATACTACACAAAAGGCTGAAAGCCTTTCATATCAAAAGGAGGAGCAACGCTCCTCTTTAGCACAGAAGGAATGATATCTTCAGGCTGAAGACCTGATACAATTTTTTGTCCCAGGCTTTCAGCCTGCGTAACATATTTGGGAAATATGTTTAGCCTGACGGCTATGCGCAAAAGCGGGATTTCCCCGAAAAAACGGGGCAGGCTCCCGATGGGTCGGGACAAGTTACTTCGCTTCCCGCAAAAGCGGGATTTCCCCGAAGGGTCGGGGCAGGCTGCTTCGCTCAACATCACTCTCCCGCATAAGCGGGATTTCCCCGAAGGGTCGGGGCAGGCTGCTTCGCTCAACATCACTCCATTTCTCCTCTCTCACCTCTATCTTCTTTCCTCCGGGCTAAAGCCCACATAATTAGGAATACTCCCTTAATCCTCGGGCTAAAGCCACGAGGCTAGTCATCCCTCTCCCACATAAGCGGGATTTCCCCGAAGGGTCGGGGCAGGCAGCTTCGCTCAACATTTCTCCATCACTCCATCACTCCAATTTCTCCCTTCTCCCCTCTCACCTCTCCCTGCCGGGCTTTGCCCGGGCATCCTCGAAAAATTACGAAAATTAAAAATTTTCTATTTTTCGGGATTCCCCCTCTCTACTTAAAAATAACTTCATCAATAATCCGGGCGCCGGCTTCACGGTTGAGGGCGATTTTAATTTTTTCGCGGGCATAAGTCAGCTCGTTGCGCAGGGCGGCATTGTCAACTTCCACGTAAAGCTTGCGGCGGTAAACCCTCAATTGCACGGTGTGCTTAGCTATCATCGGGCCAACCATGCGCGGCCACGAATTTATCAAAGCAGCTTCTGTAAACTTGCTGTCGAGTTTATAGCTTTTGAGCATTGCCCTTATGGCATCGCCCAAACTTGAAACATTTCTATTGTTGTATCCCATTATCGCCGTTAAATTTTGCTTTAACTTCTGCCACCCCGCCATTCGAAACCTTATAAATTTTATGGTCGGTATTTACTTTTTCGAGCATAAGTTCCACGCGTTCGCGCTGGGTATCGGTAATGAAAACCTGCCCAAAATTATCTTCACTCGAAAGTTGAATCAATTGTTCCACGCGGCTATCGTCCAACTTATCAAAAATATCATCCAAAAGTAAAATCGGTTTATAGCCTTTCAGATTTTTGATGTATTCGTATTGCGCCAGCCGCAGCGCGATAATAAACGATTTTTGCTGTCCCTGCGATCCGAATTTCTTTACGGGATGCCCCATGATATTAAAGGTCAAATCATCTTTATGAATCCCGACAGTGGTATATTTCAAAATTTTATCCTTATCGAGAGATGTTGCCAGCAGTTCGTCCATCTGATGATTGTGCAACTGCGATTCGTAAGTGATGTCCACGCCTTCTTTCCCCCCCGAGATCGCTTCAAAATAACGATTAAAAACGGGAATGTAATCGGTGAGAAATTGTTGGCGCACCGGGAATATCCTGCCGGCAAGAACAGCAAGCTGGCTATCCCAGATATCGAGCGATTCGCGGTCGAAATAATTACGCTCGGCAAAAGCCTTTAGCAAAGCATTGCGCTGCATAAGTACTTTGTTGTAGTTGATCAGGTTATCAAGATAAATCCTGTCGAATTGCGAAATTACACTGTCGATAAAGCGCCTGCGTACATCGCTGCCCTCGTTTATCAGGTCGCGGTCGTAGGGCGAAATCATAACCAGGGGATACAAACCGATATGATCGGAAAGCCTGTCGTACTCCTTTTTATTCAGCTTGAAACTCTTTTTCTGGTTTCGTTTTTGAACGCATTGTATGGTATCTGTTTTTGTTTTGTTCACGTCGTATTTCCCCATCACCGAAAAAAAGGCCTCGCTATGCATAATGTTCTGCGAGTCGATCGAATTGAAGTAACTCTTGCAAAATGAAAGGTAATAGATGGCATCGAGGATATTGGTTTTTCCGGCGGCATTATCGCCGATAAAACAATTGACCCGTGAAGAAAATTCAAACTCGGCAGAAGCCAGGTTTTTAAAATTATACAATTGTAATTCCTTCAGATACATATATTGATCCTTAAAGCTTAGTAAGTTTTGAAATTTCAGAAGCTACACTATTCAGCAGCCAGTCGGGTGTGGATGTTGCCCCGGTAACTCCTACAGTTTTTTTGCCGGCAAACCAATCCTGCTTTAAACCTTCAGACCCTCCAATGTAATGTGAAACCTGGTTTTCGGCTTTACAAACCGAAAATAAATATTTACCGTTGGAGGAGTGCTCGCCACCAACAAAGATGATGACTTCGTTTTTTCTTGCAAAATCTTTTAAATGTTTATCCCTGTTGCTTACCTGTCCGCAAATGGAATTGTTGCTGGTAAAGTTGAAGCTTCCGCCTGATTGAAGTTTCCCCTTCTTTTCTTCAATCCTGTTTACAATCTCCTTGTAAACCGATTTATTTTTTGTGGTTTGTGCAAAGAGGCAAACGGATTTTGAAAAATCAATTTTCCCAATATCGCCGGATTCCCCGATCAGGATGGCTTCATTGTTGATTTGCCCGTTGAGGCCAATAACTTCCGGGTGGCTTTTATTACCATAAATCACTACCTGGGTATTGTTGGGTTTTCCCTCATCGAACGAGCTTTTAATTTTTTGTTGCAATCGCGATACTACCGGGCAGGTAGCATCGATAAGTTGAATATTGTTTTTGGCAGCGATATGATAAGTTTCAGGTGGCTCGCCGTGGGCACGAATCAAAACTTTGGTATTGTGCAGCGACTTAAATTCATCGTGGTTTATTACTTTTAAACCCATCGCTTTAAGCCTCAGTTCCTCTTGTTCGTTATGAACAATCTGCCCCAGGCAATACAAGGTTCCGGAGGCCGATAGTTCCTCCTCAGCTTTTTGAATAGCGCTTTTTACCCCGCTACAAAATCCGGCTTTATTGTCGATTGAAATATGCATTAGTTTAATAATTTCGCTTTGCAAAATAAGGCATTTTAAGGGAAATGGGGGGGGAATAGTTAATAGTTAATAGCCCCGAAAAATAGAAAATCTTTGATTTTCGTAATTTTTCGAGGGTGCCCGAGCGAAGCTCGGCATTATTCGTTAATAGTTATTCGTTAATAGTTATCCCGAAAAGTAGAAAATTTACAATTTTCGTAACTTTTCGAGGATGCACGAAAAAATATGAAATCACAGATTTCTGTTTTTTCGGCATTCGCTATTGGCCCCGAAAAGTATAAAATTTTCTCCAAAGGAGTTCTTCGGACAATTTTCGTAATTTTTCGAAAGCTTACCCAAAATTTTTGGGCATCATCAGGAGATGTTGAGTGAAGTTGCCTGCCCCGACCCTTCGGGGAAATCCCGCTCTTGCGGGAATTGGAGGGAATAGATTTCTCCTGCCGCAGTTGCGGCATCGAAATGACAAAGCCCCGGGCTGGGAATGGGGTGGTTGAAAGTGGTCGCGAAGCGACTACTTTCACCTACCCCCCTCCTCCCAAAGCCTTGTCACCTCGAAGGAGCTTGCGACTGAGAGGTCTGTCTAATAGTAAGGTTTTCTGTGCTTTACACAAACACGTCATTGGTATCGTAGGGAGAAATCTCTTGATAATCTGACGCTTGCAAAAACATGTCGTTAGTAACCGCCAACTGGCGGTGAGAAATCTGTTTACGGTGATAGCAATTATTAACATCCACGAAAATAGTAGTAGAATCGTTAATTGTCATTCGTTAATAGTTATTGGTTATTCTGGAAATGGTTGGGATTATAAACTATTTTTTCTAACGGAAGTGTTGTAGCATACCTATCCCGGATGCTTTCAGCGATTTAATTAAGGACTGCTGAAAAGCCTGTAATACATTAACAATTGGATATTGGCTAAAAATATTTTGCTTCAGGTGCAAGGTTTTTAATGGTTTCCTGCAAAAATCTGTGCTATTAATATTCCGGTGCTCTGCACCTTACATTTCTATCGGGGAATATCGTTCCTATCAAGATTGTCGGTGCGCTGCACCTTTTTCAAGCCACAGCGTGGCGAAATCTTGGTAGAAAAATATTCAGGATATTTATTTTTAAGGTGCAGAGCACCGAAATATAGAATATGAAAATAAATTCCCTTTTTCAGCAGCCCCTAATTAAGGCTCTTTAATTTATTTATTAAATCCATTTTATTTGGATAAAACAGTAAGTAAATCAAATCATTACAACATTATGTACTCCAATTTACAATGCAAATAAAATGATTGAATGCTTTCGGGAGGGCATCTGTACAAGAATTCTATCCTTTAATTTTCAATCATTATTGAATCCCTTAGTCAGAAATGTTTTTTCCCTATTGGGCTTGTCCGCCCTTTGGCGGATTATTCGTAATACACAATAATAATTTCTCACCACGTAAATCATCTTTCAACGATTCTTTGTAGTTTTGACCTCTATTAATAAAATAAATCATGGAAAACCAAAATATTCATCATAGTAACCGGGGGATTGAAATCCCACAATTATTTTTTGATTCGGCTTCGGGAAAGCCATTTCAAAAATGCCAGGTTTGTGAAAAACAATTGTTAGACACCAATTCGAATTATATTATCGAAAAGGTTTTCAGGAAAAATATCGCAACGAGTAAAATCGAATCGATGTTTGAATATGCCATTTGCTTCGATTGTGCCCTTAAACTCACCCAAAGCTACTCGAAGGAATCGAAAGAAAACCTGGAGCGCTTCTTTCGCGAAAACGTTGAAGAAAACCTCCTGCAACATCAGCAACCAAACCTGCAATCAGAACTTGAAATACGCGAACATCTTTCGTATTGTTCTATTAGCGGAAAATCGGTTACCGAGCTCGACGAATACCAGATCGTGGGTCAATTTAACGGAAGCTATCTTAATCCGCAAATGACCCCGTTTATGATGGGTAGCGGCAGTATGGATGATGTTCAGAGTCTGCTCTCAGAAAAAACCCTCGATGAAATTGATGACTTTACAGGAAAGTATCTTATGGGGCCACCCGAGTTCCGCGACTTTTTTAAGCCCCCCAAGCGAAGGCCGATATTGGTTTAAATAATGTCGGTAAATAAAGTCAGCTTTTCAATAGTAAAAAAAAGCCTCCCGCAGATTTCGCTGATTAGCGCAGATTTTATCTGCGCTAATCAGCGAAATCTGCGGGAAAAATTACTAAAAAGACGAGCACTAATTAGTTTTCAAAAAGCACCGGTATTGCGCAATACATTAAATGATAGTACAAGTATTTAGTAAATAATATTTAATGACTTTTCCTATAAAAACAAAAAAACCAGTTAAATTTTTAAAATTTTGACCGGTTTTTATTTTGCTTGAGAACAATACTATTTCTTCTTTGCAAAAAATGCTTTGTAAACAAAACCTGCCAGGATAGCGCCTACAATCGGGGCAAGCCAGAAAAGCCAAAGCTGGTCAAGAGCCCAACCTTGTACAAAAATAGCTTGTGAAGTACTTCGTGCAGGATTAACTGATGTGTTGGTTACAGGAATACTGATAAGGTGAATCAGGGTTAGTGCAAGGCCGATGGCTATACCCGCGAAACCTTTTGGGGCACGCTCGTCGATGGCACCAAGAATAATGATCAGAAACATGAAGGTCATTACCACCTCTGTTACCAGCGCCGCCACCATGCTGAAACCTCCAGGCGAATGTTCGCCATAACCGTTGGCAGCAAAACCACCAATGCCATCGAAATCAGCTTTGCCCAAAACAATGACATAAAGGATTCCGGCTGCAGCAATTCCACCCAACACCTGGGCAACAATATAAGGCAATAACTCTTTGGCTTTAAATTGCCCACCGGCCCATAAACCGAATGAAACCGCCGGATTGAGATGTGCGCCTGAAACACGCCCAAGTGCATAAACAATGGTTAAAACCGTTAAACCAAAAGCGATTGCAACACCGGTTAGGCCAATACCAACTTCCGGAAAAGTAGCAGCAAGTACCGCGCTACCACAACCACCAAGCACAAGCCAGAAAGTTCCGATAAATTCAGCAGCAAATTTTGTAGTCATTTTCATATTTTAACTTTTAAGTGAATAATTATTTGATATATATCTGATTTCGTGGTAAAAATAAATAAATCAAAACAGGCATCACCTTATTAACAAATTTTTAACTTATTGACCAGCCTGATTATAGACAAACTATTTTAGTAATTGTCATGAATATAACTTGACTCATTGCAATAGATGTCTCTCCGCCGGCTGGTGGATCGACATGACCTTGTTCACGCGTTGATATGGGAGGAGGGGAATCGGGTGCGAAGTGTCCGATTCCCCTCCTCCCACTACTCAAACGGAAGCATTGTCACCTCGAAGGAGCTTGCAGCCTGCCCCGACCATTCGGGGACTGAGAGGTCTGTTTAATGCATAGGTTTTTATCGTCTTACAAAAAACTGTCATTGGTATCTATTGGCTGATGGAGAGGAATCTATGTTTATGGATGAAAAGATATAATAGAACCTCTAAAGCATCAAGTTAGTTAATAACAAACCCTTAGTGGAAAGAATTAAAACTTATTAAATTGATATTATTTGGTTGGCAGTCCTCAGTCACCAGAATACTGCTAACTGAGGACTGCCTATGCCGACCTTCAGTCGCGCATCCCTGCCTCGCATTTGCAATTGCATCCGCTGGCGGCCCGCTTCGCAGCCCGCTTCGCCAGCGAGGCGAGCCTGCCTGGCCGGCAAGGCTGGCAAGGCGGGCTCGAAAAAATATGAAATCAAATCCTGAACCTTCAGGATGTTTTTTCCGGGACTGAAGAATAAAAATCAGGAAATTATTACATCATTAAAAAATGTTCCACGAAAATAGTAGTAGAACCAAATTTGTAAGGAAACTACGGACTTTGCGACTATTCTTTCACATTAACAATTTAAAAGTAAAATATTATGAAAATCATTCAAGCTTATCAACAAGTAACCACGAAACTCGCTAAGCTCAACGATCTGCCTGCACTTCTTTTCAGGCTGATACTTGCCTACGGATTTTACATGCCTGCCATGATGAAATGGGGCGACATTGGCGCCATCGCCGCTTGGTTCGAGGGTATGGGCATCCCTTTTCCAACACTCAATGCTTACCTTGCTGCAAGCACCGAAATTGCTGCCGTGATTCTGCTCCCGCTGGGGCTGGCAACACGTTTTATTTCGATACCCTTAATCATTACGATGATTGTAGCCATTGTTACGGTTCATCTTGGAAATGGCTTCGAAGCCGGGAGCAATGGCTTTGAAATTCCGCTTTATTATATTTTAATGCTCGTAGCATTGCTTATTAACGGGCCGGGAAAAATCAGTCTGGATCATTTATTTTCAAAGCAAATGAAGTAATTTCTGTCTGTCCATAAAGTCGATACTTTTCACTTGCCCCGGGTTTTAACCCGGGGATTAATGAATTTAGCAATACCTCCCCCGCCTTTTCGCTGTCAATGCCAAAGGCATTGACAGCGAAAAGGCGGGGGCATTCATCACATCAATTTAATCCACACCCTAAAGGATGTGGCAATTGATATTTCAAAAAAACCTTACTTTATAGACCGACAATAATTAGTTTTTTATCTTCTATTTGCTTTACAGCTATGCCCAACAATGCAGCGTTATAAAGCTTTATTCAGGAAAAGTCAGGATGTTGGTTACATTCACCAGCCGGGTATATCTACCGCCAAGTGGTGTATAATAAATAAAGAAATTGTACTCATTATTATTATCAAAAAAATTACCCTCGCAAAGTTCGATATCACCAATTTTTGAGTTGTTGGGTAACATGAGATAATGGTAATTGTAATATCCCTGTTTCAACATGAGCGCTCCTTCGAAGCCTTGCCGCTCATAATTATACTTAAGTTCGGCATCCGGTAGAAATTGCCAGTTGGTTAATCCGCCCATAATATACAATTTTCCCTGGATGAGCGGGGTTTCGTAAGGCAGGAAAAAATTAACAGTAGCATAGTCGGCCTCAAAATTGGTGTTGTACATATCTTCGGTCTTAATCAGGAAGCGGCCGTTGATGCTTTCCTGCACGTTTTCGTAAACATTTTTCTTTTTCACCTCATCATCATGAAGGTAAACCTGGTATCCGTCGAGAGGCGTGTATTCGATGGCTGCCACCCTGAATGAATTGTACATTAAACTTTTTAAATCAAAATACCTGAAAGCATTACCCCCATCAAAAACATTTATCCCATCATAATCGTAAACTAACTCCGTTCCCGAAACCGATCGTGGTTGTAAATCGGTAATGGCATTGTCCCATCGGCCATTTTGCCTTATGGTAACATCAATTTCCCGATAGGGGTCGTTTACATTCAACCCGGCAGTTTGTATGCTAAAACTCACCTCCTGACGTGTATCGCGTTCTGAAATATTTGCAGGTTTTCTTACCGTTGCCATCACGCTTACTTTTGGCTCAAGCACGTAAAACCTGCGGGTAAAAAGCACATCATTCTTATCGTTGTTTTGATAAACTTTAAGCAGGTAATTGCCCGAAAGGCGCCAATTAATCACATCATTGGGCAAGGTTTTCCAATAATGTGTATAAGGTTGAATGGTATTTACCCCATATTGGAATTCTTCGATATAATCGTCCGAAAAACTTTCGAGATATTCATTGGGCATCAAATCCGACACGTTCCAATCCGCATCGCAATGAATAATTGTGTATTCATATTTTTGATAATCTCCGTTCAAATCATCGAATCTAAAAATTAACCTTTCATCTGAATTGAGCAGCAAAACAGGTTCGTCCATCTCATTACCTTCCTTGTAAACCAAAACTGTTTTTATGTTGTCTTTGTAGATGTAATCTGAATTTCTTAAAAAGTTTTCCTGGTAATAATCATCGGATTGACCTTGCTGAGCACAGGTAAAAGTTGTTAGAACCAAAACAATTACAGTGGTTAGGATAATTAAAATGTATGTTTTCATAAAAAATAGTTTACAATTAAAAATTGAAATTTCTCCAAAAATAGCCAATAAGTTGCTGGCGCTTACAAAAAGTGTGCGAAAAAGCTTAGTTAGTGTCTGTTTATAAAGTCAGCTCTTTTCTTATTTTGCCCGCGCGACCCCTTAATCCCCTAAAGGGGAGCCCCCTCGCTACCAGTGCGTTGGCTGGTTCTTCCGCCAACTGGCGGGGAGTTAGAGGGGTGTGGGCTGGATTGTTACTTTAAAGACCGACACTATCTAGGAAAGTTTGAAATTCATCGGCTGTAAATTTGCCCTGGTTAATTTTTTTAAGGTTTCTCAAATCTTATATCCAAATACTTAAATAATAAATATTGTAGAGCGATTTTTTGCCGAAAGAATTTCACAGTATTTTACAACTCAATTCATGTTTAAAGTTTTAGTTTAATGAATAAAACAGAATCGGTTTTTTTGTTAAACAATTAACAATACATTTAATAAATTACATATTTTTGCGACTTCAATTTATTGAACGGATTATTATTTGGCTGCCTTGAAGCAAATAAAAAGCTGACAAAAATCAACCTTTTTCAACAGATACATCAAAATAGGCACAATATTAACAGATGGTGTATTAATTTTTGATGGTGAGGTAAAAGCGAATAAATTTTAATTCATATTATTGCAACGCTTTTTGCGAAGCATAGCAAAATCAGACAACAAGAAGGTACCATTTTGAAATAACAATATGTCTAAAACAATCAATATTAAACAAGGTTTAAATATTAACCTTCAGGGTGAAGCCGAAAAGATCATTGCTGATGTCGAGGCGGGTCAATATGCCATTAAGCCCATCGATTTTCATGGTGTTTTTCCAAAGTTGCTTGTCCACGAAGGCGATAAGGTTAAAGCGGGCACACAAATTTTTTATGATAAGTACCGCGACAACATCAAATTCAGTTCCCCGGTTAGCGGCACTGTAAAAGAAATCAGAAGAGGCGCTAAAAGAGTGCTGCTCGAAGTAAGCATCGAAGCTGATGCTGAACAATCATTTATTGATTTTGGGATAGCTGACCCCAACTCCCTAAAAAGGGAAGCAATCATCGAAAAAATGCTCGAAAGTGGCGTTTGGCCCGTAATCAGGCAAAGACCATACACTGTTATCGCAAATCCTAAAGATGAACCCAAAGCAATTTTCATTTCGGGTTTTGATACTGCACCATTGGGTGTTGATTTTGACCTGATTGTTCATGGGCAAGGAGACGCTTTTCAGGCAGGTGTTGATGCATTGAAAAAATTGACCCCCGGCATTGTTCATCTCAATTTGCCTGCCGGCGATGCAAACTCAAAAGTATTCACCAATTCAAAAAATGTTCAGATCAATTTCTTTAAAGGACCACATCCTTCGGGAAATATCGGAACCCAGATAAATAAACTTGATCCGATCAACAAAGACGAAGTAGTTTGGCATCTAAAGCCACAAGAAGTGCTGACAATCGGAAGGCTCTTTCTCGAAGGTCGTTTTAATGCAGAAAGAATTATTGCATTAACAGGCTCTGAAGTTATTAAACCAAAATATTTCAAAACCAAAATTGGCGCATCCATTGCCGAAATTGTAAAAGAAAACATTATTGAAGAAAATGTACGCTACATCAGCGGTAATGCACTTACAGGACGAAAAATTGACAAAGTCGGATTTGTTGGCTTTTTCGACAATCAAATCACTGTAATTCCCGAAGGCGACTACCACGAACTATTTGGCTGGGCGCTTCCCGGTTTCGGAAAGTTTAGTTTTTCAAAATCATTCCCCACCTTTCTCAATGGCAAAAACAAAAAATACCGCCTCGACACTAACTTACATGGTGGAGAGCGTGCTTTTGTGATGACCGGAGAAATGGAAAAAGTATTTCCTTTTGATATTTACCCCATGCAGCTCATCAAATCTATCATGATTGAAGATATAGATGCCATGGAACAACTCGGCATTTATGAAGTTGATGAAGAAGACTTTGCGCTTATCGAATACATCGACACATCCAAAATCGATATTCAGGCTATTGTGCGTAAGGGTATTGATGTGATGAGAAAAGAAATGAGCTAATGCATAAACTATATTAACATAATGAAAGCTTTAAGAAACATTATTGACAGCATTAAACCACAGTTTGAAAAGGGAGGGAAGTTTTCGTATTTAAAAAGTTCGTTCGAAGCTTTCGAGACTTTTCTATACGTTCCAAACCATACTACAAAAACAGGAAGCCACATCCGCGATCATATCGATATGAAACGCACCATGGCTTTTGTGGTTATGGCGGCAATCCCTGCACTACTTTTTGGGATGTGGAATATAGGTTACCAGCATTTTCTTTCGATGGGCGAAACCGTCTCACTTTGGGAGAATTTCCTGTTTGGCTTCATAAAAGTGTTCCCTATTATTGTAGTATCCTATGTTGTAGGGCTGGGTATCGAATTTATTTTCGCCCAATTGCGTGGGCATGAAGTAAATGAAGGCTTCCTGGTTTCGGGTATCCTTATCCCAATGATTGTACCTCCCGACACCCCACTTTGGATGGTAGCCATCGCAACCGCTTTTGCAGTAGTTATTGGTAAAGAAGTTTTTGGTGGTACAGGTATGAATATTCTAAATCCGGCGCTCACAGCCAGGGCATTCCTTTTCTTTGCTTATCCATCGGATATGTCTGGAGATAAAGTATGGATAGCTGAAAAAGCCGATGCATATTCAGGGGCTACACCACTTGGTAATCTTTTAACCAACCAGCCCTTCGAATCCTTACCAAGTGCATCTGATATGTTTTGGGGATTTATTCCCGGATCCATTGGCGAAACCTCTACATTTTTAATCCTTGTAGGAGCTGTTATACTCATACTTACAGGAATCGGAAGCTGGCGCATTATGCTCTCCGTTTTCGTTGGAGGATTTGGATTGGCCACATTTTTCAATTTTATTGGACCTTACGTTGCCCCCGACAATGCCTACATGGCACTGCCGGCTTACTACCACCTGATTATGGGAGGATTTGCTTTTGGAGCAGTATTTATGGCCACCGATCCGGTGAGCGCATCGCAAACCAACAAAGGAAAATGGATTTATGGAATCCTCATTGGCGTTATGGCAGTGCTTATCCGTGTACTCAACCCGGCCTATCCCGAAGGCATGATGCTCGCCATCCTGCTTATGAACGTATTTGCACCACTCATCGATCACTATATTGTGGAAGGTAATATTAAGAAAAGGATGAAACGTGCCAAATTAGCAATTACATAAGGTATTAAATTGAAAATTCAATACAAAATATTATTTTTCCTATTTATCCTGGCACAAGCCACAGTTGTATTTGCCCAGGATTTCTGGTCAATGACCAATTGCCCGGATACGGTGGGGTATTACAGCACAGCTACCACTTCCGATGGTGTTTTGTTCGCAGGTTCAAATTTTGGTGCTTATCGTTCTTATGACAATGGAGATACATGGGAATTGGTTATTAACACAGACTTTATCGATCCGATCTACATAACAAATGAAAATAGAATTTATGCCGGCTGCTACCCCTCTCATATTTTCTATTCTGATGATCATGGAACAAGCTGGGATACAATCGAAACTCCCCCCTACACATCAAAGTCTTTTATAATTAAACCATCCGAAATGGAGATATTGTACGGCGGATGGCAGGGGGTATATAAAACTGCCGATCATGGGGAAACATGGGCCCTGGTATTTCCATCAACCAATAACAATACAAAAATTAATGATATGGCATTACATCCCAATGGTAGCTTATTTTTATGTAATTTGTGCTATAGCGACACAACAGGTAGTGGAGTTTACATCTCCAAAGATAGTGGCGACAACTGGCAACGGACAGCGATGAACAACGAAGAGTATATCGCATCGCTGGAAATAAACTCACAGGGCGATATTTTTGCTGGCAGCCGGGGGCATTATTCGCTTTGGCGGGGGGCAGTGCTTAAATCTTCTGACCTTGGGGAATCATGGACAATTTTGAAAGATGATAATATTTTGGTAACAACAATTGAGATTACCCAGCATGAAGATATTTACATAGGTTGTTCATCACAGGGCTGGTATGGCGGAGGTGTTTACAGGTCATCAGATAATGGAATAACCTGGGAAAAGTTAGAATCAGGTATTGTTTCCATTCCTGACGTAAAACACCTATGGTATGATAAAACAGGATACATGTATTCGGTCATAGGAGAAACAACAAAAATCTATCGAAGTGAAAATTTGATAACCGGTATTAATCATTTTGAAAGTGCATCCTATTATTTTTCAGTATTTCCAAACCCTTTTACTGATAAGCTAACCATTAATAGTAATGTAAAAAGGCATAGCATTGATTATTTTAAAATAATTATTTACGATATTAGTGGAAACTGCATTTATGAAATTAAAACTTCGGGAGAAAACATAAATATTGATACATCATTGTGGGCACAAGGTGTTTATTTTGTTCTAGTAGAAAATAGTGATAACCTTAATTCATATAAAATATTAAAAAAATGAGTGCTATGAAAAGATTGTACTTTAGCTTACTGATATTATTTTATATGCAACCGGTAATGAGCCAAAACCAACACAAAGGGGGAAAAATATCCCTTACCCCCGAAGAAATGGCAAACCTTCCCGGCATTCCAGGTTTAGTATTAACACCAGTATCCGACTCTACACCTTTACCAAATAGTATTGACAATTCTGATTTGATGTTTCTGCCTCCGGTTTTTGATCAGTGGGGATCGAGTTGCTCTCCATCTTCAGGTATCGGATACACTTATACTTATGAAATAAACAGGCTAAGAAATTTAAATACTGGCAATAATTTTCCTGAAAACTGGTATTCCCCCTTATACACATTTAATTTTGTGAATGTAGGAAATTATTACAGTGGTTCCTGGTGGAAAATTGGCTGGGATATTATTAAAGAATCCGGTATTCCCGATGGGGCGGATTATGATGAAGATTTTGGAAAAATTAGTTACAGGTGGATGACCGGATATGAAAAATATTACCGTGCCATGCAAAACAGGATAGAAGATTATTGGGGATTTGCCCTTAATTCTGCTGAAGGGTTAACTATTTTGAAGCATTGGTTAAATGACCATGCCAATGGAGAGGAAACCGGTGGACTGGCCGTTTTTTCTTGTTTTACCGAGCAATGGAAAAAAGCAACTTTGCCTATGGATAGCCCTGAGGCAGAAAAACAAATCTTGACGGAGTGGGGTCTTTATGGCGGTGGATTCCACGCCATGACATTTGTAGGGTTCAACGATAGCATCCGTTATGATGCCGACACTAATGGCATTTATACCAACCATATTGACATCAACGGTGACAGCATAATTGATATGCAGGATTGGGAATATGGTGCCCTAAAAGTTGTGAATAGTTATGGGGATGATTGGCCTTCTGTAAATGACAGCGGT
This sequence comes from uncultured Lentimicrobiaceae bacterium, assembly GCA_964593705.1. Lineage (GTDB taxonomy): Bacteria > Bacteroidota > Bacteroidia > Bacteroidales > 4484-276 > SABY01. Next base: position 7,279 of record CAZQIV010000096.1, on the reverse strand, counting down.
TTTATTTATGTACCTTACAGGTTATTGCCGGATAATCCAGCATCATTAATTATGGGATTAAATGCAAAACACGATTATTCACCCAACCTAACCCTTAAACTGAACATGAGCCACGAAGCACGGGGAATGATAGATGTACAGTATGGTTTGTCACAAGACTGTTTTGCCAATTTATCCACATTTTTCGATTCGTCCATTGTTTTTAATATTTACAATGGCCCCCGTTATGGGGGAGGTAACCTGCCTATGTTAGGTGATGGATTGAATGGATCGATTGAGATGGGTTTTGATATATCAACTTTACTGGATCAATACCCAAACGGAAGGTTTTTTATTAATGTTTTGGAAACAAACGATACCATTTTAGCAAACGGAATAGTTGACAGCCTCAGCATTATCGATTATCGTTGGGATGAGGAATTTGAAATACCTTGCACCCAAACCAACATCCCAATCAACCACAACGACACAACAAAATTTGTGATCGATTATTTTGTTTTGCCCTTTTTTATAAATAATGCATCCTATACCGTTCCGTGTAATACATACGTGCGAAAGCAGGTTGAGGTAAGTGCCGGTGGCACCCTTACAATTCCGAATAATACAGAGGTTTACTTTTACAAAGGAAAGATAAGTGTTGGGGCAGGCTCCAGTTTGATCATTGGTGATAATGTGAAGATTCATGGTTTGTCCGATGAAAACAAGATCGAAGTATTCGGGAACATAAGTATCGGTGATAATGTTGAATTTTTTGTTGATGAAGGCAATTCAATTGAAATAAAGATTGATAACCCATCTCTTGATCTAACTTTAAATACTCCCCGGCTCGAAAGATCAGTTTTTGATTGTAAAGCCAATTCATTACAGATAAACGAAGCCGAATTCTATCTTTCGGGACTACGGTTTACTTACGGTGATATTGTATTGGAGAAAAGTGTGTTTGAAGAGTCCTATGCAAAAATGGGCAAAGCCAATATTAAAAGCAATTTTGTTGGAATAGATTCCTGCACATTTAATTACTACCAGGGAAATACTGCCCTACAAATAGAAGGTTACCAAATCTATTCGGTTGAAAATTCGACTTTTATGAAAAATGCTGGTGATGCAATAAAAATTAGTTACGCTGGTGCAGCCTTATCCAATAAAATTATCAGAAATAATAATATAAAAGGTAACGGTACATCTGAGACAGAAGGTGCAGGACTGGTCATTTATAGTTCCTACGCAAACATCTACAATAATCATATTCACGAAAACTACTATGGCGTGCTATCATTAAACAATAGTGAAGTGAAGTTATACGGAAATAAATTGGCCGACAGTACTTCCCAGACCCAGCAAATCAACGATAACAAAATTATTCAGTTATATGCCACATTTAATAGTTTTCCTTATCATTTCAGGTGGAATGCAGTTTATTTTGAAAACAACACCGATCCCTTATTATACACGCCAAATAGTGTGATTAGCCCTAATTCGATAGATGTAAGAAATAATTACTGGGGAATCAGCTACGATACAATAAGTGATTTTTACCCGGAAAATGCTTATTTGTTCAATCCGGCTTGGAATCTCCTCTGTGGTTCATCCTCATCAAGCAATGAAGAAACCTTGTTCGAGACAGCCCAAACGAATGCAGCGTCAGGTAATTATACAGAATCAGAAACACTTTACAAACAATTGATCTGTACTTACCCATCGAGTAAATTTGCCCAGGCATCACTAAAAGAAATGTTTGCTATAACTGAGTTATCAGGGAATAATTTTTTGGAATTGAAAACCTACTATTTAACTGAGCCTGTCCTGCAAAATAATACTGATTTAAAAAAGCTGGCGGAATTCTTAGGGAATTTTTGCGATATCAAATTGGAGAATTATCCTGAAGCAATCAATTGGTTTGAAAATGTAATTGAAAATCCGGCTTCTATTGAAGATTCAATATTTGCGATAATTGATTTAGGGTACACGTATTTTCTAATGGAAAATAGCGGAATAAAATCATCATACATCGGTAAATTAAACCAATACAAATATTCTTCAGTTCAACAATTTGATATGAGCAGGGATTATCACATTGATTTATTATTAAAACACGAACAAGACGGAACAAAGAATATTTTTTCTGAAAGCTCAAATAATTCAGTTAACGGTTCAATATCATCAGTATTTCCTAATCCTTGTATTCCGCATTGTTCAATATATCTCAAATTGGATGAACCTGCACAAGTAGTCATTCGTTTATATGATATTTCAGGAAAAGAAGTGGAATTGTTAAATAACAAAACAATAAATACAGGTTTTGTCTCCATACCAATTAATTCTGATAATTTACATAATGGAATTTATTTTTACACAATTGAGATAAACGGTCAACTTATTGAATCACAAAAAATATCAATAATAAAATAAATAATTATTTATGTTTACAAACAAATATATTTTCATTTACGCATCAGTGATGGTAATCCTGGTGGCAGCAATCCTGTCATCGGCATCCATGGTGCTAAAGCCTTTTCAAGAGGCCAATGTTAAAGCTGAAAAAATCCAGGGAATCCTTGCTTCTGCAAATATTGTAACCGACAGAGCAGCCGCTGCTGATACTTATTCCAAGTACGTTGTAGAGGAATTGGCTGTGGATTCCAAGGGAAACGTGGTAAGTGTTTTTAAAAACAACACACTGGAAAAAGGTGAGCTTAGGCCTTTCGACATTAACCTCAAAATACAAAACAATTTGAAAAAGGAACTTGCCGCAGGTAAAACTGAAGCTACTCCGGTTTGGCCCATCTTTGTTATGGAAAAAGACGGTGAACGCAGTTATGTTGTTCCCGTATTAGGTATTGGGCTTTGGGGACCCATCTGGGGAAACATTGCTTTCAAGAGCGATTTTAATACCATAGCCGGGGCAACCTTCGATCATAAAGGCGAAACTCCCGGTCTGGGTGCCGAGATTAATACCAGTTGGTTTGAAGCTTATTTTACAGGAAAAACCATATTTGATGAAAATGGTGATTTTGTTTCGGTTAAAGTTGTAAAAGGAGGCGTATCCAACAGCAACATCAACCCTGCACACGGGGTTGATGCCATTTCGGGTGGTACCATTACCAGCAACGGGGTATCGGATATGTTGAAAGACTGCCTTGAAAATTATGTTCCATACATCGAGAAAAATAAATAATTATGAGCAATAAAGAACCTTTATTTTCAGCTAAAAATCGCAGGCTGCTCACCACACCGCTTAGCAAAGAAAACCCTATTACCATCCAGGTACTGGGTATCTGTTCAGCTTTGGCGGTAACAGTTAAACTCGAACCTGCCTTTGTTATGGCGCTATCAGTTACGGCAGTGCTGGCTTTTGGCAATGTAATTATTTCGCTGCTCCGCAAAACCATTGCTCCCCGTATCAGAATTATCGTTCAACTTGTAGTAATTGCTTCGCTTGTTATTCTTGTGGATCAAGTGTTAAAAGCTTTTGTTTACGATGTAAGTAAACAATTATCGGTGTTTGTAGGTCTAATCATCACCAACTGTATTATCATGGGGCGCTTCGAGGCTTTTGCCATGAGCAACAAACCCTGGCCATCGTTTTTGGATGGTTTGGGCAATGCGATGGGCTACGGCTGGATTTTGATCGTGGTAGCTTTCTTCCGCGAACTTTTAGGCTCAGGAACAATTTGGGGCTATCAGATTATCCCACAAGGCTTTTACGACTTTGGATATAAAGATAACGGCTTGATGATCCTTCCCCCGATGGCACTCATTGTTGTGGGTATCATCATCTGGGTTCAGCGCAGCAAGGATAAGGAACTTATTGAGGAAAATTAAAAAGATTTCAGATTAACGATTGAAGAATTTAGAATTTAGATTTAATTGAACATGACCAAAGAAGAACTTGAAAACAGACTAATTGATTATTCGGTGTTGATTATTGACATCTCTGAGAATTTAAAAGATTCAAGAGCTGGTAATTATTTTGCCGGGCAAATTGTTCGATCGGGTTCTTCACCTGCCTTAAATTATGGTGAAGCTCAATCTGCCGAATCAAAAAGGGATTTTATTCATAAAATGAAAATTTGCCTCAAAGAACTTCGGGAGACTTTTGTAGCTTTAAAAATTATTGACCGGGCAAACTTGCATCTTGATTATCCACGTATTGGTGGAGCAATGAAAGAGAGTGATGAATTGATATCAATTTTTGTTGCAAGTGTCAATACAGCGGAATCACACTAAATCTAAAATCACAAATCGTTAATCTTCATTCTTAAATCATTTAATTATCAGATTAAAAAATAAAACTTGAACATAATGGAGAATCTAATCAGCATTTTCGTAAAATCCATCTTCGTTGACAATATGGTGTTTGCATACTTCCTCGGGATGTGCTCTTACCTCGCAGTATCAAAAACCGTAAAAACTTCGGTAGGCCTGGGCATAGCGGTAGTATTTGTTTTGGGAATTACTGTTCCTGTGAATTATCTTATCAACAATTACCTTCTGGCTCCCAAAGCTTTGGTTTGGTTAAGCCCATCTTTGGCAGATGTGGATTTGAGTTTTTTAAGTTTCATCATTTTTATCGCGGTTATCGCCTCCATGGTGCAGCTTGTTGAGATGATTATCGAAAAATTCTCTCCGGCACTCTACTCCTCATTAGGGATTTTCCTTCCTCTGATAGCTGTAAACTGCGCCATATTGGGTGGCTCACTGTTCATGCAGGAAAGAGAATATGCTTCCATTTCCGAGGCTACATCCTTCGGACTTGGTTCTGGCGTGGGCTGGTTCCTGGCTATTGTAGGTATTGCAGCCATCCGCGAAAAAATCAGGTATTCAAATGTACCTGCACCACTTCGTGGTCTGGGAATTACCTTTATCATCACAGGTTTGATGGGCATAGCTTTTATGAGTTTCATGGGTATAAAACTGTAGTCTGGATTCTCTGAAATTGAAGTAAGCAAATAAATTTAAAGAATAAAAATATTAACAACTAAATAATCACAAAAATGATTTTAGCAACCGGAATTGGTGGGGTTATAGGCATAAGTATAGCTATTTTCCTGATCATCATCATTTTGCTTGTAGCCATTTTGCTTTATGCCCGCACAAAGCTGATGCCTCAGGGAAAGGTGAAGTTGATTATCAACGATGAAAAAGAAATTGAAGTTGATCCTGGTAACACAGTACTGTCAACATTAGCCAACGAGGGAATTTACCTTCCATCAGCCTGCGGTGGAGGTGGAACCTGCGCCATGTGCAAATGCCAGGTACTCGAAGGTGGTGGCAGTATTTTGCCCACCGAAACAGGATATTTTACACGTAAGGAGCAAGCCAACAAATGGCGGCTTGGATGCCAGGTTAAGGTTAGGGAAGACATGAAAATTCATGTGGAACCCGAAATCTTTGGCATTAAGAAATGGGAGTGCGAAGTGGTATCGAATGGTAACGTGGCTACTTTCATCAAAGAATTTGTGGTAAGGCTTCCCGAAGGCGAAACCCTCGACTTCAAATCAGGAGGCTATATCCAGATTGATGTTCCACAATGCGAGGTTGACTTCAAAGATATGGAGGTCGAGGATGAATATCGTCCTGAATGGGATAAGTTTAAAATGTGGGATTTAAAGATGAAGAATCCTGAGCCCATTTACCGTGCTTACTCTATGGCCAACCACCCCGCCGAAGGAAATATTGTAATGCTAAACATTCGTATTGCAACACCTCCCTGGGACAGGAAAGCCGGCGGCTTTATGAAGGTAAACCCGGGTATCTGCTCTTCGTTTATCTTCTCGCGCAAGCCAGGAGATAAAGTAATGATTTCGGGCCCTTACGGGGAATTTTTCATCAAACCTACCGATAAAGAAATGATGTTTATTGGCGGTGGCGCCGGGATGGCACCCATGCGTTCGCATATTTTCGATTTGTTTCAAACCAAAAAAACCAATCGAAAAGCCACATTCTGGTATGGTGGCCGTTCGTTGAGAGAACTATTTTACATGGATCATTTTGAGAAGATTGAGGCCGAAAATAAAAACTTTAAATTTAATGTGGCACTTTCCGAGCCCAATCCCGAAGATAACTGGAAAGGTTACACCGGATTTATCCACCAGGTAATTATGGACAACTACCTGAAAAATCATCCTGAGCCCGAAGAAATTGAATACTACATCTGCGGCCCACCCATGATGAATGATGCCGTGGTTAAAATGCTGGACGATTATGGTGTGCCTCCCGAAAACGTAATGTTTGACGATTTTGGTGGCTAAGACCAGAATAGTAAAATTTAAAAAAGCCTTTTGGACAAACTAAAAGGCTTTTTTTTACTTTTAAAGACACTATAGTAGGCAACAACAACGACACCACCGAAATATGGGTTTATACCAATGCCGACCAATTCAAAACCTATGGCGGCAGGCTTAACATAACTTACCGTCACAAAGGTGTTTTTAGCCTGGGATTTGGGGTGGCTTATATTGGTATATACAACAACTTTTCTGATGCTGTTGAAACTGGAAGCAAGTTTTATTATTACCCCGAATTTGCTTTATTTTTATTTTGATGGCTTTGATATTGCGGCAATACCTAAAAAAGAACAGGGCATACAAGGCATTGGTCAGGCAAAATGTTGAACTGGCAAAAATAGACCTCCAGAAACAAGCCGTGGATCCCGCCGTCCAAAACATCAATGAGCTAAGCCCTTGTGCCGAGAAAATGACAGCGGCAGACACCGAAGAAAATGATCTCGTTGAAAGCCTGTTGAAATATTTCAGGGAAGAAAAGCCTTACCTGCACAGCAAACTAAGTATGGATGATTTGAGCAAGGCGCTAAATACCAACCGCTCCTATTTATCAAAAGCAATCAATGATTGCCTGAATAAAAACTTTTATGAATTACTAAATGAGTACAGGATTAAAGAAGCCCGTCTGTTGTTAATAGACCATACCTACGACCATATTTCCATCGAAGGCATTGGCCAGATGGTTGGCTTTGCATCCCGGAGTTCGTTCTACAATTGCTTCAATAAAAGCTATGGAATTTCCCCATCCTATTTCAGGAATTCTATCAAGCACGATCTTACTCCGCACCATTCAGCTACAATCGAAACTAATTAGAGCCTGTCTTTTTAGTAATGTTTCCCGCAGATTTCGCTGATTAGCGCAGATTTTATCTGCGCTAATCAGCGAAATCTGCGGGAAGCTTTTTTTATTATTGAAAATGGCCGACTTTATGGACGGGCACTAATTAGTGTGTGTCCATAGAGTCTATAAAAAAAAGAATTTGTGCATGTCTGTA
>CAZQIV010000095.1:0-27158 GCA_964593705.1 uncultured Lentimicrobiaceae bacterium | reverse complement strand
CTCACTTCATCCCGAAGTTTCGGGATTGCGTTCGGAATGACAAGGCTTTAGCTATTCGAGTGGAGGAGGTGGGTGCGGTGAAGCCGCACCCACCTCCTCCACTCTTCTCATCTCTCCAATGCCTTGTCATTCCGATGCCGCACCTGCGGCAAGGAATCTGTTAAATTTACTCGGACAGTAGTGTAAAAATATAGCTAACAAAATCTGTTTCATCTACCTTAATAATGTAATTGTTCCTTTGCTTGATGTTATTTGTCCATCAACACATAAACCTTTCAAATAATAATTATATACATCCATGGCTTGTGGTTCGCCCTGATAGGTTCCGTCCCAGCCGGTTCCGGCATCTGTTGTTCTGAAAACCAGTTCGCCCCAGCGGTTGAAAATCATCAATTCAAACTCCGTAAAATTATTGCCCCGCACATACAAAATATCGTTGATACCATCGCCATTGGGCGAAAACGCTGTGGGCACTGCAATAATGCAGGGTGGGAATTCATCAATAAAAATGGTGTCGAAAGCCATGCAGCCCAAATTGTTTACTCCTACCCAATACGTTTGCTTACTTTGCCCAAAAATGCTTTGGGTGGTATCGCCGCTTGACCAGAAATAGCTTGCCCCTGGATTTCCGGCATCGAGCAAAATCTGTTCGCCCTGCCTGATGATGGTGTCGTTTCCCAGAAAAACAATGGGCGCAGGAACTACCTCCACATAAATATCATCCTGCCGGGTGCAGCCAAATTCATTACTTACTTCAAGGGTATAAATTTCAGTGTTGGAAGTGATGATAAATGGCCTGGTTGTTCCATCGTGCCACAAAAAATCAACACCCGCTGTATATTGCAAAGGGAAAATGGTGTCGTGTGTACACACTGATCTATCGCCTCCTAGATCAACATCGGGCGAAGGAAAACGATGGATTGAGATGGTATCCTGATAGGCACAATCGTTGGCATAATTAACGGTAACATAAGCAATGGTGTCGTCAGGTTTTACCAAATATTCCGAACCTGAACTTCCATCGTGCCACAAAAAAGTAGTGTTGTTGTCGGGATTGAAATTTTGCGTTCCAATTATCGTAACATCGGCTTCACATATAGTGGTATCGTTGGCAAATCCATAAATATAGCCGGGTGCGTTATCGAAAATCCATCCATTATTATTCGACAAATCCGAGCTGAAATTTCCGGCATAGTATATTGCACCGCCACTTGCGTTGATGTCGCGTATTTCGAGAAAATCGCCGCTCACCTCCCTGTTGTCGGGCATGGAAATTATGGCCTGGCTTCCCTGCAATTGCGAGCGTAGCGTAATCGGGAAGCAGTTGTTGCCCCTTACAAACAGGTTTTCTGAAATAAACTGGGTAGTGTTTTCTTCCAGTTCATAAATATTACCAGGGGTAAGCTTTAGACTTGTAAATTGATTGGCGCCGTTTATGAGTCCGTTTCCCAGCAGGATAGTAGGTCCAAGATTATTTTGTCCTGAAATAACTGCCTTGCCACCAATAATCAGTGTTTTATTGATTTGATTTGAACCGTCAATATTGCCTGCTCCATGGATTATTGTGCTGTCGATAATGTTGCTTCCGCTGATGGTGCCGGCATTATCGAAAATGATTGTATTTACCTGATGACTCCCGCCGATAAGATTTCCACTCAACCCAAGGAAGTGTGCATAGTTTATGGTGTCGGAATCGTTGATGCTCCCGGAGCCTTGTATTATTATGGTGTCGATGGTGCAATTGCCAATTACACTGCCATTCGATTCGAAAATAATGTTGTTGTACTTTGCTTCGGTGGCAATGCTGTAAATCCTTGAAGATTTGTTAAAGTTTACATTGTTGTAATGGATTATTCCGCCTCCTTCGGTTCGCACAATTCCATTGTTCGCTGCCGAAGTAATCACTGAGTTTTCACTATTAAATGTAAGATTGGCTGTGTTAAGGTGCCAACAGTTTGTATTATCTTTAATGGTATTGATGGAATCATTTGAAATATCAAGTGTGCGGGGATTAATAAAGTTTGAATTAAAAAATCCACAAATTATTTTCCTGTTACTCAAATCCAAAACGCCGTGTTTGAATACTATCCCCGATATAGTATCCGGATTGTCGAGCAGTGTCCATTCACTTCCTATTCCCTGGAAAGTTATGGTGTTTAGAAACTTTTGCCCGAAAGTTTGGAGAGTATGGTCTTTTTCAGTGCTTTCAAAATACCAGTTTCCTTCAAAGTTATTCACCATTGTGGGATTGAGTTTTAAGGAACCATAAATCCGTAAGTTGGTGGTGTCGTGGCCATAAAGCATCGATTGTGTTTTTGTCCCGATCCATGTCATGTTATGGCAGGTGGCATTGGTGAAATCAATAGTTACCGTTTCGCCTTGTTGGGAAAATGAATTCTCATCAAAATAAACATTGTCGATGGGTGTGGGGACACAAAACCCGCCATCGCCTCCCGAAGCCCCGGCCCAGTGCAGTGAATCGCTCCAATAGCCGGTGCCGTTTACCCAATACAATTCCAGCGGGTCAGCAGTAGTAATATCCCAGCCTTCATTATTGCCCAAATCAACGGAGTTCAAAGCTTTGAAAGGCAGGCTGCCACCGGAAGCATGAATATCTCTAAGCGAAAGATATTGCCCTTCCACCGGGCCATTGACTTTGTGGATGTTGGCCTCAAAAGTATTTTCGGTCGATTGAATAATGATGGGGCCAGTGCAGCGGCCATTTAGGTTTAGATTTTCGTTTATGGTTTGAGTTTTTGAATATTCCAGGTAGTAGTTTCGGGCTTTACTCAAGGTAAGATCATCGAAGGTGTTTTCGCCGTAAAAATCGCCGTCACCCAACAGTGTGGCTGTCCTGAAAGTATTATGGCCTTCAATTAGTGCTTTGTGATAAATAATGGCAGTGTCGATGTAGTTTGAATCTAATATTACCGCCCGGCTATAGAACAAAGCAGTATCAATTTTACTTTTTCCAGTTACAGTGGCATCATCATAAAAGTAAGCGATTTCGATAATATGTTCTCCTTCAACCCACCCACCGGGTGCATTAAAAATTGCAGTTTTAATGGTGTCGCTGTTAAATATTTGTCCCGCAATGCCATGATAAGTAATGGTATCGATGGTGCAATCGCCACGGGTTTCGTTTGCATTTCCAGAAAATGTTACAAGGTTATAATTGCAATACGCGCCTTGATTCCTAAGCCTTGATTTATCACCATAAAACTCAACATTATGATAAATCAGTGGATTTTGCACAGGGGCATTCATCGAAACGATGTCAGCTTCGGTTCGCTGTGATATCAATAATGACGAATCAGCATGCAGGCTCAGGTTCATCCCGTTCATGACCCAAACGTCAGTTAATAATCCAAGCATTGTAACTGTTGAGATGCCTAAATTCAGATGTCGGGTGGTGGTGTCGCTTGAGCTAAAAGTACGGCAGCGAATATTGTTTCCACGGGTTTTTACGCCGCCCTGCTGAAAAAATATATCATTTAAAACTGTAAGCTTATCTTCCAAATCCCAAAAGCCGTTCCTGCCATTAAACCAAACATTGTAGTTAAATGTGTTTTCAGATGATCTGATAATCTTACCTGGATCTGTGGCTTCAAAAAATACATCTCCCAAAAAGGAATTGTTCATGGCCGGATTAAAATACAGGGAGCCGAAAATTCGTATGTTGCAGGTGTCGGGGCCAACCAGGGTGGGAGCGGGGCTTGTTGCTTCTTCCCAGTTCATATCCCGGCAAACGGCATTGTAAATATTGATGAGCACTTGCTGACCGGGAGATGAAAATGAATTCCCGTCAAAAATGGCATTGTCGATTTCTGTGGGTGGGCAATGTCCTCCCGGCCCGCCAGTGGTTTCGTCCCAATGCGAAGGATCGTTCCAGTTGCCTTGCCCGTTCACCCAAAACAGGTTGAGGCCATTGGTGGTTTCGATGTTCCAGTTTGCATTGTTTCCCAAATCCACCGATGTGTTAGCGATAAAAGGTGTGGAGCCTTCGGCTTTGATGTCTCTCAACGAAAGGTATTCGCCCACAAAGGGGCCGTTGTTTTTTATTATGGTGGATTGAACTCCGTTGGTGTCCGAGATTATCCTGATAGGCTCGTAGCAGGTTCCGATGGCATTGAGCTGGTTGTTGACAGTAAGCACCGAATACGATCCCAGGGTATAAGTACAGCCCTCCTTAAAATTCAGGTAAGCGAAACTATTGTTTCCCGTAATCCACGAATTGCCATTTAAATATGCAATATTGGCCTGATTGTTTCCAAATATGTAAGCCTCCCGGCTGATGTAGAGTTCATTAAAAGTGTTCTGTTCGGTAATAAGCGCAGTATTTTTTAATTTGGCATATTCAATTGTATTCATGTTACTAATAATGGCGGCACCTGCAATCCAAAGGCTGTCGATCAGGTTATTGCCTTCGATGCTGCAATAATCAAAAGCTTTTAAAAACTTTACCGTATGCTCACCTCCCACAAGGCTTCCAAAGCCCGCATACTTTAAATAGTTTATCGAATCACTTCCACTAACTTGCCCATCACCGGTAAAAGTAAGTGTGTCGATGGTGAAATTACCGGAAACACTTCCGTTCTGAAAGCTTACCATATTAAAAACTGCATAGCTATTTTGACCTATGATGCTGGAAGATATTCCTGTAAAGGTGGCATTGTTATAAATGAGTCGAGTTCCGTTTTGGTTTTGTAAAGTCCCTTCTACTTCAAAGTTGGTTCGCGATGCTTCCAAAATAAGGTTTTCGGCATTCAAGCTCCAGGCATTCACGCTTATGAATGAGTTCCCGAGCAATAGTTCACGCTGCTCATTTGTTGTGGACATGAAACTTCCGGCAGTAAAACTATTTCCGTTTGTATTAAAGTTGCCACGTATCAAATTCAGGTTTCGGGATGATTGAAACGCATTTGTTAATTCCCAACCACCGCCATTTCCCTGAAGGAAAATATCGCAGAGAAATTCATTGTCAGCACTTGCAATTACCTGTCCTGTTGTTGTTGCTTCAAAATACAGATCACCTTCATAGTCAAATGTCATATCCGGGGCAAGGTTCAACGATCCGTATATCCTTAAGCTGGTGGTATCGTTTCCAGATAAAAAAGGCTGGTTTGAAACATTAATCCATGTCATATCGTGGCAGATGGCATTTTTTTGATTGATGGTCAGGAGGTTGTTTCCGGGCGAAAATGAATTTCCGTCAAAAAATACATTGTCTGCAACCGTGGGTGCCTGTATGTGCAAAACCGATCCACCACTAATGGTTGCCCAATGGTTGATATCGCTCCAGTTTCCGCTTCCTCCAACCCAAAAATAATCATCAGCGTTAAGCTTAACAGGATTAATGAACGCAATGAATAGAAGGATATAAAGAAAACTTCTTTTATTAAAATTGATATTTTCTGTATTCTTAAAATGCATTGCAGCCTGGTGTTTTGTTTTTAAATGATAGGGTTTTTAGGAGCGAAATCTCAATTCCACCGCGGTAATTTGAAGCGATGTGAAGCCTGGAAATGTTGATATCGTAACTGAATTCCACGGTGAAATCCTGCACAAAAAAACCAAGATGCGGAATGATGGCTCTTTCGTGGCGATACCAAAGTCCGGTAATAAATTTCATGTTGTTTTTCACGAAAAGTACATTCGTCCCAAACATCAACTCATTGGCAAATTGCTGTACTGCAAAATACGCTCCCGGTGCAAGCTGGATTTGTTCGTTCACCTTAAAGTTTATCATGGTGTGTATTATCAGCTTGTATTCCATCCTGTTTTCACTTTCGTAGAATGAAATTTTTGGTTTATTAATATGATTTAGTGAGGTACCAAAAGTGGCTTTTATCTCCTTATTGATATCCCAGCAAATGATTCCCCCAATTGCAAAATCGGGTGAAATTATGGAGTTGCCATTGTAAGGTTCTCCGCTTTGTGCATCCGGGTCGAAAATGGTTTCATTCCATTGCCTGTCGAAAACCAGCTTCGTAAAATCCACCGATTTATTGATGAAACCCACAGAAAATCCAAGTGCAGCCCTGAAAGTATTATCCCTGTTAAATCCTTTGATGAGTGAAGCATTGAAATATCCTGAGGTAGTTTTAAGACTGCCTTCCCCGGCATTATCCGAAAAAACCGACATGCCTAATCCCAGTCCTGTGCTTCCTGTTTTGTTTAGGTTAAGATGCATGTCGCCCCATCCCGAATAGGTATTGTAAGGTACAGAGATGCTCCTTCCCTGGCTTCGGTAGCTTGCGCCCAAACGTAATGCACCATCGAACAGCCCTGCCGATGCGGGATTGAGGGAAAGTGGATTGTTGGCGATTTGAGAAAAATGAATTTCCTGGGCAGATACGCTGAAATGAAGGAAGATAAAAAAAGAGATTATATGTATAGATTTGTAAAACACTGATAGTTAAAGTTGAGTTGTTTTTCAGTGCGAACAAAGGTAGAAAAATGTATTTGGAATTTTAATTTATTTAGAATAAATTGCGGGGGGAAATACCAAATACAGGAATTTTCAGATTTTCAATGCCTTGTTATTCCGAGTTTCAAGCCCCTGAAAAAGTGGCTTCAAAGTGAAATGACAAAGGAATAGATTTCTTGCCGCCAGTTGGCGGAAGGAAATCTGTTAAATTTACCCGGACAGTAGTGATATTGTTTTTTTTTCTAATGATTTTTTCGATAATCAGACCTTAACAAACCATAACGCAAAATATCGTAGTATTCCCCATCAAAATACCTTGCTTCGCGCAATCGGCCTTCATACACAAAACCCAACTTTTCGACAAGCCTTATTGCCGCCGGGTTGTAATCGATAATTTCGGCTTCGAGCCGGTGGAGGTTTAAATGGTTGAAGGCATGGCTTATCATCGCTTCCATTACTTTAAAACCAATCTTTTTTTGCTGGTAGTCGGGATGGATAAATAAGCTCAGTTCGGCCTTTCGGTTGAACCAGCGGATGGATTTAAAAGCAGCCTGCCCGATTATCTTTTCATCTTTCCAAAGGTCGAACACCATCGAGTCGGGCATATTTTCGGGGTAGGTCCATTTTTCGGTTAGGTTTTGCACAATGCCGGGCATTAATGCAATTTCTCCGGCGGCGCTATTACCGGTTTTATCCATTAATATCTGAACCTCGTTACAGGAAATATTCATAGTTTCGATTTCTGGTAATAGATCATTATCGTTTATAAAATTAAGCACTTTTGCATTGCAATATCAAAAATCCAACATACTAAATTTGCTGATAGTGAAGGCATCACGAGGCCATTCTAAGCAATTTTATCAAATCTTCGGGCTTAAAAGGTTTACTAATGTAATCGTTCATCCCCTCGGCAATCATTTTTTCGCGCTCACCTTTTAGGGCATTTGCAGTCATTGCAATAATATGTATCGACTTATCCACGGCTTTATTTTTTTCATATTCCCTGATTTTATGAGTGGCTTCTATGCCATCCATAACAGGCATTAGCACATCCATAAGTATTGCATCGTAGTTGTTTTTCTTGAACAAGTCCAAAGCAATTTTTCCATTTTCAGCGATGGTTACTTCGTGCCCCATTTTTTTAAGATTAAACAGGGCAACCTTTTGATTGATCAGGTTATCTTCGACAAGTAAAATTGTAAGCGATTCTTTACCCTGGGTTTCCGTTTTTATGTTCAATTCAATTTCCTTTACGCTTCCTTCACTAATTTCAAATTCACCGGTGAACCAAAATTTTGAACCTTTACCAAGCTCGCTTTCAACGCCAATTTCTCCATTCATCAATTTGGAAAGATTTTTTGATATAGCCAGCCCAAGTCCCGTACCTCCATATTTTCGTGTTATAGAGCTGTCGGTTTGGGAAAATGCTTTAAATAATCTTTTTTTACCATCTTCAGAAATACCTATTCCGGTATCGATCACTTTGAAGATTAGTTTGGTGGCATTTTTCTTTTTCATTAACATCAAACCATCAACTTGCAACACATCAATTGTAAGGGTAACACTTCCCGAGGTAGTAAATTTTATTGCATTGTTTATTAGATTAATAATCACCTGTTTCAAGCGCAAAGGATCTCCTTTAAGATACCTTGGCACCCCATCGCTGATTTCTGAAAGCAAAACAAGTCGTTTTTCCTTCGCCCTTAATGATAGCAGCTTTACTATATCCTCAACTTCTTTTATGAGATCGAAATTGATATCTTCCAGATCCACCTGTCCGGATTCTATTTTTGAAAAATCAAGGATATCATTAATAATTGCAAGTAAATTATTTCCGGAAATATTAATAATATCGAGGTAATCTTTTTGCTCCTTATCCAGTGAAGTATCCCTCATAATATTTGTCATGCCTATAATGCCATTGAGTGGTGTTCTGATTTCGTGGGACATGCTGGCAAGAAAAAGCGATTTTGTATGGGTTGCTGCTTCGGCTTTATCCTTTGCAATTTTTAATTCGGCATTCATGCGCTCCAATTCACGTTTTTGCTTGTACAGATCAAGGAAAACCTTTACTTTTCCCCGCAATATGTCTTGATTAATTGGTTTGGATATTAGGTCAACGGCTCCGCTTTCGATGCCTTTTACAACATAAAAATCGTCTTTATAAATTGCCGACACAAAAATAACCGGGAGAAATTTGGTCCGCTCTTCCTGTCTTAAATATTCAACAGTTTCATAACCATCCATTTCAGGCATTTGAATATCGACAATAGCAAGGGCAAAGTCATGAAGGAATGTATTAACCAGTGCTTCGTTTCCTGATAAGGATCTAATAAATTCCACATTGAAATCATAGAGGATTTTCTCAAGCGCAATCAGGTTTTCTATCCTATCGTCAACTATGAGTATTTTTGGTTTATCGTTGGATGACATGACTATTATTGATTTAACTTTTGAAAAAAATTAGATTTTGATATTGTTAAAATGAGCAGCTAACTCTTGCTTTAAATCATCTGCTTTAAAAGGTTTACATATATATCCATCCAGGCCCTGTGCAATCAATCGCTCTTTGTCACCTTTTAGCGCATTGGCAGTCATAGCAATAACCGGAATACCCCTTTTAAGCACCTGATCCTCCTGCATTTTTTTTATCCTGCCTGTAGCTTCTATACCGTCCATTATTGGCATCATTATGTCCATTAATACAACATCATATAAATTATCCCTGAACATTTCAACTGCAATATTTCCATTTTCGGCAATATCAACAACATGACCCATTTTTTGAAGATTAACCATTGCCACCCGTTGGTTTATCTTATTATCTTCGGCTAACAAAACCCGTAGCTTTCTAGGTTTAGCTTCACCTTTGGAATGAATCATTTCATCATCTCTGTCGGTCACCTCATTCCCAATTCCAAAAACAACTGTAAACCAAAACGTAGAGCCTTTCCCTTCTTCGCTGATAACTCCAATATCGCCACCCATCATTTTTGCAAGGTTTTTTGAAATTGATAATCCTAAACCCGAGCCACCGTGTTTTCGTGAAATAGAAGCATCGGCCTGCGAAAATTCTTTAAAGAGTTTCTTTTTTGCTTTCGCAGAAATACCCACTCCGGTGTCGATTATCTTAAACATAATCTTCGGGTTTTCCTCATTTTTTTTCATGATGGAAACTTCAAGTTTTACCGTACCCTTTTCGGTAAATTTTATGGCATTGTTTACGAGGTTTATAATAATTTGCTTTAGCCTCAATGGATCGCCAACAACGAACTCCGGCACATCTGCAAATATTTTGAACTGAAGATTAAGGTTCTTTTCAGATGCCTTTAGATTCATCAGTTTATGAATTTGATCTACTTTTTTCTTAAGGTTGAAGTTTATTTCTTCGAGTTCTATTTGCCCTGATTCTATTTTTGAGAAATCAAGAATATCGTTGATAATACTCAATAAACTGCTCCCTGAATCACTGATCAATTCTACGTATTCCTTTTGTTTATCTTCAAGCTTTGTTTCAGCCAATATTTGGGTCATCCCAATAATTCCGTTTAGCGGGGTGCGTATTTCATGGCTCATGTTGGCCAAAAAGGTTGACTTATGCTTGTCGGCTGCAATAGCTTTGGCTTTTGCATCTTCCGCTATCAGGTTTGCTTTTTTACGTTCCGAAACTTCCTCCTCGAGTTTTATATTAATCACTTTCAACTCACGGGTACGTTGCCTGACCAATTTTTCCAATTGGGTTTGATGGATGTACAAATCAAGAAATACCCTTACTTTTCCACGCAAAATTACGGGAACAATAGGCTTTGGGATAAAATCCACCGCTCCGGTTTCGATTCCTTTTACAATATGAATGTCCTCGGTATAAATTGCCGACACAAAAATTACAGGAAGTAATTTTGTCTTTTCTTCCTGCCGCAATAATTCAACTGTTTCGTATCCATCCATTTCGGGCATTTGGATATCTACAATCGCCAGTGCAAAATCATACATGAGAGTCATTACCAGCGCTTCATTTCCTGAAGCTGCCCGGATAAAATCTACTTCAAAAGTATTCAGCACCTTTTCAAGTGCTATGAGATTCTCAAGTTTGTCATCAACTATCAGTATTTTTGGATTCACTTTGATTGAGGATTTTGAGGTTTATAAGTTATTGGTTTAATGGGTTTCCCCAAAAATTTAAAATTACCATTCGTTGTTGTGTAGTCCGTTTGCATTGTTGTAAAATCGCGAAGTTTTATTTTCACTACTGTCCGACTAAAAACAATAGATTTATATTTTTCATGGACGATAGTATTTTATTAATTTACTAAAAATTCACAAATTTTCCACTTTCAAAACACCCCGCTTACTTGTACAGCCATACCCTCATAAGTGAAAGTAGTTTTTCAACATTCACGGGTTTCGACATGTAATCGTTTGCTCCGGCTTCAATGCATTTCTGACGATCTTCTTTCATTGCCTTTGCCGTTAGAGCAATAACCGGAAGTTTATCATATTTTTTCATCCCACGAATTTTCCGCGTAGCTTCGTAGCCATCCAAAACCGGCATCATGATATCCATAAATATGAGATCGATATCTTCATTTTTTTCCAATACCTCCAGGGCCATTTGACCATTTACAGCCTTTACCACTTCCATACCCTTCCCCTTCAATACTTTACTCAGGGCGAATACATTTCTCATATCATCATCAACCACCATAATTTTCTTTCCCTGAAATAGTTTCTCTTTATTATGGAGGTTGGCAATAATTTTTTGCTTCTTATCGGGCAAATCATCAACAACCCTGTGAAGGAACAGTGCGGTTTCATCCAGCAAACGTTCATCCGATTTTACACCTTTTATAATAATGGAATTTGTATAAACCTGTAGCTCATCATTCTCCTCTTTTGAAAGATCTTTTCCGGTGTAAACAATAATTGGTGGAATACTTATATCTTTATCCTTTTCAAGCATTTTTAATAAATCGAAACCAGTCATATCGGGCAAACCTAAATCGAGCACCATACAATCGAACTGGCTTGCTTTTATAGCCTGAAATGCTTCTTCACCATTTTGTACTTCCGTAATTTTTACATCGCCCTCACCTATAACCACTTTTATACTTTTTCGCATTGCATCGTCATCCTCCACAATCAGCAGGTCTTTCATCTTGCGCTCGATAAAATGTTCAATTCTACCGAAGGCACCGATCAGTTCATCCGGTTTTGCAGGTTTATTGAGAAATCCGATGGCTCCTTTTTTATACACTTCAATAGTTTCCTCGAATGCCGACATAACATGAACGGGGATGTGTCGGGTTTTGGAATCATCTTTAAGCTTTTCGAGTACCGCCAAGCCATCAATACCAGGAAGTTTTATATCAAGTATGATGGCATCCGGAATAAATTTTTCGGCCAATCTAAGACCTTCTTCACCTGTAGGACTTGCAATACACTTAAATCCTTTCTGATTTCCCTGCTTGATTAATGTTTGAGAAAAAGTAGGATCATCCTCAATTATAAGGATCACCTTATCTTCTTTGCTTAAGTTATCACGATCGTCAGGAATTTGCTTTGTCTGATCCTCCGAAGGACGTACATTTGAAGCGGAATTATAAACTTCGGCAATTTTCGCGGGTCCTTTTTGTGAAGACTTTGGCCTGGCTATCATCCTGATATCACCTTTCTTTTCATCTTCTTCCGGCTCTGCTTCAGCTTTTTTTATGGGAATATATAATGCAAATGTTGCACCTTTGCCAACTTCACTTCTCAATAGTATCTCGCCGCCGAGAAGCTTTGCAAGTTCCCTCGAAATTGAAAGCCCGAGACCAGTACCCCCATATTTACGACTTGTACCACCTTCGGCCTGCTGAAAAGCCTCCCATATTGCCATCTGCTTTTCTTTTGGAATTCCGATACCGGTATCGATTACCGAAATCACGATGGCCTCATCTGCATCCAACCCGCTTCGCGAAAGATCAACACCGGGTGACGGGAGATGTATATGAATTCTTACTCCGCCTTCCTCAGTAAATTTAATGGAATTTGATATCAGGTTTTTGAGTATTTGCTCCAGCCTTAATCTATCTGTAATAATTGAATTGGGCGTATTTGGATCAATATCAACATTGAGCTTTAACTGCTTTTGGTGAATAACAGGCCTGAACTGTCTGTTGATGGAGTCTTGAATATCGATTAATGAAATTGTTTCAAGGTTTAGGGACATTTTCCCTGATTCAATTTTTGAAAGATCAAGTATTTCATTAATCAACACCAACAAATCGGTTCCACTTTTATAAATAATTTCCGATGATTCGATTTGCTCCTCACTGAGATTACTGCTTCTATTGTCGGCAAGGTCACGCGACAGGATTAACAAACTATTGAGCGGTGTGCGCAATTCGTGCGACATATTGGCAAGAAACTCTGACTTATATTTACTTGAAATTTCTAACTCTTTAGCCTTTTGTTCAATATTTGAACGCGCTATCTCAAGTTCAAGGTTTTTATCCGATATTTTTTTCTTTTGAAATTCAAGCGCTTTTGTCTTTTCCTGCAATTCTTCGTTTATTACCTGGAGTTCTTCTTGCTGGGTTTTTAGATTTACCTCAGATTTTTTAAGCGCTTTGGTTTGCTCTTCCAGTTCTTCGTTAGCCACCCGAAGTTCCTCCTGCTGCACCTGCATTTCCTCGTTCTTTTGTGTAAGCTCTTCCTGTTGTATCCTGAGTTTTTCGGCCTGCTTGGTGGTCATGCTTAACATTTGCTGGATTTCGGCACGGGTTTTTATGGAGTTGATACCAATGGCAATACTTTCGGATACCTGATTTATCAGATCCATTTGATTTTTACTTATACCGGTAGCGAAGCCCATCTCAATTACCCCGATTACTTTTTCCTGATAAACCAATGGAGTAACAAGAATATTTGATGGGGGGATTTTTCCCAATCCCGACTGAATGTAAATATAATCCTTTGGCGGATCGGTAAACAGGATAGCTTTTTGCTCACTGGCAGCCTGTCCTACAAGTCCCTCTCCAAATTTAAACTTTGTGGTGTTATCCTTTCTCACATCATAGGCATAGGTACCGGTCAGTTCCAAAGTCTGAGCTTCTCCGCTAAGATAAACCGCACCAATTTTAACGTCAAGAATTTCGGCCATCACCGAGAGCAACTGGTTGGCAAGCTGCTTAATTGATTTTTCTCCCCTCAGCACATCGCTGATTTTCATTATGGATGTTTGCAGCCAATTATTGGATTCATTTTCTTGCGATAGTTTATTAAGATTGTCGCGCATCTGAATTAACGCGTTTCCAAGAGTATCACCATCGCTTAGGGCATTATATTCAATATCCATTTTCCCCTTACCAATCTCACTTGCAAAAAGGGATGTCTCTTTAAGGCCATAAACAAGTAGGTTAAGTGCTTTTGAGATATCGCCCATTTCATCGTTACCTCCATTGATATCCTGGTTAGGAAGTATGCCTTTTCCCATCTGAAGAATAATACCTTTGAGGTAATTAATTGGTTTAACCAGGGCGCTTATTGTAAGAAATGCTGAAACTGCTGCCACAATCATCAGTAAAATCCCCATTATAATAATGAGTAATTGAAAACCATTGAATGACTTGTCCATTTGACCTAACTGATCCTCAACAATTTTTTCCTGCCGGCGGGCGAGAGCATTTAACATCTCTACAACCTTGCCGGTTTCAAGCATAACCTCACCTTGTTCTTCTACCATTGGTTGAATTTCGAATACAACCATAACATCTTCATAACTATCAAAATCAACCAGCTGATCCATTATATAGTTGTGTTTTCTGAAAAGTGTATCTTCAATGCTCGCAATAGCATCAAACAATAACTTTTGTTGATCAAGAGACCAGTTTTCCGATATTTCGATCAACTGATCGCGTAGTTTTGGGTATCCCTTTTCGTGAAGTTCCCGAAATTTCAACTTATCGGGAGTGTCGGCTTTTTTATCAATAAAAACCCAATTCTTAATCAACATTTTGGAATTATTTACTAACGACAACAAGTCGTTGAGCAAAGAAACTGATGGGGAATGTATTTTTGTAATATCATCGCTCACCTTTCTGTTTTTATCAAGGGTGGTGTAGGTGAGGATACTACTAATGAATACACCAAGGATAATAATACCGAAACCAATGATGAGCTTATTTTTGACAGTAAATCGTATCTTCATTTTCTAATTTTTAATAAAGAGGTATAGTTTTAACAACAATAAACCAGTATCCATTATCAATCCACAATTATTGCAAGCCTTTCAAGTATCAATCCACAATTACCGCAAGCCTTTCAAGGTCAGAACTCACCTTTAATCCGTATTTCGTGGCATTGCTCTTTTTGAATTCAAATTTTTGTTTGGAGCCATCCACAATAAAATTAATAGCAGCGCCGGCATTGGCCATTCCTTTTTTGTCTGCAATAATTAAAGTGCTGAAATTTTTAACCATGGCCATCGCCGCTCCTATTTCATCAGATTGCGACTGCGGGATATACAAAATATGACATTGGACAATATCTTCCGGCTTTTTAAACTTCTGGACAACAATGTTTTGTCCGGCCACATTCCGTGTTGTTGCAAGGTTTTCCAGCTCCCCGATTATTGGAGAAGTTCCCAGAACACCAATCACAAAATCCCCTTTCCTATAAGCTTCAGGCCATTCGATGTGCTTAGTGAAATTATAGATAAAAACGGTATGTAGTTTTTCCGATTGAGCGTAAATCTCTGTGGTAACGAAAAAGAGCAGTAATAGTGCTGTGTATTTAAACAAGTTCATAACTTATCAGGATTAAGGTGAGATTAAAATAGTAGGTTTAATCCAACAAGATACATTCCCTGGGTATCATCCCCAAAAGCAAATTCCTTATTACTATCATTGAGCAAATTTCGACAATTGATGAATACAGTATTTTCTTTCCACACCTTGTAAGAAATTTTCATATCAACAATTGCCTTTGCATTGATATTTACCTGTTCAATTTCATTTGTTGTGGCATCATTATATAAGAACTCCTGCTGTGAATAATAGTAGAGATTGGCAAATACATTTATTTTATCGTTTAGGGAATAATTGGCGATTATACCCCCGTAAAATGTGGGTGTTGCTTTGTGCTTTTTATCAACAAAGGCAAATACGGTGGTATCATAACCATATTCAGAGTGGTTTACTTTTGATAGCCAATCTGTAAGCATGGTACTTTGGAGTGTACCAAACCCTTTAATCCTCAACTTCCTGCTTATTAAAAAATCAAGACTTCCGGTCAATCCAAATTGGTAGGATTTCATTGGAACATTTTCAAAATTTGCATTAAGCGAATTTTGCAGATTAACAACAGGAATAGCAAAATCTTTCGTGACATTATAGAAAACTTCCACATCCGATTGTATTTTATCCGTGAGCTTATTTCTAAATCCAAGCTCAAACATGTCGGTAGTTGCAAGATTTAGATTATCGTTACCATACAATTCAAAATAAACATAAGGCGGCTGGATTGGAATTATGAGGTCAGTATAAGTATCCAACATAAAGGGACCCTGGTTGGCACGCGAATAAACCGCTCTTATCAGGCTCTTTTCATCTACTTTAAACGATCCTGCAAACTGAAAAGAAAGATATGTATCATCGGGCTTATTGTATTTATCACCGCGTACGGCTGCAATCAATTTGAGTTTATTAAAAAACAAATACTCTGCCCTGAGGTGAATCGCATAAGAGGTCAACTCCTTTGAACCGCTAAAAAAACCTTGATTTGATTCTGAGGAATATTTCCCCACATCGTAAACTGAATTTTGATAGCTGACCCCGGGCCTGATTATCAAATTTTTCCAGTTATAATCATATTCCAGGATAGCATCCAGTTGGGTAAGGCCGTATTCGAAATTGGGGTTCGTTGCCCCCAGGTATAGGTTTTGCTTTCCATCCATATAGGAGACCCGGGCATTAAGGCCATAAATTTTAGTTTGGAAATTAAGATAATTTGTTTCAGATTCACGGGTATTCATCGGAACAGAACTATTATCGATATACACTGTTTGAACCTGAGAATTTTGCATACCCAAAGCAAGGTCGAAATTTACTTTGTCATTAATTTCATAAAATCCATCGAAATTTACACCATAATTATCACGGGCAACATCCGGATTGGGATAATATTGATCAGCATCCGCTAATAAAGGAGGCTGCGGGCCGAATGGATTAAATCCCGGCTTTTGCAAAATACCTAATGAATCAATTGGCACATATCTTCTTAAATGCATCGAATAATAATTAGATTGAACCCTATCCATAAATTTATAATTTGCGGAAATACGCAACTTTAAATTTTTTACAGGAGAAATGCCAATGGCAGCCGAAGCTATTTTTGTATTGAGTGTTCCGGCCTGCAAATTTGCACTTGCACTAAATTTTTTATCTCCGCCATCAACAGTTATAATATGTATTACCCCCATAACTGCATTAGGGCCATAAAGCGCCGAAGAAGGACCCCTTACAACTTCAATCCGTTCAATGTCGATCAATCCGATGGGCAGTGTTTCCCAGAATGTGCCACCCTGGAATGAGCTGTAAACAATCCTGTTATCAATCATCACAAGCGACATTGTATTTTCGGAATAAAGAAGTTTAGTTCCTAAAGCATCATCATTTCCTCTAATGTGAACATCGTAATTGCCAGTGGTTTTCTCCCTGACAATAACACCAGGAACTAAACGAAGCGCTTCAGGTATTGACGTTACACCCGAGTTGAGTATTTCCTCACGTGTAAGTACCGAAGCTGATAGCGGTGCATCAAACAGGCTTTCAACTTTTTTAGATACCGAATAAATGTCAAGGTTCATGAGCGCTTCGAGATCAAGCTCAAACAAACTGTTCAATGTTGTATCACTTACCTGCTGTGCCTGCGTTTGATTTGATTGAACCACAAACAAACCTGCAACAATAAAAATTAAAAAAGTAAACTTTTTCATAGTCCGAATTTTAGTTTGAAAAAAAAAATATCCATTTGATCATTTAGAAGAGCCAAATATAGACATTTTAGTATCTTTTAATGATTTGTATGTAAAATCTTTTTCGCAAGTGAGTCTTACAATTTTAATAAATTCTTATTATTGTGAAATAAGTAAATTAGTTTTCAATCATTTAAAAGAAATATTACAATGAATAATGGTATCCCATCACATTACCAAAAAGTAAAAAAAATGTATCCTGAATTTATCGATTCAGCAGAAACTTTGGGTGAAACAATCCAAAATGCAGGCCCTTTGGATAAAAAAACTACACATTTAGTTCAACTTGCAGCGGCAGTTGCCGACAAAAGCGAAGGAGCTGTGCATAGTCATACACGTCAATTGTTACAATTGGGTGCCTGTGCCGAAGAAATTCGACATGCAATAATTTTACTCACAGGTACTATTGGGTTCCCAACAGTAATGGCAGGGCTTTCGTGGGCAAACGATATTCTTGAAGCAAAGTAATTTTTACTCAAATTAGTGTTTCTTTAGAGGATATTTAAAATCATTCCGGCAGAACAAACTTTCGGGCATTGATATTTTTTACTTTTGCAGGCTCATTTACAATAATCGACTAAGCCGGAAAACTAATGATAGATTTTAACACCGACCTCGACCAACTGAATGCCATCAATTCGGGCACTTTAGTAGAAAGAATGGGCATCGAATACACCGAAATCAGCGAAGGACTGGTGTGCGCCAGAATGCCCGTTGACGAACGTACTTTCCGCCCGGGGAATATTTTGCATGGCGGTGCCAATGTTGTGTTGGCCGAAACCATTGGCGGATTGGGATCCTACGTATTGGTAGATAATAAGATTTTTGATGTACGAGGCAGCCAGATTTCGGCAAACCACACAGGTTCTGTTGCAAACGGTTGGGTTATTGGGCGTGCCGAAATCATTCACCGCGGCGAAAGAACGCATGTCTGGAACATCGACATCAGGGATGAAAATGAGCGGTTGATTTCTACAGTCAGGCTAACCAACTTTATAGTGAGAAAATGACCACGGTTGAAATACTAAATAAATTTACTTCCAAAGCTTTGCAAACAAGTCAGGGTTTTGCCCTGTGGTTTTTCCCGGATGATGAAAATATCAGAGCCATTGTTCACGAAAATGGGGTTGTTATCCAATCATCAACAAACTTGCTACCTGAAACTGAAAGTGGATTTATTTTCTCACCATTTTTTGCCAACGATGAATTTCCAACTATCCTTTTGCATCCCGATCATTACCTAAAGGGCATCGATGAAATTGAGCATTTTGCAAATAATGAAGATGCTTGCAAAATTGACTCCCCGATTTTTAACAAAGGAAAAAATTACACATCCACATCTTACCAGGATTACATTGAAAGATGTGAATCCATTATTAAACAAATAAAAAGCGGCGAGGCTGAAAAAGTTGTGTATTCACGATTAAAAGTAGTACCCAACAAAGGCGGGAAATCATCGGGTGAACTCCTCCTGAGTTTAAAGGAAAATTATCCTACAGCTTTCTGCTACCTTTTTTACACCCCCCAAACAGGTTTTTGGATTGGCGCTACACCCGAAACATTTCTCCGAAAGGAAAACAGCACCATAAAAACTATGGCCTTAGCGGGAACAAGAAAAAGAACCCACCCAAAAACAATTGACTCATCGTGGCCTCCAAAAGAAATCAGGGAGCAACAATATGTAAGCGATTTCATAAAAGATGAACTCCAAAAGCTTGGGATTGAAAATCCGAAAATGTCCGCACCCTATACTTCCGGGGCAGGTACCATCGAACATATCCTAACGGATTTTGAATTTAGCATTGAAAATATTCAGGGTATTTTTAATAAGATAATCGAAATGCTGCATCCAACGCCGGCAGTTTGTGGCCAGTCGAAAAACCAGGCCCTGCAAATCATCAGGGAAATCGAGAAACACGACAGGGAGTATTACACAGGGTTTTTGGGAACATATAATATTGATAACAAAACTGAACTCTTTGTTAATCTTAGATGTTCAAAAATTACCAACTCCGGTTTTGTGCTTTTTGTGGGAGGCGGAGTTACGGCGGATTCGATAGCAGAAAAAGAATGGGACGAAACAGCCATGAAAGCAGAAATATTAGAAAAGATACTACCAACAGTTTAACTCAAAAAAATGATCTCGGACAACAAAATCACACAGCAACTTGCAGCCATTTTAAAAGCAAAAGGAATTAAAGATATCATCATTTCGCCGGGTTCCAGAAATGCACCCATCATCAACACTTTCGCGGGCTCAGGCGACTTTAACTGTTTATCGGTAGTGGATGAAAGAAGCGCGGCATTTTTTGCTTTGGGTATTGCTTTAAAAACAGGAAAGACAGTTGCGCTTTCCTGCACTTCGGGTACTGCTGCGCTTAACTATGCTCCGGCCATTGCCGAGGCATTTTATCAAAAAGTTCCCTTGCTCATTTTTACTGCCGACCGACCAGTTGAATGGACAGACCAAGCTGACGGGCAAACCATCAGGCAGCGGAACGTGTTTAAAAATTATATTAAAAAAAGTTTTGAGTTACCCCAAAGTTATCAAACCACCGATGAAATTTGGCACGCCAACCGAATGATCAACGAAGCCGTAAATTTGTGTCAGTTCCCCGTGAAAGGGCCGGTGCATATTAATTTGCCTTTCGGCGAACCTTTATATGAACAGGAAAATATGGCTTTGCCCGAGGCAAGAATCATCAACACTTTTTCGGGAGAGGCAATGTTAACCGCCGAACAAAAAGAATTATTCAGCGGATTGATAAATTCTTCAGCGAGGGTTTTGCTCTTGTGTGGTCAGCAAAACAGGAATCCTAAACTCGATAATTTATTAAGCGAACTTTCCAAATTGCCCCAGTCCATCCTGCTCAGCGAAACAAATTCAAACCTCGAAAACAGGAATGGCATCGTAAGCATCGATAAATTATTGGCATGCATTGATGAAAAAGAGGAAAGTGATTTTGCACCGGAATTATTGATCACTTTTGGCAATGCCATCGTATCGAAACGCATCAAGGCATTTTTGAGGAAACACAAACCGCTGAACCATATAAATATCAATCCGGATACCTACCATCCTGATACTTACCAAAACCTGACTCATTCTGTTTTTATGGAACCCGGAAGTTTTTTCGAACAAATCATTCCCGGCTTAAAACCATTCGTGAGCAATTATCAGGCATCATGGCTCGAAAAACGAGAACATGCGCAACAACAGCACAGCAAGTTTATCGAAAGCTGCGAATATGGGGATCTTAAAGTTTTTAATGAAATTTTTAATAAAATGCCTGTCCATAGTGATCTTCACCTTGCCAACAGCAGTCCTGTGAGATATGGTCAGCTTTTCAGGCATCGTCCGGAAATTGAACACTTCTCAAACCGTGGCACCAGCGGAATAGACGGTTGCACATCCACGGCAGTTGGCACCGCTTATGCGGGAAAAAAACTTACAGTACTAATTACCGGCGACCTCTCATTTTACTACGATTCGAATGGCTTATGGAATTCGTTTCTTTCTGAAAACTTGCGCATTATTGTAATCAATAACGGTGGAGGAAATATTTTCAGAATCATTCCGGGCCCCGATTTAACAGAACACCTGGAGGCATTTTATGAAACCAAACACTTAGAAAAAACGGAAGGCTTTGCCAAAACTTTTGGCCTGGAATATTTCCACGCTTGCAGTATGAAGGAACTTGAAAAGAATCTTACAAACTTTTTCGATGAAAATTTAAAAAAACCGGCATTACTCGAAATACTAACCCATCGCAAAAAATCGCCGGAGATGCTAAAAAATTATTTCAGCTTTTTGAAAGGATAATAACTGTTACATTTGTCTTTTTGTAAAAATTGAGCGTTTTATTTGGATATCAATATCTATCTTTTATCAACAAATCGAAACGGACAAACATTTGAAAGATGTCAGGAAACAGATTAAAGTTAAGTAACATATTTCTCCAGGGATACAAATCCATCAACAGTGAGGGACAAAATATTCCGATTGATGATATAACTATTTTTTTAGGGGCTAATGGTGCAGGTAAAAGCAATTTAGTTTCTTTTTTCCAGATGCTTAATTTCATTACTACCGGCGCAATCCAAAAATATATCGGCCAAAGTGGATCGTCTGACTCGCTATTGTATTTTGGGTCAAAAAAAACTACCCGCTTTGTTGCAGAACTTACATTTTCTGATAATCAATCAATAGGTAAATACAAATTTATTTTGTCCCACGCTGCCGGCGACACACTGATTTTCGATGAAGAAACCATAACCTGGCAAAAGTCTGATAACTCTACACCTGACCAGATAATTTTAGACCCGGGTTTGAAAGAATCAGGGCTTTTTGAGTATTGTAAAAATAAAGATTCTAAAACCGCGCAAATCGTTTTTAAATTATTAAAAAGCTGTCAGGTATTCCAGTTCCATGACACATCAAAAGAAGCAAAGATTAGAAACAGTGGTTATATTGACGATGCAAATTTTTTAAGAAGTAACGGGGGAAATCTTGCCGCGTTTTTGTACTCGATCAAAAATCAACCAAACGGTGAACGCTATTATCAAAGGATAGTAAGGTATATAAAAATGGCCATGCCGCAATTTGATGATTTTGTGCTGAAATCCTCAACATATAATAGCAACTACATCATGCTCAACTGGATTGAAAATGATGCTGACCATCTTTTCGGGCCACACCAAATATCTGATGGGTCGCTCCGATTCATGGCATTAACAACCCTTTTACTACAACCGCCAAAAACGTTGCCGTCAGTAATTATTCTGGATGAACCAGAACTTGGCTTGCATCCTTCAGCCATTTCATTGCTGGCAGGTATGGTAAAAACCGCCAGTCAAAATTGCCAGGTAATTCTTGCTACACAGTCAACCAGATTAATTGATGAATTTGAGGCAGATAATATTGTTATCGTTGAACGAAATGAAGAAGAGAAGAGTAGTTTTTTTACAAAATTGGATAGCCATAAATTAGAGGATTGGATTGAGCGATACAGTGTGAGCGAACTTTGGGAAAAGAATATTTTTGGAGGACGGCCATGAAAAAGTTCACCCGACTCAACATAACTGCAGAAGGGCAAACTGAAGAACGCTTCGTAAAACAAACTCTATCAGTTCACCTGGGAAGCTTTAATATCTCCACCGCCGTTAGATGCGTTTTGACAAGTAAAGACAAAAACAAGTTTCACCGGGGGGGACTTGTAAATTATTTGAAGGCAAAAAATGACATTTTAACCTGGTTAAAAGAAGACAGGCAACCTGAAGCGCGGTTTACATCCATGTTTGATTTGTATGCCCTTCCCAATGATTTCCCGGATTTTGCAGCATCAGAAAAAATAGCAAACCCCTACCAAAAAGTAGCGTTCCTCGAAGAAGCCTTTGCCAATGATATCAATGACACCAGATTTATCCCCTACATACAACTTCACGAGTTTGAAGCATTGTTATTTTCTAAACCTGAAGCTTTGAAAATCGAATATTTTGAGCATTTTAATGCCATTGAAAAATTAAAGGAAATTGTTGCTGAAAAAGGAAATCCAGAGCTAATAAATGATAATCCGGATACTGCGCCATCAAAACGAATAATAAATCTCATTCCCGAATATGCAAAAAACAAGGCCAGTGCTGGTGCAACTGTGGCTGGGATAATTGGCGTTGAATTGCTAAAAAAGAGTTGTAAGCATTTTAATGATTGGATAATTAAACTGGAAAGTCTTTGATTAATGTTTTGCACATTGCAAACAATGACTTAATTACAGTGTTAATAGAAATAATTTTTAAGAAATTATGGAAAAAAGAAATTGGACAACAATTAAAGAATACGAAGAAATTTTATTTGACCTTTGGGAAGGCATTGCCAGGATAACCATCAACAGGCCACGCTATTATAATGCCTTTACGCCAACCACCACCACCGAAATGAGTGATGCCATGCGTGTATGCCGCGAAAATCAGGACATCCATATCGTGGTGCTGACCGGTGCCGGCGACAAAGCATTTTGCTCAGGCGGTGACCAAAATGTGAAAGGTAAGGGCGGCTACATTGGCAAAGATGGTATTCCAAGACTGAATGTTCTGGATGTGCAAAAACAAATCCGTTCGCTTCCCAAACCGGTTATTGCCATGGTCAACGGCTATGCCATTGGTGGTGGCCACGTGTTGCATGTAGTTTGCGATTTAAGCATTGCTTCCGAAAATGCGATCTTCGGGCAAACCGGGCCAAAAGTTGGGAGCTTTGATGCCGGATTTGGATCATCGTACCTGGCAAGTATTGTAGGGCAAAAAAAGGCAAGGGAAATTTGGTTTATGTGCCGTCAGTATTCTGCCAAAGAAGCATTAGACATGGGACTGGTTAATAAAGTTGTTCCCCTTGAAAAACTCGAAGATGAAGTTGTGGATTGGGCCAAAACCATGATGAAACGAAGCCCCATGGCTTTAAGAATGATTAAGCTTGGGATGAACGCTGACCTTGACGGGCAGGCAGGTTTGCAGGAGTTTGCCGGAAATGCAACACTGCTGTATTACCTCACCGAAGAGGCCCAGGAAGGGAAACACGCGTTTCTTGAAAAACGTGATCCTGATTTTCATCAATATCCAAAATTTCCGTAATGGCAAACACAAAATCATGGATTAAAGCTCTGCGCCTGCGCACCCTGCCTTTGGCTGTTTCGAGCACTTTGGCCGGAAGTTTCATGGCCATCTCCGACAGCAATTTCAACATCCCGATTATTGCCCTTGCTATTCTTACAACACTCCTGCTACAAATATTATCAAACCTGGCCAACGACCTGGGTGATTCGCTCAAAGGCACCGATAATAAACAACGACTTGGCCCTGTAAGAACTGTGCAGGGTGGCGAAATTACAACACGCGAAATGTGGTGGGGCCTTGGCATTACCTCTTTTCTTACGCTGGCATCAGGCGTTTCACTTATTGTTGTAAGCCTCGGTACACAATCGTGGCAGGTATTGGTATTTTTACTCCTTGGGCTTGTAAGTATTGGCGCTGCCATAAAATACACCATCGGCAAAACTGCTTATGGTTACCGTGGGTTGGGCGATCTTTTTGTATTTCTTTTTTTCGGATTGACGGGTGTACTCGGAACCTATTACCTGAATGCACACGCTCTCCCACCCGACACCTGGCTTATGGCAATTTCGGTGGGGTTTTTGAGTACCGGGGTTTTAAACCTCAACAATATGCGTGATATCGAGAATGATAAAAACTCGGGTAAAAATACCGTGGTGGTAAAAATTGGCACCCGCAAAGCCAGGGTATATCATAGTTTGCTCATTGTGCTGGCCATCTTGTGCGGTGTATTTTATGCGATCCTCAATTACCATTCTCCCTGGCAATTTATTTTTATTGCTGTAATTCCTTTATTCATCAGGGATTTGATGAGGATACTAAGAATTAATGAGCAAAATTTGTTGGATCCATTCCTTAAAAAACTGGCGCTCTCAACCTTTGCTTACATAATGTTGTTTGGGATAGGAATTTTAATTGGATGATGAAAGCAAGTTTTAAAAAATATTCCCTGAATTTTGTCAGGCCTGCCGGGACTTCGCGTGGCACCATGATTAGCCGCGACACATGGTATATCATTATTAAAGATGAAAACAAAACTGGTATCGGTGAAATTGCCCCACTCAAAAATTTAAGTTGTGATGATACCCCGGAACTCGAACAAAAAATTGCAGCAGTTTGCCGGGATATAAGCAATTATAAGTACTGGATCGATGAAGGCTTACTGGATTTTCCCTCGATAAGGTTTGGCCTTGAAACTGCTCTTGCTGATTTGCACGCTGAAGGGGACAAAGTTTTATTCCCCTCAGATTTTACTAAGGGTATGAAAAGCATTCCGATAAACGGATTAATTTGGATGGGAGATGCGAATTTTATGAGCAAGCAGATCAGCGAAAAACTCGACCAGGGTTTCAGGTGTATAAAACTTAAAATCGGGGCCATTGATTTTGATACTGAAATTATATTGCTTAAAAAGTTAAGGAATGAATTTCCGCCCGATGAACTCGAAATCCGGGTTGATGCCAACGGTGCTTTTGCACCGGCTGAAGCCCCTAAAAAATTAGCAAAGCTTGCCGGGTTAAAGATACATTCCATCGAGCAGCCCATAAGGCAGGGTCAGTATGAAGCGATGGCTGAATTATGCATGCAATCCATCGTGCCGATAGCTTTGGATGAAGAACTTATTGGGATTAACAAGCGGGAAGATAAAATTAAGGTATTGCTCTCGATACTTCCTGAATATATCATTCTCAAACCTTCACTACATGGCGGTATTGCAGGCTGCACCGAATGGATTCAGATTGCTGAAAGCCTGAATATTGGCTGGTGGCTAACTTCGGCTCTTGAGTCGAACATAGGTTTGAACGCCATTGCACAATGGACGGCAACACTTAACAACCCGCTGCCGCAAGGATTGGGCACCGGGAAACTGTTCACAAACAATATCCCCTCCCCGCTTGAGATACGTAAAGGGGAATTATTTTACAACATTGAAAAATCCTGGGATTTAAAATACTTTTCCGATGAATTATCGTGAGGCCACATCCTTAAAAATTGATGGTAAATATTTTGAAAAGGACGATCTAATTTCTTTTTCAAATACACAAATTAAAAACCCCGAAATCCCCGGCTGGCAAAAATCAATCCTCAATTTCATCCATAACTGGCTTGACAATTCAGATTATATCATTGTTAAAACCAGCGGTAGTACAGGCGTTCCAAAATCCATCAAATTAAAAAAACAATATATGCTGAACAGTGTCCTTAAAACCGGGGCATTTTTAGGTTTAAAAAAGAATGATTCTGCTTTGCTTTGCCTTTCGGCAGATTATATTGCCGGCAAAATGATGATAGTACGATCGACGGTGCTTGGTTTGGATTTAACGATGGTTGAACCCTCGGGTAATCCTTTGAAAAATATGGATGAAAAATATGATTTTGCCGCGATGGTTCCCATGCAGGTTTTTCACATTTTGCTGGAAGAAGGTGGCGAACAAAAACTAAATAAGATCAATAACCTGATCATTGGAGGCGCACCAGTTTCGACAGCCCTAAAGGAAAAAATAAAATCCTTAACCAATAATACCTTTTCTACTTATGGAATGACCGAAACCATTACCCACATTGCCATGGAACGGTTGAACGGAAAAAATGCAGATGGCTTGCTTCATCTGCTTCCAGGCATTAAAATATCAACTGACGATGAAAAACGAATCAATATATATGCTCACGGTATTTCTGATGCAGTGGTAAAAACAAACGACCTTGCAGAAATCAACGAGGATGGCAGTTTCAAAATTTTAGGTCGTTTTGATAATATGATCATCTCCGGGGGAATAAATATAATTCCGGAAACCGTTGAAAAGAAAATCGAAAAATTCATCGACCAGCGATATATTATTAGTGCGATATATGATGAAAAATTGGGCGAAAAACTTGTTCTAATTATTGAAGGAGATAAATGGCCTGCTGAAAAAATTAAAGTACTTCAGCATTTGATGGCCGAAATTCTTCATCCTTATGAAAATCCAAAACAAATAATTTTCATTTCAAAGTTACCTGAAACCGCCAGCCAGAAGATAGACAGGCCGGGAGTGAGAGAATAGAAGGGGGAGGTTAGAGGTAATGCCATTAAGTTAAGAAAGAGTAATTTAATTCACAGAAAACCAA
>CAZQIV010000094.1:0-27467 GCA_964593705.1 uncultured Lentimicrobiaceae bacterium | reverse complement strand
TTGATAACTGCTTCTTATACTTATTTGTTACCCCTGTTTTTTGAGGGGATACAAAGTTATCGTAAATCTATATGTCGCAAATTTCACACCGAAGAACTTAGTGTTTCTTAGTGCCTTTGTGTCTTATGCCATAGGCTCGCCTCTCAAAGCGGGCATCACTAAGTGAGTGGCTATTTGTCAATAATTTGCCACAAAGACCAAACACCACCCCACCGATACAATACGCCCAACACCACCTGCTAAGCCTGTGATCGCATCACGAGGCAGGTTTCGCTGATATTGTCCGGGATTTTTGACTGGAAATTCGATCCCGGATTTTTTTGGTTTGCTACCTTGGGAAACACTACATCCGGCTTAAAAATAAAATATCCAACCGGGGGCTAAGTTGATTTTAGCAGGTCTCACCAAAGCCTATCCAATATTTTATTTCTACTACAACGCTATCCTCCCAGCCTGAAGGGCTGAAACCCATCACCAAAAAAATTAATCACCCGATGGGGAGGTTTTGCCATCTAAGCTGTCGCAGACCTACGGCCTGCCGGTGATCATTGGGGTGCTTTTGTGCTTTGATGTTTCTCCGCAGGAGTCCTATGGACAGGCTTTCAGCCTGTGATAATAAACCCGAATAAACATCACCGAACTTTTTATCTACTTCGTTTTTTATTCTTCGATATTTTTTACCAGCTCCGTGTGTCCAAAACACCACTAAAAAGACAGGCATTAAATATTGTCGCTTGGCCCCACTTTTGTCAATGAACTTGAAGTATTGATTTAGCATTAGCTGTCCGCCAAAATCATTTCCTTAAAACATGTCGCGCTTTTTAATATAATAATTCAAAAACTTACCTTTTGACTATGGACTAATGGAAATGACCCGGGTAAAATTTTTCACCGGAAAAGATGAAAAAAATCAAAAATTTTCAAATTTTCAATTTCCATTTGAGGGTACCCACAAATGGAAATTGAATCCCTCCAAATTACCTCCAAAATAAAGCTCGAAAAGTTTCCATAATTTTGCTAATCATAAAAAAACACAAACATATAAGGCACTAAGGCTCTCCCGATAGGGATACCCGCTTCGCGAGGCGAGCCTTTGGTAAAAGTATCACAAAGTGATTTTAATGCGACATAACAATTAGGCTAGGTCAGGAGTTCTGAATTTATTTTGCTTTGGTGAAATCAGCAGCTACAAGTTTTTTGATTTCCGGTAATGGCAAAATCTCCTGTTTTTAATTCCTCATCGCTTGCAGCCCTCACATTACTAATCGAACCTTTAAAGTTCAAATCTTTTCCCGCGAGTGGATGATTGAAATCCAAAACAATCTGATCATTTGAAATTTCCATAATCTGTCCATTAAACGGAACTCTTTCTTCGGTTTCCATGGGCAGATAAATTCCGGGTTCTATATCATCTTCGTTCAACTCAGTGCCCTCAAGTATTTCTTTTTTATCGAATGCTTGAACTGCCCCGGGCTTATGCGGCCCATAAGTATTTTCACTATAAAGTGTAAAATCGAAACTATCATTGTCGCTCAGTCCATACAAACCTTTTTCGAAAGGTTCCAGCAATTTTCCCCTTCCAAACAAAACGGTTAAAGGTTTCGATTTTTCAACCTGTTGGGTTCGGATTCCATCTTCATTTATAATGGTCAATTCATAACTAAAGGTCACTACACAATTTTTATCTATCTTCATTTTAACGTTTTTTAATGGATGCAAAAATACCATAAAATCAATTTTATTGGGTTGATAAAATCGAATGTCTATTTTTGCGCAAAATCTTTTAAAAAATATAAATATGAAAAATATTGGTAAAATTTTTACTGCCGGAGTTATACTCAGCCTGATATTATTGTTAAACACCTCTCCAATATCGGCCCAGGACATTACGCCAAACAAAAAAATGTATGCAAAATCTTTTTATCACCAGAAAGCACCAGAAATTGTTGTTGAAAAATGGTTGAGCGAAGATCCTGACTTTAAAGGCAAATTTGTGATGATCGACTTTTGGGCTACCTGGTGCGGGCCATGTAAACGTGCAATTCCGGAAGTAAATAAATGGGCTGAAAAATATAAAGATAAAATGGTTGTAATAGGCTTGTCGGACGAAACTGAAGAAAAAGTACTGAAGATGAAATCGCCTGTTATGGAATATTACAGCGCTATCGACACCAGGAAACGATTAAAATCTGCATTCCAGGTTAGCGGAATTCCCCACGTGGTTGTTATCGACCCTGAAGGAATTGTAAGATGGCAAGGCTTTCCATTTTTAGCCGGACACAAACTGACCGATGCGGTTTTGGAAGAGATTTTTGAAAAATACGGAAATTAAAATAAACAGATAAAAAGAATATTTTGTCGGAAGTTTTATCCATATCAGGGCTTAGCAAAAAATACGGCAAGCTGCATGCCTTAAACGACCTTGATCTAACGATAGAGAAGGGAGAAGTTTATGGAATACTGGGACCGAACGGTAGCGGAAAAACCACTACCCTGGCCATTATTATGGATATTATAAAAGCAAGCAAGGGAACCTTCCGGTGGTTTGGTGAAGAATCTTCATACAAATCGCGCCAACGCATTGGTGCAACACTCGAAAACCCCCATTTTTACCCCTACCTCTCTGCTTTAAATAATCTTAAGGTAATTGCTTCGATCAAGGACAAACCTTATAAAGGATTAAAAGACATCCTTAAACTTGTAGGTCTGTATGAAAGGCGGAGGGATAAATTCAAAAATTTTTCGATGGGGATGAAACAAAGGCTTGCCATTGCCTCGGCGCTTATTGGTAACCCGGAAGTTTTGATTTTTGATGAGCCCACCAACGGGCTCGACCCACAAGGAATAGCCGAAATCAGGGAACTCATCAAAAGGATTGCCGGCGAAGGACAAACCGTTTTATTGGCCAGCCACTTGTTGGATGAGGTACAAAAAACCTGCTCACATGTGGCCGTACTCCGCAAGGGTGAAAAACTTTTTTCGGGTAACCTTGATAAGCTTTCCAGGGAATCAGAGATTATTGAACTATCTTCAAATAATCTTGAAATTTTATTGGAGGCACTGAATGAAATTGATGAAATCGGGGAAATTAATAAAGAAGGTTCTTTAATGCTGGTAAAGGCTACACCTGATTTATCAAGTGCCGGCATTAACGAAATCCTTATCGAAAAAGGGATTGTCCTTTCCCATCTCAACCTGAGGAAAAGAAGTTTGGAAAAAGAAGTACTTAAACTTTTGATGCAATAATGCTGCGCTTATTAAAAATAGAATGGATAAAGCTAAAAAGCTATCGGGCCTTTTGGATCATGGTAGGGCTTTATCTTTTTATCTTGTTTTCGATCACTTTCGGTTTGCCCGAATTTCTTGACTTTATTGCTTCCAAAACCAGTGAAGCAGCACCCTTAAAAGCATTTAGAACCATTGCCTTTAATTTTGCTGATGTTTGGCAAAATATTGCTTACGTTATGGGCATGAGGGGATTTATTAAAATTTTCCTTGCACTTTTGGTTTTGGTTTTTATTTCAAACGAGTTCAGTTTTCTCACCATCCGCTCCAATATTTTAAGTGGATTGAGCCGCACACAGTTTATGCTGGGTAAACTGAGTGTTGTTTTTTTATTATCGCTGATTGCTACCTTAGCCTTGTTTGCTTCCGGGCTTTACCTTGGGTTCCGGTTTTCGGTCGATACATCTACAGGTGCCATTTTAAGCAGGATGCACTGGTTGTTGTTTTATTTTATCGAAACATTTACCTACCTCACTTTTGCATTGCTTATCGGAATTCTGATAAGGAAAACTGGTTTTGCCATCATTACCCTCCTCTCCTATATTTTTATCGAACCGATTATTCAGTATTATGTTCCTGACAATTTGGATAAATTACTCCCGCTCAATGCCATGAATGGAATAATTAGTGGTGTTAATACCTCGCTGCTCCAGGTAAAAACCGATGAATTTAATCTTGATGATTTTATACAATCCTCGGCCTCGGTTACAGATATCGGCTTGTGCTTGCTTTATCTTGGGTTAATCATAGGATTAATATATCTCTATTTAAATAAAAGAGATTTGTAGGGTGTATTTTCTCCAGCCTTCGTTTTCAACTTAACCTTAAAGATTCTATCACTTTTTTATAGATAATATGAATTTCAATATTTATAAAATAAATTGATAGCATTAAATGCGGGTTTTCCATAGCCAGTTGTAAGAACAAGGAAATATTTTTTTCTATTTGAACCCTGATAACCCCGAAAGCTTTCAGCGATTTTTTCTTCATTCAAAAAGCGCAACCACTACGTGGTAGTTTTTCTAAAGGGATACTGATTTACTACAATACCTAAACTCATACTGAGTTTTTAGCAACCCGGTACAGCCTGTCCCGCCCATGCGGGAGGTCGAGATATTTTAGCTAAACAAAGTGATCATGATTCGAAAAACCCGGTACAGCCTGTCCCGATTTTTCGGGAGGTTTCGCTATTTAAATATCGATGCCGCCATAATTAAATTTCGTAAATATATTTTGATAAATTGTTTATCAGTTAATTAAAAATCGAAAAACACAAATTAACACCCCTAATAAAATCGCTGAAAGCTTTCGGAGTAACTCTGTCAGGGTTTCTCAAAATAGTAGATAACCGTTGCAACATTTTATTCCAACCCGGATAAATAATCAAAAATGCGAAGGTTTTTAAAACTTACATCCTGTTGGATGTTGTTTTGTTCCAATTTTTTTAATAAAAAAAAAGCCCCATCCCAATGGAATGGAGCTTTTGGCGATATGGCTTGAAGCGTATTCCTAAAGATTCACCATCAAAACGTGATGAAGATAGCACGGGCTAAAGCCGACCAAATTAGGCACTTCACCGCTTTTAACTAATTTGTGTGTTGCCCGCTAAACTTTTTCTCTTTTAGTTCAGATAATTGCTTTTTTATAAAATCTTTTTCTTGTTCTAAAGACATATCCATAATATCTGAACTAAGTTTATCTCTTATCTCACGCATCTTACGAACAATTCCTGTTTTATTCTTTTGTGTCTTCATAATTAAAAATCTCTTTAGGTGTTCTAATTTCTATCATTTGATACCCTTCTCGAAAATTAATCGAGTTATATCCTCTAATCCTCTCCAAGTTTACTATGTGCTTAAAATTCCAGCTTACAAGCAAATCTGCTTTATAAACTGTGGCTATTGCAATATGTTGACAATCTGCTGTACTTGTTTTACCTACAACCTTTTCATTTATATATAAATTCGCTTAATCATATTACAAAGTTACGGTTTTTCAAATTATTTCATTCCTGATCTTCAAAATATAAAGCCATTTGTCTCACAGCTTCTCGGTGGTAATGCCTGCAACTAACAAATAATCATCATTTTATGTTTAGAAACAATGGGGTCAGGTAAATTTTAATAGATTCTTCTCCGCCGGTCGGCGGAGAAGAATCTATATTCGGAATAATATTTTTCCCCGGACAACAGTGATTTAAAAAAGCACTATTCTTTTTGTAAATATTCTATTTGATGAAACAATCCTGATAAGATAAACTCCACTTTCAAGATTTCGCAAATCCAGGTTATAGTGTTCAGTTGCAATATCTCTCGTGATAATTTGGTGGCCGTCAGCATTGAATAATTGTAATTGTGATACTGAAGATATGCCTGTGATGGAAATTTTACCATGGGTAGGATTTGGATAAACTGATATTTCACCTGATAAATTAACTTGAATTCCTGTTGCATTCAATTGTGCAGATTTTCCAATAGAAATTCCATTTACAGCAAAAGTCTGGTCAGGGTTTGGCGATGATTCATCAAACTCAACCATCAGATTTTGCTCATGTAATGTTTTAAGGTTGATAATCCTGAAATTCAATTTTTCTCCCTGGCCAAATCCATCTTTTTCGAAAGTTGCCTGGTCATCACCGAAAAGGGTAATTGCACAACTCCCATCCACCTCTGACATTCCGCAACACAAGCCTTCGTTGGTAAAAGCAGCAATCCAGCAATTGCCCTCAGCGCTCAATTGAGTTAGGATATTCTCAGGAAAAACCACAATATGTGAGGAAGCCGTTTTAGCAGGAGTGTTCCAGCGTTCAGTTTTCGGATATTCAAATTGTAGATTTGAAGCAGTAGCTTTTTGAGCAATTTCAGGAAACACAATTTCATCGCCCTGCTCCATGCAGATTAAATATGCTTTGCTTGTTTCGAGCGCATTGAGCGAATGAATATTGTATTGAGGCCAATAAACTCCTGTACCGGCAATTTCCTTTATCAGAATCAAATTACTTTTTACTGATTTGCCATCAAAAAGTTCGGTCAACATTACATCATCCGGGCATATCACCGGCAAGATCGACCACGAATCCGGGACATCGCAAGATAAATCAGCTTCAGCATGACCTGTAATATTTAAGGTGGCATCGCCTTGCATCTTAATAAAAAAGCCATTATGTTGATCCCAGGTATTTAATGTATTAATTCCGGCATCCGGCCAGTACATTGCATCGTAGTTGTAAGCCAAAGTTATGTAATTGGATATTTGGCCGAAAATATTTTCGATGTCTGTGTTTAATGGCATCAGGTAACTCGACAGTCCCTGCCAGCCTTCTTTTAGGTT
The DNA here is from genome assembly GCA_964593705.1 of uncultured Lentimicrobiaceae bacterium. Classification (GTDB taxonomy): domain Bacteria; phylum Bacteroidota; class Bacteroidia; order Bacteroidales; family 4484-276; genus SABY01. The sequence continues at coordinate 20,852 of CAZQIV010000094.1, read as the reverse complement.
TATAGCTTGTGTTAGGGGAAGAGCGGGTGTTAGGCTTGCTTCCATCTGGGCCATTTGTCCGGCATAAATAATTTGATCCGGGAGAATAATATCCTCATAGCCGGAGGCACTGATGCGGATGTCGTAAATCCCTGATTCGATCAGATCAATAATGCAATAGCCTTCATCTTCGGTGTAGCCGTACCAGTTTGTTCCCATAATTTCTACCAGGGCATTTTCTATCGGAGCTTTCGACTGGCTGCCTGAAACAAGTATAACCATTCCACCTGTAGCGGCTTCGTCCACAATTTCAACAGCATAATCTTCGGTTTCACCATATCCGTAAGTTGCACATGGGTTGGTGCTTGACTGGTTCCAGTTGGTGCGGGCACGCAAACGATGTATTCCCGGGTTTGCTCCTAATGGTATTTCTAATCCCGTGTTGTAAATAGTATCGGGTGTTTCGATGATAAAATCGCTGATAAGTCGTTCATCTTCATCGAAATTAAAATCATCGTCAAAATCAATCCAAACGGATAAATGCTGATTTGCATAATTGGATGATACTTGCAGGGGATAAATGGAATGTGTGGATAGCTTGGCAGACAAAGCCGTAAAATCCCCATAGCCATCCGGGCTGCAGCCGGATTCCTCATTCACGATTTCTTCGAGGATAAAAGTGTTGAGTCCGTCACCTTCGGTACATCCGTTCGTGTATAATAATTCGGTGCAATAAATTGGTGGTTCAGGAGTAAGCGGGATGGTAAGGAAAGTGTTTTCTTCGGATTTAACCTCAACTGAAGAAATAATACTTGTTAAATATCCATCGGCTGAAACGCTCACATTATAAAATCCAGGTGGTACATCCACAATATTAAATTCCCCAAGGTTATCGGTAAGCTGATTAAAAGAAGTACCAATAATTTCGATCAGGGCGTTTTCGATACGATTGCCGTTATCAGCATCTTTTACATATCCGGATAGTTTACCGGGTTCTGCAACTACCCCGATTACTTCAATGTTGTCGATGTTCCATTTTTCGATGTTAAAGGTGTTTTCGCCATGAGCTACAAAGCTTACCATAAAAATTTCGCCGGCAGCATATTCTGATATGTCGATGGTTTCGCTAACAAAATCGAATGTGCCTGCTGTATTGTTATAATTGGCCACATTAATATAATCGCCATTTGGAAAAACTACCCTTACTGTTAATTGTTCCAGTGTTCCCGATTCATATTCTTCGTAGGCAATATCATAGCTTAACGAGATGGCTTCGTGTGGCCCACCATTTAGCTGGAAGCTTCGAAGCTGCTGTGAATAATTTGTTAGGTGCGGCATCCATTTAAACTGCGCGGAAGGTTCATCGTTTCCGTAATCGGGATCAATTATCCAGTTGTCCCCGGTTTTAGTCCAGATATTTGTTTCTAAATCCCCGGAACTCCAATCTTCCTGGAAAGGCAAATCGAAAGGTGGAATGTATTCCCAATGAATGCGGTTAAAGAAATCCTTTTCAAAATCCGATCCTGAAAAATCGCCGGTGGCCTCATCAAAGTACACCGTTCCATTGTCCACATTTTTGGTAACGTTGTATGTCATCCCGGTGGTGTTGGGCAAAAAATTAGCATTGTGAATCACCATGTCAGCACCATTATCGATGGTCATGGCCGTACCTCCCGGTAAACCATAAGCAAAATTGCAATGGTGAAATTCGCCTTCGGGAATTGTGTATGCCCCGCTATGAAGATTAATCCCATCAATATCCATGTAAATAAAGGTGGTATAGACTGCACCAATTGTACCTCCCGGGTTAATATCAAAAGCATAATTGAGTTTTGAGGTTCCGTGATTTACGGAAACACGATCTGTTTCTGTACCTTCAAAACCAATGGTTCCACCATGATTAATTTCAAGGGCGGTACCCAGGGTAAGCTCGCTTCCGGGCAAAAAATAAGCTATTCCTTCTTCCACGGTAAAAGTTCCGTTTACACCAAGCAAAACTCCAGGATTTACGATAAACATATCTGAGGGTTTTTCCACTATCAGGTTGTAAAATACTTCATCATTATAAAATTCATTATTGCCAGGGCCATCAAAAATTACGATACCGCTAAGTTCATCAAAATGTGCAGATGTTTGATTGTTGATAAACTGACCATAAATACTCATGGTTTCCGGGGCTTCAAAGTTTCCACCATTAAGTGTAAAATCTCTGTTTATGTCGATGATTCCTGTGGCTACAAGGTTTGCTGCGATGGCTTTGTTTTTCTTGCTGCTTTTATCCACGACCACGTTAAAAAGATTTGCACCTTCAACTGAATGTAGTGAAGCATCTTCGTTGTAGCCAATAAATTCGAAAGTGCCACCCGTGGGGTTAAAATCATCGCGGTGAACGTGTAAACTCCCGTTGATGCGGATGAGTCCTCCTGAAATATTTTCTTCCAAAGTGTAACTTGTCGAATTGAATATTTTGATTCCATAGTCATGCACATCAATCAAACCATCTGACATAGTGATAGAGGCATCGGCACTGAAAGGCCAATATCCCATTCCATTTCCGCCGTGGAGGTGTAATTCGCCACCGCTAATTTCAAGATTGGCGTTCATGTCGAAATACTGCCCCGGATCCTGCCTGAAGTCTGCCGTCCCGGAAGTTACAATCACAGTTCCATATATGCCGTCATCCTCACAATCCATAGCTAAAAAATATCCGCCATTTACCCGCATTGTTCCCTGCGTCCAGTCGTAGTGTTGCGCACCTGTCGTATTTTCGCGGATGCGCAATTCTCCCGAAGGTTTATTTAGTTCAAGTTCCCAGAAAGCTCCGCCATAAGAGGTTTGTGTTCCGGTTCCGTTAAAAATCACGCGGCTGCTACCATGATTAAAACCCCAGGCCTCATCGTTCCAGTCGCCCTGGATATACACATCAAAACCCTGGGTTTTAAAATTCCCTTCTTCGATAAGCAGGTTACCACGGATTTCAATATCCGACGAAAGTCCAAGCCAATCCGCACAGCTTGACGTTAAATTATTAAAATAATTTCCGGGTTCGCTGTTGATAGTAATACCTCCCGTACCGTAAGAATTAAAAATGGCCTGGCCGTTTACAAAATGAAATTCACTGCCAGGATAAGCCAGGAAAGGCCCTTCAAAAAGAGTGTTGTGTAAAGCCCACTGGATAAATTCAGCACCATCATCGATGATAAATTGTCCTTCAATCCTGAGTTGTTCCATACCGGGGCAATTGTCGTAAGCCACCCGGGCACCACCCGTTTTGCTTATGCGCAAGTCGTGAAACGACACCTGGTCGGATTTAACATGAATAATCGAATTTCCGGTGCCGATAAACTTAATAGCTCCCTGGCTTGGATACCAGGATGATCCTTCCTCAAAAGTCCAATCATCGTTTACCTGAACTTGCGCCCCATCAACTAAGCCAATGTTGCCGTTACTATTGAAAGAAACATCGTTGCCAACATAAACATAAAGGTCTGAATTATTAACCTGAATTGTTCCGTCAAGATTTAAATCACCGTTGATGACAAGGTTGTGATTTGTAAGTATAACCTTTGCCCCCGGAAGAATGTTTAGCTTTTCGCAATGTGCTTCTGCCTCATATATGTTAGGATCGTTTGTCCTATTTGGAATAGCTACATCGCTACCCCACGGTGGAACAGCTCCGCCAACCCAATTATCACCATTGTGCCAGTTATCGTCCTCGTTGCCGGTCCAGATAAAAGCGTTGTCAATTTTCACTCCTACCGTACCCGCCCCCATTTGTTTTGCAAACAGGCACAAGCCATAGTCATCTTCTTCTGAAATAGTTACAATAAATGAGTCTTCTGACAGCCCCCAATTTTCGGAGATATAATCCGCATCCAAAACGGTTTTGTAATAGTCGCCATCTGTTGAGCTAAAAAATGCCATATCAATATCAATATCTCCCAAAATTCGATTTGCCTTAAAATAATATTGCCCGGGTGTAAGATGAATATCATACATTTTCACCATCTTGTTGTCGCCCCAGTTAATCTGTGTTGTTTCACCAGGGGTAAGCGTCAGTTCATTATTTCCTCCTTCGTACTGAATATGATTTGTTGTATCGCCCAAAGCCATCTGAGCTTTTACACCTCTCATTACATTTGGTGCATGATTTCCATCTATTACAATAAAATTGGTTCGTTTTGTGCAAACCGAACTGATCAATGGTGTTTGATTAAACTCAGTGTCAGGGTAAATCTGCGTTTCCCAATATTGGTCAGGAACTACTGTTTGGTTGCCTATAACTGCCCACGAAGGTTCGGTATGCTCAAATTGGAAGTACCGGGATATGTCATAAGTTGTGTAGGTGAAATTGCTTGACATGATTGGGAGGGAGCCTGATGGTGAAATTATAAAATTTGAAATGGAGCAATCGCCTCCAGCGACTTCTCCCGGATAATCATCGTGCATAAGCCAGAGCAAAATCCGACACGATTCGGAATCTAAATCGGAAGGGATTTCCCAATCGTAGCAATTGTCGTTTTCAGTTTCCGCGATTTCATCCCATGAATGGCCACCATTTGTCGATAGCATAATTGTAACAGTTCCTTCACCATAGCAGTCAGTATGCCAGCGGATTTCATCAACATCACCGGCATAAAAATTTTCTCCTTGTCCTGATTTATTGTAGCGCGTATCTCCTTTCGGGTGTACCAGTTCGATGGCATGGCCTTTGCCACCTCCGGGTTTAACAATAGTTATAACATCCGCATGGGTTTTATCAATCCAGCTAAGGCCGTATTCCCAGGTGTTGTGAACAATAATTTTGTCGGAACCATTATTACATCCTACAGCAGTGTAGGAATGTTCTTTGTTATACGAATTTGAAATTGCCGGACGACCGGCATTAATCTCACTTTTTAACCGAGTCCAGGGTGTGGTGTATCTATTATAAATATCGAAATTGTAGCCATTAAAATGGTTAGTTACTCGTTGCATTCCGTTATCAAGATTCCATACATAGGTCGTCCCTTCATCAACGGTATCTGTCTCCATTTCTATGGCCAACTGGCGATGCGTTCCACAAACTGTGTAGTCGTAATCTTCCTGGATACCATCTTCCCGTTCAAAAATATTGGTAACAAGGTTTGGGTATTTGTATTCGGTAACCATTGATCGATAATTGTAATATGCCAGTATCATCATTGCACTTGTAGGGCTACAGCCATAGCTCCAGTCGATAAATGGCATGAGCAGATAATTAGGCACTAAAACATCCCCATCGGTAACAGGGGCAAAACCATTTTGGTATTTTTCCCATTCTTGTTTGAAATCCCCGGTTTCACAAAACATTTTGCTGTTTTCTTTCAAATGATGAAATTCCTGTTCATCTTTTATCCCTCCGGTTGGAGAAACACAGATGTATTTTGTGGCGATTCCATCGCTCACTTTATGCCAAATATCGAAGTGGCTTAAGTAATAAGTTTTTTGGATTTGAATTGCTGATTTGCCGAATTCTCGTTGTGAAAGGTTTTGAAATTTGCCGGCATGTGAAAACTCAGGCGAAAGCATGGTGGCATATTCCATAATTACTGCCATGTTCGATCGCGCACTGATTAGTATTCTGCCAAACTCACCATTGCCATATTGTTTATAGGCATTTCCATCTTGTTCATATTTTATGCATTCGGCCTTTAGTTTCTCTGTATTAGGAAAAGCTTTGTTAATTGAATAGTTAAACCGCCAGGCAACGATCTGGTCATCCTGGCCATAATAAGGAATGGGCTCTGCCTGATACACATCGCCCCAGAGTGCCTGCGCATTACGATGGGCAATTTCAGTTAGGTCTTTCAGCGGGATTTGCTCGTAATCCTGCGCCAGTGCCGCCACACACAAAATCATGGCTACGGTAATGCATGTTAAAATTTTCATAGTATTTAGTTAATTGTTATTCGTTAATTGTTATTCGTTAATTGTTAATTGTTGAGCGAAGTAGCCTGCCCCGTTTTTTCGGGGAAATCCCGATTATTCGGGATTATTCGTTAATTGCCTGCCTCGCCTTTGCGCAAGCCAACTGCAGACGGCCCGCTTCGCCAGCGAGGCGAGCGAAGCTGGCGAGGCAATTTATATTTCAAATAACTTACTAAAAAGACGAACACTAATTTGCTTGTCCGCCCCTTAGCGGAATAATTGTAAATCGAAACTACCTTCGCTAATCCTTCGGGGTTAATAAGCTTGTCCGCCCCTTGGCGGATTCTTTGTTATACCAGGAACAACAATGTTGCAATTACACCGAACCAGCAAATTGTTGTTAGCTGTAATTCTGTTTTCATACTTACCTCACCAAGTGAAATCCTGATAAAAAGAATTACCAACAATGCAAAAATTCCGGCCACCCATTTAAAGTGATTCGGGTGCAAAGCAGCTGCAATAAAAATAACGATCAGGCCACAAATACCGGAAGTGATGGTAAGGTGTTGTTGCATGGCGCAAAACTAAAATAGGGAAGAAAAAAACACTTGGAAAATAACGACAAGTGCATGGAAAATAACGTCAGGGTATTGTTTTTCGGTGATTTACCCCAATTAATAAATGAGTAGGGCTATCAACTATTTTTTAATATTGAAATGAGTTCGCAAAGCTTGAAAGAGATCATAAATATCTTTCCCTGTTGGAATGATCTCTGATTTATTTAGCTTCGATTCTTTAATAAAAAACAACAAAACAACAAGAGAGGTAAAGGTATATGAGATGCTTGTAGCCCATCCGGCACCAAAAATCCCGAAGCGGGGTATCATTACAGCAAACAGCAAAATAGAAATAATCAATCCTGCAAACGAAGCAATGGTATTGATATGATATTTTCCGATACCAGAAAAATAATGGCCCATGATGAGTGCAATATTAAAAAACAACACACCGGGTGCAAGGCTTTGAATTACACGGCCTACATCAGCAAAACCCTGCCCGAAAACGAAAGTAAATAGTTCGGGAGGTAGTAAAACCATGATCAGAACCAAAAACAAACTTGCTACCATTCCTGCCAGGGTAAGATTTACAGTCAGTTTCTGGGCATACTTAATATCATTTGTATTCGATATTCGGGCATATTGCACCATGCAGATGCTGCGACTTATTAACCATATTGATTCGACAAGCGATGTGCCATTAGAATAAATCCCAACTTCAGCTTCCGAATAAACTTGTTCGAGCCAGTAAAAACTCATCCTAAAACTCAACAATTGAAAAATATGTGCAAGCTGATTCAGAATTCCATAATGAAGCATTTGTTTTATGATGGCATAATATTCCACAATGCTCCCAAATCTAAAGACACCGGCATACTTTTTAAGGAGATACAAACTCATAAAAAACGAGCTGCCAAAAGCTACATACAGCGAAATAATATAGGAAAAAATACTAAGCTCATTCAATACATAAAAGAAAATTACCAACCCGATTATTGTTACAAATGGCTGGATGAGTGCAATTAAGTTAGATGCACTAATTTTTTCTTTGCCGATAAGGATTGATGAATTTATGGAAGTTAAAGCATTGATAATTGACAACAAACAAACGTGCATGATAAACTGCGCATCAAGCAATTTAAAAACATACAATATCACAAAAAAAAGTGTAGCTGTAATTATCGACCAAAGGTAGGCCGGCACAATAATAACAGCATAATGAAACCGTGGTGTAAGAAATACAATTGCGCCTCCCCCCATCAGGTTGGCAAAAACCAAAATGTAGGCTATGGTTGCAATAAGTATCCCCTGGATTCCTTTTCCTTCGGGACCAAGCAGTTGAGAGATAGTGATTACTATCAACAAATTGAGAATTGCTGATATTAACCTTGTACCGAATGTATTAAGTATTTTCCCAAGCATTGGGGATTGTGTTTATTTTATTTTTTATTAATTACTGCATTTAAACAACTCGAAAAATTGAAGTTACCCGGGAATCGATAATTAAAATCACTACTGTCCGAGTAATTTTAACAGATTCCTTGCCGCATGTGCGGCATCGGAATAACAAGACATTGAAGAGATGAGGGGAGTGGTGGAGGTGGGTACGGCTTCGCCGCACCCACCTCCACCACTCGAATAGCTAAAGCCTTGTCATTCCGATCCATCGGCTGACGGAGAGGAATCTTTTTTTCTTTCTATCATTTTGTCGGATACTAATGAATTAAAATCCTGATAACGATGATTTTCAAAACGTGGTTTATTGTACAATCTTTTATTATTGCATAAGTAATTTCCTGAAACCGTGAATTTACATAACCATGATGAACAAGCCTTCCATCGATTTGCTGAATTGTAAGAGCAACAGGCTCATTAAAGCCTTCCTGTTTTTTAAATTCGGGAAGAAAATATACACTTTGCGAATAAAGTAAAACTGAGAATATTATTAAAATTGTAACTATTTAGGTGTTTTTTATCAGATCTCATTAAAATAGCCACTTCCTTATACCCCCTCTAACTCCCCCTTGAGGGGGAGGATGCCAGCGCACTGGCCGCTGCTGCGGCTTGTGCGGCGGATCTCCCTTTCCGCCAGCCGGCGGAGAAGGGGTCGGTGTCGAGACGAAGTCTCGTGCATGCACGAGCAAAGCTCGGCAGGATGGGGTCAAGATGACGAGGAATTAGATTCTGCCACCTAAATAATACTTAAAATCTTAAATAAAATAAGCCTGGACATGTGAATCTGCAATGATTTAGTTCTACAAATAAACGAATTAAAATATTTATGCATCAAAAAAACAGGGCGAATAGTATGCTAAATGGATTCTACAACTATGCGGTTATAAAAATCAACCGCGAAGCACGCAAAGATCGCTAAGGAAATATGAATAATTCCTTTCAAATTGAATTACTTAACCTATACTGTCATCAAACTTTGAGGCCGCTTTTTCAGGGGCTTGGAACTACCAATAACATGTTTGTGTAAAATACTGAAATCTTTACTATTAGACAGACCCCCGCCTTGCCGCTGGTGTATGCAATGGTGCAGGCGAGGCAGGTCTCAATCGCCCCGATAGCTATCGGGGCTTCTTCGAGGTGACAGAGTTTTGGCGGGTTTGTTGGGGTGAAAGAAAGCCAACAAATCAAGCATTTGCCTCAACTTTAATCAGTTCTCCTTCAACTGAAAAATCGGTTGATGAAGTGATCTTAAGGTTTACAAAATGACCAATTAAATTGTCGTCTGATGAAGCAAAGCGACATACAATTTTTCCTTCGGTAAGTGCGGATAAAAATCCCTCTTTCCTGTCGAAACCGGTAACCAAAACTTTGATATCCTTACCAATTAGTTGCCGGTTATAAACCGAAGTGTGCTTTCTGAGGTCGTGGCTTAGCTGGTGAAAGCGGGCGCTTTTAACTTCTTTAGGAACATCATCGGCCCAACGTGAACTGGTAGCTCCGGGCCTGACAGAATACTGGGCAATGTAGGCCATGTTGTATTTAAACTCATCCATGATTTTTCGGGTATTTTCGAAAGCCTCATCGGTTTCACCCGTAAATCCGACAATAACATCTGTAAAAACAGTGGCTTGCGGCAATAAGCGCTGGATGGTATGCATGATTTGCCGGTACTTTTCTACGGTGTGTTTCCGGTTCATCCTAATCAATACCTTGTCATCGCCCGACTGGATTGGAAGATGGATTTGTTTGGCCAGGCAATTGTATTCGGCCACAACCTCAATCACTTCATCAGTCATATCCCGTGGATGTGGTGAGGTAAAATACACCCAAAAATCTTTTCCTGAATTATTCCCCATTTCACCAATCTCCCTCAGTAGGTCGGGAAACGAAATTTCGTCTCCTTTTTTATCCAGGCCATAAGAATTTACATTTTGCCCCAGCAGGGTTATCGACTTATAGCCATTGCCTACCAGGCTTTCAACTTCACTAATAATTTCACCGGAAGGCCTCGAAACTTCCCTTCCACGAGTGTATGGCACGGCGCAATATGTACAAAACTTATCGCATCCATTTTGAATGGGAACATAAGCCTCGTAGCTGGAACTATAGTCTGGCGTTATTTTCCAAAAATTGTCAATACTGTCGTTTCCGGGCATATTGTTCAAATCGTTGAACAAAGAAGCAGGTGTAACTACCCCATATTGTTTAATCATCTCGGGGAGTTTTTCCAGTTCGCTCATTCTAAAAACAATATCGAACAACTTGAGGAATTTCTTCATATCCTTGAGTAAAATACAGCCCGAAATGAAAGTGATAAGGCTTTTCTTATTTTTCCATTTATTCCATTTTTGAATTCGTGAATACACTTTGTCGATGGCCTTTTGGCGTACCGAACATGCAAGTATCCCAACAAGGTTTGCCTCATCTTCGTTATCAGTCCAACGGTAGCCTGTTTGCGACTCAATTACAGTGCGCACACGCTCGCTGTCCGACATATTCATTTGACATCCTAAGGTAATGAGATGATATTTCATAAATAGATTGTTGTGGTTAAAAATAAACTTCCGCGTGCATCTTATCTTTCGGAATCCCCTTTTCGCTAAGAAGATCAAAAGCTTCATGTATCATTTTAACATTTCCACAAAGGAAATAATTGGCATTTTTATCCAGATCATTTTCTTGCAGGTAATCAGTAACCCTTCCATAAAAATCACCTGATTTATCTCCCGTGGTGCAGAGTGTATAACGATCTGAGTCGTATTCATTGCTGTCGTATCCTTCGTTAGCATAACGAACACCATGTAGTATTTTATAGTTTAGATTTGGATAAGACCTGACATAACTCCTAAACGGAGCTATACCACTCCCGGTGGCTATCAAAACTAATTTAGTGTTCTGGATATCCTGGTTATCAATTGTAAAAAAGCCCATAGGGCCATCCATTTGCAATTGACTACCGGGCTTAAGCTTTTTCAATCTTTTTGAAACATCTCCCTCTAAAACTTCTTTTATCAAAACTTCAAAATAATTGTCGTTTTCGCCACTATACACTGAGTATTCACGGGCATTATTTTCATTTTTAATACCCAAAATTACATGCTGACCCGCAACAAAAGGTCTTTCATTCCTATCGAATCTCAACACATAAGCCGAGTCGGTAAGATGCCTGATGCTTTGTACTGTTACCGGTTTGGTTAATGTATCTGCGATGTTAATCTTCATTCTTCTTATTAAAAAATTGCAAAAATATAATATCTGAATCATTTTGTTAAAAAAAATTACAGTGCATTAACACCCGTAAAATAGTGTTGTTCAAAGCAGGGAGTGAGTTTGTTTGGATACTTAAATTTGGCTAAGAATACTGATCAATGATTTGATACCGGCATTTTTTTCTCAAGTTAGAAATATTGAAGAAAATCTAATCCCGATACCCTTAACTTGGGTTTTGAAAGTGAAATTTATATTTAAAAGAAAAGTAATTATTTAGGTGGTATTATTGAATCCCTAACCATCATGACCCCATCCTGCCGAGCTTTGCTCGTGCATGCACGAGACTTCATCTCGGCACCGACCCATTCTCCGCCAGCTGGCGGGAAGGGAGACCAACCGCACCAGCCAGTGCAGCAGCCAGTGCGATGGCATCCTCCACCTTTAGGGGGAGTTATAGGGGGTCTTAGATAGCGGCCATTTAATTGGGGACTGGTAAAACACCTAAATAATTAAAAAGAAAATAACTTAAATGTAAAGGATAAAAGAAAAAATTCAGTCCTCTTTGAAATTTTTAATTCATGTAGTGCTAATATTTTTGGGGCACAAAGGTTTGCTCTTCCATCGGAGGCCTCACGTAGCCGCGACCATCGGGTCGTTCAGGAAGTTCAAAAGTTTCGGGGGTCATGTCCTTGTATGGGATTGCACTAAGCAGGTGGCTGATGCAATTGAGCCGGGCTCGTTTTTTATCATCCGAAGGCACCACGAACCAGGGTGAGTTTTTGGTATCGGTGTAAGCAAACATTTCGTCTTTAGCTTTGGAATATTCCACCCACTTATCGCGCGAATGTAAATCCATTGGGCTAAGTTTCCAGCGCTTGGTTGGGTCGTTGATACGTGACTGAAAGCGCCGCTCCTGCTCCTCCACACTTACCGAAAACCAATACTTGATAAGTATAATTCCCGAACGGATGAGCATCCGCTCAAAATTTGGACACGAACGGAGGAACTCCCAATATTCTTCTTCGTTACAAAAATTCATAACCCGCTCTACGCCTGCACGATTGTACCAACTCCTGTCGAAAAGCACCATTTCGCCGGCGGCCGGTAAATTGGGCACATATCGCTGAAAATACCACTGTGTTTTTTCGCGTTCGGTGGGTGTTCCCAAAGCAACCACACGACAAATCCTGGGATTCAGACTTTGGAGGATTCGCTTAATCGTGCCACCTTTGCCTGCCGCATCGCGACCTTCAAAAATCACGACCACGCGCAAACCTTTCAGTTTTATCCATTCCTGAAGTTTTACAAGCTCAATTTGAAGACTTCCCAGTTCCTTCTCGTAATACCCGTTTTCCAACTTTTTATCCTCGTTCTGTTTGTCGGTATTTTTTTCAACATTTTTATCTTTACCATTTTTCTCTTTGTCATTTTTCTTCTTATCGTGTCCCATTTCAACTATATTTTTTTTGAATATTAATTAATTTTCTTTACTCCGTCCCCGATTTTCGAAATATAAAATTCGGGCTGCAGTGCTGTTCTTTTTTTATAATTTTCGCCAACCGTATTGATAAATTCATCTACATGATTGTTTTCAACAAGTGCAATTGCACAACCTCCAAAACCCGCACCTGTCATACGGGCACCAAGCACTCCATCAACCTGGCGGGCTTCTTCAACCATCACGTCCAACTCGTATCCGGTAACTTCGTAGTCGTACCTTAGAGAATTATGAGATGCATTCATAAGTTTACCAAACACCCCCAGATTATTATCCTTTAAAACATTCACCGCATCAAGTACCCGATGGTTTTCCGACAAGATGTGTTTGGCTCTTTTCCTGATTCCAATTTCGGGGATATGATGTTTCAGATCAACAAACTCCTGGTAAGTAAGGTCGCTCAACGATTCAATATTTTTAAACTTAGATAAATACCCAACTGCCTTAGTGCATTCTTCAACTCGCTCATTGTATTTTGAATCGGCCAGCCCACGCTGTTTATTGGTATTTGCGATTACAATTTTATGGTTCGACAAAACCAGGGGAACCAATTCATATTCCAATGTTCCGCAATCTAAAAATATGGCGTGATCTTTTTTTCCCATCCCAACAGCAAACTGATCCATGATGCCGCAATTCACACCCACGAATTCATTTTCTGCTTTCTGCGATAATTTAACCAATTCAACCTTATCAAATCCAAAATTACATAGATCATTTAAAGCATAAGCTGTTACCATTTCGATGGAAGCTGAGGAGGAAAGCCCTGAACTGTTGGGAATGTTACCTGAATAAAGCAATTCGATGCCGCCCGGCTGAAATCCACGTTGAATAAACTGATCGAACACCGCCAAAGGGTAGTTCATCCACTTTCCGGGTTGGCGTGTGCTTAGATCCCTGATCGAAATTTCAGCCCCATAATCAAAATTCTCAGAGGCCATTTTTACAATACCGGTGTTATTCTTTCGCGCGAGCATGTAAGTGCCATAAGTAATTGCGCATGGCAAAACATAGCCATTATTGTAATCGGTATGCTCGCCAATAAGGTTTACCCTGCCCGGTGCAAAATATATATGAACAGCATTATCATCATCCTCACCAAAAAGCTCAATAAATTGTTTTATTAAATTTTTGATGTCCATATTTTGATTTTGAATTGAGGCACTAAACTACACTATTTTTATTTCAGCAGACTTTTTTTTCTACTTTTGCCCTGAATCAAAATCATAAAACATGATTAAAACATACCTACTCAAGTCTATATTGCTATTGATAGTTTTATTTTTGGGAGTTTCAACCCTCACAGCGCAATACCGCTCCCCGAAATTCTCGAAAGAAGAACTCAACTGGTCTGAATACAATTTAACGGGCTGGCGCTTCGGAATAAATATCGGGATGTATTTTGCCAACAATTATTGCGCTCAATATTACAGTGGTGAGCGATTTAACGAAAACAACATCGAATATGTGTTGAATAATAAGTATTGGTACGAGGAGATCGTTCAGGAGTTGAATAGTAACCGCGTTTACAATTCGTTCGATTGGCTTCCCCCGGCTGATTACATTCCAAATTTCGATGAATGGAAAGCACAGTATAACGTTCAGGATGGCGAAAAAGCATGGTGGATTTATTATCCTGTGGAGATGAAATACAATGCCGCGATTTCGCCTGGATTTTATGCCAAATACAATTTTAATAATACCACCGGAATATTTCTGCAAACAAATTATGTGGAATTAAAAACCAGCGGTGCATTTCAATTGGCCATCGACACCGTTACCTACACCAGCGAACCCGGTTACCGGACAGGCTTTATCCGTGGAAAAGAACGAAGAAGCACCATAGATCTGGGCATCAGTAAATTTTACAGGACAGGAAAGTTTACAAGTATTTTCATCGAAACCGGCCTGACAATGAACAGTACAAAAGTTTTGGAAAACCGCATACAGATAGGCCGTCAGGAGTATAATCTTGTAAACAACTACAGTAGTGGAGGCTACGTGCCAAATTCAAATGGTAACACCTCCGAAATTTACCAGGGTGGGATTGGCTTCGGGATTTTCCTTAACGGTGGATTAAAATTCATCCTCAACGAACAGGTATCTGTCGATCCGGGCGTTTCGCTTTATTACAAAAACCTGAACCTCGAAGGCTATTCTGATTTCCAACCCGACCTCTATGCTTACGTGCGGCTTATTTTCAACCTGTTTTAATCCATCCAAATAAAAATTATTTAAAACCTAAATTAAAGCAATTAATGGTATTAGATATCGATCCTGTTGAAATCCTTAAAAAGCACGCAGGAAAAGGGACTAAGGCGTTTAAAATTTTGGTGGCACATTCAACGGCGGTAAAAAACCTTGCCTTACTTGTTGCAAAAAAAAATCCCCACCTCAAGGTTAACATCGAATTACTTGAAGCTGCCGCGATGCTTCACGATATTGGTATTATTAAAACCAATGCACCTGATATTGGATGTTTCGGAGATCAGCCCTACATCTGCCATGGCTTTTTGGGCAGGGAAATCCTTGAGGCGGAAGGCTTACTGGAAATTGCCCCTTTTTGCGAACGACACACCGGAACAGGTATCTCCAAAGAAGAAATTATTAAACACAAACTTCCACTGCCACAGCGGGATATGCTTCCGGTAAGCGTTGAAGAGTTGATTTTATGTTATACCGACAAGTTTTTTTCAAAGTCAGGAAAAAATCTTACCCAACCCAAAAAACTTAAAAAAATCTATACAAACCTTTCGAAGTACGGAGAAGATAAAGCCCGCCGCTTTGATGAATTTATCGGTATGTTCGGCTTGTATTATGTTTATGATGATGAAAAATAATTACTGTCCGGGTAAATTTAACAGATTCCTCTGCCACCAGTTGGCGGTTCGGAATGACAAGTATTTATAACAAGCTGATTTTGATATGTAAAATAGATTTCTCAGTCCCCGAAGGGTTGGGGCAGGCTGCTTCGCTCCATCGAAATGACCGGGCTGTGGTTGTAATCATGGGGCGTTGAGAGTGGGCGCTTCGCACCCACTCTCAACGCCCCAAAAAAATATGCTAACCTGGTCATTTCGACCGAAGGGAGAAATCTATTACGCATTTTCATTATACTTTGAGGCCTCTTTTTCAGGGGCTTGAGAATCAAAATGACAAGACATTTGTAACGAAGTGAAGTGAGGAATCCTTTTTTATATTTCTATCATTTTGTCGGATACTAATGATGAAAAATAAGAATAAAATTGAAAAAATGAAAAGAAAAACTATGAAAAAACCCAAATTACTAATCACTACACTACTCCTGTTTTTTACTAACGCTACCATTTCTTACGCACAAACCATCGAAGTTTCAGGCATTGTATCGGGCATCTGGGATGTTGACACCGTGAAGGTTGTTGGAGACATCGAAGTTAGGGAAGCCCTTTCTCTTAATATTTCACCCGGTGTTCAGGTTATTTTCGAGGGTGAGTATTTTTTTAATATTCAGGGAGCGGTGAAAGCAATTGGCTCGGATATTCACCCTATTGTTTTTAGTATTATCGATACAGCAGGTTTTCACAACGACACACTTCCTGGTGGGGGTTGGAAAAACATTCGCTTAGAAGATATCAAAGCATCCGTTGACTCTACAGTTTTTAGTTATTGCCATTTTGAGTATGGAAAGGCTGTTAGCGCTGATTCGGTTTATGGATATGGAGGGGCTTTGTGCATCAGAAATTCAGATAAAGTATCCATCGAAAACTGCACATTTTATTCAAACTATGCTTTTTACAACGGTGGAGCAGTTTATCTTGAAAATGCCTCGATAAAGCTCATCAATAATAATTTTGAAAATAACCGCTGCGGACAAACATTTACCTACTATGGCTACGGCGGCGGGCTTTGCACCGATTGGGGGCAACCAAACATCCATCAAAACACTTTTACAGAAAATTCATCAACAGGCATTGGCGGAGGGCTATGTGTAAGGTTCAGCGATTGTATGGTTTCGCACAATATTTTCAAGAACAATTTCAGTGCTCTTGGCGGAGGGTTTGGAATCCTTCACATCGCAAGCTGCAATTTTGTAATCAGCAACAATCTTTTCACTCAAAATAGTGCAGAGTTTTTTGGTGCCGCCATTTCAAATGGTGATTGCAGCCCGACTTATGTCAACAATACCATAACCGATAATCACTGCATTGGTGGCGGAGGCGGCTTTTACTGCAAAGATTCTGTTGTCCCTGTTTTATACAATAACATCATTTATGGCAACACACAATTTTGGGGAGAAGTTAACCAGGTTTATTTATGGGATTTACTTTCGCAACCCAATTTTTACTACAACGACATCGAGGGAGGAAAAGAAAATTTTTATGGAACAGGCGGGACGGCATTTAATGGTGAGTATGAAAACAACATCGATGAAAATCCGCTTTTTGAACCGGGGCAATTTTCCATCCTTCCCGAATCGCTATGCGTAAATGCAGGTACACCTGATACTTCAGGCTTGTTGATTCCTGAGACAGACCTGGCTAATAATCAGAGGATAGTTAATGGAATTATTGATTTGGGAGCTTATGAAAACCAACAAAATGTCGGGATCAAAAATCCGGGCAGTTCAAAATTCATCGGCTTAAAAATCTCTCCAAACCCGACTTATGGAATTGCGAAATTAAGCTTTGAAATAAAGGAAAACCCGGAGACAATAATTCGTGTTGTAAGCGCATTGGGAAAAGAAGTTTACCAGGCTTTTTACGAAAACCTTGAACCCGGAAAACAAACCTTTGATATTGACTTTTCGGATTTAGTGTTTCCTGCCGGGATTTATCACATCATCATTGAAAATGGAAATATTCGTATGGAAGAAAAAATTATGATTTTAAAATAAGGGAGAGGCCAGAAACTGAGTCCCGCCACGGCAGGGATGTAATAATTGCTGGCTAAGTGAAGAAAGTAAACGCTCCATTTTGGCAAGAACTGGTTTTTATCAATACTTTTAAAAATGTATTTTAATTTGCTTACGAAGCAAACTGTAAAGTTATTCGTATCGACTTTGCGGTCAAATAGTTATAATTAGTATCTAATTGAACACCTCAATAAAAAATCCAGGCTTAAAATAATGTGTTTTTTGGTATTTCATGATTAAATCAATTCAGACTTTATATAAATTAGCCTTTCAATAAAAAAAATTACACCATTCATACTTCCTAAAACATTGCCATCTATTCATATCTAATTATCTGAATGTCTATGTTTTAAATTTTGTTTTCTTTTTAAGATATTCATTTTCCAAAATGTATGATAAGAAGCCTGGCGTCTATCCACTTAAAATGCTTACCCTATATGTTAAAATAATTTATAATTTTCGCCTTTCAAAACATGAAAAATATGGAATCAAAAATATGTACCAACTATGATACTTGCCGGCTTGTTGTGGGCAAAGATTATGAAATTGACTTAGATAAAAAAAAGAGCTTTATTGAAAATTATTGTACGGCAGGCGTGAATAAATGGACTTCCTGCAAAAGGTATATTACCAAAAGCGAATTGAATTTTTGCCCTGATTTTGTTGTACCCGACACCGTGCTTTCGCCAAAAGAAATTATAGACAAATTTGATGAGGACGATAGCTTACTTTAAAATTTACTTTTGAATGTCAAATAATACATGTCCACAAAGTCATATTTTTCATTATCAACAAGAAACCTCCCGCAGATTTCGCTGATTAGCGCAGATAAAAATTGCGTAAAAAATAACTTAAAAGATAATTAATAAAAATAAGTAATCACAAAAACAAGCAAAACAATATGCCAACACTTGAAATTGATAATAAGATTTTTGAAGTTGACGGGGATGGATTTTTGGCCAATCCCGAAATCTGGAACGAAGATGTTGCACGGCTCATCGCTAAATACGATAGCATTGGAGAAATGAGCGAAAAGCATTGGGCCATCGTAAATATTATTCGTAAGAATTACGAGGAAAAAGGTATGGCACCCATGATAAGAACAATATGCAAAGAAACCGGGGTAAGGCTTCGCGAGATTTATGAACTTTTCCCACTTGGGCCGGCCAGGGGAGCCTGCCGGGTGGCCGGCCTTCCTAAACCCGATGGCTGCGTTTAAAATATGTTTGCTATGGAATGGTATTTAATATTTGCACTTGCGGCATTTTTCGTTTGCATCGCGGTGCTATTATTTCATTTATTCAGGGTAATTTCGCTGGGTAATCCACGCGACCTATCCAGTTCAACTGGTAACCCAAAAGCTGCAATGCCTTATGCTTTTGTTGGCGCTATGAGTCCGACTAAAAAAGAAAGCGCTTTTCTTTACCTGCCAACCTATACCGCCGGAATTGTTTACCATATTGGCACATTTTCAGCATTGGCCTTGTTTTTCATCATAATTTTTGATATTAACCTGCCTCCTGCTTTATCACTAGTATTATCAGGCCTTTTCATTATTTCAGGATTGTGTGGCTTTGGAATTTTGATAAAGCGGATAATAAAATCACAAATGCGTGAGCTATCCAATCCTGACGATTACATCTCAAACCTGATCGTATCCATTTTTCAATGGGCATCAGCAGGGGTTTTGCTTTCCGAAACTTTGTTGCCGGTTTATTTCCTGGTTGCCGGTATTTTATTTCTCTACATCCCGGTAGGAAAGCTAAAACACACCATTTATTTTTTTGCTGCACGCTACCATCTTGGTTTTTTCTTTGGCAGGCGCAACGTTTGGCCTCCAAAATAATATTCTCTCGCCATAACTATGAAAACACTCGATAAAGAAACCATCGAAAAAGGACTTAAGGTTCTGAATACTAAAGATAACGGCAAACTACTTACCCATTTAAATAGCTGTGTACATTGTGGTTTGTGCGCTAAAAGCTGCATTTACTATCGTGCCATGCCCGAAGCACGATTTATTCCAGCTACCAAAGTTGACCTCGTAGCATCAATTTACCGGCGCTATGCAACAACCACAGGAAAGATTTTCCCGGCTTTAACCGGCGCCAGAAAACTTGATGTTAAAACTGCCGAAGAAATGGTTGATTTGTTGTTTGGTGCCTGCACCTTATGCGGACGCTGCACCATGCATTGCTCCATCGGTGTTGACATTAGCTACGTGGTCAGGAAAGGTCGTGAGATGTTATCCGAAATGGATATGATTCCCGATACACTTCAAAAAACTGTGGATGCAGCTTTGGAAACAGGCAATAATATGGGTATTTCGGATACTGATTTTACCGAAACCCTCGAATGGCTTGAAGAAGATTTACAGTATGAAGTGAATGATGAAAATGCAAAAATTCCACTGGATGAAAAGGGCAAAGACCTTTTATATACACTGAACCCGCGGGAACCTAAATTTTTCCCTTTATCCATTTCAGCGATGGCAAAGGTTTTTTGGGCTGCCGGTGAGAGTTGGACACTTTCCACAAAAATGTACGATGTAACCAATTACGCCTATTATACCGGAAACCTGGAAGAAGCTGCTGTAATTACTCAGCGTTTGTATGATGAAATGGAAAACCTGGATGCTAAAAAATGTATCCTGGCCGAGTGCGGTCATGGCTCGCGTGCTTTTAGATGGGAAGGGCCAAATTACATCAAAAAAGCCTATCCTTTTGAGGTAATTACTTCGGTTGAACTGATGCTGCAATACCTCAGGGACGGGCGAATAAAAGTGGATCCCGGTAAAAATACCGACAGGGTAACTTTACACGATCCCTGCAACCTGGTAAGAAGCGGTGGTGTACTCGAACAACAACGCGAGATCATGAAAATGTGTACTACGGACTTTGTGGAAATGAACCCTTATGGCAACGACAATCTTTGTTGTGGAGGTGGTGGAGGCCAGCTGGCCATGAGCGAATACAACGAACGCAGGATGAAAATTGCCGAACTAAAAGCAGAGCAGATAAAAGCTACAGGGGCCAAAGTAGTAGTTACGCCTTGCCATAATTGTGTGGATCAACTTAGCCAAATTAATGTTGTTTTTAAGCTGGGCATCCAAATTAAAACGGTAGCCGAAGTTTTGGCCGATGCAATTGTTTTGGATGAAAACATATAAAAATAAACACTACTGTCCGAGTAAATTTAACAGATTCCTCCCTTTGGTACCAATGATATGTTTTTGCAAGCACCTGGATATCAAGAGATTTCTCCCTTCGGTCGAAATGACACGACCAACACAGGCAAAGGGGGGGGGGGGGGGGGGGGGGGCCCCCGCCCCGGGGCACCCCCCCCCCAAAACACCCCCGGGGAGGGGGGGGAG
>CAZQIV010000093.1:0-27755 GCA_964593705.1 uncultured Lentimicrobiaceae bacterium | reverse complement strand
CTCTCTTTAAAACTCTTCCCTTTTAAACCTCTCCCTCAATCTCCCGATTTTCGGGGCAGGCTCTCTCCAAAATGGAGAGGGAAGCGTACTCTCTTGAGATTTAGGGGGGTTTGCTTGGGGTGTGGTGTTTTGTTTAAAAAAAATAAAATTCTTGTTTTAGAATATTTGAATTGCCACAAACTTCAGTTTGTAGATAAAAAAAAGCGCTTTCTCAATTTGAGAAAGCGCCTAAATCATAGTTGTGTTACAAGTTTCTAATTGTATGCGAAGACTACATTATATTGTCCTTCGTAGTTATTATCGTTTTGGCTCAAAATTTCAGCATCGGTAGCGCCGCTGAAATTGAAAACCTGTGAGCCATTGTTTCCTAAAACTCCGGTGTTGTTCGAAAGGTTTGCATTGGCAGTAAAATTAACGCTGTTTCCGTTTTGTCCGGTTAGTTGGCCTGAGTTAACAACAACTGAGCAGATCGAATTTGAACCACCGCTTAAAGTAAAACTTCCTAAGTTAAGATTTTCGGTGGCGGTATTTTGTTGTAATGAAAGTAAATCGTTGGTTCCTGATGTTGCTGATACTGCTTCAACAATCTCGGCAGTAGCATGTCCGGTTACCATAATCTGTGCATTTACATTTAATGTGAAGATGAGGGCGGTGAGAAGTACGGAAAAATATTTTGTTGCTTTCATTGTAAATATTCTTTATGCGAACACAGCAAAGATAGAAATAATGTTTACACGAAGCAAGATATATTTACATTAAAGCAGGTGTCG
Organism: uncultured Lentimicrobiaceae bacterium; assembly: GCA_964593705.1. Lineage (GTDB taxonomy): Bacteria > Bacteroidota > Bacteroidia > Bacteroidales > 4484-276 > SABY01. The sequence goes on along the minus strand of CAZQIV010000093.1, from coordinate 26,985 downwards.
ATTGGGTAAAATATTTACATAAAATCATAATACGTTGATATGCCGTCTTTATATAAATATTCATCATGTAATTAAAATAACATGAAAGTAAAGTAAATTTACACCATATTGTAAGCAAATGGGGTTTTTAGTCGGGACATCAAAAATTATTAGATTGAAAAACAAGGTAAATGGAATGAAAATGTAGAGAAATTGAAATATCAAAGCTATCAAAACAATTAATTTACAAATTGTAAATATTGTTTACAATATTACTACTATTGTGTATTTTGACGGGTGGATATGCTGTTATTATTGAAATAGCAATTAAAGAGGTCTGTAATTTTAAAAACAGTAATGGGGTTGATACATCAGGTAACAAAAGAAATTGTAAATGGCGTGTGTTAAAAAAGTTTACACAGATCCAACAAAAGGGGGAGTCTATATAGTGCATGTCAATAAAGTCAGTGCTTTACTGATTTTGCCCACGCGACCCCTTAGTCCCCTAAAGGGGAGACCCCTCGCTACCAGTGCGTTGGGGGGTTCTCCCCTTCAGGGGAGCCAGCTTTGCCGGCTAGGCAGGTTAGAGGGGTGCGTGGTGGATGGCGAGTTTATAGACCGACACTATATAGTGCGTGTCCATAAAGTCAGTGCTTTTCAATTGCCCCGGGTTTTCCCAAAGGGATGACTGTGGCATAACCCGGGGATTAATGAATTTAGCAGTGACTCCCCCGCCTTTTCGCTGTCAATGCCTTGGCATTGACAGCGAAAAGGCGGGGGCATTCATCACATCAATTTAATCCACACCCTAAAGGATGTGGCAATTGATATTTCAAAAAAACTTACTTTAAAGACCGACATTATATAGGATCTGCTGAAAAATTTCGATTAATTCTTTTTTGACGGAGGTTCGAAAGTCTGCATACAACTTCCCAACGTCCGAGGTATCTTTAAATTCATTATTCCCCGTCCGTCAGCTGACGGACGGGGGTATTGAAAAGTGCTGACTTTATGAACAGATACTATTTTGGCATTAATGTTTTGGTGGTGGAATGAGTGAATATTTTTCAATTTTCTTATTCAGGGTGGGTCTGGTTATTTGCAGCGTATTGGAAGCTTCCATTTTATTCCAGTTGAGTGCATCGAGAACCTTTTTTATATGTACTTTTTCCACATCAGCTATCGGCACCAGTTGAACCGGTTTGGATATGCCCGGTTGGTTTGTCGTAAGATCGAAGGCGGGAATATTCTTTTTTTCAAGCACATCACCATGGGTAAGTATCATGGCCTGGATAATTGTATTTTCCAATTCCCGGATATTTCCCGGCCAATTGTAAGTTTTAAGCAGATCAATTAAGCCATCTTCAACTTTAACAACATGTTTATTGAATTTTCTGTTGAGCTTAATTAAAAGTGACTGCACCAGTTCGGGGAGGTCATCTTTGCGCTCGCGAACAGGAGGTAGGTGAATTGAAAACATTTTAAACCGGTAGTACAGGTCTTTTGAGAATTTGTTTTCGGCAACCAAAAGATCGATGTTTTTGTTGGTGGCTACAATAAATCGTGCTTTTAATTGTACAGGTGTTTGGTTTCCGGGTCTTTCAAATTCGCCATTTTGAAAAGCGCGGAATAATCGGTTTTGAATCCTAAGCGGCAAATCAGGGAACTCATCAATAAATACTGTGCCTTCTCCGGCTTGTTCGAGCTTGCCTTTTCTGCTGGTATGCTGATCCATGCTGGAGAAGCCAAAAAGCTCCTGTTCAAGTTTTTGTTCATCGGCCGAGCTGCAATAGGCTACCATAAAAGGATGCTCCCGATTGATGCCGCTGTAATGGATAAGCCTGGCCACCTGTTCTTTTCCGGTGCCTGACTCGCCTGTAATAACCACATTGACATTGTTAAGTGAAATCCGCCCGATATTTTTAAATATCTCGCGCATGGCCGGGGTTTTTCCGGCGGGCATATTTTCTTCGATTTCTTTGCGTGCTTCGGGAGCAATTACCTGTTTAAGGCTTTTGCTTTGAGCCGATGCTTTAACCCCATTTTGAATGGCTTCAAGTAATTCGTGATTTTTAACAGGTTTTTCGATAAAATCATAAGCTCCGGCCTGTATTGCTTTGATGGTGAGTGTAACATCTCCATAAGCTGTAAGCATAATTACAGGAAGGCCCGGGTATGTGCGGACTATCTCCTGAACAACATCTAATCCGGAAATGCCGGGCATTTTATAATCGGTGAGCACCAGGTCAGGATCGTATTTGTTAACATATTTTAGTCCTGTTTCACCGTCAGGGGCATCGATTACCACGTACCCGGCTTTTTTTAAAACGCTTTTAAGTACTCCCCTGATGAAATCATCATCATCAATTACCAAAATATTACTCATCATAAAACTACCTTGTTAAAAAGTTACTTTTTGTTTTTTTTGTCCTGTGGCACCTGTTACCCTAACCACATAAGCTCCCTGCAGGTCAGGGAATAAAATTTCGTACTGTACACCACCATCATTGTTATCGTCAAAGGTTTTAACACCAGCCATATTATAAATTTCAATCCGGCAGGGGTTGTCAACCAATCTCAAATCAATGTATAGGGTACGATCGTAAGTAAAAATTCTTACGGGCAATTGATCGTGTGGATCGGGATAATAACCTGATTCAAATTGCAGGATGAACCTGGCGGGGTTGTCTGATTCTGATGCCAGGAATGAAAATTCGGGTTCCAACAGTAAGTCATGTGTGATGCCTGTTTGCTTATCGATTAAAAGTGCCGTTTGGATATCTTCACGTAAAAATGCATAATTAATCGTATAAGGTCCTGAATTTCCTGCTTTAAAAGATACAGGCAACACCGGGTATTGTGTTAAACAATCTATCATTAAAGATGTATAATATTGTCCGTTTTTGGGAATCCATAAGCTGGGCGCTGTCGGGACGAAGCTAAATCTTTTGTAAGCTCCTGTTTTTGTATCATCCTGGTCCATTTCGAGCATAATTTCATCATCACCAAAACCATCTTTAGAAACTACTTTTAAAAAGAACAAATTTGGTTTTTCGCCTTTTGATTTTAACCAGTTTGATGAGCCGTCATTTATACGAGTGTTATCGGTCATTCCCAGGTTTCCTGATTGTGTTGCCAAAACAAAGAATCCCTGGGTGGGAGGGATGTGTCGTGTTACCCCAAGCGTACCAATATCACTTACTGAAGCCGAATTGTAAACACCATAATTATAGGCAGTGTCATTCCATACCCAAATATTGTATCCCCCGCCTGTAACATCAAGGTTATTTCGCGTCCAGCCGCTAGCTGCTTTCCAGTCGATGGAAGAGGGATATGGATTTCCGACAAGGTTTGAGCCAAACTGATCTCCAACACCTGTTGTTAAAGTAATGGGAACGGTGATGTTTCCTGTTGCAAAAGTACCCACATAATTCAGGGTTGGGTTTTCAGCCTGGTAGGAGGCAAGGTAACCCTTGCCCTGCAAAAAGAAATTACTACCGTTTGCAGTGGCCCAGGTGGGAGGGAAGCTGGTGTTGAGGAGATAGATCCATGAGGTATCCGGTTCGTACCAGGTATAAAAATCGTAACCTGTCCCATCGCCATAAGTACCGGAAGGTGTGAATTCCCCTGATATTTCCTGGGCTACCATAGGCGATGAAAAGCCATGCCAGGTCTCGGGCTCACCTTTAACATAGCGCTGAAATGTTCCCAAAACATTTGCTGTTGTTGAAATAAAAGAGCCTGTACCATTAACATCAGATACGATCACCAACCCTGAATTACCTGCATTATTTTGTACATTACCACTTACTGTAAGACTCATTTCAGGTAATACGGTAAGCGATGCACCCGACTTGATGCTTAAGGTATTTATTACAACATTTGAACTGATCTCCGGATCGTGGGGGGTGATAGGAATAATTACATCTGTACTTGCATTGGGCACTGTTGAAGAGTACCAGTTATTTTGATTTTCCCATACCGAAGAAACCACGCCAATCCAGCTTCCCGTGGGAATTAAATAGGCCTGTAGATTCCAATCACCAAGAATATCTGCAGACGGTAAAGAATTCCAATCAGCGGGATCGTTTACATCTATTCGATACATATTACTTTTCCCATCCTGGGAGGTTGCGTCATCAATGCCCGCCGGATAATATCCTGCTCCAAAATCATAATATTCAACACCAAACCAAAGTTCCTGGGATGTGTTGATGACAAAGGGCAAATTTAAAGTAATTTCATTCCACGAATTTCCAAGGGGAGTAAACTGCTGACTAACATATTCGACAAGACTTGGCTGATTTGCACCCTGCCATATTTTAATTGTAGCCGTTATTGGAACATCCCAAATGTAAACCCTGATTTTTGTAATTTGACTATTCCCATAAGTACTATAATCAACAGGCTCGAACCTCGTAGCAGTCTGCCAGCTATCAGTTGTTGATGCAGTACGCCCGACCGCACTTACATTTATATTATCATCCCATTTCAACCAACCTGATTGTGTCGAAACAAAAATATAGTTTTCCTTGGTTTCGCTGAATGTACCATTTAAGGTAAGGTTTACATCCTTATAGCCAATGGTGTTATAAGTAACCGTGTGTGGCCCCTGGGTGTTGGCGGTAGGAGGGTTTGCACCCAGGCCAAAATTCCATGAATAGCTTGTAACAGGACCCGTTGAAATATCGGTAAAAGTTACCACTTCGCTGACATACACCGAAGTTTGATCGGCATAAAAATTAACCACGGGATCACTAATAAAGTAAACAGTTATTTTCCAGGTATTGTTATTTACATAATTATAGGTGATACCACAATCAGGATCCCACCACGACCCTGTCCAGGTTCTGCCTGCATGTAGTTCAAAGTTAATACCTCCTCCGGCTGTTACTCCATTGGCAATATTCAAGCCTGTTCTGCTGTAGGATTGGGTTCCATAATAGCCCGAACCATTATAAAGGCTGGTTTCATTGATTCCACCAGGGGATACACACCGCAGTTGTGAACGTTGTTCTGATTTCCAGCCATTACTGGCTGTGGACATATTGTATTCAACATCCACGCTTACTATTTCCGCTCCAACAGGTATGGTAACCGTGAGGCTTCCCGGGCAGGAGGAAGATCCGGGCAGGGATTGAAAGGCATAATCGGTGGGAATTCTCCCACCTGAATAAGTAGCGCTAACCGAATTTACAGGATCGTTAACATTAACAACAAAGGTTTTGGTTTTAGTAAATGAACCATTTACAGTGAGGCTAACGGTTTTGGTTCCGGCTGAAGAATAGGTAACTACATGAGGCCCCTGAGTGCTTGCGGTTGCAGGTGAGGCATTTACGCCAAAATTCCATGCCCAGCTTGTGATATTTCCCTGCGAATCATCCGTGAAAGTAACCGGTTGCCCAACATCAGCAGTTGCGGGTACCACGAAGAAGTCAGGGATGGGGTCAGCATCGTAATAAACCGTAACTGTCCAGGTATCATCCTCAACAAAAATTTTACTGTCGGAACAGCCCCATGAAATCGCAGTTCTGCCAGCGTGTAATTCAAAATCAATATCTCCCCCACCTGTTACATTATTGGCAACTGATAATCCTGTCCGAATGTATGAATAAGTGCCTGTATTATTACCCACTCCATTAGTAACACTCATTTCACTCAAACCACCAGCAGAAGAGCAAACAAGTCTGGAGCGTTGGTTAGAAATAGCCGTGCCACTATTCGATCTCATATCATATTCAACGTCAACGGAAGTAATGGTAGCACCTACCGGGATTGTTACAGTTAAAGATCCAGGGCAAGTGGAGTAAGTTAAATATTGATCGAACAACCTGTCAGATTCAATATCGCCAGAATTATAAGTAGCACTTGCAGATGCTTTGGTAGTGCCAGATTTTTTAAGAGAACCAATATTCCGAGGATCAGCTGCCAATTGGCAAACCTTGGCAGCTTTTCCATTTTTTAGAATTTTTACTTCAGGAATGGAATCACCTGAAGTAATATGTTGTTGTGAATAAAAAGGGTTAAGGGAAGCGAAAGTTGCTCCGTGAAGTGTTGTAATTACAAGGAGAATGATTATTCCTGAAAGGGAATAAAAGGCAGGCTTTTTATTTTTGGTTTCTGAATTTATTATCTGAGACATAACCACTTTTCATTTTTGGTAAAAATAAAAATAAAGTAAACAAGTTTTACACCACAACTCAAAAACCATGAAATATTTTTCGATTCAATGATTATTTGTAAAAAAAACACAGGTAGGTGTGGAAAAAATGGAAAATAATTCCGATGTATAATTAGTACATGTCTATAAAGTCAGATAATTTCTGATTTTGCCAGCGCGACCCCTTAATCCCCGCCAGCTGGCGGGGAGACCTCCCGTTGCCAGTGCGTTGGCTGGTTCTTCCGCCAACTGGCGGAGAGTTAGAGGGGTGTGTGGCGGATTACAAGTTTATGGACACGCACTAATTACTATTTTCACATAATAAGCAACCTAAAGTAGGGCTTACTGAAAAACACAAAACCATATCGTTAGCTTTAATATTTCGGTGCTCTGCACCTCCCGTATCAATTTTAATCGATGTTTCTACAAAGATTATAGCCACTCTGTGGCTTATCTTTCAGGTGCAGAGCACCGATAATCTTTGTAGATTTTTATACGAAAAATGGGATAAAGGTGCGGAGCACCGAAATATTTGATGCATGGTTTTTGAACAAACATTCTCCGAAACCTTGCATGAGGAATCAAATATTATGGGTTAACTTATATTAGTCCTGTGGATTAGGTCTTTCTCAGCAGACCCTAAAGTAGATCCTAAATACTGTGATCTGAGGACTGAAGACTGTGAACTGAAGACTGAAGACGTGTGACCTGAAGACTAAATTCACAGTAATGCATAAAATATCACACCTGCTTATCAAACTTTTCTGTTCTAATTATGTTAGCCTAAATAACTTTGTAACCTTGCGAAACAATAATAAGTGGGCTTTTTTGTTCTGACAATTCATTTATTCATCCTGCCGGTTTGATAACTTTATTAACTTTGAGCAAGAAAATGCAAACAGATGGAAAAACAAGAGATTATTCAACTTATCGATATTAAGAAACATTACAAGGTAGGCACACAGGTTGTGAAAGCGCTCAGGACGATCACACTGAATATTTATAAAAATGAGTATGTTGCCCTTATGGGTGCCTCCGGCTCAGGAAAGTCAACCCTGATGAATATTTTGGGTTGTTTAGACACACCCACTCACGGGCAATATTTTCTGAACGAAAAAGATGTGAGCAAAATGGACGACAACCGCCTTGCGGAAATCCGTAACAAGGAAATCGGTTTTATTTTCCAAACCTTTAACCTGCTTCCGCGTCAAACAGCGCTCGAAAATGTTACCCTGCCATTGGTGTATGCCGGGATTGGTAAAGCCAAAAGACTCGAAAAGGCCAGGGAAGTTCTGGAAAGTGTGCAACTTACTGATCGGGTAGATCACAAACCCAACGAACTTTCGGGTGGGCAAAGACAAAGAGTTGCTGTTGCGCGTGCACTTGTTAATGATCCATCTATTATTCTTGCCGATGAACCCACCGGAAACCTCGATTCTAAAACTTCGATTGAAATGATGGGCTTATTTGAAGAAATCCATCAACAAGGCAACACGGTAATTGTTGTTACCCACGAAGAAGATATTGCACGACATGCCCACCGCATAATCCGACTCATAGATGGCGAGGTTGAATCTGATGAAGTCAATAAAAACATTATGACCATGGCTGATTACGATGTAGTGGTTGAAAACTAATAATGATATTAATGGCTAACGAATTTAAAATATATACAAAAACAGGAGATAAAGGCGAAACATCCTTAATAGGTGGTTCCCGCGTGCCGAAATACCATGAACGAATAGAGGCTTATGGAACTTTAGATGAATTGAATTCATTTATTGGATTGATTCGTGATCAGGAAATCGATGAACATTCCAAAGCCAGGCTCATCGAAATCCAGGATCGGATATTCACTGCAGAATCTTTGCTTGCTTTGGATCCGAACCAACCGGTAATGCGAAAACTTCCTGAAATTGTTGAAGATGATATTTTGATGCTGGAAAACGAGATAGATATTATGAATGAATCACTGCTTCCAATAAGCAATTTTATTCTTCCCGGAGGGCATCCTGTGGTGTCGTATTGCCACGTTGCACGTACTATTTGCAGGAGGGCTGAACGCGTTACATTAAAACTTTCACAAAATCATTCGGTGGATACCTTGGTGATAAAATATCTGAACAGATTGTCGGATTACTTGTTTGTTTTATCCAGGAAAATGACAATGGATTTTAAAGCCGTGGAAACTTCTTGGAAAGCAAGAATTTAACCTTATGATTTTTTTTGATAAAATGACATTGAAAGTCAGTAAATAATTTACTTTTGCAAAAATTTAAAAATCAGATTATTAAGATATGTACTGGACATTAGAATTGGCTTCGAAACTTGAGGATGCTCCCTGGCCTGCAACAAAAGATGAGCTGATAGATTTTGGCATCAGATCAGGAGCCCCGCAAGAAGTTATCGAAAATTTAAATGAAATCGAAGACGAAGGGGAAATGTACGAAAGGATCGAAGATATTTGGCCTGACTACCCTACAAAGGACGATTTCTTTTTTCACGAAGATGAGTACTAAGCCTGTATGAAAAAAGAAAAATGTACTTTCCCGTAATTTCGTACTTGATTAAAGTATTTGTGCCTGGCAAAATCTATCTCTCGCGGATGTTCAATGATTAGCCAGGCATTTTTTTTTAACCAACCGCGGTCGAGTATCAAGTCGGGAAGTTTGTCGATCCAGTTAAGGTCATAAGGCGAATCGCTAAATACCAGGTCGTAGCTTGCTTTTGGCTTATGTTTTAGATAATTAAAAATATCGGCCCGGTGAACAAGCACATTATCCATTTTTAAAATTCCCGCGGTTTTCCTGATAAATTCCACACATTTAAAGTTTAGATCAACGGAAGTTACCGAGAGGACTCCGCGCGAGGCAAACTCCAAAGAAACGCTGCCCGTTCCGGCAAATAAATCAAGTATTTTGATCTCGCTGAAATCAATGAGATTATTCAATACATTAAATAATCCTTCTTTTGCCATATCGGTGGTTGGCCTGACAGGAAGGTTTTTTGGTGGATTGATTCTTCGGCCTTTATGTGTTCCGCTTATAATCCGCAATGCTGTAAATTTATCAGGTTGAAATAAAAATGCTCCGGAATGTCATCAAAAACATAACTAAACTGGTAATTGTTTGAACGACTGATAAAGTTGATGTTTCTAACATACTTGTAGGTAATCTCGTAAACGGATGATATTTTCAAAATCTCACCCATTAATGTAACATCGGTCTTTTCAGGATTAAGTTTTAGTTGTTCCATTACATATATCAGGAAGTAAATAAAATCTTCTTTGGTACGGTATTTAAAAGAATTGAAAAGCACCAGGTTATTTTCTTTTAGCACTACTATATCGAACCGGTTCTTTCTGATATTTACAAAAATGGACTCTCCCGTATCCCTGTTTTTGTTTTGCTGCAAAAGCGATTCTATAAGAGAACTGGCGTGATTATAAACCGATGCTCCTGGAAAAGTGTTAGTTAAAAGATCATTTAAATTTTGTGGTATTGCCCAGATATTTTCAGCATCCAGCAGGGGCAAATAATCGTTTTTAATAATTTCTGACGCTTCAACCTGGTGATTAAACCTTAGGTAATCGTTAAGATTTGTTTTATCGAACAATGGTTCAGGAACTAATGTGCTAACCGGCGACTCGAAAATTATTGTTGTTTTTTCGTAGTATTGATTCAGCCATTCCTGTTTTGGAATAAATTCTTTGAGTAATTGGAGGAGAGAATAATTGGTTGATATTTCACGAAAATCCCATGATGAAAGTGCAGAGTATTTATCACGGCTGTTATCATAAATACAAAAAGAAAATCCATCCAGCGAAAACTGAATGGATAGTCTGTAATATTTTGAAGCTTTAATTTCTAAAGCCTTATCAAAGATTGATCTTGATAAATGAACATTTTTTTCGAGCATTTAGTGCTGAGGTATTACTCCCAGTTTCCGTCAGTAGTTGGTTCCTCCATCGAACCAACAATGAGGTCTTTAACCAATTTGTTCCGCACCTGGTTTATGGGTAGCCCGCTGAGATAAAATTCTTTTTTGGCCATAGCCATAAAAACAGGCACCAAAACACCACCTTTAGTTATTTTACCGGCTTCAATCTCGAATATTTTACCATCCGAGAATGGAATATATTGAAGTTTGGTAACATCAAAATTTTCCCTGCCTCTAAAAAGAGTGTCGGCAACACTTACATAACCCAGTGTATCGTTAATGGTTTTGGTAAGTGTAGTATCCGCCGGGTCAAATTTAATGCTTACTACCGGTATTTGTCCCTGAACCAAAAACTTACTCAGAGTATCAAAATTGTTAGCAAAGCTATCATTCATAGCTTTGTACATTAGCTGCGCTGTTCTGATATCTTTAAGATTTTGAACAACAATTTCCATTCTCCGGTCTTTTTCTCTATTAAACCTTACGGGTTCCTGAATTGTTTCCCATAGCTGATAGCCTAGAAATACTATTACTACAACGAGAACAAACTGAATAATTCTAACTTTCATAGTCCTTATTTTTATGTACGTGCAAAATTATGAACTTTTTTGTATTACAAAATATTTTGACACATTTTAATCCAATTTTCTGGCAACCTTTATTTCTTCAAATCCTTCAATGATATCTCCAACTTTGATGTCGTTGAAATTATCGATGTTCAGACCGCATTCATATCCTGACTGAACTTCTTTAACGTCATCCTTAAACCTTTTCAACGAACCAAGTTTACCTGTATAAACAACAATACCATCGCGAATAATCCGTATCCTGGTATTTCGGTTAACTGTACCATCAAGCACATGACATCCGGCAATTGTACCAACTTTAGTAATTTTAAATGTTTCCCTAACCTCTATGTTGCAGTTAATCTTTTCCTGAATATCCGGTGACAACATGCCTTCTATCGCAGCTTTTATCTCTTCGATTGCAGAATAAATAATTGAATAAGTCCGGATATCAATTTCTTCCTTTTCAGCTAATTTGCGTGCGCTTAACGAAGGGCGAACCTGGAATGCAACAATAACTGCATTGGAGGCTGAAGCAAGCATAACATCGGTTTCGGTAACAGGCCCTACTGACTTATGAATTACATTTACCTGTATTTCTTCATTTCCAAGTTTGATCAATGAATCGGAAAGTGCTTCAACCGAGCCATCAACGTCACCTTTTACAATAATGTTAAGTTCCTGGAAATCACCTATGGCAATACGACGGCCAATTTCGTCGAGCGTAATGTGCTTTTGAGTTCTGAGCCCCTGTTCGCGTTGTAATTGCTGGCGTTTGGCTGCTATATTTTTGGCTTCACGCTCATCTTTCATAGCCTTAAACGAGTCGCCGGCCTGGGGAGCTCCGTTTATACCCAGCATGAGTACAGGTGTCGAAGGTTCGGCTTCAGTAATTGGTTGATTCCTTTCGTTGTACATTGCTTTAACGCGTCCGTAGTGCGAACCGGCAAGAACTAAATCTCCAATTTTTAAGGTTCCGTTTTGAACGAGCAATGTCGATACATATCCCCTACCCTTGTCTAACGAAGATTCGATGATGGTACCATACGCCAATCTGTCGGGATTTGCTTTGAGGTCGAGCATTTCAGATTCCAACGATACCTTTTCAAGCAGTTCTTCAATGTTAATCCCGCCTTTTGCTGAAATTTCCTGACTTTGAAATTTACCGCCCCAATCTTCAACAAGAATATTCATCTGCGAAAGCTGATCTTTAATTCTTTCTGCGTTTGCAGTGGGCTTATCAATTTTATTTATGGCAAAAACAATGGGTACATTTGCAGCCTGTGCATGATTGATTGCTTCAACGGTTTGAGGCATCACACTGTCGTCAGCAGCAATTACAATAATAGCTACATCTGTTACTTTGGCACCACGTGCACGCATGGCTGTAAATGCCTCGTGTCCGGGAGTATCCAGGAAAGTGATTTTTCTTCCTTTTTCCAGTTCAACTTCATAAGCCCCAATATGCTGTGTAATTCCACCTGCTTCACCAGCAACTACGTTAGCACTTCTTACGTAATCAAGTAGTTTGGTTTTTCCATGGTCAACATGGCCCATTACTGTTACAATTGGTGAGCGTGGTTTCAGGTCTTCGGGCTTGTCTTCCTCTTCATCTTCATGACCTATGGCAGTTTCGGCACTTTCAAACTTAACACTAAAACCGAACTCTTCGGCAACCAGCGTTATTGTTTCGGCATCAAGACGCTGGTTGATGGATACGAAAAGACCCAACTGCATGCAAACGGAAATAATTTCAGTTACCCCCTTATTCATCATTGTTGCCAATTCGTTGGCAGTAACAAATTCGGCAACTGTTATTACGCTCTTACTCGCTACTTCCTTTTCTAATTCTTTCTGTTCTGTTTTCTTATGTACATAATCGCGCTTTGCTTTTCTGTGTTTTGAAGCTTTTGATTTACCGGCTCCACTTAACCTTGCAAGCGTTTCTTTGATTTGCTTTTGAACATCTTCTTCCGATAATTCGGCTTTTGGTTCAAAGCGGCGTTTTTTGTTCCTGGCATTTCTTTCAGTGGTTCTGGCTTTTTGTGCATCAGTACCCTGGGGTTTATTCTTATTCTGAACCGTATCTTTACTCTGAACTCTTGGTTTTTCTTCTTTTTTAATTCTTTTTCTTTTCTTCCTCTTTTGATTTACCTTATCATCGGTTGAGGATGCTACCGGTTTTTTCTTTACCGGTTTTTTCTTTTCGGGCAGATCAATTTTACCAACGATGTTAACCCCTGCCAATTTCTCAAACTTCGTTTCAATGAAGTTACTTATTACTTTTTCCGGCTGTTTTTCAGGTGGTGATTGGAATTCGGCCTTTTTTTCTTCCTTTACTTCAACCGGGGGCTTTGTTACAGATTCGGTTGCTGTAGCTTTTGGTTTTTCAACAACTTTTGCCTGATGCTGACCTTGTTTTTTCTTTTCTTCTTTCTCTTTACGTTTCTCAGCGCTTGATTTGCGTGCCGGTTTCGTTTTCTCATTGATTGTAGAAAGGTCGATCATGCCTAACACTTTTAGTTCATTAGGCGTGGGTTCGACTTTTTTCCCATCTTTTTTGCTTATATCATCCGTGTCGCCGGCAGTTTTATCTGGTGTAGCTTTCTTCTTTGGCGTAGTTTTCTTCTTTGGTGTTGTTTCTTTCTCTGGTGCAACTTCCCTCTTTGGTGTAACTACTTTCTCTGGCGCAGCTTCTTTTTTTGATGCAGTTTTGTCCGGGGGTTTCGGTAATGCTGCGGGGATATCCTCTTCAGTCTTTACAACGTCAACTGGTTTCTTTTCTTCAGGGATAGCAAGCTTTGCAAATTCCGGCTCGGTTTTTTCTTCAGAAGGTTTAACTTCTGCCTTAGGTTCAGGGCTTATCTTTTCCTCAACTTCAACTTTTGCCGGAACTGTTTCTTTTTTGTCAGTTTCCGGTTTTTCGACTTCCTCTTGCGGAGTTTGCGGCTCTTTTAATTCAGGAGCAGCAGGCTTGGGTTTTGTTTCGACTGAAACGGGAGCTTCCTTTTCAGTTTTTTCCGGTTCAGGTTTTACTTCTTCAACGGGAGTTTCGGAGACTTCTTCGGTTGGAGGAGTTTCAACAATTTTCTCTGTTATTTTCTCTTCTTTGTGATGAGTACCCGGTTCTACTGACCTTTTAAACTTTTCGTCAACCTTAACTGTATTACCTCTGATAATAATATCAGCTTCCTCATCAATATCATCCATATCCTGCGCAGGGCGTTTTCTGTCTTCCAACGAAATAGTTTCGCGTTTTACAGACCCAAGGCCTTTTTTCCGGGATTCTTCCTTAACACTTTTTTCGTTACTATACTCCTGTGTTAATAGTTGAACCATTTCGGGGGTAAGTTTAGCATTAGGGTTTACATCGATTTTGAATCCCTTATTTTCAAGAAATTCCACAATCGTTTCACGTCCCACGTTAAACTCACGGGCTGCTTTAGTTAGCCTTATTACTTTGGTTTCTGCCATAAATATTTTCTTCCTGCGGAAAATTTGAATTGCGGTAAAAATACGATTTTTATTCAAACTCAGCTTTTAATATCTTGATAACTTCATTGATAGTTTCGTCCTCTAAATCAGTGCGTTTCACGAGCTCTTCGGCATCGAGATTAAGAACACTTCGCGCTGTATCGCAACCAATAGCTTTTAGCTCCTCGATGATCCACTTATCGATTTCATCTGAAAATTCCTCTATGTTAACATCATCATCATTCTCGGTGTCAACATCCCGGTAAACATCGATTTCATATCCTGTCAACAAACCGGCAAGCTTAATATTGAAGCCACCTTTACCAATTGCAAGCGAAACCTGATCGGGTTTCATATACACATCGGCCTTCTTGGTCTCGTCATCAATAGTTGTAGAGCTGATCTTTGCCGGGCTTAACGCACGCTGAATGTATAGTATCGGGTTGGAGGTGTAGTTGATAACATCGATATTTTCATTTTTCAATTCCCTCACGATACCGTGAATTCGCGATCCTTTCATCCCAACACATGCACCAACCGGGTCGATACGATCATCGTAGGATTCAACGGCAATTTTAGCCCGTTCGCCGGGAACACGTACAATATTTTTTATGGTGATAAGACCGTCATACACTTCGGGTACCTCTTGTTCGAAAAGACGTTCGAGAAATACCGGGGAAGTCCTGGAAAGTATAATTGCCGGAACATTATTACGCATATCCACTTTTGAAACAACCGCTCTTATGGTGTCTCCTTTACGGTAATAATCGGTTGGGATTTGTTCGGATTTTGGTAGCATAAGCTCTATACCATCATCGTCAAGCACAAGAATTTCTTTTTTCCAAACCTGATAAACTTCGCCTGTAACGATATCACCTATTCTATCTTTATATTTTTCGTAAACACTGTCTTTCTCGTATTCCTGCACCTTGGAAATCAGGTTCTGACGGATGGTTAAAATTTCCCTTCTGCCAAAATCTTCTAATTTAATTTCCTCCGAAACTTCCTCACCAACCTCAAAATCAGGCTCAATTTTTATGGCCTTCGAGTATTCGATCTGTGTGCTTTCATCTTCAACTTCTCCATCTTCAACTATTTCGAGCATGCGGTAAATTTCAAGGTCTCCTTTGTCGATATTCACAATAACGTCAACATTTTCGGAGGTTCCGTATTTTTTTTCGATCATGTGTCTGAAAACATCTTCCAGGATTCTCATCATTGTTTCACGATCGATATTTTTAAAATCCTTAAATTCCGAGAAGGTTTCGACCAAATTAATGCTGTCCATTGCGTTGTTTTATTTTATTGTTTATTTTTCGAATTACTTAAAAGATAAAATGATTTTTACCTCTTTGATCTCCTCAAAAAGCACCCTGATTTCAGTTTCAGCATCCTCAATTTTGTTTTTTGTTTTTGATTTACTGATCAAAATATCTACATCTGTCACTTCCAGCAGCTTCCCTTTCAAAGTTGTATCATCAGATTTCAAAATATCAAGTTCACGGCCTATGTGTTTTTTATACTGGCGTGGATGCTTCAGCGGGCTGTCGGCACCATAGGATGTAACACGCAGTTCGAAATCTTCTTCTTCACGGTCGAGGCTGTTTTCGATAAATCTGCTCATTTTAATACAATCTTCAATGGTAACCAATGAGTCCCCATCGATGGTAACAATAATCAGGTTTCCGGTTGTAACCTTAATATTCATTACGAATTTATCGGTTGCCTCCAGGAATTCTGCTGCCAGTTTTTCTATTTTCTCTTTTAAAATCATCAAATCTTATTGTAATAAAATAGGGGACTAAAAAGGTCCCCTCAATTTCTTCTATGCTTTTCAAGAAAGCAGCCACATAAATATTACACTTGTGTAATATTCTACTAAAATCGGGCGCAAAATTAGTAATTTTCAGTTAAATACAAAATTTTTAACCAAATAAACTTATAAATCAGCGACTTTAAGGTAAATTCTAATCTCAATGTTTAAATTCTTTTCATAATATTTCCAAGAAAATTAAGCAGACGTGAAAATTGTGGAAGTATCACCAACATCTTAAATCTATGCCATAGGCTCGCCTCGCGAAGCGGGCATCCCTATCTTTGGGAAAATCGCCTGCCTTGCCGGCAAGGATGGCAAGGCGGGTTAATCTGAAATCATATATTTTTCTAAAAGTTACTGTAATTATTTAGGAGGTATTATATAATCCCAAATCATCATGACCCCATCCCCTGCCTCCCGAAATTCGGGACAGGCATTCCCCTGAAAGGGAAGGGAGTCCAGCCGTACTAGCCACAGCAGCGGCCAGAGTGCAGGAATCCTCCCCCTTGAGGGGGAGTTAGAGGGGGTCTATAGTATTAACCATTTTACTCAGAGTTTGATAAAACAGATAAACTGTTACAAGTTACTTTAAAGACACGCACTTATCAACGTTCATCCAGCTCCAGGCTTATTTCCTTTTCCCCGCCATCGCGCATCACGATCAATTTAACAACATCACCGGGCTGGTATTTTTTTAGTAAATCTGAATATTGACGAAGGCCGGTTAGTTTTTCACCATTCAGGATCATAATAATATCGCCGGTTTGCAGGCCAGCCTTTTCTCCGGCTGAACCCGGCATTACACTGCCAATTTTTACACCCTCGCCCTGATGGGCAAAATCCGGGATTGAACCTGTACTTGCTTTTCGTGTTCCGCGCGTTGATTCATCAGGTTTGGTTGCAGTAGCTCCCTGGCCGGTAAAGTTCATGGAGTCCTCTCTTTCTGCAAGGTATTCAACTACTTCTTTGGCTACGGTGGCCACTTTTACCAGTCCTTTGCTATCAATCTTTTCCCAGGTATCGGTGGGACGATGGTAATTTCCGGTTGGGCCGGTAAATAGTTGTACAGCAGGAATTCCCTTTTCGATAAAAGCAACCTGATCGCTGGCATCTAAGGGTTTATTGACAACTTCCGTTAAAACACCTGTGGTGTAGTCCGTTCCCATGAAAATAAATTTCCATTCACGTGCAGAATTGGCATTCAGCACAAGCAATTTGGTGTCGAACAGGCTGCCATCTGTATCGATGTTGAGGTTAGCAAAAATCTTCCCTTTGAAATATTCAGCGCTATGCTCCACAAAATATTTCGAGCCAATCAGTCCGGCTTCTTCGGCGGTGCAGGCCAGAAAAACAACAGTTCTTTTGGGACTTAAAGTGCCGCCCATTGCATAGGCCAGTTCGATTATTGTAGCTACTCCACTCGCGTTGTCATCGGCACCATAGTGTATTTTGCCTTCATCGCCGCTATGCACATCGGGCCAGCCGGTGCCGAGATGATCATAATGAGCTGAAATTACAACGGGCTCTTCTTTTAATTTTGGGTCTGTTCCCGGAATAATCCCAATAACATTGGTAAGTTCAAGTGAGCCTTTGCCATGAAATGCATGCGAAAATTTTTGAAAATAGTCATCATCGATGGGTTGAAGCCCAGCGGCCTCGAATTGTTCGGCAATATAACCTGCCGCCTGGTCAAGTTCGGGAGTACCAAGGCCACGGCCATTCATTTCTGTGGAGGCCAGGTGCTTCACTATCGACAACATTCTGTTTTCCGAAAAAACCGGTTTCAGTGTTGCCAGGGCTTCCCGCTTAAGTATCATGTTCGGAATAATTGCCTTTTCATCAAAAGTTTTTACCAGTGGGGATTTGGTAATATCCCATTGTCCTTTATCGATGTTGGTGGGTTCAACACCATTAAATACAAGGTAGCTGTATTTACCGTAGTGGGGCAATTTGCGCACCAGGCCACCGATGGCAGCCTCGTTGTCGAAGGCAATAAAAATATTTTGCTGATTAATATCCTGATCTTTTGGTAAAGTCATTACCACACTTTTCCCTTCTTTAAAATGGCTTGTACTTTTTAGATTGATCGAATCTGTGGTAAAACCAGAATTGTATTCGGTAAGTTGCTTGTTTAATGCTTTCGTAAATTTATTTTCATAACCTAAAATCCAGGCAGTTTCATCTTTTGGAAGTTCGGTTAATTCGTTATCAAAAACTACCTTGTATTCGTCACCATCGGCATTTTGCCAGCTTGCGACAAATTTTTTATAAATGGCAATTTGTGTTGTATCTGCTTTGGCAGGAAGAATCATTATGTTGTTTTCGCTTCCCCATATTTTTGAAAGTGTTGGGGGCACTTCGGACGGATCGAGAATCCTGAAAACATCATACTGTGGGTCAACAGCCAGTTGCAGGGGTAAGCCATCGAGGGAAATCTGAAACTCCTGTTCTTTTAGTTTCATGTTAAATATAAAGGTGGCCACACCTTTTTCGGTAGCGATGTTTACTGGAATATCAATGTTAAAAGCTTCTCCCTCCTGCACTTGTTCGAGTACCAGATTTACGCGGTACATGCCGCCTGTCATATCTGTTGTTGCACTTTTGATGGTTAGTTCAGGGGCCCCTTTTCTGTTAATCCATTGATCAAAAAATGAAGTAAGGTTTGCTCCGGTCACATTTTCGCAGGCAATGCGCATATCATCATAAGAAGCTACCTGGAATTTATTATCATCATAAAAACTCTTCATGGCGGCCACAAAGTTTTCATCACCAATTTTTCGTCTGAGCGTATGCCACATCATCAACGATTTTCCATAACCAATCGCCTCGCTGGCACCATCATAGCGGGAAATGAAATCACGCAAGGGGAAATCGTTTTCGGGTGTAACAAAATTGCTGAATTTTTGGAGGGTTTCCCTGCGGTACTCTTCCCCGGCACCGCGTCCTTCTTTTATAAGGTGATCGGCCATGTAAACAGTTATTCCTTCGCACCAGTTGCCCGATTCAAAATCGACATAAACGCTGTTTCCCCACCAGTTGTGCAACAATTCGTGCGGATATGATGAATGTAAAATAAATGGAAACCTGATTATTTTTTCTCCTAAAAGAGTAAAACCGGGCATGCCGTAACCTGTTTCCCAGAAGTTTTCGACCAGGGCAAATTTTGAGTAAGGATATTCGCCCAACATGCTAACATACATATCCATGTATTGCTCGGTTACTTCGAGGTATTTGTTGGCAAGGCCTTTGTCGGGAGTGCGCAAAAATGCCATGGCATCAACGCCGCTATTCATTTTGTGGGAATATTCATGAAATTTGGCTCCAATCAGAAAAATCTCTTCCTGTGGATGTTCGCAAACCCAGGTGTCGATGTGCCTGCCTGAGCTTGTTTCTTCAAAAATCCGTTTTCCCTGCGATACATTTTTCCAACCTTCAGGCATATCTGTGGTAAGACTAAAAGTCATGGTGCTGTTGTCGAATATGGGAACCCACCAGGTGGAACCTGCGAGGTAAATCCCTGTATCGCTGATGATGCCGGGCGATTCGGCAAAACCACGCTGATAGTTTTCTTCGCTTTGTTCGATGGCAGATTTTATTGTCCCGTTGTAGCTGATCACAATAGTGTTCCCACCGCCTTTGATTTTCCAGTGATTAAGTTTAACGTTGCTTGTACCTCCTGCATCATCACGATCCATTCCAATATCAGCAGCTTTGTTTTCTGCTTTTAACTTTTGAAGTTTGATGCCTTTTGAAAGACTTTCGGGCGTAAAGTAAGCATTGAGCATAAACTCACTTGGCAACTCCCCGGAAGAGGAAAGGGTGTCGGTAACAAATATTTCGGAAGTTGCCGGGTTGATCCTGGCAACCATCTTATGGTTAACGATGTTATTTGTTTGGGCAAATAGTGCTATTCCAATAAAAACTAAAAGTGTTGATAGAAATTTCTTTTTCATCTGTATAAATATTTTGTGCAAAAATAACAAAGTGAACGATAGGAGGGTTTTTAAAAACATCCGGTCTTTTACAAATTGATTTAAATGAAATAAGGGACAGATTACAAAAAATTTGCAAAATAAAGGATATTCACCATTCCCACACGAGTACAACCCAATGACAATCTTTTTAGTGTTTTGACCGATTTGGTTACATTTGCCAATTGTTTCTACAATACAACTATTTGATCTAAAACGAGCTATTTGATAAATGGATTTCTCCCGCATTACAGATTTACTTTATAAAAACCTATTTTGGCTGCTGCTTATCGTGGTTTTTTTGGTAATTTATTTTGTTCCAATCCATGTGTCTTCCGACATTAGAATTACGGGAAAGGTTTTTCCGGCAAAACAATGGGTATTGTTTGCCGGTAGTAATGGACAAATCATGAACACGCAAAGTGATCTGGTGGCAGGCATCAGTAACTACTATGAAACCCGTGAATTTTCGCGGGGTGATGATGTGAGATTTGAGATCAACCCGGAAATTTTAAAGAAGTCCATTATCGATGTTGGCGATACCATTGGCATAGTTTATTCCAACGAAACGGACATGTTGCTTAACGCTTCGAAAAAACAATTGCTGGTTAAGCATGCCCTTTTAAGAACTTTGCAAACCGGCGAAAAAAATGAAGCCATCAGCCTTGCTGAAAAAGAATTGGAATATGCACGTATTGATGCAGAAAATCAGCGCATGACCTTTAATCGTCAAAAAGTACTCTACGATCAAAAAGTAATAACCGCACAGGAAATGGAAGACCAACATCGTCTTTTAAATCTTATGGAATCTACGGTAAAAATAAAGGAAGCGGAGTTACAAGTTATTACCACAGGCGAAAAACCCGAGAATATTGGATTGATTGAGGCTGAAATAGAAGAAATAAAAAGCGCCATTGCTGACCTGGCCAGAAAGCAAAAGTTGCAAACAATTATATCTCCCGTTAGAGGAATTTTCCGCAACTCCTCCGCATCCGACACCATGATGATAGTTGAATCGGTGGATGAATTGATTATTAAAATGCCTATCAGCCTTAAAGATCGCAGCAGGATATACGAGGGGCAAAAGGCAAATTGTACTATTTATGGGCAAAATGTTTCATTTCAATCGGAGGTGGTTCATATCAGCAATCATATCTCAGCCGCAGGAGGTAAACAAACTTTTATAATTACAGCCGAAATAAAAAATGAAAATGAATTTGTATTGCCGGGCGTGGTTTTTAAAGGAAAACTTGAAGGGGGTGAAATTTTATTGCGCGATTATGTAGCCAAGTGGTTCAGGTTTTTCAAAAGTTAGCTGAACCTGGTTCATGAGAAATGAATTTAAATATTTAGTCCCCAACGAACATCTAAACGATTTACGAAAATCGATTTTGGGCTTTGTTAATGAAGACCCACATTCGCCAGAACTTACGAGACATCGTGAATATGTTGTAAGAAGCATTTATTTCGACAACACTAATTTTGATTATTATTGGGAAAAGCGACATGGAATAAAAACCCGGAAAAAAATAAGGGTCAGGGCTTATAACTACCCGGAAGATGCCCCTGACGGAAACCCACAGGTTTTTTTGGAGGTTAAGCGAAAAGAAATTGATTTTATAAGTAAAAACCGATCCAAGGTAAAGTTTGAAGATTTGGCCATGTTGCTAAAAACCGGGGACATCGAACAATATGTGGTGAATAGTGATGATGAGAAGGTACATGATGAGGCAAGCCGTTTTTTATATCATTACAAGCGGAAGAATCTGAGGCCGGTTGTGTTGGTGGTTTACGAACGCGAAGCATTTTTTTCGAAGTTTGATCCACACTTCAGGTTGAGTATTGATAAACATATCCGATCGATGCTTTTCCCCGGCATTGATCAATTATTTTGTGATGAAGGGCTTGAATCCAGCATTTTTAATGATTTTGTACTCGAATTAAAATTTACGGGAGCCTTCCCGGCCTGGATGTCCGATATTTTGTTCAGGTATAAATTAAGGCGGCAGGCTGTTTCCAAATACAAAATTTCACTCGACAGGCATCGGATTTTCAAAACAAAAGATCGGCTTAAAGTTTACAGTATGGAGAATTTGCTGTAATAATTTTATCTCTCCCTTTTCAATACCAGATTTAATCAACATCAACTCGTAACAGCCGCAAATAAAGTTGTATGGTGTTTTCGAGGCCGAAATATAATGCATCGGCAATAAGCGCGTGGCCAATTGAAACCTCGAGCAGCCCGGGGATATTTTCAGCAAAATACTTTAAATTTTCAAGGCTCAGATCATGGCCGGCATTTAGGCCAAGCCCAACTTTTTGGGCCACATTCGCGGCATCAATAAATGGATTAATGGCCTCCAATTTAGATTTGGGATAATGTGTTGCATAGCTTTCGGTGTAAAGCTCAACCCTGTCAGTCCCGGTCTCGGCTGCATGTCCGATCATTTTTGAATCGGTTTCGATAAAAATTGAAGTGCGGATACCATGCGAATGAAACTCTTTGATAATATCACGCAACATATTTTTATGAGTTATGGTGTCCCATCCTGCATTTGATGTGAGCACGTCTGGTGGGTCGGGAACCATCGTTACCTGTGCCGGCTTTATTTTGCTTACCAGTTCGATGAATTGCCGGTTGGGATATCCCTCAATGTTGAACTCGGTACTTAATACCGGTTTCAGGTCATGTACATCCTGGTAACGAATGTGTCGTTCATCGGGGCGCGGGTGAACCGTTATTCCTTGGGCACCAAACCTTTCACAGTCTAAGGCTGCTTTTACAACGTCCGGAATGTTGCCACCACGTGCATTTCTGAGGGTTGCAATCTTGTTGATGTTTACGCTAAGTTTTGTCATAATATGTAGATTTTATGCAAATTTAATATTTAGTAAGTTTGCATTCAAAAAAAATAAAAGCATTTTATGAGAGCAGTAATACAAAGGGTTTCGCAGGCAGCGGTAGAAATCGAAAATATGGAAAAAGGCAAAATTGGGCAAGGCTTGCTAATTTTGATCGGCATTGAGGATGCAGATAGCAACGAAGATATTTCGTGGCTTAGCGGTAAAATATCGCGGTTGCGGGTTTTTGATGATGAAAACGGTGTGATGAATAAATCGCTTATCGATATAAATGGCGAAATTCTCCTGATTAGTCAGTTTACACTCCACGCGAGCATCAAAAAAGGCAATCGCCCATCCTACCTCAAAGCCTCAAAGCCTGAAATTGCTGTTCCTTTGTATGAAAAATTTATTACACAATTAACAATTGATACGGGGGAAAAACCGGCAACCGGCGAATTTGGCGCTTACATGAAAGTTTCGCTGATAAACGATGGCCCTGTAACTATCCTCATTGATACGAAAAACAAGGTGTAGTTTTTTTGAAAAATCTTTCATCTTATCAATCCGTACTAACGTTGCAACGAAGCATGAATTTTTTTTTGTGGGTGGGCAATCATAGCTTCTCACCCTTTTATCCAATTATTTCAATAATTAAAGAGATTACAATATACATCAATTCTCCAACCACCTTTTAAAATCTTGAACTTTTTCACGGCTTACTATCAAATCTTCGGATGTGCCTGAAAGAAGCTTAACTTGTAAACGACTATTTGAGAAGCTAACAATATCTGAAATTGATGAAAAGGAAACAATGAATTTACGGTTGATCCTAAAAAATCTGGCAGGATCTAATAAATCTTCCAGCTGATCAAGTGAATAGCTGATAGCATAGTCGCGCCCCAAATTGTTTTGAAGAAAAGTATATTTTTCCATGCTATAAAAACATTGCACATCATCAATTTTAAAAACTTTAATATGCTCGCCTACTTTAATTACAAATTTGTTTTTGTAATTTTTTGTGAGCGATTGCAGAATGTTATCAAATATTTGTGCAGGAATTTCTTTGGGCGTGGTGTTTTCTTTAAATTTATCAATTGCATTTTTCAATTCACCCTGATCAATTGGTTTTAATAAATAATCGATACTGTTTACTTTGAAGGCTTTAAGGGCGTATTCATCATAAGCCGTGGTGAAAATCACTGGTGTTTTCACGATGGTTTGTTCGAATATTTCAAAGCTTAAACCATCGGCCAGTTGAATATCCATGAAAATTAAATCGGGCGATGGATTTGCATTTAACCATTTAACCGCATTTTTAACCGACTGAATGATGTCCAGGATTTCCATGGATTGATCATAATTCTTGATTAATCCAGATAGTCTTTCGGCTGCTACTTTTTCATCTTCAATAATTAAGCAATTCATATTTTTTCGGATTCAATAATTGGCAATTTTACAATAAATTCACTATCCGATTTAATTATTTCTATTGGAGTATCAGAAAGATATGCATATCTTTTTTTAAGGTTCTCAAGTCCCTGTGGTTTTTTGTCTGAAGCAATTGTGGTTTTTGTTTGCATATTATTTTTCAAGATTACAAAACCATCTTCAATACCAATTTCAATTTTCAATGGCATATCATCTGATATTATGTTGTGCTTGATGGTATTTTCCACCAACATTTGCAAACCTAAAGGAACAACATGTATAGTACTATTTGCAGGTAAAACCGAATTGAAAATAAGGGCTTCTCCAAACCTCATTTTCGAAAGAAAAATATAATCCTCTATAAATTTCATTTCATCATGTATTGAAGCCAACTCTTTATCGCTTTGCTCCAATACATATCTGTAAATATCCGATAGCTTTTTTATAAAATCAGTGGCCAAGTCGGGTTTTTGTTCTACCACTCCGCTCAGCGTATTTAAACTGTTAAAAAGAAAATGTGGATTCACTTGATTCTTCAATGCCTCATATTCAGCCAGCAGGTTCTCCCTTTTTAATTCTTCATTTTTTTCAATGGACTTTATCCAATATTTTGTAAGATCTGTTGAATAAAAAATAGAAATAACAATCATGTCCATCGAAAATATCATTAAAGCTTTTATTATCACATCCAAAACAATATCTTCCCCAGTCACATCCCACCAGAAACGGTCGTAAATATAGGGTATTAGCGGACAAATTATTAATCCGAAAACTATGTACATCAGCAAGCTAATTATATTTGCCTTTTTTGGGTTTTTTGTCCAATCAAGTTTCTTTCTGGTGTAATATCTAATTAAGCTATGTCCCCACCAAAAAGCAAAACCAAGTGCCATTCCAAAAGAAGCATATTTTATATAAAAATGGAATGATGAAAAGAGATAGGTGCCATGAAATAACATGCCTATAATGGTGGAAGATCCAATTATAAATATAATCGCTATTATGCTATGAAGATATGCTTTTCTTTTTTTGATATTGGTGTTTTTCATGATGTCTAAATTAATTGAAATTTTTTTAATACTAAAAAGATAAGTTTTAAATACTCCTGACAAAATTCAGAATCCTGTTAGGAGAGTTTGTCATAGTTTATTTTGATTTGTGCAGGGTTTAATTTTTTCTCTAATCAGTATTGAATCCGGTATAAAAAGCCACCGCCTGTCCCGATTTTTCGGGAGATGCACGGATAATATTTTTTAACACACAGATAATCTGAGATGTAAATTGAATAAATATGGTTCTTCGTACCTTTTTAGACTGGTCTCATTATTCGTCTTTTACCAATCTAAAACTGATACCCGATCCCTTGTTTCCTGGAGGAGTACCTCCTCCACGGCAGGCCGACCGGCACCTATGGGCAGCATCATAAAAACCACCTCCGCGATCAACTTTTTTAGTACCGGTTTCTGGTCCTTTTGGATTTGTGGTGTCAGAAACATCGTACCCGCCATACCAATCATTGATCCATTCCCAAATATTACCATGCATATCATATAAACCAAATGCATTTGGCGAAAAACTACCAACCGGTAGTAGTTCCTTTCTATCTTCACTTTTATCACAGTTGTTATATGGTTTTCTGCCATTAAAATTACCTTGTTCAGATGTTAAGCAATCTCCTGTATTAAAGGGTGTAGTTGTATTTGCCCGGGCAGCATATTCAAATTCTGCTTCGGTTGGTAGTCTGCAACCCATCCATTCGGCAAATTCATTGGCATCGTACCAACTTACTTGTGAGACTGGAAGATCTCCCCGTTCAAGTCCCCAAGGTTTAGTTCTTCCTGTGGCTTTACAAAACAAATCATATTGCTCATAGCTTACGCAATATTTACTCATTTTAAAAGCACTTAGAGTGACTTCGTGTTGAATCTCATCGTCAATCCTTTCTTTTTCATTACCAGGGCTGCCCATTTTAAATGTTCCTGCAGGAATATCCACAAATTCAATAAGGGGTTTATTTACCGTAGAATTTTTGGTATCTGTAACATTTTCATCCCGAGAGCTTTCGGGATTTATTCTTTTTATATCCAAAGTTTTTGTAATCTGAATATCAGGAGTATTATTATAAATTTCCTGCAATTCTGAAAGGTTATCAGCATCAAGCGATTTCATTAATTCACTTATTCTATTTAGCATTTCTATATGTTCTGAAGTTAGTTGATTATTGTTTTTAGTGGCATAATCCAGTACTGGTGCATATTGATAAATCGTATATTCGGTTCCCAATATGAATATTAAATCTGTATTTAATATCGCTAATATAGAAGCCTTTCCGCTATATTTCCCGGGTAAACCATATAGGTCAGTGTCTATTTCCTTCTGTTGCATTTGTAGCCAGACATCGTTGCTAAAATCAAATTTATCTCTGCTAAAATCTACCATATCCATACTGGGATCCACAAGCATCCAGCGGTTTTCATTTTTATTCCATACTTCACAGATTGCATGACTTATATGAAAATCAGGCATTATGTATGTAGCATAACCAGCACGAACCCTGACCGGAATGCCGCGATATTTAAGTATGGATGCGAGTAAAATTGCATTACCTCGGCAAATCACTACCAGTCGATTTTCAGGTAAGCGATCTTTTACAAAACCTCCGGAGTCATAAGATTGAAGCCCTTTTAAAACCGATTTAACTGTTGGATACTTTATGGACTCATCCCATCTCTCTTTAGGAATTAATTCACGATATTGTGGCAATTCAGCATAGGGATGAATAAATTGTGATTTGATTAAACTGCAAAG
>CAZQIV010000092.1:0-27777 GCA_964593705.1 uncultured Lentimicrobiaceae bacterium | reverse complement strand
CTTAATAGCCACATAAACAGAAAGATACAATTTTCAAAAAACCAATTTTTAACACTCCACCCCTCAGGTCTTTAATTCCAGTTTAAAAACTCTCAACTCTAAATGCCGGGCTTTGCCCGTGCACCCTCGAAAAATTACGAAAATTGTCCGAAGGACTCCTTTGGAGAAAATTTTCTATTTTTCGGGGCTCTAAATTCTAACCTCTCCCCTCTAACCTCTCCCCTCCAACCTCAATCCTGATAAAACCTTACTTCCAGATTATCGATAAATACTTTGCTCTTACCGGGATTCCAAACATAAATTTTTAATAAATCATCCGGGTTTTTGATTTTCGGGATTTGGCAGGAAAGAAATGCTTTTCCCCACTTTCCCTGAAAAACAAAATTCTGTACCTGCGAGCCCCGCCAAAAATATGTCTCTCCCTCGTGTTCAATCGACAGAACGATGATGGTGTTTTTGATTTCTTCGAATGAAAAAGCAGCCAACTCAACTTCAACCCGGGTAAAATTTCCACCATTAATTTCTGAAGTTATGGCTTTATAACCCGGGGCAAACTGTGTTGTGCTGTCGAGTAGAAAAGCGTTTGGTGGGCTAAGGAAAAGGCTTGTATCCAAATTATTGCCATATTTTGGCCTTTGATCTTCTTCATCAAAATTTCTCACGAAAGTGAAGGCTGGTTCTGGCAGCCTGATGCAGGAATCATTGATTGATTTTGCATATAAAGTAACTTCTGAAAGGCTTCCATAATTAAATTTTTCAACAATACACGGGTAGTTATTACGAATCAAAAGATCAATTTCGGCAGGCTCAGGTTTGGTCCAGGCATGGATAAACCACGGGGTCTGTAGCGAATCAAGAATGTGAGATAAATCAAATAAATCCTTTCCGCCGGTATTTTCGTATTGCAAAAAATCAATTCCCGGATTCATTTTATCAAGATAATAATGAATGTAAAATGGCCCGTTTACAACGATGGTGTTTGAAATATTTTCTTCACCCAATTCCTTATTCCATGTTGCAATTTTTTCGGCAACACCTTTAAACTCACCAAAATGTTGTTGTTTGTAATACTTGTTGATAAAAATGGTTTGTGTGATTCCGAAAAAAGAAAAAGCCAATAAAAAAATCAAAATTGGTTTATTCAGTTTTTGATTTTGAAATGAGAAAATAAAAAGCAACAAAAAAGGAAAAGAAAAAATAAGGATTGAAAACTGAAGGATTGGATTCCGCCAGATGGAGTATAAATATCCCACTAAAAACATGATTAAAAACCATGATAATGCCAGTAAATGGAATTTTGAAAATTTAGCTTTAAAACTAAAAATTGAATAAATAAAAATACCACTTAAAATAAAAATTAATATCCAACTTTCGTTAAAGGCATACCATAAATAATCCAGAATCCAACTACTTTCAGGAATTCCCAACCAGCCTTCATCCCCACCAACCCCACCAATTCCAAACTGATAAAGGAAAATATTGAGATGGGGAAGATAAAGTAATCCTGCTGCCAGCGAAAAAAGGATGTATTTTTTCAGGTCAAGATTTTTGTAAAACAAGAATCCTGAAGCCCCAACTATTATTACAAAAAGGAAACTATAATGATGCGTGTATGCCGCCAGTGCCGCACTTAAAGCAAAGCCTGCATAATCAATTTGCGGCCGTTTGTGATCAAAAACAATTTTTGTCCAGAACCAAACCGCTGCCAGCGAAAAAAATAGTCCCGGGGCATAAGGCCTCGCAAGTTGGCTGTACAAAATGGGGTATTGAAGAAATGCAAAGCTTGCTGCCGCGAATAAAGCTGTGCTTGACCCAAACCATCTTTTCCCGATAAGGTAAACCATCCAAACAGATAATATTCCGAAAATAACAAAAGGAAAACGCACAGCCCACACACCATTGCCAAATATCCTGATCCAAAACCACAAAAAGACCTGAACTCCGGCCGGATGAAAATCGCCGAGCTTCACGCCATTTGTCAGCATGGCGGAGAAACTATCATAGCGCAGCCGGTTCAATGCACTCAACTCATCGTTACTCAGCGACCAATCCGCAAAGTGATAGAATCGCATGAAAGTGGCCACGAGCATTATAAGCGTGATTGCAATGTATTCCCATTTTTTGGAATTTTGTATTTGCAAGAAAACATTCACAATTATTCAGTTTTAGTTTAATATGGGGTATGCAATCATTACCCGTGATTTAAAATGTGTGAAATATGAATTGACTTAGCAGCAGAGCTGCAAAATATTTGTAGGATAAACATACAAAAGTAGATTGAGAGGTGCAGCGCACCGAAACATACTGGTTATTTAATATTGCGGTGCGCTGCACCTTTGTCAAAAATGTCATGAATCTACTACAAATATTTCGGTACTCTGTACCAAAAAAACCATAATGCGGAACGGGAGAAGATTACATACCCCATGTTAATTTAATTCTTTGTTAATTTTGAGTGATTGCAAAATTAATAAAGTATGCTTCCCTGTACATACATCTGAAATCGAATAAGGAGTTTAGAATATTTTATATATTATTCTGTGAACATTTTGTGATAATTGAGCATTTATTTTGTAAATTATTGAGCATAAATAAATTATATTATTAATTCAATTGGAAAGTTAGTTATGAAAAAAGTGCTGGTGGTCGAAGATGATATGCATATTGCCGAGTTGGTTACCATACACCTCGAAGATATGGATTGTAAAGTGCAGGGCGAAAGCATTGGTACTGACGGATTAAACAGGGCTTTAAATGAAGATTTCGATCTGATAATTTTGGATATTATGCTCCCCGGGATGGATGGTTTGGAAATTTGCCGGCAAATAAGAGCCGAGAAAATCTCTACACCTGTTTTGATGCTAACAGCAAAATCTGAAGAAATCGATAAAGTTTTGGGTTTAGAAACCGGCGCCGACGATTATATCACCAAGCCCTTTAGCGTAAGAGAATTCATTGCCAGGGTAAAAGCAATTTTCAGACGCACCAGGTTCAATGCCTCAGAGGAGGAAAATAGCCGTTCCGAAATTTTAACCTTCGACAACCTGATAATCGACATCCAAAAGCGTAAAGTAAGCCTTGACGGGGAAAGGGTGGATTTAACACCCAAAGAATTTGACATGCTTTTACTCATGGCACAAAAACCGGGGAGGATATTTAGCCGCAGCGACTTGCTCAACCAGGTTTGGGGTTACAATTACGATGGCTATGAACACACCGTAAATTCTCATATCAACAGGCTGAGAAACAAAATTGAGAAAGACCCCAACAATCCAAAGTTTATCCTCACCAGTTGGGGAGTAGGATATAAGTTTAACGATGAGATTTAAGAAGCCCAAAGTGCCGGGCTTTGCCCGTGCATCCTCGAAAAGTTACGAAAATCAAAGATTTTCTATTTTTCGGGATTCACAGTTCACAGTCTACAGTTCTCAGTTCTCAGTCCACAGTTCTCAGTTCACAGTCCACAGTTCACAGTCCACAGTTCACAGTTCACAGTTCACAGTTCACAGTTCACAGTCCACGATTAACGAATAACGATTAACGATTAACGAATAACGAATAACGATTAACGATTAACGAATAACGATTAACCCGCCTTGCCGTCTGCAGTTGGTTTACGCAAAGGCGAGGCAGGCAATTAACAATTAACATCTCCCACATGAAAACAAAAATATTCAACAGCTTATTTTGGAAAATATCAGGAATATTCCTTTTAATGATGGTGATACTTGCCGTGATATTCATAAAAATTTCTATCGATTTTTCAGAGGAATACCAGATGGAGGCTCAACAAAAAATTAACAGGGATGTAGCTCAAGGAGCTTTGAAAGAGGTGAACCCCATATTTATCGAAGGCAAAGTAAATGAACAGGCTTTGCATACCATCATGCATTCGATGATGGCGGTAAACCCGAGCATCGAGGTTTACCTGCTCGATCCCCAGGGTAAAATCCTTACTTATGTTGTGCCTTACAAAGAAGTGAAATCAACCGAGGTTTCGCTTGATCCGATAAAGAAATTTATTAATGGCAATCCTGAGGAATATGTGAAAGGAGATGATCCCAGAAATCCCGGTGAGCAGAAAGCTTTTACCACTGCACCAATTATTGAAGAAGGGGAAATGAAAGGATATCTTTACATAATATTGGCAAGCAAAGAGTACACCAGCGCTATGGATGCCCTTGAAAATAGTTACATACTTGGACTGGGAGTGAGGACAATGGCTTTGGCATTTTTGTTCACAACAATTCTTGGCCTGTTGTCGATTGCCTTTATTACCAGAAACATCAACAAAATAGTGGCAGCCGTTAAGTTGTTTCGCGAAGGCGACCTAAATGCCCGCATTCCTGTTGGTTCAAAAGGTGAGCTTTCGTTGATGTCGGAAACATTTAACAGCATGGCCGAAAAAATCCAGAACAATATTGAGGAGCTGAAAAGTGTGGAAAAACTAAGGCGTGAACTGATTGCTAATGTTTCGCACGATTTGCGCAGTCCTATTGCTTCCATCCAGGGTTTTACCGAAACTATTTTACTTAAAAAGGAGACGCTTACCGAAGAACAGAAGGTGAAATACCTCAACATCATTGCTCAAAATACCAGCAACCTTAGTAAGTTGGTAAACGATCTTTTTGAGCTTTCAAAGCTTGAGGCAAACCCGGAGCAGCTCGAACCCGAACCATTGCAGATAGCTGAATTGGTGCAGGATATTGCCGATAAATTCAGGATTATTGCCAAAGAAAAAAATATCAGTATCAACACCATTTTTTCAAAAAGCCTGCCCATGGTTTATGCCGACATACAAATGACCGATCGCGTATTCCAGAATATTATCGATAATGCCATAAAATATTGCAATCGTGGCGATGTGATTACCGTTGTGCTCGAGTTGCAGTCGAAACAGGTTTTGGTTAGGATTAAAGATACAGGAACCGGAATTGCGCAAGAGGACTTACCTTACATTTTCGACAGGTATTTTAAAAAGCAAAAAAATCAGTCGAACAGTACCGGACTTGGGTTGGCCATTGTTAAAAAAATCTTAGACCTGCATAAATCCACCATCAAAGTGTTTAGCGAAGTTAACCGCGGTACCACTTTTGAATTTGGTTTGCCGGTTTATCAGGCATAATCATCAAATCGTAAAATAAAATCGAAAAAGGCTTACCTTATGGTAGAGTTTTTTCATTTTTATACTTTCATTACTTCTCCGTGATATTTCCGTGAACTTTCAGCAGCACCTTTGCAGTGTAAATAATTTATTACTCACAATTTAAAACTTAGAATACTATGAAACTATCAAGAATTGCATTACTCAGTTTTGTTGCCATGATCGTAATGGCATCATGCAAAAAAGACAAGGACGAAACCATTACACCCGATCCATCTACAACGACAAAAGAATTGAAACTTAGCTTTACCGGTTTGGAAAATCTTGGAATGGACTATGCCTATGAAGGTTGGATTATGGTGGACGGTGCTCCTGTTACCACTGGAACATTTATGGTTGACGACAACGGAAACTTATCAAAATCAACATTTGAAATAGACGAAGTAATGTTGAACAAAGCCACAGCCTTTATTTTAACTATCGAGCCTTATCCAGATAACGATGCCTCTCCAAGCGATGTGCATGTTTTGGCAGGTGATTTTTCTTCAAGCTCGGCAAATTTATCAGTAAGTCATGGCGCTGCTTTAGGCGATGATTTTATGAACGCAATGGGAAATTACATTCTTGCAACTCCTACAACTGCTACCATGGATGATGAATTGAGTGGTGTTTGGTTTATTGATTTAAGCTCAGGTGCTCCGGCAGTTGGCCTTGACTTGCCCGCACTTCCCGAAGGCTGGGTTTACGAAGGCTGGGTTGTTAACAATGGTGTCCCGGTATCATCAGGCCGTTTTTCGATGGGCGACATGGCCGATTATGCAGCGCCTTATAGCGCCACCGATGCAGGCTCACCACCATTCCCCGGCGAAGATTTTGTAATGAATGCCCCTGCCGGATTATCTTTCCCGACAAACCTTACCGGGGGACTTGCGGTAATCAGCATTGAGCCCCAGCCCGACAACAGCCCCAATCCTTTTACCCTGAAGCCCCTGGTTGCTGAAATCCCAACAAATGCAATGGATCACAATACTTATATGATGGGTAATAACTCAGGATCATTCCTCACAGGAATGGCAACTCGCTAATCTCATTCAACAACTCGAAGTACTATTACCAAAGCCGCCACGGAAATTTCGTGGCGGCTTTTTCTAATTAGGGGCTGCTGAGAAAGCTCTAATCCATTGAATTATCAAAAGTTAACCCATGATATTTAATTATTAAAGTTGACAATATGGTTTTGAGTTTTTCAGCGAGCCCTAATTATTGTTGGTCTATAAACTTGCCATCACTCACCGCTAAATGGGAGAATCAGCCAACGTACTGGTAGCGTGGGGCTTCCCCGCCAGCTGGCGGGGACTAAGGGGTCGCGTGGGCAAAATCAGAAAAGAGTTTTTTTAAAGAGGGCCAATAATAATCGTCCATCCATAAAGACTTCATTTTCCAATAATCTTAAAAAATCCTGCCTCAAATTTCGCTGATTAGCACAGATTTATTCTGCGAATATCTGCGCAATCTGCGGGAAAAAATCTTTTAAGCCAGGCTTTATTTATCCTCCGGATCAGCGGAAAATGATATTACTTCAACTTTTAAATCATCCACAAGAAGTAAATCGTTTTTATTTGTATTGAAAAAGAAAACCCTGAGTTGATCATCTACCGCCCGGAGCCTGGGAAGTGTACAGCGAAATTCCATAAGCGTCCATTTGTTTTGAACTATATATTCCTTCAGGTAAAAAGGTTTATAAAAGTAAAACTGATTTTTGTTTTCCAATTGTACCACAAGCTGACCCCTGGTTTGGTTCTGGTTTGAAAAAACCTTTGCACTAACCTTAACCCAAACAAACTCCGATTTTATCAATGGTTTTGCATCCACAAGCAAACCAATACTGTAATCATTTACCAGACCCGGTTGTGATACATATTTTCCGGCAAAAGCCAGCGTATCGGTAACGGAGCCATAATTGAGCCATCCATAATCATCTTCAAAATCGTTTTTAAAAGTTTCTTTTGAAAGCACATTTTCTTCCGGCACACGTACACGGGCTGTGGGAATTAGCTGTGTGAACGAATCTTTATAAATGGCAAAGTCGATGGTTCCGGGAGGATAAATGTATTTGTAATGTTGGTAAAACTGAAGATTGTTCAGCACGAGCAACAATAAGAAAACTGTAACAAAAAGATTTTTCAGGATTTTCTGTTTATTTAGTAATATTAGAAAAAACCCGAGAAGGATGGCAATGAGCGGATAGATGTCGATAAAAGTCCGGTTTCCGAAATTTGAGGTGAAAGTCCAGCAATACCAGCTTGATTGCACGTAAACAAAAGCAAGCATAAAAATCAATGCCCACCAAAATTGGAATTTATTATTTCTAAAAAGCCGGAAAAATCCACATAAGGCCAACAATGCCACCGGAGTATAAATAAACCATCCTTTATCAAAACTGAATAATATTTGAAAAAAATAGGGGTTCGTAAAATCGAAGCCATGTTCACCATAAGAATAAACAATCCAACTTCCTGATTGCAAATACCACAAAAACATCATCATAAAGGGGAAAAATGCCGAAGCAATTAAAACCAGGATCATTGTTTTCGGTTTTGTAAATATGTTTTTAATAAGATTGAAGAATGCTTCCTTTGATCCGGCGACAAATGGGACGAGCAAAATCAGCAGGGCATTGGTAGGTCTGATGATCACAATCAATCCAAAAAACAAAGCGGCTGAAATAATACTTGATTTCCGGAAATTTTTCGATGCTTGTCTTACCAATAATAGTAACCCGGAAATAGCAGCAAAACTGTAAATATGGCTCATGGCGCCCTCTTTCAAAACGTAATAGTTAATATTTGTTCCCAAGGCGATAAGGATTAAAATGAATGAGACTTGCCTGATGCTGAAATGAAAGGATTCCAATAATTTTCGTAAAAGTTGTAATCCTATCCACAAATAAAACAAAGCGCCCAACCCGATGGAATATTGATAAATAATTGAGTAGCCATCAGCCGGAAAACCGAAAATCATAGACAAAAAATGGGCAATCAGGAAAAAGGGAAGCATTAGAAATGCAACACCCGGGAAATAAGTATTTACAATCTCTCCGTCAAATTTGTAGCGAAAATCTTTGATTTTATCATGGCCATAATATTTAGCTTCATAATCTTCGATGAAATTATAATCGAGATCATCATAAATAAAAATTGCAGTGAGGTAGGCGTAATAGCCTTTTCCATCGCTAATCAAAACCCGGTCGAAGGGATCGGCAGGGTTTTTTACCAGGAGGAATAAAACCACATAAAAAAAGAGGATAATCTCAGGCGTGTATTTGTGAAGCTTTGCTGTCATTTGTCATCATTTATGTTTAGTCAGGGTTTGACTTTAAGTCAAGCCCTGACTCGCCCATAGTTCAGTGCCTACCAGCGCTGGCGATATTAAATAAGGTTGGATTTGCCATTAATATCATTTTTGTTCATAATCAGGATAAAGCAAATATTTTTTTCTGATTGTTTTAAATTCATCCAGCTTTGGTTGCCAGCTTTCGCGGATTTGCTCTTCGTTCATTCCTGCCTCTATTTGTTTTCGCAGGCTGGCTGTTCCGGCCAACTTTTCAAAATAGGAAGTAAAAAATGTTGTTTTGTCTTTCAAAGCATCGTAATATCCAATTAGCCAGCTGAGGTTTAATTGTGCCGGATTGTTTTTCATTTCTTTTGCATAGCCAATCAAATTCTGGCCATTGCAGTAAACGCCCTCATGCTTGGGGTTGGTTGCCGTTCCGGGAATAGATCGTGGTGTAAAAATGTAACTCCCAAGCAGGAAATCAGGGTGGCCGATCACCTGAAACGGATAATCAGTGCCACGGCCTACACTTACATCAGTACCTTCAAAAAGGCAAATTGAAGGATAGAGATACACTGCATATTTATTGGGTAAATTTGGTGAGGGTTTTACCGGCAGTTCATAAAAATCATTGTGTGTATAATTTTTCATCGGAATTACTGTCAGGTCGCAAAATACACTGTCGGCCAGCCAATGTTCACCATTCACCATTTGGGCATATTCACCCACCGTCATGCCATGCACAATAGGAATGGGGTGCATCCCTACGAATGATTTAAATTCAGGTTCCAGAACAGGGCCATCCACATAAAATCCGTTTGGATTAGGCCGATCAAGCACAATCACCGGGATGTTATTTTCGGCGCAAGCTTCCATAACGTAGGTCATGGTGGAGATGTAAGTATAAAACCGGGTGCCAACATCCTGTATGTCGAAAACAACGATATCGATGTTAATAAGATCTTCGGGCTGTTGTTTTTTGTGCGACCCATACAATGAGATGATCGGGAGGCCGGTAACAAGATCAATTTTATCTTCTACTTTTTGCCCGGCATCGGCCTTGCCTCTAAATCCATGCTCCGGGCTAAAAACTTTTACTACCTTGATTTTAGCACTTAAGAGGCGGTCAACCAGGTGGGCTTCCTTAATCAAAGAATTGTGGTTGGCAACCACCGCAACGTTTTTGTTTTCCAGTAAAGGAAAGTACAAATCGGTTTGTTCAGCACCGCAAATTGGACTATGCTCGTTTTGCTGAGCGCTAATTTTTAACGAAAATCCAATGATTACACCAATGATAATTATCCACTTATTCATAAATTACAACTTTTAGTAAACCCAACGAAATATCTAATACTTTGATATTTCTTTCTTAAATAAAATCAGAAGTCCAAAACTATTACGAATTACCCGGCCTTAAATTATTCTTTATAATAATCGGTCTGAAAGGACTCAAAACCCCTAAATCCCCTGAAGGGGACTTCCCAAACTACTGATTTTTAGTACTGCTTCCGTCAGCTGACGGATTGGGGTTAAAAGGGCTAAAAATCGGTAGTTTTGGGTTTTTAGACAAAGTTCTTCATTAAATCTGCTTACTTTTGCACAAAAATCAACAGGTTGAATTTCGAATATTTCATAGCTAAAGGTATCCTTTCGGGCGACAAAAATAACTTTTCGCGCCCAATAGTTCGCATTTCCACCATCAGCATAACATTAGGCATGGTGGTAATGATTCTCTCGCTGGCCATTACAACAGGATTTAAAAATGCAGTGTCGGAAAAAGTAATTGGTTTTGGCTCCCATATTCAAATTACAAGTTTCGGACTAAACAACTCATGGGAAAAGGCACCGATTAGCATAAACCAGGATTTTTATCCATCCTTAAGTGATGAACCCGGTATTTCCCATATCCAGGTTTTTGCCAATAAATCAGGACTTATAAAAACCGAAGATCAGATTCAGGGTATTGTTTTCAAGGGAATATGGACCGACTATGACTTGTCATTTTTTGAAGATAAAATTATTGCAGGTTCTCCAATAGTCATTGATTCGGCTCAAAGAACGGATGATATTTTGATTTCAAAGAAAATAGCTGACAGATTGGATTTCTCACCTGGAGATGAGGTGAGGGTTTATTTTGTCAATCCTGACGAGATGAGCCCCAGGGGGCGTAAATTTAAAATTGCCGGAATATATGAAACCGGGCTTGAGGAATTTGATGATATGTACCTGATTGGCGACCTCCGGCATGTGCAACGCCTGAACAATTGGGAAAAAGATCAGGTGGGTGGTTTTGAGGTATTTGTTGATGATTTCAGGAATATCGACAATATGTGGGAACAAGTGTATAATGCCATTGGCTACGAACTGAATGCCACTTCCATAAAAAGTTTGTATCCACAAATTTTCGACTGGCTGGATTTGCAGGATATGAACGTGATAATAATACTGGTGTTGATGGTAGCCGTAGCTGTAATAAACATGATTTCAACGCTGCTGATTTTGATACTTGAGAAAACCAATATGATAGGAGTGCTAAAAGCCCTGGGTACAAGAAATATCTCCATCCGAAAAATATTTCTTTACAATGCTGCTTTCATCATTGGCCGGGGTTTATTGTTTGGAAATATGCTCGGTATTGGCTTCGCACTGATTCAATACCATTTTCAGATCATCACACTCGATCAGGAATCTTATTATGTGCCTTATGTTCCGGTAAATTTGGAGTTACTTCCTGTTGTACTGCTTAATGTTGGCACACTCATATTATGCTTACTTTTTCTAATCATTCCATCTTACGTTATCACAAGGATTAGTCCTGTAAAGGCCATCCGCTGGGATTAGGAGGAGAGAAAAAGGCGACTTTAGCGAAACATGCGAACGAAGCGATTGAGAGAAATAGAAAGTATTGGAGTGATGGAGTGGTGGAGTGATGGAGTGGTGGAGTGATGGAGTGATGGAGTGATGGAGTGATGGTGGAATAGAGTGATGTTGAGCGGAGTCCCGCACGTGCGGGATCCCGCCCCTTCGGGGAAATCCCGCCCCTGCGGGAATTGAATGATTGAAACATAAGAATGAATGATAAAATTCCGGCTACGATAAAATGTAATGACGATCGATAGATTCAGTAGAGACAAGGTATGCTTTGTCTGCGGATACGATTACAACAATGTATAAATACAGTAGAGACAAGGTATGCCTTGTCTGCGGATACGATTACAACAATGTATAAATACAGTAGAGACAAGGCATGCCTTGTCTCCGGGGAATGAGAAAATGAAAAAACGATAGAAAACAGTGTGGTGATGTGCCAAAAATTTTGGTAAACAAAATTATTAGGTTCAACACCATTTAGCCTTTATTCATGCCTCAGCGCCTCGATGGGGTCAAGTTTTGCAGCTTTAGTAGCTGGAAGAATGCCTGAGAGCAGCGCCACAGCAAAACACAAAACTACTCCAATTGCTATCCAGGCCCACGGTATTACAAAACTGGTGTTGGTTATAAGGGTAACAATATTTCCCGCTAAAATTCCCAGCACAATGCCGAACAATCCTCCCAATTGACCAATTACAATAGACTCGACAAGAAATTGGTTGCGTA
Source organism: uncultured Lentimicrobiaceae bacterium (assembly GCA_964593705.1). Lineage (GTDB taxonomy): Bacteria > Bacteroidota > Bacteroidia > Bacteroidales > 4484-276 > SABY01. Next base: position 15,743 of record CAZQIV010000092.1, on the reverse strand, counting down.
TGGTAAGCTTATTTGCGCCCAGCGATTTTCGGATACCGATTTCACGCGTACGCTCCGATACCGAAACCAGCATAATGTTCATCAGGCCGATTGCAGCTCCGAAAAGCGTAATGAAGCCGATGATCAGTGCTGCAAACTTGATGCTCTTCGTGTTTTCGGCAAGCATTTTAATTAACTGGTCGCTTTTGGTGATATCGAAATCATTTTCTTCCTGAAGCTTATTTTGCCTTATTACCCTGAACAATCCCGTTGCTTCGCCAAGCGCAGCATCAACGGTTTCGGCTTCACTGGGCATAACGTTGATGGTAAACGACATGTTTGGCCTCGAAAAATATTGCCTTACATTGGTGATGGGCAGCAATACCTGGCGGTCGGGAGTAAAACCCATGCCGGTACCTTTTTCTTCGATTACACCGATAACTTTGTATCTTCCGGCACCAATGGTAATGATTTTACCCACCGGATCCTGATTGTTTTTAAACAAATAACCTGCAATCTCGCTGCCTATTATAGCCACATGCGATCCATAAAAAACCTCATGCTCACTAAATGTTCTTCCTTTTGCAATTTCATTACCTGAAGTGGCCATATAGTTTTCATCGGTGCCTATGATCTGTGAGTTAGGATTGGTTTTCTCCGATTCAAATTTTATGGTAGAATTCCAGGAAGCATTTGTAAATACCGAAACAGTAGCCGGAAAGTTGAACTGCTCCTTAAATTCCAAAGCTTCTCTAAATTTAATGGGTTCATAGTACTTTGCCCTTTGCCGGTGTTGCCCCATTTGCACGTTCATCGAGCGGTTTTTAATGGTGAAAGTATTCGAACCCATCATCATCAGGTTGTTGCCCAGGCTTTTTTCAAGTGCATCGATGGCTGTGGATATTCCAACCAATGCCATAATGCCGAAAGCAATTATTGAAACCGTTAAAATTGTTCTTAAAATACTACCTCTGATAGCAGCAAGCGATATCCGGAAGTTTTCGACCAATACGTGTTTTTGAGCCATCTTTATGTAAATTATCTTGAGTGAATGTATTAAATAGTGCGTGTCCATACTGTCGGCCATTTTCAATAATCTAAAAAATCCTCCCGCAGACCAGCCTTGCCGGCAGGCAGGTCTGCGGGAAACATTACTAAAAAGACAGACTCTAAATAGCTAACGAAAATAATAAATCAGGTAAAATCTGAATTTAGCCATTTTATTTTTACTGAAAATTTGCAGGAGTAGGGTTGGGAGATGTTGACGATCTATATTTTTTTACCAAAAGCCAGGTCGCCGGCATCCCCAAGGCCGGGAACAATATAGGCTTGTGCAGTTAACTCATCATCAATAGCGCCTACCCACAGGCTTACATCCTTGCTCGAAAAGTTTCTTTTAATATAATTAACACCTTCAAGGCTTGCAATGATTGCCGCGATATGGGTGTGTCTTGGTTTTTCACTTCCCAGCAATTCGCGGTAAGCAAGTATCATGGAGTATCCCGTGGCGAGCATTGGGTCTGCAATAATCACCACTCGGTCATCAAGCTCAGGTTTAGAGATGTACTCGATCTCAATCTCAAAAGTGCCGTCTTTATGATGTTTGCGATAAGCCGAAATAAACGCGTTTTCCGATTTGTCGAAAAAATTTAGAAACCCCTGATGAAAGGGTAGACCTGCCCTGAGGATGGTGGCAAGTACAGGATAGTTTTTTAATACGGGTACATTTGCACTTCCAAGTGGAGTGATTACCTCCTTGCTTTCGAAGTCCAGTTTTTTGCTGATTTCGTAGGCAAAAATTTCACCAATGCGTTCCAGGTTTTTCCTGAACAGCATTTGATTGTTCTGGACATCAACATTTCTTAAATCAGCAATAAACTGATTGAGCATTGAATTTTCTTTACCAAGAATATGTACCATGATTTTCAGTGTTTAGTTGCAAATATAGGTTTTTTGCTTAATAGTATGGATTTGACATAAAACAATTATTCCTGATCTGGGATTTGTAGTCACACGGTGAATCATTTCGGGAGCCCAGGAAAAGTCATCCGATGAATAATGTTTAAGCAAATGACATTTTGCTATTAGTACTGGTACTATTCCCGGGAGTAATTCATCGGATGACTATAGCTGAAACCGATGTCACACCGTGAATTATTTCCAGGAGTAAAGCTGGTTTTTAAAATAAAGCACAACTGCCCGGGCTTTTTCACGGTGTGACTATCCATCACTCCATCACTCCATCACTCCACCACTCCACCACTCCACCACTCCATTCTAACCTCTTCCTTCTATCCTCTACTCCACCAAAAACTTACACTTCCCCTTTAGCAGCCCATTGCTGAAAATAGTGGCGATGTAGATGCCCCTTGGCCAACCCGAAACAACCAGCTCGCCGTTTTGCTGACCCTTGTAAATTTTCTGGCTGTCGATTTGCCGGCCGTAAACATCAAATATCCTAATTTCGCAAACACCGCTTTTCTTAAGTGGAAAGCTAATTATGGCATTTTTGCTCACCGGATTGGGTGTGATCTGAAAAAGTTCAGGGGCATGCTCCTCAATGCCCACAGAAACATGATAGCAGCCGTCCCATTGCAAATCATCATACTTCAAAATTCCATCTTCGGTGAAACAGTTGAGACCGAAGTAAACATCGAAAATACAATTATCCATTCCCATATTATCCAGACCAAAGGTACTGCCAATGCCTTCGATCCATGACTCATATTGGGATTGGAAGTTTATTTTTGCTCTTTCTTCGCCGTTTAACAGCGTTATAACATCTATCGATTCAACTTGCATTTGGATAAAGCAGTCATTATAGCTTGTTGTAAAAATATCGCCTTGTTCTAAACCAAAATCGTAATAGAGTATTTCATCTGTTCCATCCCACCTATAAACTTTATTATCCTCGGTTTCACGCATACAAGTTTCGTAATACCAACTTACTTGCGATGAATCATCGGATTTTAATAATATTTGATATTGCATATTATTGATCAAGGTATCCCCCTCGGATTTCAGAAAATAGGTATCACAATTCCCGAAACATACAACCTCACTCCAGGTATTTCCGGGAGTTAACAAGTTTTGTCCTTGTAGCTGCACAACATTTATTAAAATTAGCAGCATTACCATAAATAAATTTCTATTCTTTTTCATTTGAATATTTTTTAATTTTTTTATATTTAAGATTATTTTTCGTTGATAATTTACATCATTCTTTTATGATTTTACATTTACCCTTTAGCTGTCCATTGCTATAAATGCCAACAATATACATTCCTGCCGGCCATGCGCCGGTGTGCAGGCGGGTGGCTCCCTGGTAAGGAAGTACCGACTCGCTGTGTATTTGCTTGCCATAAACATTGCTAACCCTTAGTTCCATCTGGGTGAAGGATTTGGTATTTTCGTATTCCAGCATAACCTCACCCGTGTTTGATGGGTTGGGGCTAGCAGTAATAGCAATGCTTTGCATCTTTTGGTTGTAGTATTCCAGGGTAGGTATTTCGCCAATGCTGGTGATTACATCACAGCCTGTCAGGTCGATAATACCTGATTCGATGTTATGGCGGCAAAGGCTGTCGTACTTGTATGTGCCCGGGTAAAGGGTATCATTCTCCAGGTAAGCGTTGATTTTGTACAAGAAAATATCTGTGTGAGTTTGACCTGGTAACTGATGACATACGGAAAGTAGGAATTTGCCATCAAAAGTTTTTGTAACATAATTCGCCCCTCCAACTGTGTTTTCTCGTAGGGCATAATTATGTACATTGCCCGCTGTATCGATAACCATTTCACTATATGGACAGCCCTGGTACTCTTCCCCAATGCCTGCCGCACAAAGAAATTTTGTTTGGTCGATTCGTTCAATATCGTCTATAAAATTTTGATTTATCCCTGGAGCTATTTCTGGACCATTAATAATATGGTGACCTGTTTCCACCCCGTCACGGTTATAATACATTATAAAACTATTATCCGTAATATTCCCGTTTTCGGCATAGCGATTTGTACCAAATCCCATATATATCGAATCGTTGAGTTGGTAAGAACCATAAGCTTTACCCAGCAATGAATCGCTAATACCGAATTCAACTATCCACCGTTCTTCAAAATCCTCGTTAATGCCTATAAACATAGGTCGTTGCCATACATGGTAGGGATTGGGATCGTTGGGGTATGGAGAATAAACCGTGCCACTAATGATATATTGGTTACCAAATTGATTTATTGTTGCCCCGTATGGATCTCCATAGTAGGGATGATCCTCGTGGGTAGCATATCCCTTGCACCAAAGTAATTCACCCTCCGAAGTTATGCAAAAAACCTTAATCCGGTTATTGTTTGAGGGGTCATCTTCGGGCATAATGGCAAGGCAAAGTAAATCGCCGTTTTCAATAATTATGGCATCGGTAAAAAAACCAAAACTATATCCGTCGAGGGCAAACATGCGGCACCAGAGCTGTTCACCACAGGCATTGAGTTTCGTAATACGTGGAAATTCATGGGGAACACTTTGGTTATACAACCAGCCAAGGGTGTATATATTGCCCTGTTCATCAAAACGTAACGCGGCATTATCTGTCGTTTCAGGTAAGAGGCCAATTTGTTTATCCCACAATACATCACCATTTATGTCGGTTTTTATAATTAGGCCATGATAGTTGCCTGATCCTTGCATCATAACAGCATTTAACAGATAGCCATGATCGTAATGTTCGAGTATGGCCAAGCCATACTCATCCCTGTTAGGCAAGCCAATTGTATGTTCCCATTTTTGGGCATGTAAGCTGCTGATGTGTAATAGTACGAAAAGAATTATTATAAATTGTTTCATAATCTTTATGTTTAAAAAGCCTCCCGGTGTTTAATCCGGGAAGCTATCGTGGGTTTTGTATTAATTTATCAAGGTGAACTTGGTGGTTTCGATTACTTTTTCGTTCACCATCAGGCTTACCATATATATTCCGGGTGACCATGAACGGGTCATTACGGTCAGTTGATCCTGCATCCCGGTAAATGGAATGCTTTGGATAAGGCTGCCCGATACATCCCTGATTTCGATTACACCGCGGGTATCCGCATCAAAGCGGTAGCCCAAGATTACAAAATCTTTGGAAGGGTTGGGATATACTTCCAGGATTTTAGGCATTGGTGCGTTGATTAACTCCTTGTAGGCTTCTTCTGCAGCGGCACTCTTTAGTTGACTCGGCAAAGTTACGGGTTCGGCGTATTGCATCGCATCGGCTGCCATGAGCAGGTTACGTGCAAATATCGGGGCAAGGCCGGTTTCGGCCAGTACCATTGTCTCCAATTGACCTTGTTGAGCTGCACTGAGGTCGTTTACCTGCTTCCCGGCTTCGTACAGTTCCGTGAGCAAAGTGTAAAGCGACTGCATGTTTTGCTGTTCGGCCAGTTCATCAGCACTTAGGGTAAAATCGGACGGGATAGCGGTCATTACATTTTGCCCCTGCAGGTATTGCCCGTTTTGCATATAAAGCCATGCCTGCATGTAGCGGCTGCTTAGGCTGTTGTCGGTCTGGTATAGCGCGAGCAGGCTGTCGGTTTTGGCAGGTAATCCTGGTGTTTCGCCAAAGTAGCGTACAATCCGGTTCCTTGCCCTTACCTTGCGCAGTGTATAGGCGGCAATCTGTCCTTCGAGTTCCGATTTGAGTGATGTTATGCTACGTCCTGCCAGTATCTGTGCTTTCATAAAAGCTGGCATGGGATTGTTGCGTTGATCCAGTTTATCCAGCAACTGGAGCGAAGTAGAGGTGTGCGGATTGGCCACCATCACATCACGAATCATGGCATTGGGCAGCACCGTTTCTTTTTCTATACTGCTTTCAACCACGGTTTCGGAGAGGTTGGGCGATTCGGCCATCAATTCGTTATATACCGCTTCCGTTTCGGGAGGTGTGCTGCTTTGTACTTCGGTATTCAGTGTTTCGGTATCCCCACCATCCACCAGAGCCTGTAGCATAGCTTCGGAGCTTTCGATATTTGCCTGAGCCACAGCCATGGCTGAACGGGCTTCTTCAATGGTTCCCCCGCCTCCTGAAATAAGCCCTGAAGGGCAGCCGACTTCATAAGTCCAATTATGTATTGTTTTAGGAACTTTAGTAACAGTGTTTGTTGTATAGTCCAGTGGTTCTACCGGCAGGTTATTAGCATCATTGGAATAGTAATAGTAAAAGTGGTTGGATTGGTTGTTGATATCATCAAAATCGCCTGAAACATCTGTGTTGTAATAAAACAGGTTTCCTGCCATATCCTCAGCATTGGCGGTGTTAGCTCCTTGTAATGAAGCAATACCATCATCGCTTGGCGGGGGATCACTAGGGCCATCGTACACTATTACTTCGTCAAACTGGGTGTTGTTGTAATCGTTGCAGCGGATTTGGAGGCCAATTTCAGGCCTGCGGCCGTAGCGGTTATTACCCAAGGCAATCACCGAGTATTCCACAGAATCAAATACGTTGAGGTAGATTTCATTGGGCTCATCACCCGATTCGCTTATATAAATACCAATACCTGTTTGGGTACTCGTGGTACTGCTTTTTTCGAAATGGTTATTTTCTACCCAGTACTGGTTGCAAGCATCCAGGTAGAGGCCATAGCTCTCGCCGGCTGCCGTGCCATTAAGAATAAATTCGTTAGAAGTGATCCTGGCATTGGTGATCCCGCTTAGGTATGCCCCCCGGTAGTTCCTGGTGAACTCCGAATTTTCGATCGAAGGTGTCAGTACCGTGAAAATTGCATAAGCTTTTATACCGTAATTCAGGCTGTCGAACACGGTTTCCTGGTACTGGGTGCATGGCACGGATTGGCTGATGCAGAAATGATCGACATAATAAGAGGCATCAAAACTTTTGATGCCGATACCCCGCTGGCTGTATGGGGTATTTCCATCGCGGGTGTTCCTGAAAGTACATCCGTTTATCTGTATACCCTCAACCCCCACAAGCCGGATGTGTGCATCGGGCAGGGAGCCATCCACAAGTTCGGCAGTAGTTTCAAAAGTAGTGAGGGTAAAATTCCCGATGTTGTAGCCGGCATAGCCTTCATAAATCACCCCGGAGCGGTTGTTGCGGAAGACGGCTCCATCGGTGTGTACAATTCCACCACCCATATCATCATAATCTTCGGAGTCAACCCTTACGGCCACCGCGGCATTTTCGATGGTGCCGCCATTGCTTATGCTCAACCAGCCCTGGTTGGCAGGTATCTGGGTAGCTTCGGGATTGCCCCATACTTCGATGCCGTGCCAGAGGTCGCCAAAACAATTTTCCAGGGAGGTAATCCTTGAATCATCAAGAATTAATTTCCCTCCTGTTTCAATGATGATTTTATTATCATCATTAAATTTCAGCACACTTTCATTTTCGATAGTGAGCTCACCGGTTGAACTTACAATTAAATTACCACCAAAAGAATAGTTTACATCGCTCCAAACAACAGAACTACTTACAGTGAGATCGTTAACATAATCCGGGGCATTCGTTATTGATCCCAATCCTGAAGGATTAAATTCGCAAATATCGGAACAGTTAGTAGCCGGTAAAACCTCAATATATGGATTGACACCTTCAACAAAGCCATCATTTAGCACAATCGAACTACTTACATCCTGTAAATCAACAATGGCTCCATCTTCAATACAGATATAAGCTCCTGCTTCAACAATAATTTTACCATTGCCCTTAATGATAGTTTCAGAACCTGATCTTGCAATAAAATTCGAACCCTCTTTGATTATCAATTGTGCTCCTGGTTCAATTTGTAGAGTTGCATCATCAAGAAGTTGTAATGTGCTAATATTTATCAATTCCATCATCGAACTTGTATCAATATGTAGAATAGATTCTGCTATTCCAACAAACATTGTGGGCGATGAAAAGAATGTATCATCTTCATACTCATAAGGGTTGCTGATCCTTGTGGCAGTTTTACTCCAGTCTAACGTAATAGTCGCAGTATCTGTAACGTTTAACGAGTAAATTGCGCTGTGAGGCGGAGGAGTAAGAACAATGGAATCAGCACACCATCTCCGGTCATTAATAACATCTACATCGTTAAAGCGTACTCTCACCTGAATATTATTACTACTATCCTGATTAATGATTTCAACGGACACTCCATTGAGATAAATTTTGCGTACGTTTTTTTCCCAACTTGGAGCAGGGGCATTATAACTATATAAGCTCATCATATTTGATGCAGAGGGATTAGTCCCAATACCAATTTTATTATTCCCGGTGAATGTAAATGCATGCCTGGAGTGACCTAAAGAAAATAGATTATGAAAATAATTATTTCCGTCCTTTTGAATAAAATTCATTATATTCTCATCAGAATCGATTTCCCCATCGTTATCTAAATCCAAGGCGTATAATTCTTGGTCACCTCCGCCGGTAAAAGGATTTTCGCGTTCAGGTAATAAACTAAATGGGCGATATAGTTGACTATTAACACATTGATTTTGGACTTCATCAGTATATACTCTATCAAAAAATCCATCGGCCGTTACAGGTCGTAGAAAATCAGCTTTACCCGAGCCTACTTCTGTCGATGTCCCTTCGCGAGTATCTTTATCTATTTGAACATACATGTATAATCCTGGGACAACCCCTTCTACACATGAGTTGCCCTCCTCGAATTGAAACTTATCAAAAGCGTTGTTATTTTCGCTTATCCCATTATGGTTTTCAATCCAAAGCCATTGTTGATAGTCAGAATTTGGGTCTAAGTATGGCAATTTTATCCTAAGTGCATCTCCAGTCGCTACAAAATCCCTAAGGTAATAAATACCAGCTTGTGATGATTCTGTAGCATCCAAATCTCCATTTACTTCAGCAGTATTATTTGCATTCCTGGCAGCAGGATTATATTGATTGCTTTGGTCTTCCCAAGCTAATCTTTGCCTATCCCATCCACTCCAACACATCAAGGAAGCGTCATATAAGCTTAATGCGCCCCATCCGCCAACATATGGTAGCCAGTATCCTCCATAATGAGGGTAAGTATGAAATAAGTTTCCACCAAGAATCATGTGTGCATATTCATGGCGGGCACATGTGTAAGGATTTCTCCTATATGTACCAAACTCAGTATAGCAGTCTGAATAGAATCCAAGTATTGAAGCATAAGAACCTGGGTATCCCCAACCAACATTATTTAGACCAATTCGATTTCTCCAAATCACCATAACATGATCAATCTTGTTGGGGTTATCTATACTTGGGGTAATTTTTTCTTGATAGACTCCTGTTTTTGTCCAATTATCAAAATATGTTACACTATTGAGATTATTTCCCGTAACAAAGTTACCATTCATAGATATTTCAATTTCATCTTTTAAAGCACCCTGATAACTACTTTGTGCGATTTCGGATTCTTTAACACTAAAAATACCTCCACTATATGGGGCTTTTAAATAATCGCCCAAAACATAGTAATTCCCTGAAGAAGCCTGCTGGTAGTAACGTGTAAATAGTCCTTGAGCTGTACCTGTCGGAACATTGGGGTCACAAAATTCATCAACCCATGACGGAATTGAGTGCAAAGGCCAATCTGCATTTGTGTTTGGGTTGGGATCGTTCGCAGGGTTAACATCATAATCAATCTCAGCAAAAATAATCAATATTCTAACTGTTCCTGTAGCTGGTAGTATCCAACCATATTCACTTGCGCAATCGGTGAGTACAGGATCCTGTTCAGGAGGATCGATGAAATAACATTGTGCGCTGATATCCATTATAAAAAATAATGAGATGATTGAAAGAAAGATTTTTATAACTTTCATGTTCATTAAATTATATGTTTTACGTTTCATAATTGTATTATTTATTTGGTTTTAATTAATAAAATTGATGCTACAATAAAAAATAAATGTCGGGCAAGATGATAAGGCTGGTCAGTAAAAAAAATATAGGTAAAGGTTTAAGCGTGTAAACAGACATTGTAGTTTTGTGAATTGTGTTTGCTCTTTCCATCTTTGTAGGGTACAGCAAATGTCCTGTCTTATTGTAGTGGCCTGGCTGCCTGTGCATAGGAGTTGAGGGGGGGGGGGGGGCTACTTTCCCATAATACCGGATGACAAAATATGTGTGTTTTCCTTGCCATTTGTTTTTATAATAAAAGGTTGTAAATTTAAACTAATGCATCATCGAAAGCAAATTTTTAACATAAAAATAAAAGTTGCCCGATAACCAGGAATGGTCATCCGATGAATAATGTTTAAGCAAATGACATTTTGCTATTAGTACTGGTACTACTCCCGTGAGAAATTCATCGGATGACTATATTCCAACACAAGTCACACCGTGAATTATTTCCGGGGGTGGAGCAGGTTTTTAAAATAGAGTACTTCTGCCCGGGGTTATTCACGGTGTGACTCATTTCGGGAGTCCAAGAAAAGTCATCCGATGAATAATATTTAAGCAAATGACATTTTGCTATTAGTACTGGTACTACTCCCGTGAGAAATTCATCGGATGACTATCTAAAAAAATTCTATTGAAAATGTACAATCCTATATCAAACCTGCCTCGCCGGCAAGGCGGGCATCACATATCGGACTCCGATGGGTCGGAGCAGGCTATCTGATATTAGAAATCCGATGTGTGAAGTCTGATGTTTGATCTTGCCACATCACTCCACCACTCCATCACTCCATTACTCCACTACTCCAATTTCTCCCCTCTAACCTCTGCTACTGTCCGGGCTTATTCACGGTGTGACTAAAATTACAAATATTTCTTCTTAAACTCTAACCCCAGGTTGAAAAGTGGATTAAGCCTGCTCTTTTTATAATGCAAATAACTCACTTCTTCCGACCCGAAACTTTTGTAGAACCGCGCCAGGTTAGGGTCATTCGATCCCTCAAAGTCGAGTGTTAAATGTGAGCCGGCCTGTTTTTTTATAAAATGATCGATCAAAAAGGGCATGGCTGCATTTTTTTTGGCCTGCTCGTTGGTTGCCGAGAAATAAAAAATAACTTTCTTGCCGCTAATCACAAAAAAGGCTCCGGCACACAATGTATTCTTCTCATCGAAAACCCCCATCACTTTTGCGCTTCTTTTGTAAATCATAACATAAACCATACGGCGCAGCATGTTATAATCAGTGTCATTAAGGTTGCTTAGCCCTTTCCCTTTATGTTCCCTGAAAATACGAATCACATCTTCGGGTTTTATACTTTCCACAACGTTTAGTGATGAATCATTTGCTTTTTTCAGGTTTCTTTTCAGGTTGGTAGAATAGTGAGCAACTATTTTTTCGTAGGGCTTTATCAGGTCAAGATGGTGTGTCTTCCAGGGATGAAAATGTTTTGCATCTTTATTGATTTTATTGTGGGTGTTCAGGTTGATTTCGATAAACTTATAATTTTTTGGGATGGCTTCCAGAAATTCAGCTACAATGTCTTCGGTTAAATGGCTTTGCGAAAAAATACCCAGTTGCTGGGTAAATTTGGGCTGGAACAGGTAGTTTATCCCAAGCTTTTTGCCTGGAGTAAGTGGCATTACACACTGGTAATCATCTTTAATTAGTCCTTCCCAACGATCGTTCACCAGGTCGAGGTACCACGAGTAGGCGTATATTAGCCCATTTACCGATTGCAAGATGCAACGATCCCATTTTTCGGTATCTATTTCTTCGTGTTTAAAGTATTTTATCAAAATCAAAAAATTTTGCCCAAAAATACTAAGATTTGGTTCATTCGTTCAAAAAGGCTGAAAGCCTGTCGGAAGGATTCCTGCTGATTGACAAAATAAGGTGTCAGGCCTTCAGCCTGAAATTCTTCTTGTGGGGAAGGCTTTTCTATGATGTTACAGGCCTTCAGCCTGATAATGCTTACAAGTTCTTATTTCAAAAAAAAGGCTGAAAGCCTTTTACATCGTAAGCGGGGGCAGAGCCCCTGCACTAAGCTAAACAAACAGAACCGCTCAGGCTGAAGGCCTGACACATTCTGTTGTCTCAGGCTTTCAGCCTGATAATTATTCCTGTGATTTTTTTTCTTTGATGTTACAGGCCTTCAGCCTGCTATCTACAACAAGGAAAATGATTTGTTTACTGGAAATGTCCAATGAGGTAGTGATAGTAAATTTTGGACTAACTGATGCCAAGGATGAATCCTAAATTTTGTTCACTCCAATACCCGCTCACGGATTTATATAGAGCAGGATTTCCCGTTTTTCTTACTTTCGCAAAAACTTTATTTGAATGATCAAACTATTGACCATTGTGGGGGCAAGACCCCAAATTATTAAAGCTGCTGCCTTGAGCAGGGCGATTAAAAGCCACTATTCTGGTAAAATACAGGAATTTATTTTACACACCGGCCAGCACTACGATCAAAATATGTCGCAGGTTTTTTTTGATGAATTGAATATTCCCAAACTTGATTATAACCTCAATGTAGGTTCGGCATCCCATGGGGTGCAAACGGCAAGAATGATTGAAGGGATTGAAGAAAAACTGGTGGCACTCAAACCTGATTTTTTGGTTTTGTACGGCGACACAAACTCCACCCTTGCCGGAGCAGTGGCCGCATCAAAAATTCATGTACCCATCATTCATATCGAGGCAGGTTTGCGATCGTTCAATAAAAGTATGCCCGAGGAGATCAATCGCATTATGTGCGATCATGCTTCAACTTTGCTGTTTTCACCCACAAAAACCGGGGTTCAGAATTTAGTGAATGAAGGCTTCAAAACAGAAAGCCATTTTCCGGTAAGTGTTGATCATCCTGCTATTTTTCATTGTGGTGATGTGATGTACGATAACAGCCTGTATTTTGCCGGCATCGCGAAGGATAAATCAAAAATCCTCGAACAAAATAATCTCGAAAAGGAAAATTATATTCTTGCCACCATCCACCGCGATCATAACACTGATGATCCGAAAAGGCTTAGCTCAATTTTTGAAGCTTTGGATCAAATTGCTTTGGATAATAAATTGGATATTTTTCTCCCACTACATCCGCGAACTTCAAAACTATTAAAGCAGAATCTCGAATCAGCGCTTTATGAGCGGGTGTTGGCCAATCCACACCTGAAATTATCAGCGCCGGTTTCGTTTATCGACATGATTCAATTAGAGCAAAACACCTCGATGATTATGACTGATTCGGGGGGCGTACAAAAAGAAGCCTACTTTTTCAAGAAGCCCTGTATAATTTTGAGACCTCAAACCGAGTGGGTAGAGTTGGTCGAAAACGGAACAGCCGGGATAGCGGATGCAAATACGGAACTGATAGTTTCAACTTTTCAGAAATTATATAAAAATGAAACGCTCAAATTCCATAAGATTTTTGGAGATGGGAAAGCGGCAGAATTTATTTGCGAACAGATACTAAAATTTAAAAAAGCATAATTATGAAAGTAATCGTTTTAGGAGCAGGGCTGGTTGGAGCCCCAATGGCTTTCGACCTTGCCAAAGATCCGGATTTTGAAGTTACAGTGGTCGATCGCAGTGATGATGCGCTGGCTAAATTTACAACACATCCGGGAATTATAACTATCCGGGAGGATTTATCGGACATTGCTAATGTGAAAAAAATCATCGGGGATCAGGATTTGGTTTTGAGCGCTGTTCCGGGTTTTATGGGATTTCAAACCCTAAAAGCAATTATCAATGCCGGGAAAAATGTAATCGACATTGCCTTTTTTCCGGAAGACCTTTTTGAGTTGGACGAACTGGCAAAACAAAAAAATGTAATAGCCATTTCGGATATGGGAGTGGCGCCGGGTATGAGTAATGTGTTGATTGGTTATGCCGATCATCTCCTCGATAAAACCACTAAAGCAGTGATTTATGTTGGCGGTTTGCCAAAAGTGCGCCTTTGGCCTTATGAGTATAAGGCAGTTTTTTCGCCCATCGATGTAATTGAGGAATACACCCGTCCGGCACGTTATATCGAAAATGGGAAGCTCATCACAAAACCTGCACTTACCGATCCCGAATTACTCGATTTTCCAGGAGTAGGTACACTGGAAGCTTTTAACAGTGATGGCCTGCGCTCGCTTGCCGAAACCATCGCTTGCCCCAATATGATCGAGAAAACCTTACGCTACAAAGGCCACATCGAAAAAATGGCCATGCTACGTGAAACGGGCTTTTTTAGCAAAGAACCCATCGAGATCAACGGTGCTATGATCAGTCCACTCGATTTCACCACAAAACTGTTGTTCCCGAAATGGAAACTCGAGAAAGGAGATGAGGATATTACCGTGATGCGTATCATTGTTGAGGGCATAAAAGGGGTTAGAAATCTACGTTATACCTACGATCTTTTTGATAGTTACGATCCCGAAACCGGGGTTCATTCTATGGCGCGTACAACAGGTTATTCCGCCACCATGGCTTTGCGGATGCTGGACAAGGGTCTTTATACACGCAAAGGTGTTTCAGCTCCTGAATTTGTTGGAAAAAACAAGGCTTGTGTCGATTTTCTGCTTGAAGGTCTGGCTGAACGTGGTGTGGTTTACAACGAAAAGATTGAGGAGTTTTAGTAGCGGCATTATTGAATTCCAAATCATCATGACCCCATCCCCTGCCCTTCCCCTGAAAGGGAAGGGAGACCAGCCGCACTAGCCACAGCAGCGGCCAGTGCGTAGGAATCATCCCCGCCAACTGGTGGAGGAGTCAGCCTTGCCGGCCAGGCAGGTTAGAGGTGGTCTATGGTAGAGGCTGCTGAAAAATCCGTAACACTTTGGCATTTTTATCATTATAGAAATATTGTTGTGCTTTTATGCAAAGTTTTTTGTGTGAATATTCAGAAAACCTTGCATTTAATATCTCGGTGCGCTGCACCTTTTTCAAGCCACAGAGTGGCGAAATCTTGGTAGAAAAACATTCAGGAAATGTATTTTTAAGGTGCAGAGCACCGAAATATTAAAGCCAACAATATGGTTTTGTGTTTTTCAGCAAGCCCTATGGTAGTAGCCACTCAGGGTTTGATAAAACAGATAAACAGTTACAAAAAAAAAAGGTCAAAAAAAATGAACGTTTTTTTTGACCTTTTTTTTTGAGCTATAAACTCTCAGTTAGTAATTATCTTCCCGCATCTGCATATAGGCTTTTGGGTGCAAACAGGCGGGGCACATTTCCAATGCTTTTACCGATTCGTAAACATAGCCGCAGTTGAGGCACTTCCACCACACTTTTCCATCCTTTATAAATACCTTGTCTTCTGAAATGTTTTGTAATAATTTCAAAAATCTGCGCTCGTGTTCAGCTTCTACTTTGGCAATCATTTTATATGCTATTGCAATTTCGGTAAATCCTTCTTCTTTGGCTATTTCAGCAAATTGAGGATACAACTCAGTCCATTCTTCATTTTCGCCCTCTGCAGCAGCTTTCAGGTTTTCGGCAGTGGTGCCAATTACTCCCGCCGGGTAGGTAGCTGTAATCTCAGTCATCCCACCTTCCAGAAATTTGAAAAACCTTTTGGCATGTTCTTTTTCCTGGTTGGCTGTTTCCTGAAATATGGCAGCAATTTGTTCGTAGCCTTCTTTTTTTGCAACTTTTACAAAAAACTCGTAGCGGGTTCTTGCTTGCGATTCTCCTGCAAACGATTTTAGCAGGTTTTGTTCGGTTCTTGTTCCTTTAATAGATTTCGACATAACATTATATATTTTTTGATATTTGAGAGATATGCGTTCGATATTCAAAGATAGTGTTTTAAACCATTACTGTCCGAGTAAATTTAATAGATTCCTTGCCGCATGTGCGGCATCGGAATGACAAGGCATTGG
>CAZQIV010000091.1:0-28219 GCA_964593705.1 uncultured Lentimicrobiaceae bacterium | reverse complement strand
AAGCACTGAAAGCCTTACTATTAGACAGACCTCTCAATCCCCGAAAAAACGGGGCAGGCTGCTTCGCTCCTTCGAGGTGACAACGCTTCCGTTTGGGTAGTGGGAGGAGAGGAATCGGGCGCTTCGCGCCCGATTCCTCTCCTCCCAAATCAACCCGTGGACGGGGTCATTTCGATGCTGCACATGCGGCAAGAAATCTATTTCATAGTGTCATCTCCTCATTATGCCCAAAAACTTTGAGTGAACTCTCAAAAAGACACTAATAATTCATAAGCGAAAACATGAACACATTTCGGGTATAAATGAAAATACCCCAGTTTATTCAGTAGGAAACCAGCCCCCGTTGGAAGTATTTACCCCATCGGCACTGCCAACACCACCAAAGGTGTAAACGGGCAAATCCATTACCATCAGTTCTTTGGCAGGAATAGGAAAGTGCAAAAGTGTACCTTCCTGAAGCATATTGCGGCGGCGCATATCAAAAAATGCAATGCCAAATCCGGTTTGAATCAGTTCGATATCCCTTTCGTAAAAAATAGCTTTTAAAGCATCTTCTTTGCTAATATCCTGTGCCAGTGGCGAAAGCTCGCCTCTTAGCACTCTCGCCCCGCTGTTGAGGATTTGCACGGCACCGGCAATATCACCGGTATTTACCAGTGCTTCGGCTCGAAAGAGATCATTTTCGCTTACCAGGAAATCGGGCGAAAGACCCGTACTTGTGGTTATTGATAAAGGATAACGCACATATTCGTAATTTGAATAATGGTAATAGCCCCTTTCAGGTTTCATATTGTTTTGGGCACTGAATACAAAATCGGTGTTTAGTCGCTGATCGTGCGGGTAAGCCGCCGAAGGGTTTTGCCCATCATCCGGGAAACGCCAGGGATAATTGTGGTCGATCAGATTAATAATGCGGCAATCTATCCGCGCCCATCCCGGCCTCACGGTATAATATCTGAACCAACTGGTCCAGGTTGATCCGTCCATGTAAGGTGCTAAATCAGTTTCGATGCCGGCGTTTGCATAAGCAAGCACGCGATTCCAGTCGATTTGCTCATTTTCGGTCGCGTTGCGCGGTGCATAAACCAGTAACCTTGCGGCAAACGATTTGGCCATTTTCACCAACTCAACATCGCTGTACAAGGAACCATTAATATAATTATCGGGCAGGGTAAACGATACTCCCGGCCGGTTACAAATCACTACCACTGAATCCAATGAAACGATGGCTGCTTCGATAACATCCATGTAAGGACTGAGGGTTTCAGTATTGGGATTGGAATATTGCTTCATAATATAAGCCTGATCGTAAACCAGACCAAGGTAGCCCAGCGACAGTCCCTGGATAAAATATGCCGAGGCTTTTACCATCTCCGTTTCATCGGTACCTTCGATATTTATTTCCATGCCGTCATAAATTTTCTCCAACACGTTGTTCATCATCACCAGGTTTCCATAAAGCTCCTCCCAATAGGCTTCGAAAATGTAGGCGTAGGTATAAGAAACCGAATTGCTGAAAACCTGTCGTGGCTCTGACGACAGATGATACATGCCGCTGTTGCCCCACGAACAAGTGCCCTGATCGGCCATTACCCACATAGCCATGCGGGGTGAAATGCTTGAGTTGTTGCTCATAAACCAGTTGTAAAATCCGCTCAACGCGATGCTTTTCACATCTTCAGGATTTTTTAATGCCCTCTCCTTATCGGGGTCATTCAGGTTTTCGATATCAAGATCTTTGGTGCATGATGCCGAAAAAAGCAGCATCAAACTTATCAGTGAAATATATATTGTCGTCTTTTTCATTTGTATCGCTTTTTGCATTAAAAGTTTACCTGGAGTGATGCGGTAAAAGTTCTGAAATTGGGATAGCCAAAATCATCGAAGGGATAATTGGATAAGTCGGAACCCGATGCTACTTCAGGATCGTAGCCGGTATAATCGGTTATTGTAAAAATATTGCGTGCCTGAATGCCCAGCTTTATCGACTTGACTAAGCCCTTCAAAACGGGCCCCAGTTGCGTTTTGTCAAAGGTATAATAGAGCGATGCCTCGCGCATTTTAAGGAAAGAGCCGTTTTCGACAAAGTAGGAGTTGATTTCGGTATTTTTGTAAAAGGTGCTGTAATAGTTGATTGTTTTTCGTTGTTCGATTGGAACGCTGGCCTGGTCAAATTCTGCTGCCCGCAAATCGCGATAGGTGTATTGACGGGTATAATTATAAACATCCCCGCCATATTTGAGCGACAACAAAAAATAGAGTGTAAAATTTTTGTAGTTCAAGGTGTTGCTCATCGAGAGGTTAAAATCGGCGTTTCCATTCCCGATTTCCACCTTGTCGGCCAGCCCGTCGTTGTCGATATCCAGCTCTATGGGGATTTCCTGGTTGGTACCTTCGGTGCCGGCAGCAATCACATATCCATCCGAGTTCAGTTGGAAATCATCGATGGTAGTTCCTGCCGGAAGTTGCCGGGCCATATCATCTAGGCTGGTCAGCCATTGGTAGCCATAGAGTACAGCAAAGGTTTCGCCTTCTCTAAAGTAAAAGGCACTTTTGGGCCCCGTGTTAAAAGAAGGAACATCAAGTCTGGTAATTTTTTGCCGTACCCGATCGAAAACAAGGTTTGCATCCCAGGTTAACTGATGATCCGAAAACATCTTTGCACCCAAAGTGGCTTCCCACACTTTTGCATTTATCTCACCTACATTTCTCCATTGTTCTGCATAACCAGTGTGTGCAGGTACTGGTGCTAATCGAATGGCACCATCGGTATTGGCATCAGAATAGATAAGCTCAAAATAGAACTTATGCAGGAATTCCATATTCATACCTACTTCAAATTCTTTAGTGATTGCAGGTTGCAGATTTTTGTTCCCCATGGTTCCCGGTACAATGTATCCACTGTAGCCATCCCAGCTTTCATACTGATTGTTAAAGCCCGGGCGTTGTCCTGACCCACCATAAGCTGCTCTGATTTTAAGTTCCTGGATGCCCGGAATAATAAAATCCTCCGTAATCCGGTAGCCTGCCGAAACCCTGAAAAATGGATGCCATCTGGATTCAGAACCGAAGAGGGAAGATCCGTCAACCCTGTATTGCAAGGACATCAGGTATTTGTTTTTGTAATCAAAATCGAAAATACCAATGTAGTTTATCGCCACAATTTCACCTTGGTTAGAACCCAGCGAGGCTTTGGTGGGGTCGGTATAGCCGAGTTGCGGAACATCAGCCACCGAAAATTCACGTCCGGTTACCCAGAAGTCGTTGTAAGTAGAGTTTTCGTATAAGTAACTCAATTTTAATTTTCCTGTAAAATCATTAATTTGCTTGTTGTAATTAAGTGTAGCCTGAAAGGTTTGATCAAATTCATAATAGGATTCTTTATACAAACTACCCAAGCGATAGGTGGGATAGTCGGACAGATAGCCTTTGGGTGTTAGGGTATTCCAGGTTTTATTACGGTATTCGTAGGTGTATTTTGCATCAAAGTTCAAATCGTTGGTAATATTCATCAGGACTTTAACATTGCCGATAAAGCTCATTCTTTCGGAGGTACGATCGCGATACTTTAAGGGATACAACGGGTTTTCGGCAATACTCCAGGGATCGGGCTTTATCAAATAATCGCTACTATCCGGATTTTTTTGGGTAAGGTCAACATCGGGGCCAATAAACAAGAGATCGTTAAAAGTGTCGTTCGATCCCGGGTTATCCGATTTGGTAGTTAAAAACAAGTTTGATGTTGAGATTTTAATTTTATTTGAAAGCACGTGGTCGAGGTTCAGCTTCAAATTGTTTCGTGTATAACCATTGGTTTCCAAAAGAATCCCTTCCTGGTGATTTCTTTCGTAGGAAATCATAAAGTTGGATTTTGCCGAGCTGCCCATAAACGAAATGTAGCTGGTGTTGTACATCCCCTGTCTAAAAAATTCGTCTTGCTGATTGATGACCCGGGCATAAGGCTGGTCGGCATACGAACTGTCGCCATTTGCCAGCACCCTGTTTCCGCTTAACGGTTTGCCATCATCGTTGTACCAGATTCCGGCGTAGCGGGTGTAAGGATAATCTTCCCAGTCGTCGGCAAGTTTATAAGGGTGATGTTCGGAAAGCTCGATTTGTTTTGCCAACTGTTGAAAGCCCACTTCCTGCCTGAAAACAACGGAGGATTTTTCCTGTCCTTTTCCTCTTTTGGTATTGATAACGATAACGCCGTTTCCGGCTTTCGAGCCATAAAGCGCTGCTGCTGCCGCACCCTTTACTATCTCCATCGATTCGATGTCGTCGGTATTGATGTCGGCCAGGTTGGTATATAAAATATTGCCATCGAGCATAACCATAGGTTTTTGGTTGCCCGTCAGGGATGTAGAACCCCTGATGCGCATGGAGGCTCCGCTGCCCGGCAGTCCGTTTGCCCTCACCACGTTAACGCCGGCAACTTTGCCCTGCAATGCCCCGGCAGCCGAAAACGAAGGCGTTTCGTTGATGGCCTTTGCATCTACTTTTGTTACACTTACCGATAAGTTTTTCCTGGGGGTAGCTGATGCAACACCGGCAATTACAACCTCTTCCAGGCCAAATACATCTTCATAAAGCTCAACATTGATGATGTCTTTGTTGAGGATGTTCATTTCGTCCGGTTTAAATCCCAGGTACGAAAAAACCAGCGTGGTGGCTTTTTCGCTAACAGTAATTTCGTAGTTCCCATCGATGTCGGTGGCCACGCCTAATGTAGTGCCTTTTACAAAAACGTTGACACCGGGCAGGGTTTCGCCGGTTGATTTCTGGCTTACCCTCCCTTTGATGGTTTTTTCGTTATCCGGTTCAGGAGCCTTTTCTTGTGGCTTTGTAGTTTTTTTTTCTTTCCTGATTTTGATAATAAAAAAATCTTCCCTCAATTTTTCGTATTGCAAGTGGGTACCATCTGTAAGCTGCTTTAAAGCCCCATCGGCATTTTTACTGTTGAGGATTTTTTCGGTGTTTTGGGTGATATTCTCCTGCAGGGCAGATCGTAAATTCAGGGCTTCGGCATCCACAATTATGGATACATCGAATTTATCCTGGATTTGCTTAATGATGTCTTCAAATATTTTTTCGCCTTCTTGTGCATTGGCCATTGTTGAAACCGGAAAACCGGCTACTCCCGCGAAAAAGAACAATGCAATGATTAATTTGCCTAAGTAAGTATGTTTCATTTTCCTGTATTAAAAGTACTTATTCAAGAGTGATGGTATCACCGTTTTTAACGATGGTATGGTTGGTAATCCGGGCAATAGCTTCAACTATGAGCAGGGGGCTGTCGGAAGGTGCCGTGCCATAAAGTTGTGTATTGAGCGCGTCTTCATTTTCGATTACAATATTCAGGTCGTACGAATCTGATAAAAATTCGATGGTTTCGCTTACTTTGCATGAATTAAAATTCAGGCGGTCTTCGAGCCAGGAGAAGTAGAGGTTTTTATTCACCAATCCCTGCTTTACCCGGCCATTATCTGAAATAATCAATTGCTCTCCGGGGCTTTTCAAAATAAAGGACTTCTCCGATTTTTTCTCACAAACCCGCACTTTTCCTTCGTTTAGGATAACCTGCGTTTTGGCATAATAATCAGAAACGGTAAATTTTGTACCCAGCACAAGCACTTGTGTTTGGGTAGTGTTAACTATAAATTTTTGCAGGGTATCTCGTTCAATCTGGAAGTAAGCCCTGCCCGTAAGATTTACCTCACGCGTAAAGCGGTTCAGGTAATCCTTCTTGTACGAAATAGCGCTTTGTTTATCCAGGGTAACTGTTGAGCCGTCAGGAAGGTTAACCTCCATAACATTGGCAGTGCCATTCATCTGCTCGAAATACAGCGACTGATTGTAAAAGTGTGCAGCAATTCCCAACGATAGAAGCCCAACAAATATGGCGGCAATTTTCAGCCAATAATTCACATTAAATGTGCGCACTTTTGTAGAAGTCCGGGCTTGCATTCGTATTTTGGCCAGCAGTTGTGCTTTGCGCACTTCACTGTTAAAAGTCTTTTTCTCAAAAGGTGTGTTTTCGATGATGGATTTGAGTTTATCGAACTCCTTCGGATTTTGTTCGCGCCATGATTGCACTGCCTTGTAATCGGCAATATCGGCCTCATGGCTCAAAAACCGGATGACCTTTAAAATCATATTGTCTGACATATTATTATTGCTTTATTGTTTTTAATAATTGATGCGAATTTACAGTTTCAACATCGATAAAATACAAGCCTTTTGGCCATGAGCCCGAACTCACATTTATACCTGCCGGGTCGAGGGATTCGTTGGTTTCGTAATAAAGTAAGCCTGCTGCATTGTAAATCTTTATGCTGCTATTTTGGCCTGTTACTTCAGGATATTTAATTGTGAAATTTTCGTTGAAGGGATTGGGATAAACCGAAACTTGTTTATCATTTTTTAATCTTATGATATTTGTAAGAATATCTAATTGCACCTGGTTCGACCATGATGCGGGATACCAATCGCCGTTTACTTTTGCCCTTACCCTAAAATAGATATCATCCGTCAAATCTTCCACCACAATCAATAAGGAAGTATCAGGATAATCCTCGGCGATGGTTTGCCACGAGCCAGTGTTGATTTTGCGCTGCACCTCGTAAGCATCAGCTTCGATTACCTGCGTAAAAACCCAGTTGAGGTGAAACATGTTAGTATCGGGAGCTATCAGGGCATCGTTGAGTATTGGCATGGGGATAAAATCCAATATTCCACCGCCGATCGAGGTATAGCCGCTGGCATTAAATTCCTCGTGAATGGTAAACCATCCATTGCCCGAGCCCCACCAGCCCATGTTGAGATGGTAAAATCTTTCTTCGTTGTTGGTAAGCCATAAGCCGTCGCACACCACCGAGTGCCCGTAGCCAGTATTGGAAGAAACGGAAAGAATTACCGGGTTGGCCTCTGTCATGTTTTTGTCGAGACGCGGCCAGAAAACCGATGAAGATTCTGATTTGTAAAAAGAATAAAAACGGAAATAATCGGCTCCGCAACCCGGAATCTTGTTAACATTCGATGTTGAACCGTTGTATTCAAAATCCATTTCGAGTGCCACAGCGGCATGAAAAGCCAATTCGCCGGCTGCCTCCTGTTGCACGGTAGTGGATGCCTGATTGTTGTATTTGTAAAGCATATCATCCCAACTGTAATTTGTGTTTCCAAAATCGGCCGAGTAGTTGCCGTTGGAGCTTCCATAGCCATCGTAGTACGAATGGCTTCCCACGCCTTTTAAGGGCCACTGATAATGATGAAGGAGGGTAGCCATCGATACGGCCACACAGCCAGCAGCGTAATGATTGGGCGTGTAGTAATTGGTAACATAAATGGATGTGCCCTGATTGTTTTGGCAATTTACCTGCCCCCAAAGTGTGGTAACGTAAGGCCCGTAAATTACTTCGCTGGTATTTTTGTGTGATGGTTCCACAATGGGGGCTTCATTAGCCCTGCTTTTCATCGACAATGCAATTCCTTTTACCACATTATAAACAGGCAGGTCTGATGATTCGGCCTTGTCGGGGAAATTACTTTCCATCGAGAATCCAATAATTGGTGAAGGATGACTGTAACTTGAAACAATGATAAAACCCTGCGGTTTCAAATGAACGATGTGGGCAAGGTTTTCATTCTCAACCATAAAAACTGAAACATCAGCAATGGATACATCCGCAGCCTGGCCAAAAGTTAGATTTTGCCCGGCCTCCGCCAAAAAAGCATTGGCTTTACTGATGGCCTGAGCTTGATTAAGCTGATTTCCGGCAAAGCCAAATCCTGCCAAAAGCATGAAGGCCATGAAAACGGAAAATATTTTGTATTTAGATTTTATCATTTTATTCTTGTTAAAAGAGTAACCGAGCCGATAAATTACCGACCCGGGTTAAGCTGATTGATTATCTGATAATTATTTTGCGTGTAGCAAAGTTGTTGTTTACTGTTAGTGTGCAAGTATAAAAACCTGTTGTTAATCCGGATTGTGCGGGATAAAAATCAAAACTTTGCTGACCTGCAGTTTGTTTTCCAAAGTTCTCGAAAAACACTTTCCGCCCCGAAAGGTCGAAAATGGTAAAAGTAACATCAGCATTGTCGCTTAGCTTGTATGAAAAAGTAGTTTGGTCTTTGGCAGGATTTGGTGAATTCTGCAACGAAAAGTCCTCCATAGCATTCATTTCCCCGATGCTGTTTGGAACCAGGCTTTCAAAATACCCGAGTACTTCACCAAAAAAGGCATCCGTATTTTCACGATTGTTAATTCTTGCTGTTTCTACTGTAAGTGTAAAAAGGTGTCCCTGCCCGGGTTTGGTATATATTCCGGTAAAATACTCGCTGTAAATGTAGTTTGAGGGACCCATGGTATAAATTCCTTCTGCTTCGTCTGTTTTATCCAGAGCATCGGCATAATACATACCCTCGGCATAGATCCATGTTACCGGGCCAAATGAAGTAATCTGATTTTCGGGTACAGCATCCATTTGCATCAATGGGTCTCCATCCGCGTACGATTGAGCAACGTAGGCACTAATGCCCATGAAATCGTACATAAAATCGCCTACTTCAAATATATCGAATGCTCCTCCATAAATATCATAAATAAAATCGAGACCCTGAAGCCAAACAATTCCACCTTCATTGATATACTGCAAGAGTGGGGCGTTAAACTTAAGATTTGTATTTATAGCACCTGTTGTATCACTAACATCCCACAATTTCAGTTCAGCACCATCATTGCCTGTGTACCAAATTATGGCATCATAAGCATCCAGGGTGTTATAGTCGGGGAAATCGCCTGTTACTACCGTGTTGTAAACATTATACACATAATCAAGGTTTGTAAGCGAAGTATCGATAACGAGGTAGCGGGTGCTGCCATTGGCATTATCGTTTACCAGCAGCACGGTAAATTCTGTTCCCTGTCCCGAAATGGTTACCTGCATCGAATCGGCAATACCGGAGCCGTCCATGGCTTCGGCCTTAACCCAAACCATGCCGTTGCCATTATCGGTACCCGAGGCCTGCAAAAGTCCATCCTGGTTGATGCTTGCAATAACGCCATCGCTATTTACCGACCAGCTTACAAAAGGTATGCTTGCATTGGCGGGCAATACCTCGGCCGAAAACTGGAGTGTGCCGACATTCTCCTCGATAGTTACAGCGCCGCCTTCTGATGAAACGGTGATTTCTTCAACCAAAATCCCGGCAGTGGCAAATTGCTCAAAATAGACCAGGCCTTCACCAAAAAGTGCATCGGTGTTTTCCTGGGTATCCAATCTGGCCGTTTCAAAAGTAAAGGTCAGAATTTTCCCATCTCCTTTTTCTAAATAAATGGCTGAATAATAATCGGAAAGGTCGTAGCCGGATGGCCCCATGCGATAAACATATTGTGCATCATCCGTTTTATCCAGGGCATCAACATACCATAAGGTTTCGTACGACCACAGGATTTGGGGGATGGTAAATATTCCGTTTCCTTCCACAACATCAAGCTGGGGAACGCCATCGCTCCATACGCCATCGTCAACATGCGATTGGCCGGCGTAGTAATAAATGCCGAGGTAATCGTAAACAAATTCGCCCGGTAAAAAAGTACCCGGGGTTTCAGGATATTTGTCGTAGAGAAAATCCAAACCCTGAAGCCAAAACATGCCACCATTGTCGATGTAATTCATGATATCTTCATTTGCTGTTTCATCGCCATTCCAAAGGTATAAGCCTGAGCCATCGTTGCCGGTGTACCAAACTACCAGGCTAAACGATTGCATAAAGTCGTAAGAAGGACCGGCCATTTCAGCGGCGGCATCCCAATAGGCATAATTATATCCTGCATTGGTAATGGCAGCCTGAATAACTTCAACCCGCTCCGGGGCAAAGCCGTTGTCGTTAACCAGCAAAATACTCATTTGTGCATGGCTTGTTGCAAAAGCAAAGCCGATGAATGCCAGTGTTAGTAGTACGATTTTTTTCATTTTTAAAAATTTTAGTTTTAGTTATTTAATAATGAGAAATTTTCCTGTATTAGATTTATTATCCCGGGTGAGTGTATAGGTGTAAACGCCGGGATGAAAATGATGCGAAGTCAGCGAAAGCCGGTATTCCTTTTTTCCCGGATTTTGAGTAGCAATATTTTGAGAATATACAAGCCTGCCGGTAATATCACGGATGTCTAAACTGGTAACAGCAGGTCTCGAAACATCAAAACTAAAGGTAACGAAATCGCTGGCCGGATTGGGAAAGGTGTATATTTCGCTTAATTCAAAACTTTCCGGGGCATCCTTTATTCCTGTAACGAGGCGGAAATACTCCAATGTTTCTTCAAATAACACATCAGTGATTTCTTCGGAAATTAGCCTGGCAGTTTCAATCGCCAGTGAATAAATATTTGAACTTCCGGTAGTTTTTAAAACCCCGGTGTAATAATCATCAAAAACATAACCCGAAGGACCCATTTTGTAAATTCCTGCAGCATCATCGGTAATCTCAAGGGCATCGGCATACCACATGGTAGCGTAAACCCACGATACCGGCGAAAGTATAGCAATAGGATTTCCCGGAACTACGTCCATCTGGGGCAGTCCCATATTTCCATCGTCCGCATACGATTGGGCGTAATAAGTTTTGATTCCCAATTTATCGTAAATAAACTGACCTTCGGTAAAACTAACAGGCACCGATCCAACAGCATCGTATAAAAAGTCGAGCCCCTGCAGCCAGATATTGCCGCCTGCGGCCAAATATTGCATCAAAGGTTGGTTGAAGGTATAGTTGAGCGTGTCGCTGGTATCCCACAAGTAGAGGTCAACACCATCGTTTCCGGTGTACCAGATTACAACATCAAAATCCAAAAGCGTGTTAAAATCAGGATACTGAAACTCTGTAACAGTATTAAAAATATCATAAGTATAATCCAAATTGCTAAGTGTAGTATCAATTTCCAAATACCTTACAGGATCCCAACCATTATCATTCACAAATAACACCTCAAAATCAGAACCTTGATTTGAGATGGTAATGAGCAAAGAATCGCTGATACCTGAGCCATCTATTGCCGAAGCGATAACCCAAACGGTACCATTCCCACTTGATGTTCCGCTTGATTGTAGTAAGCCATTTTGGTTAATGGAGGCCATACCCGAGCCATTATTTACGCTCCAGTTTAGGTTTTGATTTGTAGCATTTTCGGGAAGGATATCAGCATACATTTGTAGTGTGCCGCCGTTTTCGTTTATGGTAGTCGCTCCACCTTCGCCGCTAACCGTAATTTGTTCCACCAGGATTTCATTGCCCGAATTATTTTCAAAATAGCTCAACACCTCCAAAAATAAGGCATCCGTATTTTGTTCTGTGTCAATTCGGGCAGTTTCAACCGCGAGCGTAAATATTTTGGAATTGCCATAAACATTGTAAATCCCCGAAAAATATCCGGACAAAGTATAATCAGCCGGTCCCATTTTGTAAATAGCTTCTGCATTATTTGTAACTTCCAGGGCATCGGCATACCACATGGTAGCAAAAGTCCACAGCATTGGTGTAAGTGTACAAATGGAGTTACCTTCAACCACATCAAGTTGTGGAAGTCCTTCGCCACCATCATCAACATACGATTGCGCTACATAAGATTTCAATCCCATATAATCATAAACAAATTGTCCTTCTACAAAAATATCAGGTGCCGAACCATAAACATCATATAGAAAGTCGAGCCCCTGAAGCCAAAGCATTCCACCCCCGTCAAGATACTGGATAAGCGGCTCATTGAAGCGGTAATTATTGGTATCGCTAACATCCCATAAATCCAGATCCACACCATCGTTACCTGTGTACCAAATTACGGCATCGTAAAACGAAAGTGTATTAATATCGGGAAATTGTTGGGTGAGTACCGTATTATAAACGTCATAGGCATAGCCAAGATTGGTGAGGGTAGTATCGATATCAAAATAACGTGTGGGGGTAATATCGTTGTCATTCACCAGCAATACTTCAAAATCGGCGCCCTGCCCCGATATGCTTACCTGGAATGAATCTTCAACACCTGAGCCGTCCATGGCCGTAGCTTTTACAAGAACAGTTCCGTTTCCTATGGTAGTTCCCGTGGCTTGCAACAATCCTCCCTGGTTTATCTGCGCCATACCCGTTTGGTTTTCAACACTCCAAAGTATGCCTGGATTGGTGGCATTGTCGGGCAATACTTCGGCAAACATTTGCAGGCTCCCGCCGTTTTCGTTTATGCTTGTTGCCCCGCCCTCGCTGCTGATTGTAATATTCTCGACCGGGATATCGCCAGTCGAAAAAGTGGCGAAAAAATCGAGTACCTGTGCAAACAGCGTGTCGGTATGTTGTTCGGTGTCGAGACGGGCAGTTTCGCAGGTAAGGGTAAATATTTTTGAATCGCCAAATTCGTTGTAAACGCCCGAGATGTATCCTTCAAGCGCGTAGTTCTGTGGCCCCATTTTGTAAACGCCCTGGGCTGTAGCCGTAATTTCCAGCGCATCAACATACCACATGGTGGCATAAGCCCATTGCATAGGGGTAAAAGTACAAAGCTCGTTTCCGGCTACAACATCTAATTGCGGCACACCTTCGCCACCATCATCGGAGTACGATTGTGCATAATAGGACGAAATGCCCATGTAATCGTAAATAAATTGCCCCGGGAAAAAGGGATCGGGAGCAGTGCCTACAATGTCGAATAAAAAATCGAGCCCTTGCAGCCACACGATACCGCCATTGTTCAAATAGCTCATCAGCGGAGCATTAAACTGATAATCGTCAGGATTTGAAATATCCCAGAGTTTTAAATTCAAACCATCATTTCCGGTGTACCAAATCACAACATCGTAGGATGCAAGGGTGTTGATGTCGGGGAAGGTTCCGGTAACTACCGTGTTGTAAATGTTGTAATTGATGCTTAGGTTGCTGAGCGTGGTATCAATTTCCAAATAGCGGTCAACACCATTGGCATTGTCGTTAACCAGCAACACATTAAATTGTGCTATCCCCGAAAATGAGAGGAAAGAGAAAAGTGCAATAAAAAAAATAGTATTGAATTTCATCATCGTTTTTTTAAAATTTGAATCAATGAATGAGCCGCGTACAAGCAAAACCCGGAATCACTAACAACAAGACGCATTTCTAAACTTTTCCCCCTAAACGAAAAGGTTTTTTTATTTCAGGAAAGTCAAAATCGGAAAAGCTACTTGGTTTTATTATTTTTGCAGGAGATAATTTTTTTGTAACCTATAAAGGTGCTACTGTTAATTGTTTCGGTACAGAACGAGGCCAGATAAAATATGTATGGTGAATTTGTTGTTTAACTAAATTTCAGAGATCTTGACCTAATATTTGAACACCAATTAGTTATGTAGTTTTTACCGAAAATTATTGTGTCGTCATATTCAATTTTTTTTTGTTCTTTTTTACTTAGTGTTTCTTAGTGCTTTTGTGTCTTAGTGGTTTTTTTTCTTAAATCAAACACTAAGGCACAAGGGCACAAAGATTCACTAAGATGCATTATTCACGATACTTGATTAACGTTAAGTAAGGAGTTTAGAATTTGGAAATAAAAGTTTCTTTCCACTAAAATAGTAGTAGAACCCTTTTAAAAGGGGATATTCTTAACCAAAAATACGGAACTTTCAGTACCAACAAATAGGGTGGCTGATAATAAAATACTGCATGGGCACTCCAATAACAGATAGTGATTTGGCATTATTTCAAGAAATGAAATCTGGTGATGTAAAGCCTTATGAGCTTTTATTCGACAGGTATTACCAGCCCTTGTGCAATTTCGCCTATTTGTTTTTAAAAAATGAGGAGCTCTGCGAAGAGTTGGTTTCGGATGTCTTTCTGAAAATCTGGATTAAAAAAGATGAAATCGTTATTGTCAAAAGCCTCAAATCATTTTTATACAAAAGCACCCGCAATGCCGTAATTTCTGAAATCAGGAAAAACAAACCCGATTTTGTTTACGATTACCACGATGTAGTGCATGGCGACAACATGACCCCCGAAACCCTGATGCTGAAAAAGGAAGTAAGCGATGCCATTGATGATTTGGTGGGAGGCTTGCCCCGGATGGCCGGATTGGTTTTCAGGCTCAAAAAAATTGATGGCTTAAGGCACAAAGAAATCGCTGAGATTCTGAACATTTCCGAGAAGACCGTTGAAAACCACATTACCATTGCCATAAAAAAAATCAGGGAAGTACTGACCCTGAATCCCTCCTTAAAGAAATTTTTTAGCCGGTAGATTATTTTTTGCGAAAAACTGTGGAAATAAATTTGCTGTTTACTTATGGATTAGATTTCTCCTTCCAAAACTTGCTATGCTACGTTTTTCCAGTCGAAATGACAAAGCCCGGGTTATGTATGGGGTGGGTGAAAGTGGGCGCTTCGCGCCCACTTTCACCCACCCCCAAGTCCCACCTATGTCTTGTCACCTCGAAGGAGCGAAGCGACTGAGACCTGCCTCGCCATTACCATTGCTTACATCAGCGGCAAGGCGGGGGTCTCTCTCACAAAGTGTACCCCAACTCCATTCAAATACTTGCCATTGGCACCAAGACACACAGCCAAACAGCCTGCCCCAAACCATCAGAGATGTGTTTCCGGGAGAAATCTGCCTGCCGGCAAGGCAGGTCTATTCCACCTAATCATAAACATGCCGCACTTGCGGCAGGAGAAAGCTTCTTCCCCAGCCCTTTTATCCGCAATAATTTTTAATGCCATTAGGGGAAAAATCTTTTTTTTGCGTCTGTACTTTTATCAATCAAAAATTTATTACGATTATCAATCAAAAATTTAAATACTATGAAAGAAAGATACTTATTCAGAATTTCCGGTTTTGTTTTAATGCTTGGTTTTTTGTTTTTCAACATTGGTACTTTTGCGCAGAACAAATACGCATTGGATTTTACTTCACAATATGTTCGTGTGGGCGATGATGCCAGTAATAATCTTGATGTTATAACAGATTGGACTTTTGAGTGCTGGTTTAATGCCGATGCACAAACAGATTATGATGATTTATTGTTTAGGGATGGTGTTTTCAATTTATCACTTCGTGATAAGAATGCAACAGGAAGCGGTGATTTTGGAATTTATTTCAGGGACAGGAACAGTTCAATTAACCTTGGCACAGAAGCAAACGAAAATTTAAGTTTAAATACATGGTATCATGTTGCTGTAACTTACGATGGTAGTACTGCCCGTATGTATATTGACGGAATTGAGGTTGCTAATAGTGGAGAAGCATGGAATCTGGAAACTTCAACAAATAGTATTTTTATTGCTAAAAGATATGGTGATATTAATTATTTTAATGGTCAGATAGATGAAATCCGTATGTCAAATATTGCAAGAGCTACATCTGCTATGCAACTATCAACACACAAGGAAGAGTATAGCAGTGATGCAAATACTGTGTTCTTAATGCATTTTAATGATCAAGCAGCCACACCTACTTATATTTCAGGAGTTGAGCTTGCAGGAACAGTATCTGATGATATATTAATTGCTGATTATCTTGATGGAGAAATTGCAACTGCTAAATTGCTCCGTCCCTCATACCGCTCAAAAGCTACCGGCAATTGGAATGCTGCTGCAAATTGGGAATACGACAATACAGGTGCTGAAAATTGGGTAGATGCTACTTTATCACCGAGCATGTATGATGATATAATTACTATCCAAAATGGACATACTATCACTATTTCTGAAACTGATAGCATCGATCAAACAACCATTGATGTCGGAGGACAAATTACGGTTGGAGATGCAAGTATTTTAACAATAAATGATGGCACAGGAACTGATCTTACAATTGACGGCACATTAAGAAAAGAAGGTAATGGTGCTATTTTATATCCTGTCAGCACAGAGTTATTGGCATTTAATGATGGAGGAAAATTTGAATTAGCAGGTACAAATAGATACATTCCAGAAGCAACCTGGCATGATAATTCTACTTGTGAAATAACCGGGGCTATTGAAGGAGATATGTCAAGTACATATCACACAGATCAGGAATTTGGAAATTTTATCTGGAACTGTAGCGGACAAACAAGCGATGTTTATTTTAGTGGAGCACTAACAAATATTGATGGTGATTTTACGCTTGTCAGCACAAATACATATGAATTGAGATTTACAGGATCGATCGGTACTAACGCCTCAGTATATATTGACGGGAATGTTGATATTCAGGGTGGAACTTTAAACTTAACTAGTGGTACTAACTATTGGAGGATGTATTGTAATGGTAATTTCACTCAATCAGGTGGTACAATAAAAGCTGATGGTGTTGGTACAGGATACCTTAGATTTAGCCCAATATCCGGAGATGTTAGTGGTACTTTTACCCATTCAGGTGGTACATTTACTCCCGAAGATATTCAAGTAAATTCTTCATTTGATCTCACCTTAGCTTCCAATTTAAATATTGGTGATGCACCCTTAACTGTTATTGGCACATTAACAATTCCTGCAACATACAAATTAACCATTCCATCGGGAGGTGTTGCAACTTTATATGGGGAAATGACAGTTGATGGTACGCTTATCAATTCAGAAGGAACTGCCGGCCTGGTAATTAAATCAAATATTTCCGGTACCGGCTCTTTGATCGAAAACGATGGGGTAAATGCCACGGTTGAACGTTACATCGTACAATATAGCGATGATGACCATGGCTGGCATTTGCTCGGCTCACCCGTTGCCACTTTTGATATCAATGGCTTTGATTTTGACCCCGGCGACAACGATGATTTGTACAGATGGGAAGAAACTACTGGTTTATGGATGAACCATAAAGCAGGCGACCCCACCCAAATCATCCCAGGTACCGGCTACCTTACTGCCTGGGAAAACACCGACACAAAAGAATTTACCGGTGTCTTAAATAATTCTGATGTAGCCATCTCCGGACTTACCTATACCTCCGCAAATGAATACACAGGTGCGCATTTGCTGGGAAACCCCTTTCCAAGTGCCATAAAGTGGCATGGTACAGGCAATGACTGGTCGCTGAACAGCATCAGCACAACCGCCAAGGTTTGGAATGAAACCAATGCCAGCTATTCGGATATCGGTGCCAACGGAATAATTCCTTCAGCCAACGGCTTTATGGTGGAGGCCACAGCATCGGCAGCTTCCCTAAACATCCCAAAAGCCGCACGGATCCACGACGACCAGGCATGGTACAAAAATACCGATCACTACATCATGCTTACCGCCCGCGACCTTGAGAACAATACCGCGCAGGAAACCAATATCAGGCTTAACGAACAGGCAACAAATACTTATGACCCTCTATTCGATTCGCACTTCTTCAAGGGTTTCGCACCCTCTTTTTATTCGCTAAATGATGAACATGCACTCAGTA
Source organism: uncultured Lentimicrobiaceae bacterium (assembly GCA_964593705.1). Classification (GTDB taxonomy): domain Bacteria; phylum Bacteroidota; class Bacteroidia; order Bacteroidales; family 4484-276; genus SABY01. The sequence continues at coordinate 10,825 of CAZQIV010000091.1, read as the reverse complement.
CTAATACTTTTTCCGAATTAAATGAAGACCTCGAAATAAGCCTCGGCTTCATAAAGAATGACGCTTCGCAATTCACCATCGAACTCGACTTGGAAAAACTCATGCCTGACACGGATGTATTTCTTAGCGATCTCAAAACCGGCACTGTGCAGGACATGGTAGCCAATCCGGTTTACCTGTTTACCGCCTTCGATGGCGATGACCCCAATCGTTTTAAACTGGGCTTTGCCGAAACAAATGCCATTGCTTCACCCGCCCCTGCCAATCAGTTTACCGCTTTCGTGCAAAACGATATTATCCATATTAAAGGCATCGAAGCCCTGGATGGAAAAGTGAGTTTGCTCGATATCAGCGGAAGAATGATTGCCACCGCTGCCTTGCAAAACGGGAATTGTGAATTAAATGCCAGCCGGCCAACAGGCGTTTACCTTGTGAGGATAATTACAGATAAGGGCCTGACCACAAAAAAAATATTTATTCAATAGTTTTATAATTTAAAAAATTAACAACTAACAACATTATGCGAAAACTTTACCTCAGTCTGATTATCGGATTATTGCTGTCGGCTGCAAGCACCCAGGCACAACTCAATATTTTATTGGTTAACGATAATGGTTATGCCCCCGATAGGGTTGAAGTGCTTAAAACTTCGCTCACAAACCTCGACTATACATATACTTTCTACGATTGCGCAGAGGAGTTGTCATCGCCGCCTCTCGCAATAATGGAAGCACATGCCCTGGTAATCTGGTACACCGGAAACGATGGCTCAGGTTTGTATTTCTGGAATGGAAACGAAACCGTAAACCAGGACATCAAAACCTATATTGACGGCGGCGGAATGTTCTGGCTCCAGGGTCTCGACTTTTTGTATGACATGTATGCTACTACTCCTGTTACTTTCGTAGGAGGAGATTTTGTGTACGACTATCTTGGCATCGCTGAATATGCTGCCCAATCACATCTTGATGATGGCGTGTTTGCCGATGGTGTTCCCCAACTGGATATAGTTCCCGGAAACGGAATATTTACCTTTACTCCAATGGAATGGGCTTTTACCACAATGTGGTATGCTGATGCTTTAACACCGGCATCAGGCGCTGATTCGGTGTATAGAATGGGGCCTGATGAATATGATTTGAATAATTATTTTGCTGCTGTTTACAATGAAAAAGGTGATGGCAAGGTGCTGACTTTTACAGTGGAAACTGCAAGAATTGACAGCCAGGCTAATATGGATACAATTTTTAGCCAGGGCCTGCAATATTTTGATCAGTTTGCAAGCCATATTATTTTTGTTTCTGATATAACTATTTCGGGAGCAGGCGGGAGTAGCTCCATTAATGAAAACCATGGCTCGCTGCAAATGCTTGCCGATGTGCAGCCTCCTTTTGCGACAAACAATACGGTGATATGGTCGGTGATAGATGGAAGCACTACAGCAATCATCAGCGACCAGGGGTTGTTGCAGGCCAGCGGCACAACTTTTGGGAATGGCACGGTGTGGGTAAAAGCTGAAGCTGTGGATGGCTCGGGGGTTTCCGATTCGTTAATGATAACCATTAGCAACCAGGGTTCCGATTTTGAAATCCTCCTTGTAAATGATAATGCCAATGGTGTGGATCGTTACAAGGAACTGGATACTACCCTGACGAACTTAAACTACGCTTACGACATTTATCATACCATGCAAACCGGCACTTACCCCGACCTGATTACCCTGTCGTTTTACGATGTGGTGATCTGGTACACGGGCAACGATGGCCTGGATCTGAAACTTTGGGATGTGAGCAATCCGGATGATTATAAATTCAATGCTCCCCTCGTTTCATATTTGGATGTTGGCGGTGTGGTGTGGCTCCAGGGACTCGACTTTTTTTATGACATCTTAGGTGCTGCACCTGACACTTTACAGGCCGGCCAGTTTATTTACGACTACATGGGTGTAAAAACCTATGCTGCCCAATCTTACGCTGACGATGGGAATATTGGCGTGGGTCAGTTGGACATCGAAGCCGGAAACCCTGACCCGATTTGTACCTTTTCGCCGGTGCAGTTTGCTTATGCTACCATGTGGTATGCCGATGCCATGGAAATGGTTCCGACAGCCACGGGCGTTTATCGCATGGGTCCTCCCGGTTATGTTTTGGATACCTACCTTGCCGGGATTTATAATGTACACGATTATGCTAAAGTGCTCACTTTCTCGTGGGAAACAGCGCGTATGGATACCGAAGAAAATACGGATATCCTGTTTTCGCAAATACTTACATATTTCGAAGGGATAACCGGCGGGGGAATACTGGTAGAGGATATTACTGTTTCGGCCCAGGGTGGATCAACTTCCATTAGCGAGAATAATGGTACGCTGCAAATGAATGCTGCCGTACAACCCGACTTTGCCACAAATCAGATGGTGTACTGGAGTGTGGTAAACCAAACCGGGGTTGCAAGCATCAACCAAAACGGCCTCTTGCAAGCATCAGGATTTAGCTCTGGAAATGGCACGGTGATGGTAAAGGCTACTGCCACCGATGGCTCAGGGGTTTCCGATTCGCTTCAAATTACCATTACCAATCAGGGATCGGATTTCGAAGTCCTGCTGGTAAACGACAACAACTACTCCAACCGCTATCTCGATATCGATACTACCTTATCGAATCTTGGATACACGTATGCAATTTTTAATACCGCAAGCGAAAGCGCTTATCCCGATTTTGATTTTATGAAAGATTTTGATGTGGTGATATGGTACACCGGAAACGATGGCACCGATCTGAAACTTTGGGATCTGAGCAATCCGGATGATTATAAATTTAACAGCGAACTGATAGCTTATTTGAATAACGAAGGCATTGTGTGGGTGCAGGGCCTCGATTTTATGTACGATGTTTTTGGCAATGCGCCTGATACCTTTGTTCCCGGACAATTTGTGAACGATTTCATGGGCATCCAGACTTATGCCGCCCAGTCGTATAGCGATGATGGCGGACTGGGGCTTCCTCAATTAGATGTGGTAGCTGGTAATCCTTTGTGTACCATGGATTCTGTACTGTGGGTTTACGAAACGATGAATTATGCCGATGGATTTACCATGGCCAATACTGCCAGGGGTGTTTATAAAATGGGTCCTGAGGGCTATCCCCTCGATACCTTGTACTCAGGAGTTTATAATCAAAAAGATAATTCACGAATTTTTACCCTCGCCGTGGAAACTGCACGAATAAATACACAGGAAAACACGGATATTTTATTTGAGCAAGTGCTGGAGGCGTTTAAAAACATGGGTGCATTAACCACCTATAAATTAAACCTGAAAGTATTTCTTGAAGGGGCATACAGCGGCTCTGCTATGAGCGCCCACCTCAACGAAAACGGTTTATTGCCAGCAAGCCAGCCCTATAATGTGGCTCCCTGGGATTATCAGGGAACCGAAGCGGTGGATTCGATATCCAACGCAGATATTGTGGACTGGGTGCTTGTTGAAATTCGCGATGCTGCAAGTGCCGACCTGGCAACTCCGGCAAGTCGTGTGGCGCATCAGGCAGCGTTTGTGTTAAAAAACGGCTCAATTATTAGTGCTAACGGAACATCCTTTTTGTTGTTTACAACACAGATTAACGAAAAACTCTTTGTCGTAATTTGGCATCGCAACCACTTGGGAATAATGTCTTCCAGTGCTTTAATGGGATTCAACTACACTTACAATTATAATTTTACACTCAGCAATACCAAAGCCTATGGTGTGGATGCTCAAATATTGCTTGCCCCCAATGTGTATGGAATGAGGGGTGGAGATACCAATGGCGATGGAGTGATAAACGAAGATGATATAATTATGAACTGGAATCAGCAGGCCGGGTCTTCGGGTTACCTTTCGGGAGATGCCAACATGGACAGCGAGGCGGATAACAAAGACAAAAATACCTTGTGGTACAACAACAGGAATAATAACTGCCAGGTGCCCGAATAATCGTAAGGCACGTATATTTTTAGCTTATGGTCAGATATCCTGACCCATTAATTGAACATCAATTAGTTATGATATTCTTTCTCATAGTACATATTGATAGCGTTTGGTTTTGTTTCTAAAAAAAGCCTGCAGTTTCTTTTGGCAGGCTTTTAAAAATTTATTTTAAATGAAATGTAATTGGAATTTTATCGGGTATTTCCCAGACAAAAACAGAATCTTTACTGTAATTCTTGCAATGTTTTTGCCCCTGGGAATATTAGCGCAAGTTGCCGTAAACACCAATGGAAACCTGCCCGACTCATCGGCTATGCTTGATGTTCAGGCTAAAGGACTTGGTTTTTTGACACCACGTATGTCGGAGTTGCAACGACCATCTAATCCCGCCACGGGATTAATAATCTATCAAACCGACAACGATCCGGGCTATTATTATTTTGATAGCATCGTCTGGCATCGGATAGGAACAAGCACCAACGACTTTTGGGCCAAAAGCGAGAATGATATTTATTATAGCGATGGTAATGTGGGTATGGGAACAAATTCGCCAAAGGCAAAATTGCATCTTGCCGGCGAAATTGAAGTAATGCGATTTGAGTCTTCGAGTGATCCGCTTATTTCGTTTTATTCAGGAACAACCTATAAAGCCTGGATGCAGTCGTTTGGCGATGATTTTTTTATTGCCAACCGCATGTCCGGAAGTCTGCGTTTACGCACCTCGAATGTTGACAGGCTTGTGATAGAAGGCAATGGCAACGTGGTGATTGGAGCTACTTCGGGAGCTGAAGGATACCGGCTTTCGGTAAGCGGCAAAATGGCATGTGAAGAAATACTTATTGATAGCCAGGGCTATTGGCCCGATTATGTTTTTGATCCAAAATATGATTTGCTGTCTATTGATGAATTTGAAGAAAGTATAAAAAATAATCATCACCTGCCGGGAATACCATCGGCCAAAGAAGTAAGCGAAAATGGTGGACACCTTGTGGGTGATATGCAGTTGAGATTGCTGGAGAAAATTGAAGAGTTGAGCCTCTACATCATCGAGCTTAACCAGCGCGTGAAAGAACTGGAAAATGAGAACCGGGCAATAAAACAACAAGATTAGTATTCGTTCGTGCATTCCCGCCAGATGGCGGACAGAACATGGCAATTTTTAAACAAAATGAAAAATACTGCATATTTACTTTTTATTTTATTGATGGCAGGGCAAAGCACATTTTGCCAGCCTACCGATGTGCCCTATCATTACGAACAAAAGGAGCTTAAATTGGGTCCTCTCGCTGGAAAGGAACTCAATGCGCATATGATCGAATACAGCCAGTATTTTTATTATCAAAAAACAAAGGCACAAACCACACCCTTCCCCGAGGCTGACTACCTTAAAATAAATCAGACCATCACTGCAAAAGAAAAAGCCCCCTGGATGAGGCTTCGCTTTTCGGATGTTGATCTTGGTAAAAACTCCTACCTGATTATTACTTCCGAATATGATGGCGACCAGCAGTTTTTTAATGCTCAATCCATTAAGGACTGGCAAAATCAAACGGCCTTTCTTAATGGAAACACCCTGCAACTTCAGTTGATGGTTGCACCTGGCGACTCGAGTATTTTTGCTCAGTTGTCCGAAATTAGTGTTGGTGAATTTTTGGGAAATACACCGCCTGTTGATTACTTGTGTTATGGTGATTCGCGGGTACAAAGTTCGTACGAAAACGTGGATGGCCGTATTTTACCCATTGGCTGCTCGGGTTGGATTACTGCCGGCGGTTTTTATATTACTGCCGGCCACTGTCTTGATGTGGGCACTTACGATTTGCAGGTAATCCAGTTTCATGTGCCTAATTCGTTGTGCGATGGTACACTTGTGGCTTGTGCAGCTGCTGATCAGTACCCGATAATATTTTCGAGTCGTGTGTATCAAAATTCTGATACCGGCGATGATTGGGGGATTTTTAATGTTGGAACCAACTCAAATACGGGAAAAACGCCGCTTGAAGCCGAGCGATCGTATTATCATTTATCCAAAAGCCTGGCTCCTTCCTATATTTTGGTACGTGGTTTTGGAACCGACCAAAATCCCTCTGGATGCGAAGGGTCATACAATTCCTACAGTCAGACCCTTCAATACGATATTGGCGCAAGCCTCGGCGAGTTTTTCAACGGTTCTTACGATGTATATTTTGAATACCTTGCCGACACCCAGGGCGGAAGTTCGGGCAGCGTGCTTCAAAGTAACGGAATAAGCGGAGTTACCCGCCATGCCATTGGTGTACATACTTACGGGAGTTGCAATCCGCCAAGCTATGGCAACCGGGGCACCAGTTTTGAAGCCGATGATACCGAAGCCGCCATGAATAGTTACTGGCAATCAAATTGCGAATATGTTGACGAAGGTCATCATTTTAGTTCTACTGTGGGTTCGGCTGTTTTGCCACACCAATGGTTGCAAACGGCACTCAACCAGGCCGATGCCGGGCACGGTCCCGGAACAAGTGCCCTTGAGCTTATTTTGGTTGCCGGTTCCAACAACGGTTCGGGCGGAAATTATTCCGAATCTGTAAGTTATTCCGGCGCGAGCAATGGTGTGGTAATCCGACCTTCGGCAGGTGCTATAAAAATTGGGCCGGCTGCTAAGACGGATTCAACATCACGAATCAAAGAAAATACAAGCTTGACGGATTTATCTCAATCCAAAACCAACAAAATTACAAAGCAAAATTTTGATGAAAATACAATTTTGCCGGGGCAAACAATCCCTTTTCAGGATATGATACGCCTTCACGAAAATGATGAGTATTAACTATGAAAGCATTTAAACTATTCATAATATGCTATTTTTTGCTTATTGCCTTTTTTGCGCAAGCACAGTTTCTTGTGAATAATGGCGCTGAAATCGTTATCAACCAGGGATCGCAACTAATTATTAAAGGTAATTTTCATAATCTTTTAGATGGAAACATTCACAATTCGGGGGCGATAGGAATTACAGAAAACTGGATTAATAATGCCAGTGCCGGCAGCCTGATGAAAAATTCCGGCGGTGAAGTTCGTTTTTTCGGTAACGAAATCCAGACTATTTCAGGAAGCTCAAAATCATGGTTTGGTAATTTGTTGCTCCAAAATCAGGTGTCCCTTGATACGGAAATCGCTATTGCCAGTGCCCTGGCATTTTCAGATTATAATTTTTTGTTAAATGATGCCAATCTCTGTCTGTCAGCCTCAGCTCAAATTACCGGGTATTCAGCATCTGCTTATGTTGTCGCCGAAAATTCGGGACAGGTAAAACGCCCGGTCAGCAATGGAGAAGTTTCATTTCCGCTTGGCACTGCTTCGGCCTATCTTCCTTTAAGCATCAGTAATTCAGGCCTGGCCGATACCCTGGGTGTTCGTGTATTTGCAGATGTTTTGCAACATGGAACTTCCGGGCAATCCCTTCCATCGCTTGCCCATTGCGTAAACAATACCTGGGTGATTAGCGAACAAACTCCGGGTGAAAGCATGCTAAGCATCACGGCAGGCTGGGACGAAAATTCGGAAAATGAATTCTTCGATCGTGCCCATTGTGGCCTGGGATTTTATGCCAACGAAACATGGAATCCACAAAGCAACGGTCAGGCCGGAGGTGGAAATCCGTTTTTTATCACCCGCAACGGAATTACTGAGTTCTCTGCTTTTGCTGTTGGCGATACCAACTCTCCCATGGCTTCTACATTTTCGTTGTCGATCGATATTACTGCTTTTCTCGAAGGTCCGTTTTACGAAACAAACATGAAAACAGAGATCAATCCTGCTTATATTCCTACAGCCCAGCCTTATAATATTTCCCCGTGGAACTATGAAGGCTTCGAAAATGTAGATTCAATTCCAAATACAGAAATTGTGGATTGGGTGCTTCTCGAATTTCGCGACACAACGGAAGCTTCGTTGGCAACGGGTCAAACAAGCATTGCCCATCGGGCTGCTTTTTTGCTTAGCGATGGTTCAATTGTCGATTTAAACGGTTTTTCTTATGTTCAAATTCCGGTGTTACAAATAAGTTCCAGTCTTTTTGTTGTTGTACATCACCGAAATCATCTTGCTATTATGTCGGCCAATCCGCTAGCACAAACCGGAGGAATTTATACTTACGATTTTACGGCGGCTAACAGCCAGGCCTGGGGTGTGGATGCACAAAAACAACTGGGCGATTCTATTTTCGGCATGTTTTCGGCCGATGCAAATGCTGATGGCATCATAAATTTGGAAGATAAAACTGAATGGGAAAGCAATGCCGGGAATCAGGGCTACAAAAATCCGGATATGAATTTGGATGGCCAGGTGGATAACCAGGACAAAAACGGCTACTGGTTTTTTAATTTGGGTATTTCTTCCAGTCTTCCCCGATAATATTTTTTCTTGCGCAAGGCTTAGGAGAATGTTTTTCAAAAACCATGCATCAAATATTTCGGTGCGTTGCACCTTTCTCCCAATTAATAGATAAAATTCTACAAAGATTACCGGTGCTCCGCACCTGAAAGATAAGCCACAGAGTGGCGACAATCTTTGTAGAAGCATTTATTTTGAATTGATACGGGAGGTGCAGCGCACCGGGATATTAAAACGTAGGCTTTTGCTGGCAAACAAAAAAAACTCCGATTCGTAAATGAACCGGAGTTTTATATTTAGAATTTTATCCTTGTATTATTCACACGATGGGAAGTTAATTACCTGATCGCCATTAACTTTAACCAAATATGATTTCCCGGGCGAAAGTGTGATCAAAGAATTAACACCCTGCCCCGGCCAGTAAACGCCTGTGTTTGCAATTTCCTTTACCACAACTAAATCGGGTAAAATATCGCTAAAAATATCTTCTGCCGAAACATTGCACGAACTTAAAACCGGGATGATATTCCATCCATCCGCAAGGGTAACTGTTCCACCATTACTCAAAGTCCCGAAAAATTTCACTTGGGTACTTTCTGAAACCTTCATGATATAACCCGAATTATTGTCCCACTCAATAAGCGTATTTACGTTGGCTTCAGGGTAATAAACGCCATCAAAATTTTGTACAATTACCAATGCCTCCCCAAGTGGCCCCATGATGGTTTCGATATTTTTCTCGTAAGGAAGCATATAACTCGAAAGCCCCGTCCACCCTGCATTGACATCAAGCTCCAAACCAAAAAGTGAAAAGTTGGTCAAATCGTTGCCATAAATATTTGGGTTGGCACAAGCGAGAGGTTCCGTGGAAATGTCAGACTGCAAATACTGGCCGCCGTTCATCAGGTCTTCATCAAAGGTAATTCCGGCATTTACTTCACTATTTGCAATTTCGATTTCAACCCTCAAAAAACCTTCGAATGCTGTGGGCAGCTCGGTAAAATAATCGGATGATGCCGATTGGTTCATTTCTTCATTGGCTTGGGTTATTATCGCAAATCGTGAATTGGTGTTGTCAACAATATTAATTATCGAATAATGATTTGCCATTAATCCCAGAGGTATAATTGTAAGCAAATTATTAAAAATTATATTCTCACCAAAAGCCTCAGTATTGTAATTTATATATAGCTGAAAATCACGATGAAAATTTCCAGAATTTTCTGCTTTAACAGCAATGTCAAACTGTAAAATTTCAGCTTCGCTGTTTACTATTTCAGGATTTGAAAATTGAAAATGGATTTGCTCTTGTGAATAAGCTGAAAAACTTATTAATACTAAGATAACAATGTGAAGTAGTGTTGTTTTCATTGCAATGCAGATTAAATTTATTATTGATAATTATTGCTTCAAAAATAAACAAAACATACCGATTAGCCAAAATAAATTTAATGTTTTTATGAAATATTTTTTGTTGAAAACTAAATATTTCTTGATTAATAAATGGATGGAATTGTACCCTTATAATACACAAAATATTTACGGTACATAATATTAGGAAATGTTCAAAACATCAAATATATTTTCAATATTTGTAAATTATGCCTCAATTTTTATATCATACAAAAATATACTAATATAACCAGTTAACACACTAATTAACAATGTTTAAAAATTGCACACATTTATTTGTATTGATAAATACAAATAATTCAATATACCGTTAAAAACAGGAAAATATTCCGGGTTGATTGTGATATTCCGGATAAATTTTCTAAACCAAAAGGTGGTGCTTACATTTTTTATTTCCTGGAATTTAAAGCTACGCGGTTTCCTTCACTATCAACAATTAATGCCATATATCCGATATCCTCATTGATAAGTGTTTTAGGTTGAAGCGCTTTTCCACCAGCGGCTTCCACACGAGATAACTCATTGGCAAGATCGCCTGAATGGGCTGTGAAATACACTACCACACCATCAGCGGATGGGCGGTACATTTCGGCATGATAAACCAAGGAACCTGATGATCCCATCCCTCCTTCACTCCACGGAAACCAGGCCATATCAAGCGGCCCCATTTGGTTGCGCTCGAGTTTAATATCGAAAACGGTTTCATAAAAATTCATTGCTCTTTTCATGTCGGTAACAGGTACTTCAAACCAGCCTACAACATTGTTTTTGGGCTGTGTTGTCATGATGATATTGTTATTTGTTGATTAGTTAATAGTAAATTTTTAAATCAAAAAGAAAAAAAATATACGAACAGTGGCTCATGACAAACCAAAGGTTGGGGTTTAACAAGATCTTAACATTTATAATGCGAATACTCCTGGTCATCGATCAAAATATCAGTTTCACTTACCATATTTTGTCGCTTCATTTCGAGACTTCACCCAAAATTTTTGGGCATAATGAGGAGATGACATTATAAAATAGATTTCTCCCGGCAAAACTTGCTTCGCTGCGTTTTTTGGTCGAAATGAC